>NZ_JAYLVV010000006.1:0-216689 GCF_048059195.1 Maribacter sp. HS
ATTCCGAACAGGGAAGTTAAGACCGTTTGCGCCGATGGTACTGCTATACCAAGTGGGAGAGTAGGTAGCCGCCTTTTTCGAAAGCCCCTTACAGTAATGTAAGGGGCTTTTTTTATACCCTAAAGTCAAAGTGACCGGGGTGATATAAGTATTACTCTATCTTCATACGGACTATTATACTTGCAATTATAAGTAAGTAGTTATACGTGTTCTCTTTGAATGCCTAAGGGCTAGTTCTGTTGTTTCATTTAAGTTTAAAAGATGTAATGAGCCTAATAATGAGTACAGAAAAACATCTATTAGTGATATTATGAGTAATATTTCATGAATTTGGATATTGATAAGTGAAGTATAGCCAAATGGATAAAAAAAATCCGCAACCTTAACAGTTGCGGATTTGTAGTTTATAGGTAGTTAATAATTATACCCTAGGTAAATCACCTTCACCTTTTAATGGTAAAGCAGTTTCTCCCATTAAATATTTATCTACATGATGTGCAGCTTGTCTTCCTTCTGAAATGGCCCAGACAATAAGAGATTGTCCTCTTCTTTGGTCACCAGCTGCAAAAACACCAGGAACATTTGTTTTATAATCATTTTCAGAGGCTTTTATATTGGTTCTTGCATCCATTTCTAAACCTAATTGGTTCGCAACGGTATTTTCAGAACCGGTAAAGCCTAAAGCTAATAATGCCAAATCACATTTCCATTCCTTCTCAGTACCTTCAACTTCTTTTAACTGTGGTCGTTGTCCTGGAGTTTTAATCCATTCTACTTCAGAAGTTATTAAGCCTGTAAGGTTGCCATTTTGATCACCAATAAATTTTTTGGTGGATATACTAAAGAAACGCTCAGCTCCTTCTTTGTGAGAAGAACTAGTTCTTAAACGCATAGGCCAAAACGGCCAAGGCTGACCTTCTGGTCTTTCTGTAGTGGCCATTGGCATGATCTCGAAATTTGATACTGAAATTGCTCCATGTCTAAAAGATGTTCCAATACAATCTGATCCAGTATCACCACCACCAATAACAATTACATTTTTATTGGTTGCTTTTATTTCTTCTCCAAGTTCTTTGATACCATCTACTCTTCTGTTGTTCTGTCCAAGAAAATCCATGGCTTGAACAACCCCTTTTAAGTCAGACCCTTCAATTGGTAAATTTCTTCTGATAGTAGCTCCACCGGTTAAAACAATAGCATCAAAATTTTGTTTTAATTCATCAGCTTTTATATCTACTCCAATATGTACACCGCAATTGAAGTTTATACCTTCAGCTTTCAGAATTTCTAAGCGACGATCTATGACGTTCTTTTCCATCTTAAAATCAGGAATTCCGTAACGCAAAAGTCCTCCTGGTTTTTCATCTCGTTCAAAAACAGTTACATTATGGCCTGCTCTATTCAATTGCTGTGCGGTGGCTAGACCTGCAGGTCCCGATCCAACAATAGCTACTTTTTTGCCGGTTCTGGTAAGTGGCGGTTTAGCAGATATCCAACCTTTCTCAAAGGCAGTTTCTACAATATTTTTTTCAATATTTTCAATACTTACCGGATCTTCATTAATACCCAAAACACATGCCTCTTCGCATGGTGCCGGGCACAATCTACCGGTAAATTCTGGAAAATTATTTGTTGAATGTAATATTGAACTTGCTTTTTCCCATTTACCACGGTATACCGCATCATTAAAATCTGGAATTAAATTACCCAATGGGCAACCACTATGGCAAAAAGGTATGCCACAATCCATACAACGTGCACCTTGATTTTTTAATTCATTTTCTGGTAACGGTACTGTAAATTCCTTGTAATTTTTTAAACGTTCCTCAACCGGTTCGTATGCTTCAATTTTTCTGTCGAATTCCAAAAATCCTGTTGTCTTTCCCATGTTCCGATCTTAAATAGTTTGTAAATTTTCTTTTTCTAATCTAATTAGAGCTTGTCTGTATTCTTCAGGTAATACCTTAACGAATTTTGGTAAGTATGATTCCCAATTTTCAAGAATACGCTGAGCTAAAGGACTTGAGGTCGAATTATAATGGCTTTCGATTAAATCTTTAAGCTGCTTAATGTCTGGTGCTTCTGTAACTTCTAACAGGTTTAAACCTTCTAGACTACAACGTTGTTTAAAAGTTTTATTGTTATCTAAGACATATGCAATACCACCACTCATTCCTGCTCCAAAGTTTCTTCCAACTTCACCAAGAATGACAGCAACACCACCTGTCATATATTCACAACCATGATCTCCTATACCTTCAACAACTGCTTTTGCACCTGAATTACGAACACAGAAACGCTCACCTGCTTTTCCATTAATATATGCTCTACCGGCGGTAGCACCATAAAGTGTTACATTACCGGTAATTACGTTATCTTCTGGTACAATTGTAGACTTTTCAGGTACTTTTATGACTAGTTTAGCACCAGAAAGTCCTTTACCTAGGTAATCATTAGTATTACCATTAACGACCATTGTTAGACCTCTTGTGGCAAATGCACCGAAACTTTGACCTGCTGATCCAGTAAAGTTCAATCGTAATGTATTAATAGGAAGCCCTTCTGCGCCATAAGTTTTAGATATTTCGTTACTTATTATGGCACCTACCGCACGATCCGTATTGCAAATAGGATAGTCTAACGTTAATTTTTCCTTTCTAAATAATGATGGATTCGCTTTTGCAATAATATCAAACTCTATAGATTTATCTATATCGTGTTTTTGCTTTTCAGTATTATAGAACTTAGTTCCTTTTGGAACATCAACTTGGTGAAGTATCGGTGTTAAATCGATACCAGCTGCTTTATAATGGTCAATTGCTTTTTTACGATCTAGTTTCTGTACCTGGCCTACCATTTCGTTAATAGTCTTGAAGCCTAATTGCGCCATTATTTCACGCAATTCTTGTGCAACAAAATACATGTAGTTAACCACATGTTCTGGCTTACCTTTAAACTTCTTTCTAAGTTCAGGGTTTTGGGTTGCAATACCAACTGGACAAGTGTTTAAATGACAAACTCTCATCATTATACATCCTGAGGCTACTAAAGGTGCAGTGGCAAAACCGAATTCTTCAGCACCTAAAAGACAAGCTACGGCAACATCTCTACCAGTTTTTAATTGTCCGTCACATTCAAGAACAATTCTATTTCTTAAATCGTTTAATACAAGGGTTTGTTGGGCTTCGGCTATACCAAGTTCCCATGGTAAACCTGCATGCTTTAATGAAGTTAAAGGAGATGCTCCGGTACCTCCGTCAAAACCGGAAACCAAAACTACATCTGCTTTAGCTTTTGAAACACCTGCTGCAACAGTACCTACACCTACTTCTGAAACAAGCTTTACATTTATTCTTGCTTTTCTATTTGCTGATTTTAAATCATATATAAGTTGTGATAAATCTTCAATAGAGTAGATGTCATGATGTGGCGGTGGTGAAATTAGACCAACATAAGGTGTTGAGTTTCTTGTTTTGGCAATTTCAGGATTTACTTTAGGTCCAGGTAATTGACCACCTTCACCTGGCTTGGCCCCTTGCGCCATTTTAATTTGAATTTCTTTGGCATTGGTCAAGTAATTTGAGGTAACTCCAAATCTACCGGAAGCCACTTGCTTAATAGCACTGTTTCTCCAATCACCTGTTGCATTTTTGTAAAATCTATTTTGATCTTCACCACCTTCTCCAGAATTACTTTTTCCACCAATACGGTTCATTGCAATCGCAAGGTTTTCGTGTGCCTCTTTGCTGATAGATCCGTAAGACATTGCCCCGGTTTTGAACCTTTTGACAATTTCTGTCCAAGGCTCAACTTCTTCTATTGGAATAGGGTCATAGTTAGAGAATTCAAAAAGACCTCTAATGGTCATTAAGTTTTTTGATTGCTCATTAACCATTTTAGAATACTCCTTATACGTATCAGGCTCATTATTACGTACTGATTTTTGAAGCTTGGCAATGGATAGTGGATTGAACATATGCTTTTCTCCATCTCTTCTCCATCTATATTCACCACCAATTTCCAAATCTAAATTGGCATCAATTTGTTTTTTGCTAAAGCTCTTGTGATGACGAAGGGCAATTTCTTTTTCAATTTGATAAAGCCCTATACCTTGAATACGTGTAGGTGTATTTGGGAAATACTTTTCAACTACCTTGGTGTTTATTCCTATACATTCAAATAATTGAGAACCACGGTAAGAGTTAAGGGTAGATATACCAATCTTGTTCATCACCTTTAAAATTCCCTTGCCAATAGCTTTATTGTAATTTTTAATTGCTTCATCAAATGAGAATTCCGTGATGTCATGCTCTTCTATCTGCTCGGCAATAATTTCATTAACCAAGTAGGGATTTATGGCACTTGCGCCAAAACCGAATAATAATGCAAAATGATGTACTTCACGAGGCTCTGCAGATTCAATGATAACACTAAGCTTAGAGCGTTTACCTAATTTTTGTAATCCACTATTTACAAAAGAACAAGCCAATAGGGCGGGTATGGGCGCCATTTCATCATTGACATTTCTATCTGATAGGATAATAATATTAGCACCATCATCTACTGCCGCAGAAGCTTGGTCCAATACTGATTGTAAAGCATCTTCTAGTCCGTTGTGCCCTTTTTGTATAGAATATAAAATAGGTATTGAAACCACTTTATAATCTGGACTGACGTCGTAATTTTTAATTTTATCTAAATCTTCTTTAGATATAACTGGATTCTGAATTTTTAGTTTTCTACAGTGATATTCTGAAAATTCAAATATGTTGTGATCGCTACCTAATGTTAAACTAATATCCGTAATCAACTCTTCACGTATACCATCTAACGGAGGGTTGGTAACTTGAGCGAAAAGCTGCTTGAAATAATTGTAAATTAATTGAGGACGTTGAGATAAAACGGCTATAGGAGTATCTGATCCCATTGAACCTATAGGTTCTTTACCAGACTTTGCCATTGGTAAGATAATGGTGTTGATATCTTCTATGGTATAGCCAAATACAGATTTTCTTTTTTCAAGCGTTTCTTCTCCAATAAATAAAGGACAATCATTATATGGTATATCTTTTAAATGTACCAAATTATCATCCAGCCATTTTTTATAAGGGTATTTTTGTGCGATGTTTTCTTTAATTTCTTCATCATTCACAATTCTTCCCTCTTCCATGTTTACCAAGAACATTTTACCCGGTTGTAACCTTCCATGAAAATCTACATTTTCAGGAGTGATATCTACAACACCGGTTTCAGAAGACATTACTACGTAATCATCTTTAGTTACCGTATATCTAGAAGGTCTTAGACCATTTCTATCCAAAACGGCACCAATGTAGTTACCGTCTGTAAATGGTATTGATGCTGGACCGTCCCAAGGTTCCATCATACAAGAATGATATTCGTAAAATGCCCTTTTAGCTTCTGACATCTCAGGGTTTTTCTCCCAAGCCTCAGGTACTAGAATCATCATGACTTCTGGTAAAGATCTACCGGTCATCAATAATAGCTCAACCACCATATCCATAGTAGCGGAGTCAGATTTTCCTGGTAGAATTATTGGAAGTATGTTTTTGATTTCATCTCCGAACATATCACTTTGTAATAGTTCTTCTCTTGAAAACATACGGGTAACGTTACCTCTTAAGGTGTTTATTTCACCATTGTGGCACATATATCTAAACGGTTGTGCCAAATCCCAAGTAGGGAAAGTGTTTGTGGAAAAACGCTGGTGTACCAAGGCTAATCTAGTTACTACTCTTGAATCCATTAGGTCTGAGTAGTATAGGCTTATATCTAAAGGCATTAAAAGTCCTTTGAATATAATTATCTTAGTGGATAGACTGGGAACATAAAAGAATTTATTCTCAGATAATTTTGAATTGATTATCGTATGCTCAGTAATCTTTCTGGCAATGAAAAGCTTTAAGTTGAAATCAAAATAATCTTGCTCGTTACTTTCTTTTGCAACAAAAATCTGTTTTACAAAAGGTTCTGTTTCAGCAGCTATTCTACCAGGTATTGATCTATTAACGGGAACATCTCTCCATCCTAATAATTTTAAGCCTTGTTTTTTTATGTTTTCTTCAAAAACTGAAATACAAAAATTACGTTGGTTTTCTTTTCTAGGGAAGAAAATATTACCAACTGCATATTCACCTGCTTCTGGAAGATCAAAACTACATACAGCCTGAAAAAAATCATGAGGAATATCAACTAATATTCCTGCTCCATCTCCTGTTTTACCGTCGGCACTAACAGCACCTCTATGCTCTAAACGTTCAAGTATTTCCAACGCTTTATGTATAATGTCGTTGGATTTTTTTCCTTTAAGGCTGCATATAAAACCAGCCCCACAGTTATCATGTTCAAATTCCGGTAAATATAATCCTTGCTTCTTCAGTGTCATAATTTGTGGTATTTCTTCAAAAATATCAATTTAATTGAATTATATTCAACGATTGGAATAAATTCAAATATTAAATTCAACGAAACAAATAAAAGCTTAAAAAATCTATAATTACATATTTTTAAAACCTTCAATTTATCATATTGATAAATTTAAGTTAATAATATGAAAATACAGAGGTGAAGAAGGGGTTAAGTGAGGGTTTGTGCAACTTTCTAACAATTACATCTAACTTTATTGAGAGGGTAACAAAGTGAATGTCTTATTTGTGAAACATCACCCCTCTTTAAAAAGGGGGTGATGTTTAAAAATGTTGTTTTTTATTTTAGAATACTTCTGGAAATTACAATTTTTTGTATTTCAGAAGTTCCTTCGTAAATCTGCGTAATCTTAGCATCTCTCATTAAACGCTCTACATGGTAATCTTTAACAAAACCGTTACCACCGTGAATTTGCACAGCTTCAACTGTAGTTTCCATGGCAACTTTAGAAGCGTATAGCTTTGCCATGGCACCAGACAAATCATAATCCTTTCCATTATCTTTATCTAAAGCGGATTGATAAACCAATAATCTTGCTGCCTGAATTTCGGTATGCATATCTGCTAGTTTAAACGCTATGGCTTGGTGATTGCTTATCTCGGTACCAAATGCTTTACGTTCTTTAGAGTATTTTAAGGCTAGTTCATATGCCCCAGCTGCAATACCAAGCGCTTGGGCGGCAATTCCTATGCGGCCACCTGCAAGGGTTTTCATTGCGAATTTGAAGCCAAAACCATCTTCTCCAATTCTATTTTCTTTGGGCACCTTTACATCGTTAAATATTAAGGAATGTGTATCGCTACCTCTAATGCCTAATTTGTTTTCTTTGGGTCCTATTTCAAAACCAGGGGTGCCTTTTTCTATGATCAAGGCATTTATGCCTCTGTGTTTTTTGTCCTTATCGGTTTGTGCAATAACTAAATAAGTACTGGCAGTATTACCATTTGTAATCCAGTTTTTGGTGCCATTAACAATATAATGGTCTCCCATGTCAATTGCGGTTGTTTTTTGTGAGGTGGCATCGCTACCGGCCTCAGGCTCGGAAAGACAAAAAGCGCCTATTTGTTCTCCTGTGGATAATTTGGTAAGATATTTTTCTTTTTGTTCTTCGGTGCCAAATTTTTCAAGTCCCCAACAAACCAACGAGTTGTTTACTGACATTACTACTGAGGTAGAAGCGTCTATTTTGGAAATTTCTTCCATTGCCAATACGTATGATAAGGTGTCCAGTCCGCTACCACCATATTTAGGGTCTACCATCATACCTAGAAACCCAAGTTCACCTAATTTTTTAATTTCCTCTTTCGGAAATCTTTGAGCATCGTCTCTTTCAATTACCTCTGCTAAAAGTTCAGTTTGTGCGAAATCACGTGCCGCTTGCTGTATAAGTTTTTGTTCTTCATTTAATGAAAAATCCATCTAATATGTATAAAAGTTATCTTCTCAAAGATAAAGATATAGAAGTTAAATATTAAACTTTAGAGATGTGTAATGTTTGATTTTTGAAAACCAAATTGCTAGGTTAGGATTGAAAGATGATATTTAACATTTTGTTAAGCGTTAAAATAGTAATGCCGTACATGCGTATTATTTGATAATAGTTTGATTTAAGTATTTGGATGTCAGATATCTTCGGTATTATTGTGAAATCATTAGGAATTCACAGACTATTTTGAATATATTTGGATGATTTATTTTTTTGTATTTAGAACCTATATTTGACACCTTATCAATAGATATTAAAAAAACCAACGAACATGGAAACCATAATTATTATTGTTTTTTTGGCAGGATATCTTGCCATCACATTAGAGCACAATCTTAAAATAGATAAACTTATTCCTGCATTGGCCATGATGGCTATTCTGTGGGCTTTGATAGCACTTGGAATTGATGGCTATGAAAACTGGTTCGATTCTGTTAAGCAAGGTTTGGTTTCTGGTTTCTCTGATTTAGGGCATTTGGATAAAATGCATATCATGGAAGAATCTCTTTTGCATCACCTTGGAAAGACTGCAGAGATTCTGTTCTTCTTGTTAGGGGCAATGACCATTGTTGAAATCATTGATTATTTTGATGGTTTTGCTACTATTAAAGGATTTATAAAAACTAAAAAGAAAAGTAAGCTATTGTGGTTGTTCTCAATATTGGCATTTATTTTATCTGCTATTATAGATAACCTTACCGCAACTATTGTTTTGATCACAATTTTGCAAAAAGTAATAAAGGATCGCGAAACAAAATTATGGTTTGCGGGTATGATCGTGATTACTGCTAATGCCGGTGGTGCCTGGTCTCCTATTGGAGATGTTACAACGACCATGTTGTGGATCGCAAACAAGGTAAGTGCAGGTCAATTGGTAATACATGTATTATTGCCTTCATTGGTGTGTATGCTAGTTCCTGTTCTAATAGCTGGAAGATTTAAGATTTTTAAAGGTTTAATAGATGGTGATCTAGATGGTGAGATTTCAAAATCTAAATATGGAGGTACAATGTTGTACTTAGGTTTAGGTGCCATTTTGTTCGTTCCAATATTTAAGACAGTAACACACCTTCCTCCTTACGTTGGTATGATGTTGTCTTTGGCGGTTGTGGCAACTTTTGCTGAGATTTACAGTAACAAAAAATTCAACATTTCTAGTGTTGAAGGAGAAGATGACGATAATGCAGGGCACCATAGTCCTGTTCACCATTCACTATCCAAAATAGAATTGCCTAGTATATTATTCTTCCTGGGTATACTATTGGCAGTAGCGGCAATGGAATCTTTAGGGATTTTATTTAATGCTGCAGGTGCATTAAACGAGGCAATTCCTAATACTGATATCGTAGTTATGTTATTTGGTGTAGGTTCTGCGGTAATTGACAATGTTCCCTTAGTTGCTGCAAGTATGGGTATGTTCAGTGAACCGTTAGATAGTCCGTTATGGCATTTTATAGCTTATTCGGCCGGTACAGGTGGAAGTATGTTGATTATTGGTTCTGCGGCAGGTGTTGTAGCTATGGGTATGGAAAAGATTGATTTTTTCTGGTATCTGAAAAAAATTGCCTGGTTGGCTTTAATCGGTTTTGTTAGTGGTGCGATCGTATTTATATTATTGAGAGATTTTGTTCTACACGGATAATTTAATTCGCAATTCATCGTTATAAAGGCAAATTCAATATATAAAGAATACTATGTTATTATTTCAGGATTTGGCTCAAGATGCGAGCGAAGAATTATTATCTGAAGAGAAAACTCTATCGGTTATCGATTTAATATTTAACGGAGGAACGGGAAGTGTAATAATAATTACCGTTTTGTTCATAATGTTAGGGGTGGCTCTGTATATCTATTTTGAACGTTTACTTGCAGTAAATGCGGCTTCAAAAATAGATAAGAATTTCATGAATCAAATTCGTGATTACGTTACTTCAGGTAAATTAGATGCAGCTAAAATTTTATGTGCACAGACAGATTCGCCTGTGGCAAGGTTAACTGAAAAAGGTGTTTCCCGTATTGGCAAGCCATTAGATGATATCAATACTGCTATAGAAAATGCCGGTACCTTAGAGGTGTATAAATTAGAAAAGAACGTAAGTATATTGGCTACTGTTGCTGGTGCGGCTCCCATGATCGGATTTTTGGGTACCGTTATTGGTATGATTCTTGCTTTTCATGAGATGGCAAGTAGTGGTGGTCAAGCGGAGATGGGTTCATTGGCGTCTGGTATTTATACAGCGATGACAACAACCGTAGCTGGATTAATTGTCGGTATTATAGCCTATGTTGGTTATAACCATTTGGTGAATAGAACCGATAAAGTGGTGCATAAAATGGAAGCTAATGCTGTAGAATTTTTAGACTTATTAAACGAACCTCTTTAATTTTTTATTATGAAATTAAAAGGAAGAAATAAGGTCAGTCCAGACTTTAGCATGTCTTCAATGACAGATATTGTATTCTTGTTATTGGTGTTTTTTATGCTAACGGCGAATTCTCCTAATGCCTTAGACTTATTATTGCCTAAAGCAAAAGGGAAGTCCACCAATACGCAAAATGTTTCTGTAAGCATAGACAAGAATCTTCAATATTTTGTTAATGACGAAAGAATTAATGGAGAATATATTGAGATAGAATTGAAGAAGGCGCTTGCAGGGCAGGATAGCCCTACAATTATACTTAGAGCCGAGGAAAGCGTAGCAATTAAAGAGGCGGTAAACGTAATGGATATTGCCAATAGAAATAATTACAAGGTAATTTTGGCGGTTCGCCCAAATTAAATGGCATTTTTAGATACTAAACATAAAAAGAAATCACTGACACTTACAACGTTGTTGCTAAGTGCATTATTATTGGTTTTATTTTATATAGGTCTAACATATATGGACCCACCTGAGGAAAACGGAATATCTGTCAACTTTGGTACTACTCAGTTTGGTAGCGGAAGAATTCAGCCTAAGGAAAAAATTCAATCTGAACCTGTGGACACTCCTCCTGTAGAGCCTACAAAGCAAGAGGTTGCAGAGGCAATTGAGAATTCTGTTGAAGAAGTGGAAGAAGTTTCGGCGGAGAAAGAGTCGCCTGCAGAAAAGTTGTTAACACAGGAAAATGAGGAAGCTGTTAAAATAAATCAAGCCAAAGAAGCCAAAAGAAAGGCGGATGAAGCCGCGGCTGACGCTAAACGAAAAGCAGAAGCGGCAGAGAATAAGAAAAAAGCGGAGGCTGCCAGAATTGCTCAGCAGAAGAAAGAAGCTGATGAGCGCGTACGGAAAGAGCAGGAGGCAAAGAAAAAAGCATTGGACGAGATGATGGGTGGTCTTAATAAGTCTGATGGAACGGCTACTGGAAGTGAGGGAGATGATGATAGGGCTGGTGATAAAGGTCAACCGGACGGAGATCCCTACGCAACTAGCTATTATGGAGGTCCGGGCAGTGGAAGCGGAACAGGTGGATATGGACTAAATGGTAGGTCTTTAGTGAATAAAGGAAAAGTTGCACAAGAATGTAACCAATCTGGTAGAGTTGTGGTGAGAATTACTGTAGATCGCAATGGCAAAGTTATCAGTGCTGAGCCAGGAGTAAAGGGTACGACCAATAATGATCCATGTTTGCTGGAACCAGCTAGAAAAACCGCTTTTATGCACAAGTGGAACTTAGATAGTAATGCACCTAGTAAACAAACTGGTTTTGTTGTAGTTAATTTCAAGCTGGGAGAGTGACCTATAAAGAGACTTTGGATTGGATGTTTGCTCAACTTCCAATGTATCAGAATAAGGGTAAAGTAGCCTTTAATTCAAAACTAGATGGTATAACCTTGTTTGCGTCCCATTTAGGAAATCCTCATACTAATTTTAAAAGTATTCATGTAGCAGGTACTAACGGTAAAGGTTCCAGTAGTCACTTATTGGCTTCGGTTTTGCAGGAGGCAGGCTATAAGGTAGGGTTGTATACTTCACCTCATTTAAAAGATTTTAGAGAACGTATTCGAATCAACGGTAAAAAAATCAATAAAGATTGGGTAGTTGATTTCATTGAGAACAATTCTTCTTTTTTTGAACAGCGTAAACTTTCATTCTTTGAAATGACCGTTGGTATGGCATTCTCATATTTTGATAAGGAAAGTGTGGATATTGCCATTATTGAAGTTGGCTTAGGAGGGCGTTTGGATTCTACTAATATAATTCATCCAGAAGTAAGTTTAATTACAAATATAGGTCTGGATCATACCGATATTCTTGGTGATACTATACCTGAAATAGCTAGAGAAAAAGCAGGAATTATAAAACCCAATACTCCTGTTGTAATTAGTGAGTTTAATGAGGAAACCGTTCCAATTTTCAAGGAAGTAGCGAATAAAATGAATTCTAAGATTTTATTTGCAGATAGTGGTAATTACAATAGGGATTACGAAATAGGTCTTCTAGGGTCTTATCAGAAACGAAATATTAAAGGTGTTTTGGGAACATTGAACCTGTTAAAAGGTTTTGAGATTCGTGAAGAGGATAAAGTTCATGGTTTCAAGAATGTGGTCAAAAATACGGGCTTAATGGGACGCTGGCAGAAAATTGGTGATCAACCTACTATTATTTGTGATACTGCTCATAATAAAGATGGACTATCTTATGTATTGAAACAATTAAAAAATCAAGAGTTTGATACCCTTCATATTGTTATTGGTGTAGTAAAGGATAAGAATATTGCTGATATTTTACCTTTATTTCCTAAAAATGCGGTCTATTATTTCTGCAAACCAAAAATTTTTAGGGGGTTGGATGAAAATATTTTGGCGAGGCAATTTTATGACCTGAATTTTAAAGGTGATGCATATAAGTCTGTAAATAAGGCATTTAAAACAGCGCAAAAACAGGCCAAAAAATCTGATTTAATTTATGTGGGCGGTAGTAACTTTGTTGTAGCAGAAGTTCTTTAATTTTTTATTGATTTTTCTTTTGAGAATTGTAAAAGTATTATATATTTGCACACCCTTAACAAGGGCTCTTAGCTCAGTTGGTTCAGAGCACCTGCCTTACAAGCAGGGGGTCACTGGTTCGAATCCAGTAGGGCCCACATAGTAAAAGGCTTTCATGAAAATGAAAGCCTTTTTTCGTTTTTAATATTTAAGTCTTCAATCCATTAGTTATACAGAAAAAATGAAGTACACTAATGAGGTGGGCTTAGCGATTTTCTAAATAGTTTCCACCCTCTATCGTTTTTACATAATCATCATTTTAATTCTTTTAATCAGAACGTACTATTAAGAAGGTATTTTACATTCATACTTGTCAATTTGTTATTTTGGAGCTTTATAAATATGAATATTTGAACAGATAAATGTTAAATTTTTTAAATATTGAAATTCATTCCCTTTTTTATCTTAATAACAATGTTATATAAATTAAAAAATGTTCAACAAGTACTTTAATTGCCCATAAAGACTACTGTTTTAGGGCTAATGTCATTTTGATAAAGATTCTTAATTATTTTATTGATTACGTAATTTATTAATGAAAATTAGTAATTAGTGGCAAAAAAAAGGTCGATAAATTTTCAAAGTAATTTTTTTTAACAAGATAATAACATATATTTGGTAAACCAGTTTGACGAACCAATTTGGTAAACCAATTAAATGAAAACTAATAATCATCTTATTAATTAAAAAAAAAGTGAAATGAGACTATAGAAAAAAGCATAAAAAAAGGACGGGTGCTCGCCCATCCTTTTTATGAAAAAAATTACTCCAAATCGATAGGGAAGTAACAAACATGTAAGTATTGCTATTTACACATTTTATGTAAAAATAAGAATTATCCTTGATTCTTATGTGAAATGTGTGTTATAGTAAATTAATGATTATGATGCGGTGGCTAATATCGCATTTTAAGTAGATCAAAAAGAGGGCTTGGCCCAATTCAATAGAACTAACTTAATATAACACAAATGAATTTTAAATTAAAAGTTTTTATGGTTGCAATGTTGCTGGTCAACATTCAATTGTTTGCACAGGACTCCTATAGTTTATCTGGTACTGTGACAGATGCTAACAATGTACCGATTCCAGGTGCTAATATTGTTGTGGCAAATACAACTAGAGGTACCCAAAGTGATTTTGACGGTAATTTTACCATACAGGTTACAAGTGGTGATTTATTGCAATTCTCTTATATAGGGTATGCTACGCAAACAGTAGCAATTGTCTCTCAAAAAACAGTAAATGTAACCCTTCAGGAAGATGCTAGTCAGTTAGATGAAGTTGTCGTTGTTGGTTACGGTACGCAAAAGAAATCAACATTAACAGGTTCAATTTCTAAAGTAACTAATGAGACCTTAGACCAAATTGCGGTTTCAAGGGTGGATGATGCCTTGATCGGACAAGTTTCCGGTGTTAATATTCAGGCCACTAATGCTGAGGCCGGTGGTGCACCTACCATTACTATTAGGGGTGTGGGGTCTGTAACTGCGGATTCTGGACCGGCATTAGTTGTTGATGGTATTGTAGTAAGTTCGGAGTTTCTTGCTAACATAGATATGAATGATGTTGAGTCTTTTGAGGTGCTTAAAGATGCTGCTTCAGCTGCAATTTATGGTAGTGAAGGTTCTAACGGTGTAATTTTGATTACTACAAAAAGCGGTAAGGCTGGTAAAACAAAGTTTAGCTATCAAACCTATACGGGTTTCAAAGATGCACATGGTAGTGATGACTACAAAAAGAGTGTTGCTGAATGGGCTAAGATAGAACAAGCTGCTACCGGAACACTATCTGGTGAAACTTTATACGCACAATTGTTAGTGGCTACAACTGGTGTAGATAGAGATTGGCAAGATGTGTTTTTCGACGGTGGAACTGTTACTAGTCATTCTTTTTCTGCACGTGGTGGTACTGAAGATACTAAGTTTAGTGCATCATTAAGAGCATTGCATGATGAAGGTGTTGTAATTACTGATGATTATAAATTATATACAGGAAATATAAAGTTAGATACAAAATTAGGTGAAAAGGTAAAGTTTGGGTTAAGAGCTACACCTTCATATACTTCGCAAAGAAGGTTGCCAACTTCAATTCATAATCCAACAAGACAATCTCCATGGTTGCCTATATATCATACTGATGAAACATTGCAATTTATTAACAGGGATGTTTACCCAGATGTAGGAGTCGGCGATTATTTTTATGAAAATCACTTGGTAAATTTAGATTTGGACAATGATGGTAATACAGAACGTCCACGTACTTCTGGTGATTCTAACCCATTTGCACAATATGTGGAAAGAGAGCATTATGAATTTAATACTAAATTATTTGGGTCTACATATGTTAGTTACGAATTATTAGACGGTTTAACCGCTAAAACTTCTTTAGGTGTTACTTTAGAGAATAGAAAACGTACAAGATATGATGGTACATTGCACCATGCTTCTGGTAATAGTAGAGCGGCATATTATTTGGCTAATAGATCTAGAACAAGGTTAATTAATGATAACACTTTAAATTATTCTACAAACTTTGGCGGTGATCATGATTTAAACTTGTTGGCGGGTATGACCATTCAACAAAGAAAATCAGAAGAAAGTATAATGACCGGAGGTGGATTTTCTAATGATTTGTTGAAAAATTTCCAAGGCGCTACTTTAATTGATAACCCTACTGAAATTAATACAGAGCTTAAAAAAGTAGGTTATTTTGCTAGAGTTAATTATGCGTATAAAGATAAGTATTTGGTTAATGCGTCTTTTAGACGAGATGGTAGTTCTGTATTTGGTGTAGATTCTAAATACGGTAATTTCCCAGCCGTGTCTTTGGGATGGAACGTTGCTAAAGAAAACTTCTTATTGAACAGTGATATAGTCAATAACTTAAAGTTTAGAGCTAGTTATGGTTTAACAGGAGCTGAAAATTTCAATGTTGGTGATGATAATGTAAACCTTTATCCTTATTTAGCATTACTTCAAAATTCTAATGCGATTACAGATGGTAGTATAACTCCTGGTGTATCGCCAAGAAACATTGCCAATGCCTTATTGCAATGGGAAGCTTCAGAAGAAATGACTTTTGGTGTTGATTTCGGATTCCTAAATAATAGAATATCTGGTTCTGTAGATTACTACAAGAGAACAAGTGATGAACTATTATTGGAAAACCCTGTTTCTTACATTACTGGTTTTACAAGTGGTATAGTAAACTTAGGAGAGGTTGAAAATAAAGGTGTTGAAGTTGAAATAAGAACCAAGAATATTGTTGGAGAGAAATTTAGATGGAACTCTACATTGATTGCTTCTACTAACCAAAACGAATTGTTGAGTTTTGGAGATTCTAACAATGCTTTAATAGAAGATGATTATGGTAGAAACTCTCAATGGATAAACAGAATTGGCGAGCCAATATCATCTTTTTGGGGGTATGTTGTTGATACGGATTTATACGATGATACACAGTTTAGAACTACCTATGTAGATAATCCTTGGAATAGAATTAACGGTCAGGCAGATGATACGATCGTTAAGGATTTAAATGGTGACGGTATCATTACAGAAGAAGATAAAACCATTTTAGGTGATCCATACCCAGATTTAGTGTACAGTTTTACTAATGAGTTTCAGATGGGGAATTTTGACTTCTCATTCATGGTACAAGGTAGCTTAGGTGCTCAAGTGAATAATATTGGTGATCAATATTTCTATAACTGGTTTGGTAATAGAACACGTAGTGGAGGAGAGGCACAAGCAGTTGCTGACGGTTTAGTACCACATACATCTTTTATTCAAGAAAAGGTATTGACCAGTGAAGTTATAGCAAATGCAGATTATTTTTCTTTAAGAAATATAAATCTTGGATACAATTTCCCTGATGATGTAACATCTAAAATTGGTATTGGAGGTCTAAGAGTTTATGCAACTGCTCAGAATTTAGTGTATATCACTGCAGATGACTATCATGGTTTTAACCCTGAGCATGTAGATGGTTCTAACCCAAGGGCTTATGGTTCTCAAAGAGCTGGTACGCCAATATTTAGAACATTGACATTGGGTCTTAACATTGATTTTTAATTTTTAAAAGATACTTATTATGAAACATATAAAATATATAGTCTTTATGATCACAGGGGTGATATTCCATTCCTGTAGTGATGATTTTTTGAACCCTTTGCCAGAAACGGCAGTTGCGGTTGAGTCATTCTTTCAATCAGATGCAGATGTTTTAGCCGGTGTAATAGGCATTTATGATGCATTACAAGGTGTAAATGAAAATACGACCACAAATATTGGAGATGCCAATAGAGGGGTTCAGTTTGAGCACTTATTAACAGAGCATAGAACTGATAACACTCGTAACGCCACATTAGAAGGGTCTAAATCAGATTTTCACAGATATGTGGTAAATGCCAATAACGTAGAATCTGAAGATTACTATCAATCTATGTATGAAGTGATATTTAGAGCAAATAACATATTAGGCTTTATAGAAGTTGCAGATGTAGAAAATCAAGCCAAGTATGCTGCCGAGGCAAAATTTTTAAGAGCTTATGCATATTTTAACTTGGTTAGGTTGTATAGCGACGTTCCTTTGGTAACAGAAGTTGTTGGTCCAACTGATAATGAAGCTTTGTTTACCCGTATTCCTGAAGCACAGATCTATGCTCAAATAGTTGAGGATTTACAGGAGGCTGTGAACGTTTTGGATAATTCAGCTAAGGCAAGAGCTTCTAAAGCGGCGGCGCAAGGCATTTTGGCTAAAGTATATATGACTCAGCCAAACAAAAATTATTCTGGTGCTAGTCAACTTTGTGAAGCAATAATAAATAGTGGTAATTTTTCTTTGGAAAGTAATTATTCAGATGTTTTTTATGACGAGTTGAACGATGAAATTATTTTTGCGGTACAATATGTAGCTGGTAACAGTGCAGAGAGTCAAAGTTTTTCTTCAGAATTCACTTCAACTTTCCGTCAAGGAAGAGAAGATGGGCAGAATATTGTGAATGATAATTTAGTAGCCGATTTCGTTGCCTATGGAGGTAACAGAACAGAGGTTTCTTATGTAACATTCAATACAACTTCAGAAGTTGCAAAATTTCTACCTGAAGGTACAGATCTTAGTGTAACACCGCCAGATTATGGTTTAAGTGCAAGAGATGCAGGTAACGATTATATAGCATTGAGATATGCTGATGTATTATTAATGCATGTAGAAGCGGCAATAGGTGATGGTACTAGTACAACTGATATTGGCGCTTTGGAATCTTTTCAAAAAATCAGGGATAGGGCTTTTCCTGATACAGCTCCAAACACTGTTTCAAGTGTTTCAAAAACAGAACTTTTAAGAGAAAGACGTGTTGAATTGGCATTTGAAAACCAACGTTGGTTCGATTTACTTAGGTTCGGTGTAGCTGATCAAGTATTGAGTGCACATGCTGAGGAAATGGGATACGTTTTTTCTTCTAGAGCCTTATTGCTGCCAATTCCTGCAAGGGAAATAAATATTAGTGGTGGTTTATTAACACAAAATCCAGGATATTAATATAAAAACTATGAGACAGAAAGTAAATATATTTAGTAAGACAAAACTATTGCTTATGGCTATAGTTTCGGCTGGCATGGTTGCTAGTTGTGTAAATGATGAACTTTTTAGGGATGATTTACCAGATACTAATTCAAAGGTAGACACGGTATTTCCAGCGGCTAATTTTTCTTATGCAGCTTCCTCAGATGATTTTAGGGTCATCAATTTTACCAACCTAGCTACAGAAGCTACTGTTTTTGAATGGGATTTTGGTAATGGAAACACTTCAACGGAGCAGGATCCAACATTTACTTTTGACGGTGAAGGTACATATCCTGTAACGTTAACCGCAATAGACGGTAATGGTGTTACTGGTTCTACCACTATAGAGGTAATGGTTGTAGAAGGACCATTTCAACCTATTATTCTTGAAGCTGGCTTTGAAGATGATACCTTGCCAGAAGGTGGGGGAGACGGTCGAGATTCTTGGAGAAATAGTGATTTGGGTGGTGTAATACAAATTACAGGTAGTCCGGTTACTTTTGGAGATCAAGGAGCAAAATTACCGGTACCGGCAGGTGATCGTGTAGGTTATCAGGAAATTACTGTAGAGTCAGATACTAATTATGATTTAAGTTTTTGGTATACTATGTTAAGTGGATCTTCTGATCCTTCATTAACTGTTGCTGTATTGGGTGTTACGGAGAATGGACCTTTTGCAAATAAAGAAGAGGCAAATGATGCAATTATAGCATCTGTAACCGTAACGGACGATTCTGAACCAGATGTTTATGTACAGCAAAAACTTTCGTTCAACTCAGGTATAAATAATACTGTTGCAATTTACTTTACAAACGGAGAGGTTGAGGCTAGACTTGATGATTTTACAATAGAAGTTGGAATACCAGGAGCTGTACCGCCATCGGCAGGATTTGATATAGCACAGAGCGAAACAAATTTCTTGGAGTATACTTTTACGAACTCTTCTGTTAATGCTTCTACTTACGAGTGGGATTTTGGAGATGGTAATACTTCAACAGATGAGTCTCCAACACATGTATATGAAACTGCTGCAGATTATATTGTGACATTAAATGCTACCAATGATTCTGGTTTATCAACGGAGTTGACTAAAAACATTACCATTTTGGCACCGGTATCAGCAGCCTTTTCTTTCGAAGTAGATGCAGATGATTATAGAACATATTCGTTTACCGATGAATCTGTGGATGCGGTAATGCTTTTATGGGAGTTTGGAGATGGTTACCAATTTACGGGTATGAATCCTACTCACACTTATGAAGAAGATGGTATATATGTAGTTACTTTAACAGCATATAGTCAAACAGGAAATACTTCCGAAGCAACGGAACAGATTACGATAGCAGATGGTTTTATTGTTGAGGTTGTAAACGGTGATTTCTCTGATGGTTCTTCTAGTTGGAAGCCATCTAGTTTTGATGGCAGTAATTCAAATGCCTTTAATACAAGTTCAGACGGAGATTCATTTGACTATACGGGAGCGGATACAGGTTCTAAAACACCTGGTGCAAAGTATACAAGTAGTACTACAATGGTAGGTCCACTTGAAAGTTTGTCAAGAACATCTTCTTCTAGAGCTGCATATCAAGAAATTACCGTAGAACCTAATAAAGAATATACGATAGAGTTTAGCGCAGCTATTACAAATAGTGGTGACGCAGTTTATGTAGAGATATTAGATGGTTGGTTCGATGGCGATGGCGCTGCTGCCTTTGCTAGTTCAACAGGAGCGGGTCCTTTAGGAAGAGCTGTAGTTGATGTTGCTAACGGTAAGGGTAACTTTACAATGGGTACCGATACATTTACTTCTAATGCAAGTGGACAGGTGACTATTTGGATGTATTCTTTGACCACTGCAGATGCATGGGTTGATAATATTAAGGTTTATGAAACACCATAATTTATTTGATTCTAATGTATAGGATATCACATCTTTTGATATTATCATTAATGTTTCTCTCTGTAGAGGCTACCTCCCAAACTATGGGGGGTGACCTCACAGAGTCAGAAACAAAAACGGAGAAACGTAGTAAAAAAAAGAAAAGGAAAAAAACCAAACTTCCAGACATAGATTTATCACATTGGAAGGTTACAATTCCAGAGGGTTCTGGCAAGGGAGGTGCTATTAGTGTTGAACCTCCAGAAATTCTGGACTATGCAAATAATGATATATTAAAACCATATATGTTTAATGATTCCACTAAAGGGGCGTTAACATTTTATGCATATCCTACTTCGGCTACTACGGCAAACACCAAGTATTCTAGGTCAGAACTTAGAGAACAAATGGTGCCCGGTGATGACAATGTAAACTGGACGTTTAAACAAGGTGGAAGCTTAAAGGCAAAACTTTCGGTCGATGAAGTGTCAAGAGATAAAAATGGAAAGTACCACAAGGTTATTATTTTACAGATTCATGGCAGGTTAACCAATGAGCAAAAAGAACTAATAGGGCAAAGAGATAATAATGCCCCACCAGTTTTGAAAATTTACTGGCAGAACGGCAAAATAAGGGTAAAGACGAAAAAGCTAAAATTTGCTGATGTTAATTCAGTTGGAATATTACATGAAGAAGCTTGGACAGATGATGAAGGATTTAATTTTGAACAAGAGGTAGGCTTTGGGAAGTTTCAAATTGAAGTAAAAGTAACAGATGGTAAAATGGTAGTTTCATTGAATAATACTGAGTTTGCTGTTTATGATGATTTTAATATGAAGCGTTGGGGAGTATTTGAGAACTATTTTAAAGCAGGTAATTACTTTCAAAGTAGAGATGAAGGTTCTTTTGCTAAAGTTAGCTTCTATGATTTAGAAGTAAACCATTAATATGTATAGATGAAATTAAGGAATAGTCTAGTGATTACGAAGCATTTTGCAATTAGCTGTCTTTTCATGTCTTGGTTGTCACTTTGTTTTTTGAGTTGTGATAGTTCTTCAGATGAAATGGAAAATGAAGTAGAGCAAGAGGCGCTTAAAGAGGAAGAGGTCATTGAGGAGGAACAAGTAGTTGAAGAAGAAATAGAGGAAGAGAAAATAGAAGGAGTGGACTATTTTTTGCCTAATATCGATTTGGGAAATTGGAAGGTGACATTGCCTATTGGTAGTCCAGATGAGGTAAATCCACCAGAAATAATAGATTATGCTACTGATGAAAGGTTATTGCCGTTCATGTATAATGATTCAATAGATGGCGCTTTGGTTTTTTATACATCACCTGGATCATCAACAGCAAACTCTTCTTATTCAAGAACGGAGTTGAGAGAGCAAATAGTTCCGGGTAGTAATAGTACAAATTGGACTTTTGCCCAGGGCGGACGTATGAAAGGTACATTGTCTGTGCCTGAAATATCTGTAGATGATGGCGGAGATTTTCATAGAACATTGGTTATGCAAATTCATGGTAGATTAACTAATGAACAAAGAGATTTAATAGGTGAGAATGATAATAATGCACCGCCGATGTTGAAGATATATTGGCAGAAAGAAAGGGTTAGGGTGCTTACTAAAAAGCTGAAGAATATTAATGCCACTGACGAGGAAATACTACATACTGATGCTTGGGAGGATAATGAAAGTCATACATTTTCAGAAGTTGTAGGTAATGATAAGTTTACTTTAGAAATTGTAGTTTCAGAAGGAAGAATGGAAATTATATTGAATGATTCTGAATCTGTTGTCTATAACGACATTCATATTGAAAAATGGGGTGTTTTTGAAAACTATTTTAAAGCTGGTAATTATTTACAGACCATAGAAAACAATGCATTTGCGTACGTAAAATATTATGAATTAGAGGTTACACATTAATTTTAAAAGAATAATATACCTAGTATAACAAAGAAAGTTGTTTGAGTTAGATTTGTTGAAATGAATTTACTGGCCTGTTTTAGGCCAGTAAATTTTAAATTAAACCAGTAGTTGTTCTATGTATATTAATTTTGCAAATTAATGATTAAGAATTACTAACGATTTTCTCTTAAAGCAAGTTATAAATGAAATTAGAAATCCTCACAAGAAATGAGAATAATGAAATACAGAATGAGATAATAATACAGCTCAGAGATTTAATGAATAATAAAAATCTGGAGCCAGGTGATAAATTACCTTCAGAAAGAACATTGTCAGAGAAATTTGGTGTAAGTAGAAGTAGTGTTCGTGAAGCGATTCAGAAACTGGAATTTTACGGAATCTTAGTTTCTAAGCCTCAGAGCGGTACATTCGTTGCTGAAATAGGTCAAGTGGCCATGAATGGAATGGTTAACGACATTCTAAGGTTAGATGAGCCGGATTTTAAATCATTGGTAGAAACTAGAATTTTGTTGGAGCTTAAAACTGTACGTTTGGCAGCTAGAAGAAGAACCGGTGATGATCTGGAGCTAATGAAAAATGCCTTGGATGCTTATAGGGAAAAAGTTGAAAATGGAGAAGATGCAGTTCAAGAAGATTTGTTGTTTCATTTAGCCATAGCCAAAGCTAGTGGTAATAGTACAATGAATACTTTTATGTTAATTATAACACCTGAAATTCTTACCAATTTTGAAAAGTACCATGTTTGCGATAAGAATATGGCTTTCAGAGGTATTCAGGAGCATCAAGATATTTTTGATGCCATCAAGGAGCAAAATCCTCAATTGGCTAAAGAGAAGATGAAAGTGCATTTTAAAAATCTTTATCAGTTTTGCTATAATATATAGGGTTGAGGTTGATACTCTTATTGAAAAATTTTTATAAATAATCCAATTTTGATTTTGAATTAGGTCAAAATAACTACTAAAAGAAGAACATGCCTAAATCATCTATTTGGAAAAAGATTTTAGCTCTAGTTTTAGCCTTTGGACCAGGAATTTTTGCGATTGGTTATACCATAGGTACTGGAAGTGTTACCTCTATGATTGTAGCAGGGAGTACTTATGGAATGCAACTTTTATGGGTATTGTTATTAAGTTGTGTTTTTTCAGGTTTGCTAATGTATGCCTATGGAAATTTTGCATTGGTAACAGGTGAAACAGCATTGTTTGCTTTTAAAAAGCATTTAAAGTGGGGCAAACTTATTGCAATTCTTATAATCTTAGGTATTTCATTTGGTCAATGGAATTCTTTAATGGGTATTCTGGGGATATCTGCGAATATAATTTATGAAATCTTTCTTATTTATTATCCAGGATTGGTCAATGCCAAATATGAGACAGTTCTAGCAATAGCCATTGCCGTGATAATTGTGTTTTATGGTTTATTGCTGGTAGGTAAATACGCTTTTTTTGAGAAAATTCTTGTGATTTTCGTTACAATAATGGGGCTTTCTTTCATCATTTCTTTATTTATGGTATATCCATTACCATTGGAAGTGGTAAAAGGTTTGGTGCCAACAATTCCAAAAGTTGAAGGTGGTCAAATGATGGTGGCTGCATTTGTGGGTACCACAATGGCTGCGGCCACATTCTTGTCAAGGCCATTATTTGTAAAAGGAAAAGGATGGACCATTAAAAATAGAAATCAACAAAAAAAAGATGCAATTATAGCGGCTTCATTGGTTTTTTTTATTAGTGCCTCCGTTATGGCAGTGGCTTGTGGAGCTCTTTTTCATCAAGGGCAGCCGGTAACCAAAGTATTGGACATGGTAAATACGCTTGAGCCCGTTGCTGGTAAATTTGCATTAACATTATTCTTCTTTGGAACTTTAAGTGCAGGGCTATCTTCAATATTTCCATGTTTATTGATAGCGCCAATATTATTGGCAGATTATCAATCTGGGGAGTTGGATACAAATTCAAAACAATTTAGAGTCGTTACCGCAATAGCGTGTGTGTTCGCTTTAATAGTGCCGGTATACGGAGCAAACCCTATAGAAATGCAAATACTTTCTCAAGTATTTAATGTTTTTGTATTACCATTGGTTATACTGGGAATTATTTTGCTGATTAATAGTAAAAAACTTATGGCTCAATATAAAGCAGGTTTGTTGCTAAACATTGGTCTTTTTGCTGCCTTATTCTTCTCTTGTGTAATTTCCTATAATGGTATAGTGGCATTGCTTGGTTATTTTTAAAATAATAGCGGTCAATTAATTTAAATGCTTTCCAACATTTTATTATAAAATGGTATAGATGTATCTTTATCCCCTATTATTCAAATTATATGGGATATTAGCTCAGTTGGTTTAGAGCGCTGCCTTGACAGGGCAGAGGTCACCGGTTCGAATCCAGTATATCCCACTATATGTTGTCTAAAACTCTTTCCAGTGCCATGCCTCTAGAGCCTTTTATAAGTAGTGTAGATTTAGGTGAAATTGAATTTGTTTTTAGATAAGCGTTTAAATCAGCAAATGATTTCATTTTCAATGAATTTGTAGTAGTTCGATAAAAATTCTCGCCTACAAAAATTACTTTTTTAAAGTTTAATCTTTTTGTTAAATCAACAATTGATTGATGTTCTTCATGGGATGAATTTCCTAACTCGAACATATCTCCCAAAATTAAAATTTTATTCGGCTTTTCTAATGTATGAAAGTTTTCAAGTGCCACTTTCATACTTGAAGGATTGGCATTATAAGCATCTAAAATAATATAGTGTCCCTTGGTGTTTATAATTTGCGACCTGTTGTTATCTGGTATATATTTTTCAATAGCATATTTTATTTTGGGTAGTTCTATATTAAAATATTTGCCAATAATGATCGCAGCGCAACAGTTAGTGAAATTATATGTGCCAATAAGGTTACTATTTATTTCAACATCTTCTACCTTTAGGTTTACAAATGGTTGTGCGTTTATAAGTTCAATATTGAAATACTTTGCTTGCGTAGTGCTGAAGCCATATTTCTTGGTGAAACCTTCTAGTTTTTCTAATTGGATGGGGTCGTCTGCATTTAGAAATACGGACTTATTACTGCTAATTAAATAATCATATAGTTCACTTTTCCCTTTTATAACTCCTTCTACGCCACCAAAACCTTCTAAATGTGCTTTTCCAAAGTTGGTTATATAACCAAAATCAGGTTCGGCAATTTCACAAAGAAATTCAATTTCATTAAGGTGGTTGGCACCCATTTCAACTATGGCAATTTCTGTATCTGGTTTAATGGTCAGTAGTGTTAATGGTACTCCAATATGGTTGTTGAGATTACCTTTTGTGGCTATTGTTCTGTATGAAGTGCTTAAAACAGCGTTTATTAATTCTTTTGTAGTTGTTTTTCCATTACTGCCGGTTAAACTAATTACCTGCGCTTTACACTTTTTTCTATGGTAGTTAGCTAGGTCCTGCAATGTTTTAAGAACATTATCAACTAGAATTGTTTTGTTATTTGCAACATATTTTTCTTCATCAATCACCACATAACTGGCTCCGCTATCAAGAGCCTTTTGTGTATAAGTATTGCCGTTGAAATTCTCTCCTTTCAGAGCAAAGAAAATATCATTTTCCTTAATCTTTCGAGTGTCTGTACTAATAGAAGGGTTTGCTAAAAAGATAGCGTGTAAGTCGTGAATTTTCATAAAATCGAAGATAAAAAAAAGCCCTTTAAGAAAAGGGCTTTTTTAATTCGTTAGATAAAAATTATTTTGCTTTTTTACCTCTAACTGTTTTGTTTTTTGTTTTTGATTTAGAACCAACTCTAGACATTGCACATCTAAAACCTATATAGTCCGTAGCCATATATTGTGGTAAATATCTTCTTTGTGCTGGGTCTAACCAGTATGCTCTATCTCTCCAAGATCCACCTTTGTAAACTCTTACTTCATCATTGATCAAAGTAGTTCTGTTGTTAGATGAGTCATAGCCTTTTATAAGGTTACCTAAAGAATCTCTTTCAACTGAATGCTTAGGAGAGTTGTACATTTTTTTCTTGGAATCCTCTTCGTCTCCATCGTTGAATCTATCATAGAATCTTGAAGAACCAGGATCTCCATCTCTATATCCTCTGTTGTCACTTGATGAGAAATTAGTTCTTAAGTATGTTTCTTCTTCATCTACGGGAACCATTTTAATTTCTCCCGGTAAATTTACGGCTACTACTTTTCCGTTAGGTAATGTATCGTAGACGATTGAATCTCTTAAAATATTTACTTTACCATCTTCGCCAATGGCTGTTTTCATGTAAATATTACCTCTGTAGTAGTTAAAATCACTTACCTCATCATCAACTATTGGTCTATAAACATCCGCTACCCACTCGGCAACGTTACCGGCCATATCGTATAAACCTAAATCGTTAGGCTTGTAAGACATTACTTCGGCAGTAATATCTGCTCCGTCATCGGACCAACCTGCAATTCCGCCGTAATCACCCTTTGCTTGCTTAAAGTTGGCTAATTGATCACCACGACCTACACGTTGTCCGTTTCTAGTGTAATCGCCTTCCCAAGGATATTTTTTTCTACCTCTGTAATTGTTATATTCTCTTTGTCCAACCTGTGCTTGCGCTGCATATTCCCATTCTGTTTCAGTTGGTAATCTATATTCGGGCATAATGATACCGCTGCTTCTCTTGGCAAAAGTTGAAACGCTATCCTTTTTCTTTTTACCTTGTAATGAATCAATTTGTCCATTATATACAGATTCAGGTCTATTTAGATATGCCTCTGTACTGAAAGTGCCTTGTACTTCACCTGTAGCTGCTTGATATTTGGCATCTTCAGATAAGTAACCTTCTCTTTCTAGCATAACTTCGTTTACACGATCTGTTCTCCATTCGGCAAATTGTGTTGCTTGGATCCAGTTTACGCCAACTACAGGGTATTCTGCATATGCAGGGTGTCTCAAGTAATTATTGGTCATGGTTTCATTAAAACCTAATCTATTTCTCCATACCAATGTATCTGGTAATGCACCTACGTAAATGTTAGTGTATTTAGGGTTTTCTGGTGGATATACGCTTTTTAAATAGTCAAGGTATTCCAAATACATTACGTTGGTTACCTCTGTTTCATCCATATAAAAAGACTGTACATGTTGTGAAGTCGGAGTATTGTTCCAATCATGCATAACGTCATCTTGAACCTTACCTTTGGTAAACGTTCCACCTTCAACGAATACTAATCCAGGAGCGGTTTCTTGCTCTTTAAAATCGGTATTGTATTGAAAACCACCTTCCTTGGCATTTATTTTCCAACCTGTAGCTCTAGAGGTGTTTTTAGAAGAAGATGAAGATTTTGAACAGCTACTAGCTGTTAAGCCTCCTACTATAACCGTGCACGAGAGTACAACTTTTACTAAATGTTTTTTCATAATTAGGACTTGAGTTCAATTGTCATATTAAATAGTAGTTTGGTTCCTATTTCAATATGATACTGTAATTTCTTTTAATTTGTTTGTCACTTTCGCTCAATAGAACGGTGTTTTTATAAGATTATTTTATAATTAAAAATAATTTTGAAAATCTAAAAAATAACCGTTGGTAAAATTGGGCCTTCTTTAAAGGTTAAACGGTTAAATCAGCCAAATAGTATGGTCCAGGATAAAACTTTTAGAATGTGATAATAAGGCTTGTAATCTAAATTCGGATAAAAGCAATGACTCTTATATAGAGGTCAAAAAATAAAATCTTATAAAAAACTTAATATTCATGCAAGATAACGGGAAAATGTGCGTTTACATGTAAAATATTAGAGTTGAAATTACAGTAAGCGCTATATTTCAACTTTGAAAATTATAAAAGAACAATTCTAAGATGAGAAAAATTTCATTTGTTTTCTTTGTATTGATTATCGGTAAAATATTTGCCCAAGACGACCAACGTGTAATTACAACGGCGGTACCATTTTTAACAATAGCGGCAGATGCTAGATCTGCTGGTATGGGTGATATGGGTGTGGCAACATCTACAGATGCTTTTTCTCAACAATGGAACCCTGCTAAATTTGCATTTGCTGAGCGTAAGATGGGCATTGGTGTGAGTTATACACCATATTTGGAAAGTATTATCACTGATATCTCTTTGCTAAATGCGAGTTTTTATAATAAAATTAACGAGCAAAGTGCATTTGCGGTCAGTTTGCGATATTTTACTTTAGGTGAAATTGAGTTAAGACAGTTTGCCAATGATCCAGGTACTATTGCAAAACCGAATGAGTTGGCATTGGATGGGTCATACTCATTAAAGCTAAGTCCTACTTTTTCAATGGCAGTTGGTGGACGATATATAAGATCTAATTTGAAATTACCACAGAACGGTAGTGAAGATTCACAAGCGGCAGGTTCATTTGCGGTAGATGTAGCCGGTTACTATAGGTCTAGAGAAATAGCCTATAATAATTTTGATGGTAGATGGAGAGGTGGCTTCAACCTTTCTAATATCGGTGGTAAAATTCAATATGATGAAGGTGGACAGGAAAACTTCTTGCCAAGTAAATTAAGTGTTGGTGGTGGTTTTGATTTCATTTTAGATCAAGATAACGTAATAGGTATTACAACGGAGTTTACTAAATTGTTGGTGCCAACACCTCAAGATTTCGATGGTGATGGTGATGTTGATGCGGCAGATAACGATATCTATCAAAATGAAAGTGGATTCAGTGGAATATTTAATTCTTTTACAGATGCGCCAGATGGTTTTGGTGAAGAGCTAAAGGAGTTTACTTGGGCATTAGGTGCTGAATATGTTTATCAGGATGCCTTTATGATTAGAACAGGTTACTTCAACGAGAGTGAGGAAAAAGGATCTAGAAAGTTCTTTACCTTAGGTGCAGGGTTCAAGTTTAAGGCTGCTCAGGTAGATCTCTCTTATTTGTTTTCAACGTCTCAGGTGCGTAATCCACTAGAAAACACACTACGTTTTTCTCTTACGTTTAATTTAGGGGAAGAGTATTATAATGATTAAAGTTCAAAAAGTTTAATAATAGAAAAAACCTGCTAATTTGCAGGTTTTTTTATGCGACATTCTCTCAGGTACAATTAATATATGTAGATTGATAAATAAAAAATATGATCAACCAGAAGAAGATAAGCTTTGATATCACCATATATGATTCATTTGATGAATTAAAGGCTGAAGACCAAAGTTTAATGACCGCAGCTATACAGGCAAGACAACGGGCGTATGCACCATACTCTAGTTTTAATGTAGGTGCTTCTATTTTATTGGATAATGGGAAAATTGTTGAAGGGAACAATCAAGAAAATGCTTCTTATCCATCAGGTTTATGTGCGGAAAGGGTGGCTATATTTTATGCAGGGGCCAATTATCCTGGTGTAAAAATTAAAGCGATCGCCATTACTGCGGCATCTTTAAATCATGAAGTTAATGAACCGGCAGCCCCATGTGGTAATTGTAGGCAAGCAATATCTGAATACGAATTTAAACAGGGCGAACCTATTAAAATACTAATGATGGGTGAGACGGGTAGTGTCATTGAATGTAGTTCTTTGGCAGATTTGTTGCCGTTAGGGTTCAATAGTACATTTCTCAATTAAAATGACATTATAAATATACACGTTATAAGCTTTATTTGTTAAGCTTGTAATTTCTTAATGGATTTGCTTCTTTAATTTTTATCGATTCATTTATATGTGTATTTTTGCTGTTCTTGGATACCTAGGTTGTACTGCCTCTGTTATCAATAAAGAAATTTAAACCTTTAGTTAAAATTGATGGAAAAAATCACCAAGGAAACGTATTTGAAATGGTATGAAGACATGCTGTTTTGGAGGAAATTTGAGGATAAATTGGCTGCTGTATACATTCAGCAGAAGGTAAGAGGGTTTTTGCATTTGTATAATGGGCAAGAGGCAGTTTTGGCTGGTGCACTACATGCAATGGATTTAACCAAAGACCGAATGATAACTGCGTATAGAAACCATGTTCAGCCAATTGGTATGGGTGTTGACCCTAAAAAAGTTATGGCAGAGCTATATGGTAAAGTGACCGGTACTTCAAAAGGTATGGGTGGTTCTATGCATATTTTTTCAAAAGAACATCGTTTTCATGGTGGGCATGGTATCGTTGGGGGTCAAATTCCATTAGGTGCAGGTATGGCTTTTGGTGACAAGTATGCTGGAAGAGATAACGTAACCCTTTGTTATATGGGTGATGGTGCGGTAAGACAAGGTTCGTTACATGAAACTTTTAATTTAGCAATGTTATGGCAATTACCCGTTGTTTTTATTTGTGAAAATAATGGCTACGCTATGGGTACTTCAGTGGCAAGAACATCGTTCTCTACCGAAATTTGGAAATTAGGTTTAGGTTATGAAATGCCTTGTGGACCTGTTGATGGTATGAACCCGGTAACGGTTGCGCAAGAAATGAGTAAGGCGATCGAAAGAGCACGTAGTGGTGGTGGACCAACTTTTCTTGAAATGAAAACATATAGATATAGAGGTCATTCTATGTCTGATGCACAACATTACAGAACCAAAGATGAGGTTGAAGAGTATAAAAAAATAGATCCAATTACTCAGGTGTTGGATATTATCAAAGAAAATAAATATGCGACCGACGCTGAAATTAAGGATATTGACAAAAAAGTGAAATCCTTGGTGAAAGAATGTGAGAAGTTTGCAGAAGAATCAGATTATCCACCAGTAAACCAATTATATGATATGGTTTACGAACAAGAGGATTTTCCATTTGTTCAACATAAAATATAATTAAATGGCAGTAGTAGTAAATATGCCCCGTTTGAGCGATACCATGGAAGAAGGTACCGTTGCAAAGTGGTTAAAAAGCGTTGGAGATAAAATAGAGGAAGGAGATATATTAGCCGAAATTGAAACTGATAAGGCAACAATGGAATTCGAGTCCTTCAATGAAGGTACTCTTTTGCATATCGGTATTCAAGAAGGAGATACAGCTCCGGTAGATAGCCTTTTGGCCATTATTGGGGATGAAGGTGAAGATATTTCTTCCTTGGTAAGTGGGGGAGGTGAGTCCTCTGAAGAATCATCAAGTGAGGAGTCGTCATCTGATGAGGCTTCTTCAAGTGATGAAGAAACTTCAGGAGGTGCTGAAATTCCAGAAGGGGTTGAGATTGTTAAAATGCCTCGATTGAGTGATACTATGGAAGAGGGTACCGTTGCTAGCTGGTTGAAGAAAGTTGGTGATGATGTTGAAGAAGGTGATATTCTTGCTGAAATTGAAACGGATAAGGCTACAATGGAATTTGAGTCTTTCTATAATGGTAAGTTATTGTATATAGGAATACAAGAAGGTGAATCTTCACCGGTAGATGCTGTTTTGGCAATAATTGGACCTGAAGGCACAGATGTTGACGCAGTATTAAATAGTAAATCTGGAGGAAGCAAAAAAAGTGCTCCTGCTCAAGATAAAAAAGAGGAGAAATCTTCAGGTGCATCAGAGAAGAAAGATGAGGTTAAACCTGCATCTGACGGAGCTCGGATTTTTGCATCTCCATTAGCTAAAAAGATAGCCGCTGATAAAGGAATTGATTTGTCAACTGTTTCCGGATCAGGAGATAATGGTAGAATAATAAAGAAAGATGTGGAGAATTATACTCCAAGTACATCTGCTGCTACAGCGGCTACTGCCGGAGCTAAAGCTGAAAATGCAATTTCATCACAACCTGTATCAATGGCATTGCCTTCAGGAGAAGAAGGAACTGAAGAGGTTAAGAATTCTAACATGCGTAAGGCTATAGCTAAGGCATTAGGTAATTCAAAATTCAACGCTCCTCACTTCTATCTTACGATTGAGGTTGATATGGATAACGCTAAGGCATCAAGGGCGCAGATCAATAGTCTACCTGATACTAAAGTGTCATTTAATGATATGGTTTTGAAAGCCTGTGCAATGGCGCTGAAAAAGCATCCTCAAGTAAACACGTCATGGAACGGAGATACTACAAAGTATCATAAGCATATACATATGGGTGTTGCTGTAGCTGTTGATGAAGGTTTGGTTGTACCAGTAGTAAAGCATGCTGATTTGTTGGGCTTAACTCAAATAGGTAGTGCTGTGAAGGATTTAGCTGGTAAGGCTAGAAATAAGAAAATTGCACCTTCTGAAATGGAAGGAAGTACATTTACGGTTTCTAATCTAGGTATGTTCGGTATTCTTGAATTTACAAGTATTATTAATCAGCCAAATTCAGCTATTTTATCCGTAGGTGCTATAGTTGAAAAGCCAGTAGTGAAAAATGGAGCAATAGTGGTGGGTAATACAATGAAGTTGACGCTAGCTTGCGATCATAGAACGGTTGATGGTGCAGTTGGTGCTCAGTTCTTACAGACTTTGAAGTACTTTGTGGAAAACCCAGTTACTATGTTGGCATAGATAATTAATTTTATAAATAGAATAAGAAAAGCATCCTTTCATCGGGATGCTTTTTTTTATCTTTAGATTTTAAATATAAGATGTTATGAGATATATAGTAATTGTATTTCTTGGTGGTCTGTTAGTAGCCTGTGGAGGTACAAAGGTGGATCAATCAACAGTTTTAAATCCCAATAATCCAAAAGGAGTCAAAGGTTCGGTTGTAAAGAACAAGGTGACAATGGCTGAGGGTTCCGTTATGAACGCTGTAGATACAACCCCAACAGATATTGAAGCGTTGATGACTTTTTTGACTTCAGATGATTTGCAAGGAAGAGATACTGGGAGTGATGGTATAACTAAGGCAGCTGATTTTATAGAGAATATATTCTCTAGGAATAATATTCAACCTTATTTTAATTCATATAAAGACACTTTAGAAAATTACAGTGATGGTACAGCGTATAATGTAGTGGGGTTTCTGCCAGGCGCAGATTCGGATTTAAAAAATGAGTATGTAATAATAGGTGCTCACTATGATCACATTGGGATAATTAGTGGAGATGATAGCGATACTATAGCTAATGGAGCAAATGATAACGCCTCTGGTACAACTGCGGTAATAGAATTCGCAAAATATTTTGCTCAAACTAAAAATAATAAACGCAGTATTATTTTTGCATTGTTTTCTGCGGAAGAAAAGGGATTGTTGGGGTCTAAACATTTGGCAGACAAATTATTGACCCAGAATTTAGATTTATACGTTATGTTGAATTTTGAAATGATAGGTGTACCTATGGTGAACAAAGACCATAGTCTCTATTTAACTGGTTATGAATTGTCAAATCTTGCGGAAGTAAGTAATAAATATGCGCAAAAGAATTTGGTAGGTTTTTTGCCAAAGGCAAAAGAGTTTAATTTATTTAGACGTTCAGATAATGCACCGTTTCATGATAAATTTAACGTTCCTTCTCAAACCTTTAGTTCGTTCGACTTTACTAATTTTGGTGAATATCATAAAGTAGGAGACGAAGCCTCTTTAATGGATTACAACTTTATGTCCAATATGGTAAATGAAGTAAAGCCAATGTTGGAGGGTATTATTAATGCTCCTTTAAAAGAAGTAAAATATAACTAATGCATTATATAGTTGTAACGGGTACTAGTAGAGGAATTGGCTTTGAATTAAGTAAATTATTGGCAGATGCGGGTTATGCGGTCTTGGCACTTTCAAGAAATGACAGTCCCATAAAGAATATTGGTCATAAAAACATTACCGCATTTCCATTTGATGTTTCATCGGCAAAAGACAGAGAAAAGGTTAATGAATATTTAAAGACCAATAACGCAAAAGTTCTAGCTCTAATAAATAATGCTGGTAAATTGGTGAATAAACCTTTTATGGAAATTACCGAAGAAGAATTTAAATCGGTTTATGATGTCAATGTTTTTGGGGTAGCTTCAATGACAAAATTAATTGTGCCATTTATGGACAAAGATGGTCATGTGCTTACTATTAGTTCTATGGGAGGTATTCAAGGTAGTGCAAAATTTCCCGGTCTATCTGCATATAGCTCTAGTAAAGGGGCTGTACTGACATTAACGGAATTGTTGGCCGAGGAATTTAAAGAAACCGGTCCCTCGTTCAATGCGTTGGCCTTAGGTGCCGTGCAAACGGAAATGTTAGAAGAGGCATTTCCGGGTTATCTAGCACCTGTGAGTGCAAAAGAAATGGCGGAATATATAATGGATTTTGCCTTAAAAGGACAAAAAATGTACAACGGTAAAATTTTGCAAGTAAGCAGTAGTACACCATAAAATGCAGCAAACCTTAGCTAAATATCTTCCAGAACTAGCCGTTAGTCCATGTTTTGAACTAATAAAGAATAGTCAGGTGCATTTAAAAATAGTAAATGAGCGTGTTACTAGGCATGGAGATTATAGACGGGGAAAAGACGGCAAACATCAAATTACCGTTAATGCGTCTTTAAATAAATATAGGTTTTTAATAACCTTAATTCATGAAATTGCACATTTAATGGCTTTTGAGAAGTATGGTAGAAATATTAAACCTCATGGTATTGAATGGAAGAAAACATTTCAGTTTTTAATGCTTCCATTTATTCGTCCAGAGGTATTTCCATCGCAACTGTTGCCCTTATTGGCAAATCATTTTAAAAATCCAAAAGCAAGCAGTAGTACAGATGCTCGTTTGTCAATAGCTTTAAAACAGTTTGATGAACAACAATCGGAAAAATCTTACGTTTACGAATTACCAATAGGGTGCATTTTTCGCATATATAACGGAAAATTATTTAAGAAAGGAAATAAACGAACAAAGCGTTATGAATGTGTAGAGATATCTTCTGGAAGAATATTTTTATTTCAACCAAATGCTGAAGTGGAATTAATAAAAAGCTGACATGAATAAAAATTATTATGCCGTTTTAATGGCAGGCGGAGTAGGATCAAGATTTTGGCCAATTAGCACAAGTGATAATCCAAAGCAGTTCCACGATATGTTGGGTACAGGTGATACACTTATACAGAAGACATTTCAAAGACTTAATAAATTTGTGCCAACAGAAAATATACTCATTTTAACCAATGAGAGGTATAATGATTTAGTGCTAGAACAATTACCAATGGTAAAACAAGAACAAGTAGTTCTTGAACCGGCTATGAGAAATACTGCGCCATGTATACTATATGCTGCCTTAAAAATTCAGAAAATGAATGAAGATGCAGTTATGATCGTTGCCCCAAGTGATCATTGGATCGAGGATGAAGATGCATTTGCAAAAGATGTTACAGCTTGTTTTAAAAAATGTGAAACTGAAGACGTATTATGTACGTTAGGTATTAAACCATCCTTTCCAAATACCGGGTTTGGTTATATAGAATACAATAAAGAAGATACGGCTCCGATAAAAAAGGTAAATCAGTTTAGGGAAAAACCGGACTATGAAACGGCAAAAGATTTTTTAGCTCAAGGTAATTTTTTGTGGAATGCAGGTATATTTATGTGGAGTGCAAAAACAATAGTAAATGCATTTCAGAATTTTCAGCCAAAGCAATACGCTTTATTCAGAGATGGATTAGTGTGTTATAATACGGAAGATGAAAAGAAGTTCATATCTGAAAACTACCCAAAAGCGGAGAATATTTCTATTGATTATGCAATTTTAGAAAATTCAAAAGCTATTTACGTTAAAGAGGCTACTTTTGACTGGAATGACTTAGGAACTTGGGGTTCTTTGTATGATAAATTAGATAAGGAAGAAAATAATAACGCCGTTGTGAATGCAAAAGTTTTGGTGCAAGATGCAAGTGGTAATATGATCCGATCTAAGGCTGGTAAAGTTGTTGTTGTAGATGGCTTAAATGATTATATCATTGTTGATAAGGATGAAGTACTTTTAATCTATCCGAAAACAAAAGAACAGGACATAAAACAGGTTTTAAACAAGGTAAAAGATACCTTTGGTGATGAATTCGCTTAAATATGGAGAACAATCTTAATCAAGACAATATTACCCCCACTAGTAATGAAGGTGGAGGCAGTGAAGAAGTAAAAAAAGATTTTCAAGGTCTTTTAGGTAGTGTAAAAAAGTTTCTTTCTGAGTTATTGGATATTAGAACCAATACAGACCAGCAGGCCACTAAAGAAGCTATAATTGCTGATATACCTTTTAAGGGCCATACTTCTTGGATTTTGATTTGTTCAATATTTATAGCGTCTATAGGTCTAAATGCAAATTCTACAGCTGTTGTAATCGGTGCCATGTTAATATCTCCATTAATGGGGCCTATTCTAGGAATAGGTATGTCGGTTGCAATCAATGATATTGATACTTTAAAAAGATCGCTTAAGAATTTTGCCGTAATGGTGGTTTTGAGCGTTATTACCGCTTATTTATTTTATCGCTTTTTTCCGCTTAGAGATGAGTCTTCTGAGCTGTTGGCAAGGACCGAACCAGATATTAGAGATGTATTGATAGCCTTTTTTGGTGGTTTGGCATTGGTAATAGCCCGTGCTAAAAAGGGGACTATAGCCAGTGTTATTTTTGGTGTTGCGATTGCTACTGCATTAATGCCGCCTTTATGTACCGTAGGTTTTGGACTGGCCATTGGTAATTGGGGTTATGCATCTGGTGCAATGTATCTTTTTATCATAAACACTATTTTTATTGCGCTAGCGACTTTCTTGGTTATTAAATTGTTGCGTTTTCCAATGGTGCGCTATGTGAATTCACAACGAAGAAAATTAATTGGAAGATTAGCCTCTTTGTTGGCGGTATTGGTAATGATACCAGCTGGATTTACGTTTTACAATGTATTTAAAAAGTCTCTTTTCAACAGGGATGCTGAAGCTTTTATAACTGAAAAAATTGAGCCTTATCAGTTTGCAGGTGAGGGTAAATTTTTAAAAGATTTTAGTGAGGTGGTTTATAATGACGAGGGGAAATCTAAAATAGAATTGTTCTTTATGGGCAATGATGGTATCCCTGATAATGTTATTGCAACATGGCGTACCCAAATGGCGGAATATAAACAATTAAGTGAGACTGAGCTGGCTGTGGTGCAAGGTTCAAGGAGTGAAGAAGCTACTCAGTTAAAATATGTAAACGAGTTATATGAATCTCAGAAAAGTATTTTAACCAGCAAGGATGAGAAAATACAGCTTTTAGAAAATGAGCTCATGCGTTTAAATCAAATTTCATCTAATCAAATTCCTTTTAGTGAAATAAGTCTTGAGGCAAAAACCAATTATGAGAATTTAGATCGTATAGGATATGCTTATTTGATTTCAACAGATTTTACTAAGACTGATAGTATACCATTGTTTGAGGTAACTTGGAAAAAAGAAGCCAAAAGGGCAGAAACGGTTAAAGATATGAACAAGCTTCAAGAGTGGTTAAGACTACGTTTAAACAATAAGAAGATTCAAATAAAGGAAATGCCTAAAGATTAATTTTGCTCTTGAATATACATTTGGCGTACTTTCTTGAAGAGATCTGATGAATACACAAAATTGGTAACAGCTTCGTTATCGGTTTTAAAGATTTCGTTTTTGGTGCCTTCCCATTCCAACAGCCCGTCTTTTAAGAAAATAATTTTCTCCCCAATTTGCATCACTGAGTTCATGTCATGAGTGTTAATGACCGTGGTGATATTATATTCTTCAGTAATTTCTTTGATTAAGTTGTCTATAAGAATTGCCGTTTTGGGGTCTAACCCAGAGTTGGGTTCATCGCAAAAAAGATATTTTGGATTCATTACAATAGCACGAGCAATGGCAACACGTTTTTGCATACCTCCAGATATCTCAGAGGGAAATTTATGGTGGGCATCAACCAGGTTTACCCTTTTTAAAACAGTGTCTACACGTTCTTGCATTTCAGCTTTTGATTGTTTGGTAAACATTTCTAGTGGAAACATTACGTTGCCTTCAACCGTCATGCTGTCAAATAAGGCGCTTCCTTGAAATACCATACCCATTTCTTGTCGTAAATCTCGCTTTTCGTCGTCAGAATGCTCAGAATACAACTTGCCATCATATGCTATACCACCCTTTTCAGGTTCAAATAGTCCCAATAGGCATTTTAGAAAAACAGTTTTACCAGATCCACTTTGACCAATGATCAAATTAGTTTTTCCTTTTTCAAAGGTGGTAGAAATCCCTTTTAGGATATGAGCTTCGCCAAAAGATTTATGTATGTCTCGTACGTCTATCATTATCCTAGTAAAAGTTGGGTTAAAATATAATTAAGTATAATTATAACAACACTGGTCCACACGAAAGAGGTTGTACTTGCTTTACCTACCTCCAATGCACCACCCTTCATGTAAAACCCATGAAATGAAGGTACTGTTGCAATTACAAAAGCAAAAATTAAGGTTTTTACAAATGCATAAGTAATATGAAAAGGAACAAAATCAGATTGTAAACCTGTAATGAAATCCTCACTAGTAAGAAATCCGCCAAAAACACCGGCCATCCATCCTCCAAAAATTCCTACATACATAGAAATAGCAATCGCAAAGGGGTAGAACAACATGGCTATAATTTTAGGAAATACCAAGTAATTCAGTGAGTTAACACCCATAACCTCCAAAGCATCTATTTGTTCTGTAACCCGCATAGTACCTATGCTAGAGGTAATGTAAGATCCTACCTTACCGGCCATAATTATAGATACAAAAGTTGGGGCAAATTCTAATATTACCGATTGTCTGGTGGCAAAACCAATTAAATTTCTGGGTATTAACGGGTTTGTTAAGTTAAGTGCTGTTTGTATGGCAACAACGGCACCTATAAAAAAAGAGATAAATATGATAATACCCAATGAACTAAAGATAAGTTCATCTATTTCTTTGAATATAAGGGATTTCATTATTCTCCATTTTGTAGGTTTTTTAAAAACCTCACGGATCATAATGGCATAGCTTCCTACAGATGCTAAATAGTTCATTTATTAAAAATAAAAATCTTACCGTAAAAATAACAATAATGCACCTGATTTAACCTGCGATTAATCTTTAAAGGTGTAAATTATTTACTTTTGCGCTTCAATCTTATACGTATGAAAATGAAAAGATATTTTATTGCTTCGTTGTTTATTGGAACATTGTTGGCAGCCAGTGGTTTAACTGCCCAAAAGAAAAATAAGAACAATGTAAGTGATGAATTGCTGAGGTCAAAACCTAAATTGGTCGTAGGTATCGTAGTTGACCAAATGAGATATGATTATTTAACCCGTTTTTATGATCAATATGGACAAGACGGATTTAAAAGATTGGTTGAACAGGGTTTTAACTGTAAAAACAATCATTTTAATTATGCGCCAACCAGTACTGGACCGGGGCATACTTCAGTGTATACCGGTACAACTCCTTCTGTACACGGTATAATAGGCAATAACTGGTATGATAAGCAATTAGATGCAAGTGTATATTGTGCAAGTGATGATACCTATGCTTCTGTAGGTACTACTTCAGATGCGGGTAAAATGTCTCCACATAGAATGTCCGTTACAACTATTACGGATGAGCTTAGATTGCATACACAAATGCAAGGTAAGACCATAGCAATTGCCTTGAAGGATAGAGGTGCCGTATTACCAGGTGGACATACTGCCAATGCGGCATATTGGTTTCATGGCGGTGATGAAGGTAAGTGGGTTACGAGCTCGTACTATATGAGTCAATTACCTAAATGGGTGAACGATTTTAATACCTCTGGTACCGCTCAATCGTATAAAAGAGAATGGAATACTCTTAGAGATATTAAAGAATACAGAGAAAGCGGAATTGATAATAATCTTTTTGAAGGAAAATTTGAAGGTGAAACCTCTACTTCTTTCCCTCACAAACCTGTTGAACTTTTAGATAAAACCCAAAATTTTGATATAATAAAAGCAACCCCGTTTGGTAATTCTTTGACCGCAGATTTTGCAATAGAAGCACTGCAACAGGAAAACTTGGGTAAAGACAATATTACCGATTTTTTGGCAGTAAGCTTTTCAAGTACAGACTATGTGGGGCATATGTTCGGGGTTAATTCTAAGGAAATTGAAGATACTTATTTAAGATTAGATGAAGATTTAGCTAGGCTGTTCAAGGCATTGGATAAAAATGTTGGCGAAGGAGAATATACTTTGTTTCTTACGGCAGATCATGGAGCTGTTGAAGTGCCTACCTATTTAAAAAGCGAAAAAATACCATCTGGTTATGTTGATACGGCTGCAAATAAAAAGAGATTGAAAGAGTTTTTGCAATATAAATATGGTACGGAAGATATTATTAAAAATTACTCTAATGATCAAATATTCTTAGATCATAAAATTGTAAAAAACTTAGATTTGAGTTTGGCAGAAGTGCAAATCGAAATAGCGCAAGAGGTTTTGGACTATGATGCAATTGATAGGGTGTATACCGCAAATCAAATGTGGAGTAATGATTATACATCTGGTATACCTTATATTTTACAAAATGGATATAATCAAAAAAGATCTGGTGATGTATTGATCGTTTTAAAACCAGGGTATATTTCCTATAGTACTACAGGGTCTACTCATGGGTCTCCTCAAATATATGACACACATGCCCCATTATTATTTTATGGAAAAGGTATACAGCCGGGTTCAACCGTAAATAGAACTGAAATACCGGATATTGCACCGACCATATCGGCGCTATTGGGTATTTCTTTTCCGAACGGTGCTACAGGTAAACCTATAACCGAGGTATTAAAATAATATGGATGACAGGCCTATAGGTATTTTTGATTCGGGTATTGGTGGTACGTCTATATGGGGTGAAATCCAAGAATTAATGCCATATGAAAATTGTATTTACTTGGCCGATAGTAAATATGCTCCTTATGGAGAAAAATCTCAGGAACGTATTCTAGAGCTGAGTATTAAGAATACCGAATATTTACTGAATCAAAATTGTAAATTAATAGTCGTTGCCTGTAATACGGCAACGACTAATGCAATTAGCTATTTAAGGGCCAATTATAACGTACCTTTTATTGGTATAGAGCCTGCTATAAAACCAGCGGCTATCAATACCAAATCCAAAATTATCGGAATCTTGGCAACAAAGGGTACATTGTCCAGTAGTTTGTTTCATAGCACCACCAAAAATCACGCTGCAGGAATTACCGTTATAGAACAACGTGGTACCGGTCTAGTGGAAATGATAGAGAATGGTCAGCTAAGAAGTAAAGAACTTTATCAACTCTTAGAAAGTTACATAAAGCCTATGCTTGATCAAGGTATGGATTATCTTGTTTTAGGTTGCACCCATTACCCATATCTTATTCCACTTTTGAAAAAAATGTTGCCAGAGCATGTCACAATTATAGATTCTGGAGAAGCTGTGGCCAGACAGACCAAAATCGTATTGGAAAAGAACGGTTTGTTGTCGAATGCCACTAAATTGGGTTCCCATCAATTTTATACTAATGGAGATGAAACAGTGCTGTCATCAATAATAGAAAGTACAACAGTTAAATACACTGTTCAATCTAAAGAGTTTTAAGTACGTTGTTTTTTTTTACATATGTCAAATAGGTAAAAGAAAGTTTGTGTTTTTCGTCTGCCGGATGAAACTCTTGCGTGGTTAGCATCCAATAGTTTTCATCAATTTCAGGGAAATACGTATCTGCATCTTCAAAAACACCGTGTACACGTGTAAGCTCTATCTTGTCTGATTTCTTTTCGCCTTGCTTATAAATTTCACCACCGCCAATAATGAAGGCAATTTCATTTTTTACGAGATCAATAGCTTCATCCAAGGAATGGACTACTATACATTCATCATAATCAGTAGTGTAATTTTTATCTCTTGTGATGATTATATGGGTTCTGTTTGGTAGTGGTTTAGGAAAACTTTCAAACGTTTTTCTTCCCATGATAATTTTATGTCCGGTGGTTAGTTTTTTAAAACGTTTAAAGTCATCTGGTAGATGCCAAAGCAGATCGTTGTCTTTGCCCAAGGCATTATTTTCCGCTGCTGCGGCAATCATTATAAGTGTTTTCAAAGCAGTTTTTTTTTAGGTTCAATTTCTAAGGCTTCAGGTAATGGCAATTCTTCTTCAACTTCTTTTTGTAATTTAGAAATTCGCTGTTTTTGTTTTTCCACTAATTTTTCGCGCTGGGATCGTTCCCAGTCTTGACCCATGAACTTATTGGTGATAAAGACATTGAAAACATGCAAAACAAATAGAAAGCCCCAAAAGGTAATTGCCCAAACAAACCAATTGTACTCTTGCCCGTATTTTAAGATTTTATTGATCAATACCAAAAAGACACTGCCTACAAGAAAGATTACAAAATGAGTATAGAGTCGTTTTTTTTGTCGTACTCTTTTTTGAGCATTCTCTAACAATTCATGTTGCTCTATGTCTAATTTGGAGGTGTTTTTATTCTTGGAAAACATACTCTTGCTATCTTTGATATAAAGATACACGAATTGTATTATACGCTATAACCTATGGATAAATTTAGAAAAGAATTCCCTGTGCTAAGAAAAGGAATTTACGCAAATACCGCTGTGTACGGCCCATTGTATGATTCGTTATTGGATTGGCGTCAAGAGCATGATTTAGATTTTTTACTTTCCGGTAGTGATATGCGAGGAGAGGCGCTAAAGGTAATATCGGACACGCGTTCTGCGGTAAGTACGTTTTTTAATTGCAAAAGAAAAAACGTAGCATTGGTCAATAATTTTTCTTCTGGACTAAATGTTCTGTTAGAAGGTTTAGATGTTAAAAAGAAAATATTACTTGTAGAAGATGATTACCCTTCATTGAACTGGAGTTTTGAAAAAAGAGGGTATGATATTGAGTATGTAAAACTCTCCGAACATGTAGAAGAGGAGATTCAGGAAAAAATAGAAAACAACAAGATAGATGTCTTGGCCTTGAGCCTTGTACAATGGTTAGATGGGGTTTCAATTGACCTCGAGTTTCTGAAAAAAATAAAAATACTGTATCCTCATGTACTTATTATAGCAGATGGAACCCAGTTCTGTGGTTGTACCAATTTTGATTTTAACAACTCTGGTATAGATGTGTTGGGGGCTAGCGCATACAAATGGTTATTGGCAGGCTATGGTAATGGATTTATGCTTTTTTCTGATCAAGTTAAAAATGAATTTGATTTGAATACTATTGGATTTAATGCTGTTGATGGAAATTTTGATAAGAAGAATTCAATTCGGTTTGCAAAACAGTTTGAACCTGGCCACCTTTCATCCATGAATTTTGGAAGTTTAAAATTCTCCATTGAATTTTTTGAAAGAATTGGTATGGAAAGGATAGCGGAGCATAACGGTAATTTGTCGTTAATGGCGAAAACCGAATTTAAAAAATTAGGGCTTTTGACCGATAGGGTTGTAAACAGAAAAAGCCATAGCACTATATTTAATATTAAAGCCAATGATGCGATGTATCAAAAATTATTGGAGAACGATGTCTTTTGCGCTCAGCGAGGTGATGGTGTTAGGTTAAGTTTTCATTTTTATAATACTGAATCAGAAATAGATGCCATTGTAAAAATCTTGAAAACAGGCAGATAGCTTTCGTGATTAAGTAATTTTGTAGGATAAAATTTCATTGTCCATCTATAAAGGATTTAAATTTTGAGAATTTGATAAAAATGTCTTATCCATTGTAAATGAGTGTTTTAATATGCTAATTTTGCCTAAAATATTAAATTCTGTATCATGGCAATTGCAAAGAAGTATTTAAAAACTAAGCCAGTATGTAAGGTTACTTTTACAGTGTCTCCAGAAGATGCAAAAAAGGTGGCTGTAGTAGGTGATTTCAATAATTGGAATGCAAAAAAGAGTGAATTAAAGAAACAAAAGAATGGTTCTTTTAAAGGTACTTTTGATTTGCCTAAAGAGAACTCTTTTGAATTTAAGTACCTGGTTGATGGCGAGTACATAAACGATGCGCAGGCAGATCGTTACCAATGGAATGATTATGCTGGTTCTGAAAATGCAGTTTTAGAGTTGTAGAATAATAGCGAGTGTACAATATAAGAGCCCTTCAATTTTTGAAGGGCTCTATTGTTTTTATATTTAGATAAATGCTAAGCTATTTTAAATACACAATTTTTGTAGCTATGTGTTTTGGATTGGAAAGCTGTGGTTAACTGTAATCCAGATTCTTTGGCTAGCCAGTCAATAATTTGGTCATCATATTTTTGGGAAATTTCTGTATGAATGGTTTCCCATTGTTTAAAATGAACTGTAAGATCCAAAGATTTAATTCTCACGGTTTGCTCAATTTTAGACACCAAAAAGCTTTTTGCGGTTCCGGTTTCGGGGTCGTAAACTTCCCAATGTAAAAACTGTTCTAAATCAAAATTGCCTTCGAGCTCACTATTGATTCTTGCAAGTATATTTTTATTGAATGCAGCTGTAATTCCTTCTTGGTCATTGTAGGCATCTAAAATCGTTTTTGGATTCTTTTTTTGATCAAAACCCATTAAAAGTAGATCGTTAGGCTGCATGAGTTGCTGAATTTTTTCCATAAACTCAACGGCTTGGTCATGCATAAGATTGCCAATATTTGAGCCGAGAAATAGAATGACCTTTCTGTTTTTTCTAGTATTTATCTCTTTCAGTGCTTCAAAATAAGTTCCTTGAAAAGGCTGTACGTTAACTTCTGGCAATTCTATTTTGCAGGAGTCATGTAGTTGATTTAAGGCGTTGTTGCTTATATCTATAGGCACGTAGGTAAAATCTATTTTTTTATCACTGAATTCTTTTAAAAGAATTTTTGTTTTTTTACCATCACCAGCCCCTAACTCTATTAGGTCAAAGGTGCCGGAACCGGAAAATAGTGCTGTAATTTCGTGTTTGTTTTGTTCAAGAATCTCATATTCGCAATTGGTCAAGTAATAGGTTGGCATTGCCATGATATCTTGAAAAAGCTTATCTCCTTTTTTGTCGTAAATATATTTTGACGAAAGGTGTTTAGGGTAATCGGTTAAACCGGAATACACCTCTTTTTCGAATTCAGTTGTAACGGTTGGTGCTATGTTAGTGTCTTGCATAATTAGTATGTCGTAATTATTTGGCTAACCTTATACCGGTGAATTGCCATTTTAAATCTGTTTGAAAAAAATTGCGATATGTATGTCTTGCGTGTTTATTGGGTGTAGCTACAGAACTACCTCTAAGCACTTTTTGGTTTACCATGAATTTGCCGTTGTATTCGCCTAAAGCACCGTCTACTTTTTTGTAATTAGGGTAGGGTAGGTATGCACTTTCTGTCCATTCCCAGCGTTGTCCCCATGTGAACAAATGTTGTGCGGCTTCCCATTCAAATTCAGTGGGTAGTCTGCAGTCTTTAAATTGGGCATAAGCAAATGCCTCAAAGTAGGAAATATGTGTTACGGGAGCGTTTAAGTCAATTTCGGTTAGCCCGTTAAGACTATAATAGTGCCATTTTCCATCAATTTCATGCCAATATAAGGGTGAGTTTACATTGTTTTGCTGCACCCAGTCCCAACCGGCTGCATGCCACAGGTCAAAACGTTTATAGCCATCTTCTTTTATAAAATCAATATATTCTGCATTGGTAACTAGTCTGTTAGAGATTTGATAGTCATGTAGGTATACTTTGTGTCTTCCTAATTCATTATCAAAACAAAAATCTGTGGAATTATGACCTATTTCATAAATACCTTCTTTCATATGAAGCCAACGTTGTTCATCTTTATCAGCAGTGTATTCTATGAATGTGTCTGAATATTTAGGTAATAACGGATTGTTTCCTAAAATGTATTTTATATCTGTAAGTAATAATTCTTGATGCTGTTTTTCATGATGAATTCCAATTTCAAGAACTTCTAACAATGTTCCGTTTGTGTCAGATTCTAGCAATTTTATCATTGCCTTGGTAACATAATCTCTATATTCATACACCTTTTTAACAGAAGGTCTAGATAAATTACCACGATCGGCACGTACAACGCGTTTGCCTACGGTTTCGTAATAACTATTGAATACGAACGAAAAATCTTCATCGAATATTTGATACGAAGGATCGTAAGATTTTAGTATAAATTCTTCAAAAAACCAAGTGGTGTGACCTAGGTGCCATTTTGGGGGAGAAACGTCAATTATGGGTTGTACCACATAATCTTCAATTTCTAGGGGCTTACAAATAGCCTCGGTGTGCTCTCTAGTTTCTATAAAGAAATCTAAGAACGTATCAGTGCTGACCATGAAAACAATTTTATTGTAAGTTAAATAAAATTGCTCAATGGGTTTTGACCTTATAAATTAAGAAATTGATACTAAACAGCTACTATCCCTTTTATATGGGGATGCGGGTTATAGTCTTCTAGTGAAAAATCTTCGAATTTAAAATCGAAAATATCTTTAACATCAGGATTTATTTTCATTTTCGGTAATGGTCTAGGGTCTCTGCTGAGTTGTAGTTCAACCTGCTCCATATGATTATTGTAGATATGGGCATCACCGAAAGTGTGTATAAAATCGCCCGCTTCGTATCCACAAACCTGTGCCATCATCATGGTGAACAATGCGTAGGAGGCAATGTTAAAAGGTACACCTAAGAATATATCTGCACTACGTTGGTATAATTGACATGAAAGTTTGCCATCTGCAACGTAAAACTGAAAGAAGGCATGGCATGGTGGTAATGCTGCTTTACCGTTAGCTACATTTTCAGAAAAAGATTTAGAAGTATCTGGCAGTACGCTTGGGTTCCATGCAGAAACTAACATTCTTCTGCTGTTGGGGTTTGTTTTTAAGGAATGTACAACCTCTTTGATCTGATCAATTTCATCATTGTTCCAATTGCGCCATTGATGACCGTATACAGGTCCAAGATCACCGTTTTCATCTGCCCATTCGTTCCAAATACGAACGCCGTTTTCTTGTAAATATTTAATATTGGTATCACCTTTTAAAAACCACAATAGTTCATGTACAATTGATTTTAAATGCAGTTTTTTGGTAGTCACCATTGGGAAACCTTCGCTGAGGTCAAAACGCATTTGATATCCAAAAACACTTTTAGTTCCGGTTCCTGTACGGTCACCTTTTTGGTTTCCTTCTTTAAGAACATGTTTTAAAAGGTCGTGATACTGTTTCATAGCAATAGAATTAAATATAATGCCGAATATATGTATAGGCGGAATACAAAAATACTATTTAGATGAATTTTTGAAGTGAGAATAAAGTACGGGTTATAAAATCTTATTAACTAAAATTATTATGGCAAGATCGCTTATCCTAAAATCATGCCCGCAATTGTGGCAGAAAGTAAAGAAGCCAATGATCCGCCCAAAACAGCTTTCATTCCAAATTCAGATAGAGTCTTTCTTTGCCCTGGTGCTAAGGATCCAATACCACCGATTTGAATACCTATGGATGCAAAATTTGCAAAACCACATAACATATACGTAGCCATTATTACAGACTTGTTATACGTTAAATTGGCACCTGTGGTAATATCTTTTAATTCTGCTAATTGAATGTAGCCTACAAATTCGCTCGCTACTAGCTTTATGCCCAGTAACTGCCCCATTAGCATAATATCCTCATTGGCAACACCTATAAGCCACATTAAAGGAGCGAAAATAGTACCAAGTATAGCTTCTAGTGAAAACTTTGAATATGAGGTATTGTCAGCAATCCAACCATTAAGATTGGTCAAGTCCCCAGTCCATTCCAATATACCGTTGACCATGGCGATAATAGCAACAAATACCAAAAGCATGGCGCCTACATTGACAGCAAGTTTTAAGCCTTCTGTTGTGCCATTTGCAATAGCATCAAGAACATTGGCACCAATTTTTTCTGAAGAAACGTGTACATCACTGTTAACTTCCTCGGTTTGCGGATATAACATTTTAGAGATAACTATAGCGCCAGGGGCTGCCATAACGGATGCTGCCAACAAATGTTTGGCAAAAACTAATTGTAATATTTCGTCTTCGCCACCTAAAAAACCTATGTATGCTGCCAATACTGCACCGGCAACTGTTGCCATGCCACCGATCATAACCAGCAGGATTTCTGAACGTGTCATCTTTTCTAAATAGGCCTTTATTAGAAGTGGGGCTTCGGTTTGACCAAGAAAAATATTTCCTGCGACCGAAAGACTTTCCGGTCCGGATATGCCCAATGTTTTTGAAAGTGCCCAAGCAAGCCACTTTACCACTTTTTGTATAAGTCCTAAGTAGAACAATAGCGATGTTAATGCAGAGAAAAATATAATTGTTGGTAATACTTGAAAAGCAAAAATATATCCAAAAGTACCAGTGTCTACTACAAGCCCCTCAAAAAGAAACTTGCTGCCGGCACGTGTGAATTCTAAAATACTTACGAAAATTTTACCTATTTGTTCAAAAACTAATTGTACAAAAGGCACTTTTAAAACTCCAATAGCAATGACCAATTGTAATACCAGACCAATACCTACCGTTTTCCAATTAATGGCCTTTCTGTTTGAACTGAATAAAAAAGCTAACAGTAAAAGAACCAGCATACCTAAAATGCCTCTTCCCAGACTGTTGAGGCTAAATCCTTCATTGATTTCCATGTCCATTACATTGTTAGCGGAAACGTCTTCAACCAAAGTAGTATCGGTTGCGTTTTCTACTGGTATGGTTACGTCTACGTCTTGAGCAAATGTAATTGTGGTAAGAATTAGTGCAAAAAATAGCAGCCATTTGCCCTTTTTCATAAACTATAATTTAATGTTTAATTGCGTTTAGAGATTTCATCTCTCAGTTTTGCCGCTTTTTCGTAGTCTTCGTTGGTGACCGCCTTTTTTAATTCAGCCTCAAGTTCTTCAATGGTTAGTTCAGTGTAGCCATCGGTAGCACCAGAATCTATCTCAACCGTTTCACCTTCCTGTAGTATTTCATCTACCATAATGCTGTCGTCACTTTCTTTCTGGTCTTTCTCTTTAGAGGAAAACTTCAAGAATATACCTGCCTTGTCCAAAATGGTTTTATAGGTGAAAATCGGGGCGTTAAAGCGTAGTGCCAAGGCAATGGCATCACTGGTTCTTGCATCAATAATTTCTTCTATACCATCTCTTTCGCAAATTATGCTAGAATAGAATACCCCATCTACCAATTTATGGATAATGACTTGTTTGATTACAATATCAAACCTATCTGAAAAGTTTTTAAACAAGTCGTGTGTAAGCGGTCTTGGGGGTTTTATTTCTTTCTCTAGGGCTATGGCTATAGACTGTGCTTCAAAAGCACCAATAACAATTGGTAACTTTCTGTCACCCTCAACCTCGTTCAAAATAAGTGCGTATGCACCATTTTGGGTTTGACTGTAAGAGATTCCTTTTATTTTTAATCGTACTAGACTCATAGATTTTAAACTAAAAAAGGCTGTTCGAATACTTGGGCTCCAATTATCCGAACAGCCCTTTAAGGGGCACAAAATAACAAAAATTTAGCCGTTTTGTGCTTTAAAATCCTTTAATTTTTCAATCAATTGAGGAACTACTTCAAAGGCATCTCCAACAATTCCATAATCTGCTGCTTTAAAGAAAGGAGCTTCAGGGTCGTTGTTGATGACAACTTTGGTTTTAGAGGCACTTACACCGGCTAAATGTTGAATGGCTCCAGATATACCAATGGCAATGTACAAGTTACTGGCAACCGGCTTTCCTGTTTGTCCAACGTGTTCACCATGAGGTCTCCAGCCAAGATCTGAAACAGGTTTGGAGCAAGCTGTAGCGGCACCTAGTACATCTGCCAATTCTTCTATCATTCCCCAGTTTTCCGGTCCTTTAAGACCTCTACCTGCAGAAACTACGATATCGGCATCGGCAATGGTTGCTTTACCAACAACCTTATCTACTTCAATAGATTTTGTGTCATTGGTAATGCCATCGGTAGCGGCGCTAAATTCTTCGACCGAAACATCTGTACTGTTTTCGTGAGCGCCAAACGCATTATTTGATACACCAACAATTTTAATATCGGTATCTATCTGTGTGTGCGCAAAGCCTTTATTACTGAAAGCTGTTCTTTTGACCATAAATGGTGAAGTGCTTTCTGGAGCTTGAACTACATTAGGTGCGTAGCCTGCAGATAATTTAGCGGACAATAGTGGCGCTAAATACTTGGTATCTGTGCTAGAACTTAAGATGACCACTTTGGCATCTGTACTTTTTACGGCTTCGGCTATGGTTGTTGCGTAAGCGCCTGCGTTAAATGTTGCAAGTGCCTCGTCTTTCACGTTCAACACCTTGGAAACCCCGTAGTTTCCTAAACTATCGTTTTCTTCGCTGTTGAATGATATTGCCGTGACGGTAGTGCCCAACATTTTGGCAACTTCAGCGGCGTAAGAAGCTACTTCGAACGCATTCTTCTTAAATTTTCCTTTTTCTGATTCTGTATATACTAAAACTGACATCTTTTCTTTTGTTTTTAATGTTTACCTAATAAAAAGGTGATTAAATGACTTTTGCTTCATTGTGCAATAAATCAACCAATTGATCTACACTATCGGCTAGTTTAACTTGACCTTTAGGAGCTGGTTTGTCGAATTTTTTATCCTCGGTTGCTTTAAGAGCATCAACAGGCTCAACCACGGTAAGGCTCTTTTTTCTTGCCATCATGATACCTCTCATATTAGGTATACGAAGATCACTTTCCTCTACAAGTCCTTTTTGGCCACCAACTACTAATGGTAAACTACTTGTCAATTTTTCTTTTCCACCATCAATTTCCCTAACTGCGGTAACATTGTCACCATCAATTTCAAGGCTAATACAAGAGTTGATGAAATTCATGTTCGTTAACGATGCCAAAATTCCAGGCACCATTCCGCCATTGTAATCAATAGATTCTCTACCGCCGATTACTAGATCGTAACCACCATTCTTAACCACTTCGGCTAATTGTTGGGCTACCGAGAAACCATCTGTAGGTTCGGTATTTATTCTAAAAGCTTCATCTGCTCCAATAGCCAGTGCTTTACGCATTGTAGGTTCAACACTTGGTCCTCCAACAGTTGCAATATGTACTGATGCACCTTGTTTTTCTTTAAACCACATAGCTCTGGTCAGTCCAAATTCATCATTTGGGTTAATTACGAACTGTACACCATTGGTGTCAAATTTAGTATCGCCATCCGTAAAATTAATTTTGGACGTCGTATCTGGAACATTACTTATACAAACTAATATCTTCATGAGTAAAAACTTTATATCTAATGGTGACGAAGATAGCTAATAAAATCCAAATTTACTATGCATGCATAGTAAATTTTATAACTTTTTTTAAATCTGGCATTCTATTTTTTGATATTATATTTCCTATTTTTGCTTGCTTTCTAGCATTTAACAAAGAATAATTTTACCATACATGAAAACACTACAATTTAGGCAAGCAATAGCCGAGGCCATGTCCGAAGAAATGAGGAGGGATGAATCTATCTATTTGATGGGTGAAGAAGTAGCGGAATATAATGGCGCATACAAGGCTTCTAAAGGAATGTTGGATGAATTTGGTCCAAAAAGGGTAATTGATACTCCGATCTCCGAGCTTGGTTTTGCTGGTATAGGGGTTGGTTCCACAATGACGGGGAACAGACCAATTATAGAATTCATGACCTTCAATTTTGCTTTGGTAGGTATTGATCAAATAATCAACAATGCTGCCAAGATCAGACAAATGTCCGGTGGTCAGTTTCCTTGCCCTATTGTATTTAGGGGGCCAACTGCATCTGCAGGTCAATTAGCGGCAACGCATTCACAAGCGTTTGAAAGTTGGTATGCCAATTGTCCAGGGCTTAAAGTGGTTGTACCATCTAACCCTGCCGATGCAAAAGGATTATTAAAAGCTGCCATTAGAGATGATGATCCGGTTATTTTTATGGAGTCTGAGCAAATGTATGGTGATAAAGGTGAAGTTCCAGAAGGTGATTATACCATTCCATTAGGTGTTGCGGATATTCGTAGAGAAGGTAAAGATGTTACCATAGTTTCTTTTGGTAAGATCATTAAAGAGGCGGATAAGGCTGCCGATGAATTGGAGAAGGATGGCATTAGCTGTGAAATAATAGATTTACGTACTGTAAAGCCATTGGATTACGAAGCTATTTTAAAATCAGTAAAGAAGACCAATAGATTGGTCATCTTAGAGGAGGCTTGGCCGTTTGGTAACGTAGCAACAGAGGTAACTTATCACGTTCAGGCGCATGCATTTGATTATTTAGATGCTCCTATTGTAAAAATAAATACGGCAGATACACCTGCACCTTATTCTCCGGTATTATTGGAGGAGTGGTTGCCTAATCACAAAGATGTGGTAAACGCTGTTAAAAAAGTTTTATACAAATAAGATAAAGATATTGTAAAGTACCTTAGCTTCTCCGACCAAGTCTGGAGAAGCTTTTTTTATTGGTATGCTATTTGCCACAAAACAATATTATTGAACTACGTATTTTAATGAGAGGGATATTTTTTATAATCTTAAGTCTAAGCTTTTTTATGCTGCAGGGGCAAACCAAAATTGGTGGCATGGTTGTAGACGAGCAAGGTGAGCCTGTATCCTTTGCCAATGTGTTCTTTAAAAATTCCACAGAAGGTACCATAACCAATGATGATGGTAGGTTCTATTTGGAATCTGAAAATGATTATAATACGGTAATTATATCTTTTATCGGTTATACCGAATATGAGCTTGAATTGAAAAACAAAGTCTCTTATGACCTGAAAATCATTATGGTCGAAGCTGCTGAGCAGTTAAATGAGGTGGTGCTAATATCGGGTAAGCAATCTAAAAAGAATAATCCGGCAGTCGATATCCTTAGAAAAATCTGGGCAAAAAAACGTCAGAATGGGGTTCGCCAATTTGATCAATATGCTTTTGATAAGTATGAAAAGGTAGAATTTGATTTAAATACCATTGACAGCGCCCTAATTAAAAGTAAAGTGTTTAAGGGTCTTGAATTTGTTTTTCAAGATTTGGATACCTCACGTATTACGGGTAAAACCTATTTACCAATTTTCTTGAACGAGACTTTTTCTAAAGTCTATGGCGATAATAAGATCAAGGAAGAGAAAGAAGATGTTCTAGGGAATAAAAACTCAGGTTTTGAGAATAATCAAGCAATAATAGCTTTTGTAAAGGATTTGTATCAAGAATACGATGTCTATAACAACTACCTGAAATTTTTCGATAAAAGTTTTACGAGTCCTTTGTCCAAAACTGGGGTAGATGTCTATAACTATGCGCTAAGGGACAGTGCGTTTATTGATAACAAGTGGTGTTATAATATTGTATACTATCCTCGCCGTAAAAATGAATTGACCTTTAAGGGAGATTTCTGGGTAAATGATTCTACTTGGGCAATTAAGAACATCAATTTACAGGTAACCAAAAGTGCCAACATTAACTGGGTAAAAGAAATTTACATTGAACAAGATTTCGATGTGGTCAACGACTCTGTATTTCTTTTAAAAAGAGATTATATGTTGAGCGACTTTAGTTTCAATAAAAAGGAGGAGTCTAAAGGACTTTATGGCAAAAGAACTACGGTGTATGATAATTACGAATTCAATAAGCCAAAGCCAAAGGAAGCTTATAGAAAAGATCGTAACCCCTTAGATGTTACCCAAATTATCAAGGATGATGAGTTTTGGCAAAAAAATAGATTGGAAAGCTTAAATAAGGACGAACAGGGTATTTATAAATTGCTTGATACCTTGAAGACGGTGCCAAAATTCAAGACTTATTATAATCTGGTCAGCATATTGGGGTCTGGTTATGTTGAGGTCGATAAATGGAATTTGGACCTGGGTTCGGTATATGATTTTTTTGGGTACAATAATGCCGAAGGTGCTAGGGTTAGACTTGGTGCTAGAACGTATTTTGGCCAAAATGACCTATGGCGTATAGAAGGGTATACGGCATATGGGTTTAAGGATCACAAGTTCAAACATGGCTTGGCGGGTAAAATGCTCATCGATAAAAACAGTAGACTGATCATTTCTGGGGGGAATAGAAGAGATATAGAGCAACTTGGGGTTAGTTTGACCGCTACTAATGATGTTTTAGGGCGTAGCATAGCATCATCATCTTTATTGACAGTAGGTGCTAATAACAGGTTGACGAATATCAACCTAAGTGCATTGAATTTTGAAATAGAGCCGTTAACCAATTTAAAACTCTCTGTAGGTGGTACATTTAGAACCTTGAGTTCTGCTTTGCCCGGTGATTTTAGTTTAGATTATGTAGATCCTGAATCTCCAACAGGTGTTTCGTCAGAAATACGACAGTTTGATTTTAATGCTCTTTTATTATATACCCCGGGTAAGAAAACCATTGGCTTTGGAGTTGAGCGAAGGGATGTCAATGATACCTATAGCACTATTTTACTGAATTATACCAAGGGAACCAAAGGCGTTCTTGATAGTGATTTTGATTACAGTAAGTTACAATTTTCATATAGTCAACCTTGGCAATTGGGCGGATTTGGTAGATTGCTAAGTACGGTAGAGTTGGGTAAAACCTTTGGTGAGGTACCTTTGGGCTTGCTGAGTGTGGTGCCAGGTAACCAGACCTTTTTCTCTAATTATGGAACATTTCCAAATTTAGATTTCTATGAATTTGTGACAGATACCTATGCTGCAGTACATTTGCAACATAATTTTAATGGAAGGTTCTTTTCAAGGATTCCATTTTTAAGAAAGTTCAATTTAAGGGAATTAGTGGCTATACGCGGAGTGTGGGGAGATTTGTCTGATGAGAACATAGCGTTGAGTGCGCCTGCTACCGTAAATACACCTTTAATGGCACCATCGGAAAAAGTATATTATGAGTATTCTTTTGGAATTGGAAATATTTTCAAGGTATTTAGATTGGACTTCAATTTTAGGGGAAACTATTTAGAGAATCCAGATGCTAGAAAGTTTGGTGTAACAGGAACTTTTGGATTTGTCTTTTAATTCAGCTAATTTTTACAATTATAACAACTAAGCAGCGTTTCAATACAAACTATAAATTAAACAACTTTTAAATATGGCTACAGAAAAAGGACTAACCTTTGATGTTTTAATAGAAATTCCGAAAGGAAGTAGAAACAAGTATGAATACGATTTTGATCTACATAAAATTCGTTTTGATCGTATGTTGTTTTCTTCAATGATGTACCCTGGGGATTACGGATTTATTCCAGAAACTTTGGCTTTGGACAAAGATCCATTAGATGTTTTGGTAATGGGTACGGAACCTGTTTATCCAATGACGGTAATGGAAGTAAAACCTATAGGTGTTTTCCATATGACAGATGAAAAAGGACCAGATGAAAAAATAATCTGTGTACCGGTTTCTGATCCAATATGGAGTAACAATAATGATATCAGTGACCTAAACCCACATAGATTAAAGGAAATTGAGCATTTCTTTCAAGTCTACAAAGATTTAGAGGAGAAAAAAGTAGATACCGGTGGGTGGAGCAATGCGGAGAAAGCCGTTGAAATTTACCACGAATGTGTAGAAAGATATGATAAGAGCGAGCACAAGGCAAAGCGAACTTTTATGATATAAATAATATTTCACTTCATTTAAGCCACTTTTCATAAAGAAAAGTGGCTTTTTTTATTCTATTCTAATTTACTACATTAGTCAGATAAATTTCTAACAACTAACAACAGATTAAATGGAGTCAACAATGATTTACATGCCAATTCTTATGGCAGTACTAGGCCTAATTTACATGGGTATTAAAAGATCTTGGGTATTGAAACAACATGCCGGAGATGGAAAAATGAAAGAAATATCAGATTATATCTATGAAGGGGCTTTGGCTTTCTTAAGTGCAGAATATAAACTTTTATCAATTTTTGTGGTTATAGTGAGTGTTTTACTTGCAATTGTTTCTTTTGTTGTCCCAACAACACATTGGCTAATTGTAATCTCCTTTGTATTTGGAGCTGTATTTTCTGCATATGCAGGTAATATTGGAATGAAAATAGCAACAAAGACCAATGTGCGTACTACACAGGCGGCACGTACGAGTTTACCTAATGCATTAAAAATTTCTTTTGGCGGTGGTACGGTTATGGGACTTGGTGTAGCCGGCTTGGCCGTATTGGGACTTACCATATTCTTTATTGCCTTTTTTCAGTTTTTTATGGGGGGCGTTTGGACATCTACTATGGATATGACCATAGTGCTGGAAACTCTTGCAGGTTTCTCCTTAGGAGCAGAATCAATTGCATTGTTTGCTCGTGTAGGCGGTGGTATTTATACGAAAGCTGCTGATGTTGGTGCAGATTTGGTAGGTAAGGTAGAAGCAGGTATTCCTGAGGATGACCCTAGGAACCCGGCTACTATTGCTGATAACGTGGGTGATAACGTTGGTGATGTTGCCGGTATGGGAGCTGATCTGTTCGGGTCTTACGTGGCAACGGTACTGGCTGCAATGGTTTTGGGTAATTATGTGATTAAAGATATGGGCGGTAGTATTTCTGATGCTTTTGGCGGAATTGGTCCAATTCTGTTGCCAATGGCAATTGCGGGTGCTGGAATTATCATATCCATAATTGGTACTATGCTCGTTAAAATAAAAGATAATGAGGCTAAAGAAGCTCAGGTAATGGGCGCTTTGAACATTGGTAACTGGACATCTATTGTTTTAGTTGCCATTTCTTGTTTTGCCTTGGTAACATGGATGTTGCCCGAAACCATGAAAATGGAATTTTTTGGCGAGGGATTAATTGAGATTTCATCTATGCGCGTATTCTATGCCACCTTGGTAGGTTTGGTGGTAGGTGCCGTAATATCTTCGGTGACCGAATATTATACGGGGTTGGGTAAATCCCCAATTTTAAAAATAGTTCAACAGTCAAGTACAGGTGCCGGTACAAACATTATTGCAGGTTTGGCAACGGGTATGATCTCTACTTTTCCATCTGTTCTTTTGTTTGCTGGTGCAATATGGGCATCATATGCCTTTGCGGGGTTTTACGGTGTTGCCTTGGCGGCATCTGCAATGATGGCGACAACTGCCATGCAGTTGGCTATTGACGCTTTTGGACCAATATCTGATAATGCAGGGGGTATTGCCGAGATGAGTGAGCAAGAACCAATTGTGAGGGAAAGAACCGATATTTTAGATTCTGTAGGAAATACGACTGCCGCAACCGGTAAAGGTTTTGCCATTGCATCCGCAGCGTTAACTTCTTTGGCCTTATTTGCTGCTTACGTTACGTTTACCGGAATTGATGGCATCAACATTTTCAAAGCTCCGGTTTTGGCAATGTTGTTCGTTGGTGGTATGGTACCGGTAGTATTCTCTGCTTTGGCGATGAATGCCGTGGGTAAGGCTGCTATGGAAATGGTACATGAGGTTAGAAGGCAGTTTAAGGATATACCTGGTATTATGGAAGGTACGGGTAAGCCGGAATATGATAAATGTGTGGCAATTTCTACTCAGGCTTCTTTAAAAGAAATGATGTTGCCGGGTCTGTTGACAATAGGTTTTCCATTGGTTATTGCTTTTGCTCCATTATTGTTCGGAATGAACAAATTGGCCATTGCGGAAATGTTGGGAGGCTACATGGCCGGTGTAACAGTTTCCGGAGTGTTATGGGCAATTTTTCAGAACAATGCTGGTGGTGCCTGGGACAATGCTAAGAAGTCTTTTGAAGCCGGTGTTGAAATTAATGGGGAAATGACCTATAAAGGTTCAGAAGCTCATAAGGCAGCTGTAACTGGTGATACTGTCGGTGATCCATTTAAAGATACTTCTGGACCGTCAATGAATATCTTGATTAAATTAACCTGTTTGATCGGCTTGGTCATTGCGCCAATCTTAGGCGGACATACAGAAGATGGAGTTGCTATGGTGAACAATACAAAAGAAGTGACAATAGAAATGAATGTTGAAAGTGAACAATTGGCAGAGGCCATTGTGACTTATGCTACAACTGTTGATGGGGAATTGGTTACGGAAGAAGTTGTTTACAACGGAACTAAGAGCGAAGTCGAAGAAAAGCTGAAGGCATTTGAAAAGGCTGCCATTGAGAAGAAGGGTACGGCAACCGAAGTAACTATTGAAAAAGTGGAGGTCAATAAACGATAATTTACCGCTTTATATATAAAACCATCAGCCTAGCTGATGGTTTTTTTGTTTTTAAAACTATTCTAGTTTAAATGTAATTGGTATGGCAAATGAAACCTTTACGGCAGAGCCTCTTTGTTTACCTGGTGTCATTTTAGGTAGTTTAGATAAAATTCTTACGGCTTCTTTTTCTAGTACATCGTGCGGACCTCTTTTTTGAATGGCGCCAATACTACCGTCATTGTTGATCAAGAATTGAGTATTCACCCTGCCTTGAATTCCCATTTCTTGAGCTAGCTCTGGGTAGCGGAAGTTTTTACGAATGTGTTTTTGCATCATTTCATTGAAGCAGGCGCGTTTGTCTTCTGCGCTTTCACAACCAGGAAATATAGGAACCTCTTCAATAGTTGTCCAAATTACTTTTACTTCTTCTGGTTCTTCAATAACTTCAAAATCAGAGGGGTCTACAATTTCCGTGTCGGTATCAACTTCACTTGCAATAACCTCAGTTTCGATTATGGGTTCATCATCTTCTATGATCTCTATTTCAATAGGTAATACCTTTGGTTTTGGCGGTGGGGCTGCCTTTAATTCAAAAATAGGAGCATCTTCATCAATAGAATCGTCAACCTTGTTTAAGGCTACATCTATAGTGTTGATAGGGTCAAATGTTCTCCATTCTAAGGCGGTGTATACCATGGCTAGCACTAATAAGAGTCCTATTACGAAGAATGTTCCGCTTTTTTTGTTTAGATCTTTTTGTGGATTCTTTTTTGGTCTCATAATCTTTCATTTTTTTTTGACTTGTGTGAACAAGACAGGTTATTTTTCCTTTTACTTGTTTAAAAGTATAGCATAGGTGTTGCCGCTAAAATGAGCAATGAGCTAACCCTTGTTTTGAATGAGTGAACGGTCTAAAAAAAATATTTTCAAAAGTTTAATGGCTTTGATTGGCTGGTAAATTGATAATTCTTGAAATAAATATTTTAAAGGTTGTTGAAAGACCGTAATTTTAACGCCATGGGTATTTTTAAGAAAGATAAACTTCAGATCATCAACTTTCAGTCGTATGGGAGTGCTACTCGTTTGTATGTAAGGGGTAGAGCGATTGAAGATGAAAATATCGATTTGGATCAGAAAGGGATTTTCAATTTAATGAAGAATACCTGGAAACGTTTTGAGACCGATGAAATTAAAAATGCACCAATAAAGATTACTTTTTCAAATGGTAACACGGTGCAAGGTATTACTGATAATGATGGGTATTATTTAATTGATGAGAATATTGAAGGACTGCAAAATTTGGCAAATGAAGAAGGTTGGGTCAAATTTGAGTTGTCATTTAGTAATACCAAATTAAAAAGGGAGATTCTTTTACAGAACAGGTTTCCTGGAGAAATGCTAATACCCAGTGCTAATGCAAAATTTGGGGTAATCAGTGATATAGATGATACCATTTTGCATACCGGTGTAGTATCTTCTTTAAAATGGAAGGTTATTATAAATACCATGTTCAAAAGGGCTACAAAACGTTCTCAATTGGAAGGAGCTTCGGATTTTTATACAAAATTGCATTTAGGCAAATCTGGAGATGAAGCCAACCCTATTTTTTACGTAAGCCATAGCCCATGGAACTTATACAGGTATTTGGAACTCTTTTTAAAGACTAACAATTTCCCTAAAGGTCCGGTTCTTTTACGAAGTATGGCAAGTTTTAAAATGCGAAAGAAGAGTGATGAAAAACCGCAAAAACAAAAGGAAATCAGCAATTTGCTCATGTCTTATCCCAATTTGCCATTTATTTTAATTGGTGATAGTGGTGAAAAAGATGGTGATATCTATCAAGAAATATCAACTCTATTTCCGGGCAGGATAAAAGCTATTTATTTGCGTAGCGTAAATCATTCCAAACGTATGGCACGAATAGAAAATCTCTTTGCGGATTTTAAGGATATTCCATTTTTAATGGTCAATAAAACCGAGGAAGCTATACAGCACGCCAAGAAAAACGGATTTATATAAGGTTTAATTCTTTATATTCTTGATCGGGTTCCATCTGGTGTCATCAAAATCATTTAGAGCATTGATCAATTGAAAGCTTTTAAAATGTTGTAAATCGGCCGTTGAAATTCTTTTTTCCGTTATTTTATTTTCATCTAATAACCTAGCTCTACAAGTGCCTTCAAGTAAAGGGGTAGAAGGGGTTACAATATGTTCGCCATCGGTCAGTAGAATGTTAGCGTAAGAGGCATCGGTAATAAATCCGTTTTTAACGATCAAAACATCATCACATTGGTCACGTAGCTTAAAAAGGTTGTTCAATTTTTTACGATTGTTTCTTTTAACGGCGTATGAAATAGTATCATCATTAACCAATTGAAGAGAGGTGGCTATGCTATTTTCATATTCGGAAATAGAAAAACGGGTACCGTGCTGTTTATAGCCAATACGTAACTTGTATTTTAATGTATTGTCTAAGTTGGTAAGGTGAATACCATCAAATAAAGAATAGGTAGGGTGGGTTTTATATTGTTGCATGTAAGAAGCTCTAAATCTAGCTTCGTGGTATTGTTCGTTTTTAATTTCACTATTTTCTATACAAACAGATTCAAATAATGGGTACATATATTTTTTCTAAAAGTTCGTGATATTCTTCTTCCATTTCGCTAAGGTGGGTTATACCGCCACCACTTTTGTAGAAAAGCGTATCGTTAATTTTTTCAATAAATCGAATGCTGACCGCACTATCGATTTGCTGTCCGTCGAAAACCCCAAAAATTCCCGTGTAAAATCCACGTGGTGTTATTTCTGCCTTTGAGATAATTTCCAAAGTTTTCTTTTTAGGAGCTCCACTAATTGATCCTGCGGGTAATGTTTTTAATAGTAATGTGGCAAATTCGTCTTTCCAGTGTTTAGGGAGCTCTCCCTGTATTTCCGTGCTGGTCTGTAGTAGTTCTTGATCTCCTTTTTTAATTTTATCTACATACCTAAATTTATTTACCCTAACCTTTTTTGCGATCATAGAAAGATCGTTTCTAATTAGATCAACAATGGTGTTATGCTCGTACAGCTCTTTTTTATTGGATAACAACAACTCTTTGGCATTGGATATATTGCTGTTGATCGTACCTTTCATTGGATAAGAGAATATGTTGTCCTCCTTTATTTTAAGATAACACTCAGGTGAAAAAACAACAAATTTATCTTTATATAAAAGCTTATATGGCGCATGCGCTTTTTGGTAAATCTCCTTTAATTCTAACGGGGTGTCAAGCGCCGTTGGAAAGGTAAGGTTTAATAAAAAGCTATTACCTGTTTTTAACTCATGTTTTACTGATGAAAAAGCATGCTTGTAAATTTCTTCTGAAACCAATGTTGGTTTTAGGTCAAAATTTAATTTTTCTAAAGATGAAGTAGCTAGATTTACATCATTACCGTTACCCTTTATATTGAAAATGATATTTTCGTTAGCAGCTTCTTCATACGTAAAAACCTGTTTCGTTGTTTTGTCAAAATCTATGATAAATAAAAAGGGAACTCCATCTTGAAGAAAGCGGGTAACTTTATGTTCAAAATTTTCCAATGGTTTCGGGCTTTGCAAAAATGAACCTAAAATAGACCGTTGATTTGAGCGTCAATTTTATTGAGAATACTTCCTAAATCTTCAGGGTTGTCCACAAAATCCAAATCATCTACATCAATGATCAATAAATTGCCTTTGTTGTAGCCATGTATCCAAGCTTCGTAACGTTCGTTCAACCTGCTCAAATAGTCAATGGAAATGGTATTTTCATATTCCCTGCCTCTCTTATGAATTTGTTTTACCAAATTAGGTATAGAGCTGCGTAGGTAAATTAGAAGGTCTGGTGGGTCTACCAGGCTTTCCATTAGATCAAATAAACTAGAGTAATTTTGAAAATCCCTATTGGTCATAAGGCCCATAGCGTGTAAGTTGGGCGCAAAAATATGTGCATCCTCGTAAATGGTCCTATCCTGTATAATTTCTTTACCGCTTTCCTTGATCTGTAAAATTTGGCGGTATCTACTATTTAAAAAGTAAATCTGGAGGTTAAAGCTCCAACGTTCCATTTGATTATAAAAATCATCTAAATAAGGGTTCTCTACTACATCTTCAAAATGAGCTTCCCAATTATAATGTTTTGCAAGTAATCTGGTTAGGGTCGTTTTTCCTGCACCGATATTTCCGGCAACTGCTATGTGCATAGAATTAAATTGATTAATGGTTGTGTTCTTGTTCCCAAGAAGAATTCGATGGTACAAGATACAAGATAACAACAGGAAGTAAAAACATATTTGTTGTATGGCATAAAAAAAATGAAAGCAACGTAATTATTAACATACTTCAATTAAACCAAAAGCCAAAATTGGTGTCATACAAGCATTCTAATACGTACACATGAAGATATATAAGTGGTTTTTGAGTTTTATAATTCTTTGTATGGGCATAAACTTGCATGCACAGGATTTTCAAGGAAAAGCGGTATACCAGAGTAAAACTCAGGTAAATTTTGATTTTGGAAACCGAAATATACCAGAGGACCGAAAAAAGGAGATGATGGAGCGTATTAAAAAGGCAAACGAGAAAACCTTTATACTCAGCTTTGATAAAACAGCATCTATTTATAAAGAAGAGGAGAAATTAGAGCAACCTGGAGAAAGAGGTGGTGGTCGTGGACCGCGGTTTGGAGCTATGGCCGGTACAGATGGCGATTTATATAAAAATATAAAAGAGCAAAGGTATTTGATAAAGAACGAGCTTTTAGGAAAGATTTTCTTGATCGATGATGAGTTAGAGACCTTGGAGTGGAAAATGGGTAGCGAGTCTAGAAAAATAGGAAATTATACGGCGTTCAAGGCAACGGCAACAAAGACTATAAAGCGACCCAATATGAGTGCCATTTTTAGAAGACCGGGTAGAGGTGGGCAAGATAATGAAGAGAAGGAGAAAGAAGCTGAATTTACCATTAAAGAAGTAGAGATCGTTGCGTGGTATACTCCTGAAATCCCTATAAATCAAGGTCCTGGCCTGTATTGGGGTTTGCCGGGGTTAATATTGGCGGTGAACGATGATATCACCACAATTGTGTGTTCGGAGATTACAATGAATCCTTCTGAGAAAATGGAAATAAAAGCACCTAGCAAAGGAAAAAAGGTCAGCCAGGCAGAGTATGATGAAATTTCTCAAGAAAAGATGAAAGAAATGCGAGAGAATTTCAGGAATAGAGGTGGTCGTGGTGGCGGTAGGCCAAACTAATAAAAGTGCTTTTTAATTCATTTCAATTTATACCTTTTACATGAGAAACAAAGTGCTTTTAACACTAGTGCTAGTGGTGACGTCTACTGTTGCCTTGGCCCAAGAAATTTCATTGTCCGGTACGGTTAAGGATAGTTTAGGGGTTGGTGTAGATATGGCCAACGTCATTGCGATCAACACGGCTACACAGGGTTTGGAGTCTTACGGCATAACCAACCATGCAGGGCTGTTTAAATTGAAGTTGAAAACTGGTGAGCAATACACGGTTAAAGTGAGTTATCTTGGTTTTAAACCGGAGTCGTTTACTTTTACCGCTGGGCAGAATGATGCGATAAAGGATATTGTTTTACAAGAGCAAGCGGCACAATTAGATGAGGTAGATGTTACTTATGAAATGCCGGTTTCGGTAAAAGGGGATACTATTGTGTATGATACGGATGCCTTCGTATCCGGTACCGAAAAAAAATTAAAAGATGTACTTGAGAACCTTCCCGGTATTGAAATTAACGATGACGGCCAAATTGAGGTAGAAGGTAAGACCGTGAGCAAGGTCATGGTAGAGGGCAAAGACTTTTTTGATGGCGATAGTAAATTGGCGGTAGAAAATATTCCAGCCAATGCTTTGAGTAAGGTAGAGGTGTTGCGTAATTTTAATGAGGTTTCACAAATGAAGGGACTCACCAATGACGATGATAATGTGGCCTTGAATATTAAACTAAAAGAAGGGAAGAAGAATTTTTGGTTTGGGGAGTTAACTGCCGGTTATGGTCCAGATGATAGGTATTTGGCCCATCCGAAATTGTTTTATTACAGTCCTAAATACAGTATCAATATTATCACAGACCTTAATAATATTGGTGAAGTACCTTTTACCCGTAATGATTATAGGAATTTTACCGGAGGATTCAGAAATCTAAATTCAAGAGGAGGTAGTTCTATTTCTACGGGGGCAGATGGCTTAGGGCTTTCGTCTACCCAGAATAATAGGGCAAATGATATTGACACAAAATTTGCCGCCGCAAATTTTAGCTATGCACCCATGGAGGGTTTAGATTTAAGTGGCTTCGGTATTTATTCGTACACCGGTACCATTTTAAAATCAGAAGGAGTTACATCTTACATAGCCAGTAATGATGTGGAAAGTACTACATCAAATACAGATCAAACAATACATTTGGGTCTGGCTAAATTAAGTGCCAAATATCAGCCAAATGATAGTTTTCAGTTAGATTATGACGCATTATTAAAACAATCTTATGATACTGAAGAAGTAAACGTTCTGTCTATTTCATCTATAACGGATGAGATCGCAGAGGTGAAGAAACAAAAACCGTTATCGGTAAATCAAAATCTGAACATTTACTATACTTTGAGCGATAAGAATATTTTTGCCGTAGAGGCGCAATATTTGTATCAAGATGAAGATCCATTTTATGAAGCAATTAGAAATGAGTTTGCTTTTGTAGATATTTTTCCGGTAGATGAGAACCAAGAGTTGTATAACATTAATCAGGCAAAACAAGTAGTCACCAATAAGGTAGACGCAAAAGTGGATTATTACAGGGTTCTGGGTAGTAAAAGTAATATTAATTTGACTTTGGGTACCACACAGAGCAATCAAAACTTTAATTCGAACATATTTCAGATTTTAGATAATGAAGATGTTTTAAATTTGAATGGCAATGATTTTGGTAATGACGTTGCCTTTCATGTTTCAGATGTTTATGCCGGCTTACACTATAAAGTTATTTCTGGAATTTTCACGTTTAACCCGGGTATTACCTTACATCAGTTTAATGTAAAAAATGAGCAATTGGGTAGTGTGGTCAAGGATAATTTAACGTCATTGTTGCCAGATGTATATATAAACGCCCAGCTTAAAAAGTCAGAAAACTTACGATTTAATTATCAAGTAACCCGTTCGTTTACAGATGTCAGCAATTTTGCTCAGGGTTATGTGTTGAACAACTATAATTCCCTGTACAGTGGTAACCGGGATCTGGAAAGTGCGTTGAATCATAATGTGTCGTTGAATTTTTTCAGTTTCAATATGTTCAACTTCACAAATATTTTTGCCAACGTGGCATACACTAAACGAATAGACGCCTTAAAAAGCGGAGTGAACATTGTTGGTATCAACAGGGTCAGTAGTACCATCAACTCTAATTTCGATGATGAATCTTTTACGGCAAACGGAAAATATGAGCGTACTTTTGGTAAGATAAAGGCATCTGTACAAGGTAATTTAGGTTGGTCTACCACCAATAACCTTGTTGATGATGAGCAGCGAACCTCAAATTCTTTGACACAGAATTATACGGGCGCGCTTTCCACGAATTTTAAAAATGCCACTAACTTGGAGTTGGGGTATAGGTACACCGTAAATAATTATGAAAATGGTGATTTGGAAACTACGTTTTATACCAGCAGACCCTATGCCCGTTTTGATGCCAGTTTTTTAAAGAACTTTATTTTCACCGTAGATTATGATTATTATAATTATACGGATAAGGAAGATACCATAACCAATACCTATAGTTTTTTAGAGTCTAATTTAACCTATCAAAAGAAAGATAGCCGTTGGGAATATGGTATTAAGGGAACCAATTTATTGAATACCACTACATTGAATAGGGATAGTACCAATGAACTTTACTTTAGTACACAGGCGTATTTTGTACAACCTAGGTATGTGCTATTTTCTGTAAAATATGATATATAATATTTGATGATTCTAGCAGGATAAAGAGCCTTAATTTTAATTGGGTCAATAAATAACATCATATTAAGATAAGGAACAGAACATTTTTTCTATTTTTGCATCTGAATTAAAAAAAAGAGGAGGGATTTGACTGATTGCAACCTCTGTTTTAGCCTTAGGGTATAAAGCGAAAAAAATGCTAAAGCAGTTGATGTAGATACCTATCGCATCATACTTCTTTTCGGCATTCATACAAATCCCTCCATAGAATAAAAAGTTTGTTATGCCATATTTATTTACATCAGAATCTGTTAGTGAAGGCCATCCGGATAAAGTTGCGGATCAGATCAGTGACGCCTTATTAGATCATTTTCTTGCTTTTGACCCAGAAAGTAAAGTTGCTTGTGAGACCTTGGTAACTACCGGCCAGGTAGTTTTAGCGGGAGAGGTAAAAAGTGATACCTATTTAGATGTACAGAACATTGCCCGTGAAGTCATCAATAAAATAGGATATACCAAGGGTGAATACCAGTTTAGCGGAGATTCTTGTGGAGTTATTTCATTGATCCATGAGCAGTCTCAAGACATTAACCAAGGTGTAGACCGTGGAGCAAAGGAAGAGCAAGGGGCTGGTGATCAAGGTATGATGTTTGGCTATGCAACCAGTGAGACCGAAAATTACATGCCTTTGGCGTTAGATATTTCACACAAGATTCTGCATACCCTGGCAGAACTGCGTAGAGAGGGTAAAGAGATTTCATATTTAAGGCCAGATGCTAAAGCTCAGGTTACTTTGGAATATTCAGATGCCAATGAGCCACAGCGTATAGATACTATTGTAGTTTCCACACAGCATGATGCTTTTGATGCCGATGATGAAAAAATGTTAGCGAAAATAAAGTCTGATATTATATCAATTCTTATTCCAAGGGTGAAGGCACAATTGCCGGTAGAGACCCAAAAATTGTTCGATGATCAGATCAAATATCATATTAACCCAACAGGTAAATTCGTAATTGGTGGACCGCATGGTGATACCGGATTAACGGGCCGTAAAATTATTGTTGATACCTACGGAGGTAAAGGAGCTCATGGTGGTGGTGCTTTTAGCGGTAAAGATCCAAGTAAAGTGGACCGTAGTGCGGCATATGCGGCACGTCATGTGGCAAAAAATTTGGTTGCTGCAGGTGTTGCGGATGAAATTTTGGTACAAGTGAGTTATGCGATCGGTGTTGTTGAACCCACATCTATTTATGTAGATACCTACGGTACTTCTAAAGTTGGGTTAAGTGATGGTGCTATTGCTAGAAAGGTGGCTGAGTTGTTTGATATGAGACCTTTTGCCATTGAAGAAAGATTGAAGTTGAGAAATCCTATTTATTTAGAAACGGCCGCTTACGGTCATATGGGTAAACAACCAAGAACTATTACCAAGGTTTTTGAATCGCCATATAATGGTCGTATTGAAAAAGAAGTGGAATTGTTCACTTGGGAAAAACTAGACAAAGTAGCAGAGATAAAATCTGCGTTTAGCATATAAGAGTAAAGTGAAACCGTTTTGCACGGTTAGTACTTACACATCTAATGAATATAAAATGCCTCGTATTTTACGGGGCATTTTTTTGTACACTGATTTATGGAGCGATTGTAAAAACATCAAGAATATTTGGGCTGCTTTTAAGGATTGTTTTTACAGTTGTTTTTGGTGCTCAATAATTCATACAAGCCAATTAACACCTCTTCACAACAAGATTATATGGTTTTACCACAAAATCTATTTTGTAGGAAAAGTATTACATATATTTATATGGTAATTATTGGTGAATCCCCAAGTTTTGCCAAGTTAAAAGATAAAGAATATGTTAGTACTGTAAAAAAAATTATCCATGTAAATACCGGTTGAAGTCCCAAATGTCTGCTTGTATTCCGCATTGTTAAAAAGAGTCTTTGTCTTTAAAAAACCTATAAAATATAAACTTAACCTATGAATGCCATGCTTAAAATGCCCAGATTTCTATTAGCGCTTTTCATTGGTATATGCCTGCAATCGTGTGCAAAAGATACAGACCTTATTTCTGAATATGTAGTTTTAGATACCTCAAAATACGAATATCGTTCCGTAGAAATGAATCCGGAATTTAAAATTGAAAAATCTATAGAAAATTTAGAAACAGTTGTATTAATTCCTTTTTCTAATTAAATTTAGATCCAACTAAACACTATTTTAATGAAAGACCAACTACTAAAAGAGACCACCATTGAAGAATATAAAAGCGATTTTTTCACCGGCATTGTTATGCTAATGAGAAAGTTGTTTATGATTTAAATGCGTTTGCTTTTCTCAATTTCCAATGAGAAAAGTACAGTGCCTATCCACCTATCTAAACTTTATTTTAATTTTTCGTTCCCCGTAAATGTAATATTGCGGTCCAATTCGTCTTGACTTGTTCTCATTTAAAAATGATTGACAGACAGCTAAAGTTAAATTAGCAATTTTCGGTTCAATTTTATTCCGTACAGTAGTAAACTTTCTTAGTTTTAAGATTTCAAACCTTTAAGACATGTCAAAGTTTACCATCAAACAGTTTTTTACGTTCATTTTACTAGCTACAGTTCTTATTTCCTGTAGAAAAACAACACAAAAAGTAGCCGATGCCGAGGTTTCTGATACCTACGTAGAGGATAACTACACTAAAAAGGAAGTGGATATTGCCATGCGAGACGGTGTTACGTTACATACCACTATTTATTCGCCAAAAGATACTTCAAAAGAGTACCCAATTATAATGCAAAGAACCCCGTATAGTTCTCAGCCTTACGGAGCGGGTAATTTTAAAACAAAGATCGCGCCCAACATTCATATGATGCAAGACGGCTATATAGTGGTCTATCAAGATGTGCGCGGCCGTTGGTTAAGTGAAGGGCATTATGAAAATATGCGCGCCTATAATCCCAACAAAAAAACGGAGCAGGATATTGATGAAAGTTCAGATACTTATGATACTATTGAGTGGTTGGTCAATAATGTAGAGAATAATAACGGTAATGTAGGTATTTGGGGAATTTCGTATCCTGGCTTTTATTCTACCTATGCCGTGGTAGATGCGCATCCGGCTTTAAAGGCAGCATCTCCACAGGCGAGTATTGCCGATTTCTTTTTTGATGATTTCCACCATAATGGCGCCTATTTATTGAGTTATTTTAGGGCTACTTCATTGTTTGGTACACCAAGACCAGATGGGGATAAACCTATAGATACGGCATGGTATACATTGCCAGATTTACCAACTGAAGATCAGTATCAATTCTTTTTAGATGAAGGACCGTTAAAGAACTTAGATCGATTTTTTGAATACGAAACAGCCGATACCCCACGTATGGCAAAGGAGGGTGTTACCGATGATTATTTTTGGAACGAACTTAAAGAGCATCCAAATTATGATGAAATGTGGCAGAGCAAGGGCTTGATCCAGCATTTAAAAGATGTAAAGCCAACAGTGGCCACAATGGTAGTTGCGGGCGAATTTGATGCGGAAGATTTATATGGACCGTTAGAAACCTATAAGAATATAGAAAAGTACAATGCCGATAATTATAATACCTTGGTTTTTGGACCATGGGATCACGGCGGATGGGCACGTAGAAAAGGTCAGAATACTGTGGGCAATTATTATTTTGGCGATGGAATTTCTGAATTTTTCCAAGAACATATAGAAACCAAATTCTTTGATCATTTCTTAAAAGGTAATGGCGATAAGAATAGCGGTTTGCCGGAAGCCTATGTTTTTGATACCGGTAGAAAAGATTGGAAAACCTATGATACCTGGCCACCGGCAGGTGTTGTAAAAAAAGATATGTATTTATCTCCAAATCAAGAACTGACTACAGCGCCGAAAGAAGTGGAAGAAGTAAAGTTTATCAGTGATATTAAAAAGCCGGTACCTTATTCAGAAGATATTAAAACGGTATTTACACCTAGAAAATATATGACCGATGATCAGCGTTTTGCAGCTCGCCGTGGTGATGTCTTGGTGTTTGAAACTGACGTTATGCAAGAAGATTTGACCTTGGCGGGTGATATTTTGGCGAAGCTAAAAGTAGCTACTACGGGTACTGCTGCAGATTGGATCGTAAAAATCATTGACGTGCACCCAGCAGATGAACCTGCTTATGAAGGCATGCAAGACCACTTAAAAATGAGCAATTATCATTTAATGGTACGTAGTGAAGTATTGCGTGGTCGTTTTAGAAATAGTTTTGCCAACCCAGAACCGTTTGTGCCAAATGAAAAAACAGATGTAACCATTAAGTTGCAAGATGTATTCCATACCATTAAGAAAGGTCACAAATTACAGGTGCAAGTACAGAGTACTTGGTTTCCTTTAATAGATTTAAATCCGCAGACCTATGTAGATAATATTTTTGAAGCTGAGGAGTCGGACTTTAAAACCCAAACACATTCGGTGTTTACGGATTCAAGTATAGAGTTTTCTGTGTTAGAGTAGTTGTAAAGTTAATTGTTATTAAAGTGTAATTTCATATTCAATTTGGAGAATCTGGAGGAGGTAATTAAAAAATTTATTACAGAAAAGGTTAATTCTAAGTTGGATTTTGATCTTAAGGAGGTAGCAAAAATAAAGCCCTTTTTTGAAGATGAACTAACTATATTAGATAACTTAAAGGAGGTTCGTACTGAAATATGCTATTGTTTATTCTTTGGTCTGCATCAGGCGGCAATTACTTTGACTAACCATTTATTAGAAGATACTTTAAAAACTGGTTTGTTATATTCTGAATATGGAGTTAAGCTATTAGATGATCTAGCTGAAATGGATACATATTATAAAGAAGGACTCGATAAATACAGCAGTTTGGATTTAAGTAGTACCATTAATAGGTCTTGCAGTAAAGGCTTAATAACAAAATTAGAAAAAAAAATATTACACGAATTTAGAGAGCGTTTAAGAAACGGTTTTTCACACTCAGACTCTAGAAAAATTTTTAAGGATATTAAGGTGCCATTTTATTTTGGAAGTTTTGGAAAAATAGAAGAAGAACCTCTTAATTTTAAAGAGTTTAGTATTTCAGATATTCCACAATTTCAAGGACTTGCAAAATCTGAATTAGCTAAAAATCATTCCTTTGATTATTTTAATTACGTTTATGGGATTTTGAAAAGAATTGAGGATAAATTAAATACATAGGAGAAAATTACTGTAAATGTCTCCAATTGAATGAATTAAAAGCCTTGTTATTTAACTAGTTTTAATACAATAACCGATAACTAACAAAACAACAACCAAAATGAAAAAGCTAATCGTCGCAATTGCGGGTGTATTATTCCTACTGCCATTGAGTGCTACAGCTCAAAAAAACAAAAAGGAAGTTTTAAAAGATTTAGATGCAGAATTTAATACCTATAAAGCCATAGCAAATGAGCTTTGGGAAAATCCGGAGTTAGGGTATTTGGAAGAAAATAGTTCTGCTCTATTGCAAGAAACACTTGGTGCGGCAGGTTTTAAAGTAGAGAAAGGTGTAGCAGGTATACCAACGGCATTTACTGCTACTTATGGATCAGGTTCACCTGTTATAGGAATATTGGGCGAGTTTGATGCTTTGCCTGGGATGTCGCAATCTGCGGAGCCTATTAAAAAATCTAGGGTAGTAGATGCACCTGGTCAGGCTTGTGGACATCATTTATTTGGTACGGGTTCTATGGCGGCCGCTATTTCTGTTAAGAATTGGTTAGATGCTACCAAAAAATCGGGAACCATTCGGTTTTATGGAACGCCGGCAGAAGAAGGTGGATCAGGAAAAGTTTATATGGTAAGAGCGGGACTTTTTAATAATGTAGATGCTATAGTTTCTTGGCATCCGGGAGACCAAAACACCTCTAACCCAAGTACAAATTTGGCAACAATATCAGGTAAATTTACATTTAAAGGTGTTTCCTCACATGCTGCTGCCGCTCCGGAATTGGGGCGTTCGGCTTTAGATGGTGTAGAGGGAATGAATGATTTGGTGAATATGTTACGAGAGCATACTACAGAATCTACACGTATTCATTACGTAATAACCAAAGGTGGAGATGCGCCTAATATTGTACCGGAAGAAGCTCAGGTATATTACGTAGTACGCCATGCTAATAGAAAAGAAGTTAAAGCAGTTTGGGATAGAGTAGTAAAAGCGGCTGAAGGTTCTGCCATTGGTACAGAAACAGAAATGTCTTATGAAATTATAGGCGGTACGTATGACCGTTTGCCAAATGAAGTATTAGCTACTTTAATGCATAAGAATATGGAGATTGTTGGTGGAGTAAATTATACCCCAGAAGAAATTGATTTTGCCAAGGAAATTCAGAAAACATTAAAAACCCCAAAGGAAATAGAAAGTGCTGGTGAAATCAAACCAATGGTTTTTACCTACGGTAAAGCATCTGCCGATACAGGCGATGTAAGTTGGAACGCACCTTTAGCTGCAGTAAGAACGGCAACTTGGGTGCCGGGCACTCCGCCACATAGTTGGCAAGCTGTTGCAGCTGGCGGAACAGATATTGGTTATAAAGGTATGATGGTCGCAGCCAAAACTATGGCATTGACCGCAATAGATATTTTTGAAAAACCGGCTGTACTAACTAAGATAAAGGCTGAATTTAATGAAAGGAGAGGAGCCGATTTTAAATATGTAGCGTTATTAGGGGATAGAGAGCCGGCGTTAGATTATAGAAAATGATACGGACATTTTTTAAATTGTAGTTATACATTATCCTTACTTTTATTAACAGTCAAAACCAACAACCAACAACCAACAACCAACAACCAAGAACAACAACAACCAAAATGAAAAAAATAATCCTAACTGTTGCAGTCCTGCTTTTCTTGCTGCCATTTAAAACTAGGGCGCAAAAAAGCAATGCTAAAAAGCCCAATATCATTTTCATCATGTCAGATGATCATGCGTATCAGGCCATAAGCGCATATGATGATAAATTACTGCAAACACCCAATATTGATCGCTTGGCAAAAGAGGGTATGCTTTTTACCAATGCCAGCGTTACCAACTCTATTTGTGCGCCTTCTCGTGCAACCATATTAACAGGCAAGCATACACATATCAACGGGAAAGTGGATAATTATTTTCCGTTCGATACTACACAGGTGACCTTTCCTCAAATTTTTAAAAAGAACGGTTATAAAACGGCGATGTTCGGTAAGCTTCACTTTGGCAATAATCCAAAAGGGGTAGATGAGTTTATGATCTTGCCGGGTCAAGGGCACTATATTAATCCAGATTTTATAGTCACCAATGGTGATACCATAACCAAGCAAGGCTATGTTACCGATATCATAACAGATGTATCACTAGATTGGTTGAAAGAAGAAGCGTCCAATGACGAACCTTTTATGATGATGTACTTGCACAAGGCACCGCACAGACCGTGGTGGCCAAGACCGGATAAGTTTAAGGAGTTCACGAAAAAGACCTTCCCGGAGCCTGAAACGTTATTTGATGATTACAGCAATAGAGGATCGGCGGCAAAGACGGCAGAAATGAATTTGTTGACACACATGATGTATAGTCATGATAGTAAGATCAGACCGGAAACCTTAGCTAAAATGGAGGGTAAGGTTTTACCGGTAGTGGAAGAATTTCCCAATAGTTTTTACGGTCCGTATAACCGTGCAACGGCAGAACAAAAAGCATTGTATGATCCGGTGTTAGATTCCATCAACGATTTTTTCTATAACAATTGGCCAAAAATGAACGATACCGAGAAAATGAAATGGAAGTACCAGCGCTATATGCAAGATTATTTGGGTAGTATTTCTTCGGTAGATGATAATGTAGGTCGCTTGTTAGATTATTTGGATGAAAGCGGATTGGCGGAAAACACCATAGTGATCTATACCTCTGATCAAGGATTTTATTTAGGGGAGCACGGTTGGTTTGATAAGCGATTTATTTATGACGAATCGTTCAAAACTCCGTTATTAGTGCGTTGGCCCAATGTGGTTGAACCGGGAGCTGTAGAAAATGAAATGGTACAGAATTTAGACTTTGCACAGACCATGTTAGAAGCTGTAGGCATCACGCCGCCAAGTGATATGCAAGGTGAAAGTTTAATGCCCTTGTTGAAAGGCGAAAAAGAAAAATGGACTAGAGATGCCGTGTATTATCAATACTATGAATATCCATCTGTTCATATGGTAAAGCGTCACTATGGTATTGTGAATAAAGAATTTAAATTGGTGCATTTCTACTATGATGTTGATGAGTGGGAGCTGTATGACAGATTGAAGGACCCAAAGGAAATGAATAACGTCTACAACGACCCTGCCTACGCAGATACCGTTAAAAAATTAAAGAAAGATTTAATTGCACTTCGTAAAAAATATAAAGACTCCCCGGAGCAAGATCAGATGTATATAGATAAATATAAGAGCGCAGGGATGATTGAGTAGTTTTTCGTTGATTGTTTCTCGTTGTTCGTTTATAGTAAAATGTCAGTTCGAGTGCTCTTAAACTAATTTTTCTTTAGGTTAAGAGTGTATCGAGAACAGGTTTGGGACACGTGTGCTTCTCGCTACAATTTTTCCTCCCAAAAAAGGTCGTAAAAACCACTCGAAGTGACATTCGTTTTAAGGCGAAAAGGAGTTGATTTCATACTGTACTTTGTCAGTTCGAGTGCTCTTAAGCTAATTTTTCTTTAGGTTAAGAGTGTATCGAGAACAGGTTTGGGACACGTGTGCTTCTCGATACAATTTTCCTCCCAAAAAAGGTCGTAAAAACCGCTCAGAGTGACATTCGTTTTAAGGCGAAAAGGAATTGATTCCATGAAGTGCTTTGTCAGTTCGAGTGTTTTGGGCGTAGAATATCTGAGTCCTAAAAAGTATCGGTAATATTGTAATTAAACAAGTGTTCTATTGCTTTTAAGCCTTCAGAAAACTAACAACAAGACCAAGAATTATATATTTTTCATAAAATACTAGGTTTTTAAATTTTTCTGCCTTTATATTTGTAGCTCAAAGTTCACACACGTATTGAATAGTTATCAAGAAAGGTGGAGGGATTAGACCCTTTGAAACCTTAGCAACCCTTTGTTCCATACAAAGAAGGTGCTACATTCTACCCCTAGGGGAAGGATAACAGTAATCGATTTTCTCGATATTACTTTCTTATAACTTTTTGATTTTACTTACTCACATTTTTATGTGTTTAAGTTGGGCTTTTTAATTATTAAAATAATTTTTAAAAACAACAAAATCATGAGTAATCACAAATTAGCAACAAACGCATTACACGCAGGTCACGACACCACTACAAATGGAGGTACAAGGGCAGTGCCTATTTATCAAACATCATCGTATGTATTTAATGATACCGATCATGCGGCAAACTTATTTTCACTTAAAGAACTAGGGTTTATTTACACACGTTTAAACAATCCTACCAATCAAATTTTACAAGATAGATTAGCCGCTGTTGAAGGTGGTGTTGGTGCTGTGGTCTTTGCATCTGGTACTGCTGCCATTTCTACAGGTTTATTGACCTTGTTAAAAGCGGGAGATCATATTGTGGCGTCCAGCAGTTTATACGGTGGTACCTTTAATTTATTGAATGTTACACTACCAAGATTCGGTATTACGACCACCTTTGTAGATGCATCTGATCCTGAAAATTTTGGAAAAGCGGTACAGGATAATACAAGGGCTTTCTTTGTGGAATCTTTAGGTAACCCTAAATTGGATGTGTTAGATCTGAAAGCGATTTCTAAAGAATCGAAAGCAGCGGGAGTACCTTTTATAGTTGATAATACGGTAGCTACTCCTTCATTGTTAAACCCCATTGAGCACGGTGCCAACTTGGTCATTCATTCATTGACAAAATATATTGGCGGTCAAGGAACGTCCTTAGGTGGCGCAATTATAGATGCCGGTACGTTTGATTGGACCAACGGAAAATTCCCTGAATTTACGGAACCATCTGCAGGTTATCACGGTTTGGTTTATAGTGAGGCATTAGGTGCGGCAGCATTTACCTTTAAATTGATACTGGAAGGTTTACGTGATTTTGGTGGGGCATTGAGTCCGTATAACGCCTTTCAAATTATACAAGGTTTAGAGACTTTGCCGGTACGTATAAAACAACACAGTGCGAATGCATTGGAATTGGCTACTTGGTTAGAAGGAAGGAAAGAAGTGGCTTGGGTAAATTACCCAGGATTAAAGAGCAATAAATACTATGACTTGGCACAAGAATACTTGCCAAAAGGTCAAAGCGGATTGGTTACCTTTGGTATCAAAGGCGGTTTTGAAGCAGCTAAAAAGGTTACCGATGCCACTAAGATCTTTTCTTTGTTGGCCAACATTGGTGACACCAAATCATTGATCATTCACCCGGCAAGTACTACCCACCAGCAATTAACCGCAGAGCAGCAAGAAGGTGCAGGTGTAGGGCAAGATTTAATTCGTTTGTCGGTAGGTCTTGAAGATATAGAAGATTTAAAAGCAGATTTAGAGCAGGCATTTGCCAGCCTTTAATATAGTTTGCTATATAGTCAACAACCGGTCACTGAGCGTAGTCGAAGTGATCGGTGGTTTAAGAAAAAAAGAATATTGGTGGCGGCTGAGCCTAGCCGAAGTCATAGAATGTTCAAGAATATATTATTTACATGAGGTGGCTGAGCGCAGTCGAAGCTCAGCCACAAATTGATTTTGAAATAGATGTTACATCAACTACAGATTAAAAAATACAAGGCCCTAAGCGGTAGTGTTCAAGATATTCAATTATCGTATCAGGTATTTGGGAAAGCTCTTCATACAGCTCCAATAATTTTGGTGAACCATGCATTAACGGGCAATTCTAATGTTACCGGAGAAAATGGTTGGTGGTCTGCCTTGATCGGGGAAGAGAAGTGTATAGATACCAACAAGTACACTATTTTGGCATTCAACATTCCGGGCAATGGTCATGACAAGTTTGTAATAGAGAACTATAAGGATTTTGTAGCCGGTGATGTAGCTAGAATATTTTTATTGGGTCTACAACAGTTAAAGGTAGAGCGTTTGTTTGCATTGATCGGTGGATCTTTGGGTGGCGGTATCGCTTGGGAAATGGCAGCATTGCACCCAACGCTGACAGAACATTTGATTCCTGTGGCATCTGATTGGAAATCGACCGATTGGTTAATAGCCAATTGCCAAATACAGGAACAGTTTTTAGTGAATTCTAAACAACCTGTGCATGATGCCCGTATGCATGCCATGTTATGTTATAGGACTCCGGCTTCCTTTAAAGAACGGTTTAAACGAAGTACTAATGAGGAGCTTAAGGTTTTTAATGTAGAAAGTTGGTTAATGCACCATGGCGATAAGTTACAAGAGCGTTTTCAATTGTCTGCGTATAAGTTGATGAATCAATTATTAAAGACCATTGATGTTACTAGGGATGGTGATGAGAATTTTGTTAAGCTACAAAATAGCGATACCAATATTCATATTATCGGGGTAGATTCGGATATGTTCTTTACTGCCCAAGAAAACAAAGATACCTTTAAGCAATTGGCGCAGGCAAAGAGTAATGTGACCTATGGAGAAGTACAATCGTTACATGGGCATGATGCCTTTTTGATCGAGTTTGATCAGATGGAAAAATTGCTGACCGGTATTTTTAATACCAACGGTAATATCAAGAAGATCAAAATCTTAAAATTTGGTGGTAAATCGTTGAGTAATGGCGAGGGACTTGAGCGTGTATTGGATATCGTTACACAAAAGGTCAAGAACAATGAGAATATAGCCATGGTGGTTTCCGCTAGGGAAAAGGCTACGGATCAGCTAGAGGATATGCTAGAGAAAGCAGCCAAGGGAAAAGATTATAGGTCGGATTTTGAAGCGCTGGAGAAGTATCAAAAACATACCTATTCCAACGTAAATCTATCTGCCGAATTCAAGGGCTTGGCAAAGCTGTATGAAGGAGTTTCCCTGTTGGGAGATTACAGTGCCAAAATAAAAGATGAGGTGTTGGCGTATGGCGAGTTGATCTCTGCCAAACTGGTAACCAAACTATTGATCGGTAAAGGGATCAATGCCAAACTTGTAGATACTCGTGAAGTCATTAAGACCGATGATACCTTTGGTGACGCCAAGGTGCTTGAAAATGAATCCAAAGAATTGGTGCTTTTAAAATTCGCTGAAATTCCGAGTGATACGGTAGCGGTAGTTACAGGTTTCATAGCCTCTACAGTGGAGAACGAGACAACGACTTTGGGTAGGAATGGTAGTAACTATTCCGCCGCATTATTGGCTAATTTTTTAGATGCCGAAGAATTACAGAATTACACCCACGTTGATGGTATTTATACGGCAAATCCTGATTATGTGCCAGAGGCGAAAAGACTGGCGAACCTGTCTTATGAAGAAGCAAATGAGCTCGCCAATTTTGGAGCAACCATTCTACATGCCAAAACCATAATTCCCTTAATTGAGAAGAACATTCCGTTACGTATTTTAAATACCTACAATGATGATAATGAGGGTACTTTAATAAGTGCCAAATCCAGTAAAGAAGGTATAAAGTCGCTCTCGGTTATAGAAGATGTTGCCATGATTAATATAGAAGGTCGTGGCTTGTTAGGGAAAGTAGGGGTAGATGCCCGTATTTTTAAAGCCTTACAATCTAGCAATATTAGTGTGAGCATTATTTCCCAAGGATCATCCGAAAGGGGAATAGGACTTGTGGTGAAAAAGGATAAGGCAAAAAGGGCAAAGCTGGCACTGGAAAATGAGTTTAGCAACGACTTTGAATCAAAAGATGTAAATATGATTACGGTGATGGATGATGTGTCTATCATATCTATCGTAGGCCAAGATTTAAGCACTTTTCACAATCCGTTCAATGCATTGATCAAAAACCAGATCGTGCCGTTGTTGTTCAATAATACGGTATCTGGCAAGAACGTAAGTTTGGTGGTAAAGAAATCAGATTTGCATAAGGCTGTCAATGTTATGCACGGTCAGGTGTTCGGCATCAGTAAGAAAATTAATATTCTGATTTTCGGTCACGGTAATGTAGGCGGTACTTTGATAGAACAGATTTTAAAATCGGCTAAGTCCATTAAAGAGCGCAAGAAATTAGACCTAAGGGTTTTTGGAATTGCAAACTCTAAAAAGATATTGTTGAATGAAAAGGGTATTGCCAAGAATTGGAAAACACATCTGGAGCAGAAAGGAAAACCGTATAAGGTTGATGATGTCTTTGAATTTGCAAAGCGTCACCATTTGGAGAATCTTATTGTAATAGATAATACGGCAAGTAAAGATTTTGTTGCCAACTATTTTGAATTTGTAGAGCATGGTTTTGATATTGTGTCATCTAACAAAATTGCCAATACCTTGCGTTACGATTTTTATCAGTTACTGAGGGAAGAATTGCAAAAAAATCAAAAGCAATATCTGTACGAAACCAATGTAGGGGCAGGATTGCCATTGATTGATACCATTAAGTTATTACATTTGTCCGGAGAGAATATAACAAGGATAAAAGGCGTGTTCTCAGGTTCTTTAAGTTATATTTTCAATACATTCTCAGAAGTGGATGTACCTTTTTCATCGATATTGAAAGATGCAATGCAAAAAGGATTTACGGAACCAGATCCACGTGAAGATCTTTCAGGAAATGATGTTGGGCGTAAATTATTGATTTTAGCACGTGAGCTAGATTTGCATAATGAGTTTGCAGATATCAATATTGAAAACCTGATACCTAAAAAACTGCAAGATGGTGAGGTAGATTTCTTCTTACAGCATTTAGAAGTGTTGGATACCAAGTTCAATGAAATTAAGAAAAACCAAAAGCCAGATCATGTATTGCGTTATGTAGGTGATCTGCATGGCAATCTTCAGAAAGAAAAAGGAGTGTTAGATGTTAAATTGGTCTCCGTACCAAAAGAAAGTGCCCTAGGGCAAGTAAAAGGGTCGGATTCCATAATAGAGATCTATACGGAATCTTACGGTGAAAATCCGTTAGTAATACAAGGTGCAGGTGCTGGCGCAGCAGTAACCGCAAGAGGTGTCTTTGGTGATATATTGCGAATTGCGGAGAAAGGATGACTTCGGCTCCGCTCAGTCACCGCGTACCAATATTTGTTAGGTAAAAGGCTGGCAGCTGAGATAGCTGAATCCAAATTATAGTAATAAAAATAAGAAAGTTTAATGTTGGTGGCTGAGTGTATATTTGTTAGGTAAAATATTTGTGCCTGAGATACTGAATCCAAATAATAGTAATAAAAATAAGTAAGTTTAATGTTGCTGGCTGAGCGTATATTTTTTAGGTGAAAGATTTGTGCTTGAGATAGCTGAATCCAAATAATAGTAATAAAAATAAGTAATTTTAATGTTGGTGGCTGAGCGTAGCCGAAGCCAATAAATGATAATTGTATGTCAGGATTCATGTATATTTTGGAATGTTCAGACGGAAGTTATTATACTGGTAGTACAAAAGACTTAGATAAAAGAATAGTAGAGCACCAAGAAGGTAAAGGGGCTAATCATACAAGATTAAGATTACCTGTGAAGTTGGTTTATGTAGAAGAGTATTTAAGAATTGATTCTGCATTTTATAGAGAGAAACAAATACAAGGTTGGAGAAGAGAAAAGAAAGAAGCATTAATTAATGGGGAATTAGGTAAGTTGCCAGGTTTGGCAGAATGCCAAAATGATACACATTATAGATATTTTAAAGAATAATAAAATGTCAATTCGGCGGAGCTTGACGGTCAGCATAATAAAAAAGGTGGTATGTTTAAAATAGGTGGCTGAGCGTAGCCGAAGCCAAAATGGTTGAATAAAAGTAAGTAAATTGAAATAAGGTGGCTGAGCGTAGCCGAGATTAGGTGGCTGAGCGTAGCCGAAGCCAAAAAGTAAAGAAATGAAAAAGAACAACAATAAATTTGAAACGAACGCAATACGTACACAATTAAAACGAAGCGAAAATTTGGAGCATTCCGTTCCATTATATTTGACCTCTAGTTTTGTATTTGAAGACGCTGAAGATATGCGTGCTTCGTTTGCCGAGGAAAAAGATCGTAATATATACTCAAGATATTCTAACCCAAATTCATCTGAATTTATTGATAAGGTTTGTCAAATGGAAGGTGCGGAGAACGGATTTGCTTTTGCATCGGGTATGGCAGCTGTATTTTCTACATTGGCAGCATTGTTAGATAGCGGTGATCATGTGCTATCGGCAAGAAGTATTTTTGGTTCTACGCATTCGTTATTTACCAACTTTTTTCCAAAGTGGAATATTGATCACACATATTTTAAAATAGATGCCTTAGAAGAAATAGAGCGTTTAATTACTCCGAAAACAAAAATCATCTATGCGGAAACACCTACCAATCCAGGTGTTGATGTGTTGGATTTGGAGGAATTGGGTAAAATTGCCAAAAAGAATAATCTAATTTTAATCATAGATAATTGTTTTGCATCACCTTACTTACAACAGCCCATTAAATTTGGGGCGGACTTGGTCATACATTCCGGTACCAAACTAATGGATGGTCAAGGCAGGGTTTTGGCTGGTATTACCGTAGGTAGTGCAGATTTGATGGATAAGGTATATCGTTTCTCACGAATTACTGGTCCGGCACTTTCACCTTTCAATGCGTGGGTACTTTCTAAAAGTTTAGAAACACTGGCAATAAGAGTTGATAGGCATTGTGATAATGCTTTAAAGTTAGCCGAATATTTAGAAGCGAGCGATAAGGTAAATTGGGTAAAATATCCATTTTTAAAATCGCACCCTAAATATGAAATTGCAAAAAAGCAAATGAAAGCGGGTGGTTGTGTAGTAGCCTTTGAAGTTAAAGGCGGTTTAGAAGCGGGTAGGGAATTTTTCGATTCCATTAAACTATTGTCCCTTTCTGCCAATTTAGGAGATTCAAGAACTATCGTTACGCATCCGGCATCTACAACACATAGTAAATTAAGCGTAGAGGAACGTGCTGCAGTGGGCATATCAGATGGTACGGTCAGAATTTCTGTAGGTCTGGAACATATAGACGATATCATAGCGGATATTGCTCAAGCTTTAGGCTAAAGGATATTGTGATTAAAACAAAAAGCCCGGTACGTACCGGGCTTTTTGTTTGTTTTATATAAGGTGGGTTATTTTGTTAATGTCATATTATAAGTTGCACTAACGCTAGTTGTAGCACCAAAGAAATCTACAGTTTCATCCACTTCATATCGTAATGACATTTTACCATCTGTAAGTTCTGTAATGGTAAAGCCTACTTCTTCATCACCAGTGCCAAAATACAGGGTACTGCCATCTAGTCTCCATTCATCACTTTCAAAAAAGTCTTCACCGGTTTCTTCTTCAGTTGATGTTTCTCCCATAACCGTAGTGGTAATCACTGTGGTGTAAGAACCTTCACTGGTTACTATGTTAGGGTTTTCTGAAAAAGTAACTACGGTATCAAAATCTTTACCAACTGCGGTGAAAGTAGTGGGTATAGAAGTGCCGTCAAAATTAGTATCTGATCTACCATCTTTTGTTTCTAGGGCGGTCAGGTTCCAGGTACCCGTAATTTGAGATTCACTGGCGTTGGTAACAGCATCTTCATCATTAGAGCATGATAAGAACACCAAAGTAAATGCACTTAAAAGTGTAGATAATAATATTTTTTTCATGATTTGGATTTTTAGGTTGCCCAGTATTAACGCTAAAATTGTCGTCTTAAGTATTTCTTCGATATTTTATTATTTGGCTATCTTAGCATCATGCTCTCGAAAAAGACAAAATATGGTTTAAAAGCGCTTTCTTATTTAGCGGCGCAAACAGACAAGCAACCTGTTCAAATTTCAGAAATTGCTGAGAAGGAGAATATCTCCCAGAAATTCTTGGAAAGCATTTTGCTAAGTTTAAGAAAAACAGGTTTTTTAGGCTCTAAAAAAGGTAAAGGGGGCGGCTATTATCTTTTAAGGTCACCCGAAGAGATTTCAATGACCGATGTTATGAGAGTGCTTGAAGGTCCTATAGCGATGGTGCCATGTGTTAGCCTTAATTTTTATGAGACCTGCGATGATTGTCCCGATGAAAACACATGCTCCGTACATAAATTAATGTTACAAGTGCGTGATAGTGCCTTAGAGGTATATAGAAGCAATACTTTAAAGGATATCATTTCTTAGCGTTCAAAATTCATTCATTTTTTAGTTTACTGTAATTCAATATGTTGCGAAATATTAAATTTTTGCGTCCATTTGTTAATAATCTACTAAATCTATAGGGTAATGGAAATTTATCTGAATTTTTGGCGACTACTTTGAAAATATATACTATTTTTGAAAACTCTATTAAATTAGTAGGGTAATAAAAATTAAGTAAAAGATGATTGCAGATCAACTTGTTTTGAACAAAAAAGAGTCAAAGACTACCTATAAAGAAGATAAAACTTCAGAGAAGCCGCTACGTAGTATTGCAAAAGCGTTTAGTTGGAGAGTAATTGGTACGTTAGATACTTTGGTGATATCCTATATATTAACAGGTGAAATTTCTATTGCGGCTTCTATTGCCTCTATAGATTTTGTAACAAAAATGGTTCTGTATTTTTTTCACGAAAGAATCTGGAATTTAGTAAAGTGGGGTAAATAGAAAAGAAAAGGATTATGGCATTGACAGAAGCACAAGTTCAACAATTGAACGTTCAGTTTAAAGGGATACCACCTCAAGAAATTATTTCTTGGGCAGTAAAACATGCTCAGGTTCCTGTAGTAACTACTAATTTTAGACCGTACGAAGTAGCTATTTTGCATGCTGTTTCAGAGGTGAGAAAAGATATTCCTGTGGTTTGGTGCGATACGGGGTATAATACTCCTAAAACCTATAAACATGCAGAAGAGTTGACGGAAAGGTTGAATTTGAACATAAAATTATATGTACCAAAACAGACTACCGCACATAGAGATGCCGTAATGGGTATACCACAAATAGATGATCCTAGGCATGCAGAGTTTACCGAGCAGGTGAAATTGGAGCCTTTTAAAAGGGCAATGGCAGATTTTAAACCGGATGTTTGGTTTACTAACCTAAGAAAAGGGCAGACCGCACATAGGGATAGTTTGGATATATTAAGCCTAAGTAAAGATGGTGTATTAAAAGTGAGTCCGTTTTATCATTGGAACGATACTCAGCTAGATGCCTATTTGAAAAAATATGACCTACCTAACGAGCATAACTATTTTGATCCAACCAAAGTGTTGGCAAATAGGGAGTGCGGGTTACACAGTTAATCATAGGTAGTAGAAAAAATAAAGATAATTGATCTAAAAAAGTATAATGAGTAATACAAGCACGGAATTGGAGGCAACCCCTTCTTTAGACCTTTTAAAAGATACTTCTCATATAAATGCCCTTGAAAATGAGGCTATTTATATCATTAGGGAGGTTGCAGCTCAGTTTGAGAAGCCGGTACTTTTGTTTTCGGGAGGAAAAGACTCGATCACATTGGTACGTTTAGCACAGAAGGCATTTTGGCCATCAAAAATTCCTTTCCCTTTAATGCATATTGATACAGGTCATAACTTTCCTGAAACCATAGAATTTAGAGATAGATTGGTAGAGGAGTTGGGTCTGGAATTAATTGTACGTAATGTACAGGATTCTATTGATCAAGGTAAGGTGAAAGAAGAATCTGGTAGGTATTCAAGTAGAAATAGCTTGCAGACAACAACGTTGTTAGATGCCATTGAAGAATTTAAGTTCGACGCTTGTATTGGTGGAGCTCGTAGAGATGAAGAAAAGGCACGTGCAAAAGAACGTATATTTTCTGTTCGTGATGATTTTGGTCAGTGGGATGAGCGTAATCAGCGCCCAGAGTTGTTCGATATGTTGAACGGGCAAATAGAATTGGGGCAGAACGTAAGAGTGTTCCCTATTTCTAACTGGACGGAGCTAGATGTTTGGTCGTATATCAAAGAGGAGCAAATTGAAATTCCTTCCATCTATTTTGCACATAAGCGTAAAACCTTCTTAAGGGACGGTATGATCTGGTCTGCAGAAGATGGTATCGTTTTTAGGGAAGAAGATGAGGTAGTGGAAGAGCGTTTGGTGCGTTTTCGTACCGTAGGCGACATGTCTTGTACGGCAGCCGTTCTTTCAGATGCAGAAACGATCGATAAGGTAGTAGAGGAAATTAGGGATTCATCCATTTCAGAGCGTGGCGCGCGTATAGACGATAAGCGTTCAGAAGCGGCAATGGAAAAAAGAAAACAACAAGGATATTTTTAATCTGGTTGATAGTTGTTAGTTGTTCGTTGATGGTAGATCACGAATAAAACTAACAACCAACAACCGACAACGAACAACGAAATTGGAAGTACTAAAAATAGCAACAGCAGGTAGTGTAGATGACGGTAAAAGTACCTTGATTGGGAGAATATTGTATGATACAAAGTCACTGACCAGCGATAAATTAGAGGCAATAGAAAAGACCAGTAAGCAAAAGGGATATGATTATTTGGATTTCTCTTTGGCAACAGATGGTCTGGTAGCGGAACGTGAGCAAGGTATCACGATAGATGTAGCCCATATCTATTTCTCAACGGCAAAGAAAAGTTACATTATAGCAGATACACCTGGGCACGTAGAATATACGCGTAACATGGTAACTGGAGCTTCAACTTCACAAGCGGCGATCATTTTGATCGATGCACGTAAAGGGGTAATAGAGCAAACTAATAGACACTTTTTTATCAATAACCTATTACGCATAAAAGATGTAGTGGTAGCTATTAATAAGATGGATCTGGTAGACTATTCTGAAGAAACCTACAATGCAATTAAAGCTGATTTTGAGGCATTGATGGCAAAGAGAGATTATCAAGATCAGAAAATTACTTTTATTCCTGTAAGCGCGTTGAAAGGGGATAACGTAGTAAACTTGTCGGACAAGACCCCTTGGTATAAAGGGCAGTCTTTGTTAGAACATTTTGAAGCATTGGATAGAAAGGATATTTTCAATGTGGGTACACCACGTTTCCCGGTGCAATATGTTATCCGTCCAAAAACGGATGAACACCATGATTTTAGAGGATTTGCCGGTAAAGTATATGGTGGTGAATTAAGCGTAGGCGATGAGGTAGTGGCGCTTCCATCACAGACACGTTCTAAAATAAAGGATATTTATTTTCATGACAAGAAATATAAAACGGCATCAAGGAGATCATCGGTAACCATAACATTGGAAGATGAAATTAATTTGAGTCGCGGAGATATGTTAGTGAAAGCGGGTGACCTGCCAACGGTAGACAAGCAATTTACGGCAACAATTTCTTGGATGGATTCATTGCCTTTGGCAGCCGGTAATAAATATATTGTTCAACATGGTATCAATAAAGTATTGGCTAAGGTAGAGCAAGTGCACCATAAGATTGCTCCGGATTATTCTGGTATAGATGAAAAAACGGAGTCTTTGGGCATGAATGATATTGCTCAAGTGAGTTTCCGTTTAAATAAACCAATATTCTATGATCAATTTAAAAATCACAGAACAAACGGTTCATTTATATTGATCGATACAAAATCCAACAGTACCGTAGGTGCAGGATTCATAAGTTAATAAAAACATGTCAATTTTATATTGACTGTTTTTATTAAGTCTATAAAATCTATAGGCAAAATATAGTAATAATTTACATCGGTATTTATACTGAACATTTAATACTAAGCAATGCAAAGTTTTAGAACAGAATTAGAAAATCAGGTAGTTGAAAAGGATATTCTTGAATTGGAACGTAAAATTCATGAGTTTCATGGTGGCAAGCTAGATGAAGAAAAATTTAGAAGTCTTCGATTGGCACGTGGTGTTTACGGACAGCGTCAAGAAGGGGTTCAAATGATTCGTATAAAGTTGCCTTATGGTAAGGTGACCTCTAAGCAGTTGCTTCGTATTTGTGATGTATCGGACGAATATTCTACAGGTAGATTGCATATTACCACACGCCAAGATATTCAGATCCACTATGTGGATTTGAATAGAACGCCGCAGTTGTGGGCAGAATTAGAGAAAGATGAAATTACCTTAAGGGAAGCCTGTGGTAACACGGTACGTAACGTAACCGCAAGTGAAACGGCTGGTATTGATGTTGATGAACCTTTTGATGTTTCACCATATGCACACGCATTATTTCAGTATTTCCTTAGAAATCCTGTAAGTCAAGAAATGGGACGTAAGTTCAAAGTTTCTTTTTCCGCAAGTGATTCAGATACCGGTTTGTCTTATATGCATGATTTGGGCTTTATAGCCAAAATACAAAATGGTGAAATAGGTTTTAAAGTAATGCTTGGTGGCGGATTGGGTTCCCAACCACGACATGCGGATGAGTTGTATAGCTTTTTGCCTGCGGATCAAATAATTCCTTTAATGGAAACCGTGGTTCGTGTTTTTGACCGTTACGGTGAACGTAAAAGTAGAGCTAAAGCTAGAATGAAATTCTTGTTGAAAGATTTAGGTCTTGACGGATTTAAGGAGCTTTTGGCGGCAGAGAAAACGGCTGTACCTTTTGATACTTTTCCAATAGACCCAGAGGCATATCCTAAGGTAAAGGTGTCAGAATTAGAGGTTCCGGCAGTAGAGATTAGTGACGTAAAAGCTTTTGAACAGTGGAAATCTACCAACGTAATACCACAAAAACAACCAGGTTATGTTGCTTTGGGTATTAAAGTGTTATTGGGTGATTTCTATACGGATAAAGCACGTTTATTGGCAAACTTGGTGCAGAAATATGCAGCGGGTGAGTTAAGATTATCATTACGTCAAAACATTTTGATTCCTTTCGTAAAAGAAGAGAACGTAGCATTCTTTTATACTGAATTGGAAAAGTTAGGTTTTGTAGAGGCTGGTTATAATAAGGCTCTTGATATCACCGCTTGTCCAGGTACGGATACCTGTAACCTAGGAATTGCAAGTAGTACAGGAATTGCAGAGGAACTGGAAAGAGTGATAAAAACAGAATACCCAGATTATATTAATAACGATGATGTTGTTATAAAAATCAGTGGTTGTATGAATGCCTGTGGGCAGCACAATATGGCAAATATTGGTTTTCAGGGCATGTCCGTTCGTACAAAGGATAAATTGGTAGCTCCTGCGCTTCAGGTATTGTTGGGCGGTAGCAATGATGGTAACGGTAATGGTCGTTTTGCGGACAAGGTGGTAAAAGTGCCAAGTAAAAGAGGTCCGGAAGCATTGCGTTTGATCTTAAATGATTTTGATGCCAACGGTGGAGATCTATCGTTCCCGGATTATTATGCCGAAAAAGGACAAATGTATTTCTATGATTTTCTTACCCCATTATCATCAATAGATGATTTAACGCCAGAAGACTTTATAGATTGGGGTAATACGGAGCGTTATGAAAAAGCTATAGGTGTAGGTGAGTGTGCCGGTGTTGTTATCGACTTGATCGCAACATTACTTTTTGAAAGTGAAGAGAAAATTCAGAATGCACAAGAAATGTTCGATGCCGAAAAATGGTCTGCCAGTATCTATCACGCATATTCTTCTATGGTAAACTCGGCTAAGGCGATGTTGACCGCAGAAAATACAAAAGTGAATACCCACGTAAGTATCATTAAGGATTTTGATGAGAAATTTGTTGCCGATGGCAGAATTGCCGTAGCTGGCGGATTTGAAAAATTGGTACTTCAATTAAATCAGAACGAACCAACAAAAGAATTTGCACAATCTTACATAAAGGATGCGAAAGAATTTTTGGAAACTGTTGAAAAGTTCAGACAGCAAGAATTGGCAGAAGCATAGATAATGGCAAATCATTTACAACATATAAAGAAACCTAAATTGACCGTAGTTGGTGCAGGACCAGGTGATGTGGAGCTGATTACGTTAAAAGCGATCAGAACGCTGGAAAATGCCGATGTGGTTTTGTACGATGCTTTGGTGAACGAGGAGTTGCTGGATTATGCCAAGAATGCGGAATTGATTTTTGTAGGTAAACGCAAAGGATGCTATGCATATCAACAAGAGCAAATTAATGAGCTTATTGTAAGTAGGGCAAAATCTAACGGACATGTGGTGCGGTTAAAAGGAGGGGATCCTTTTGTATTTGGTCGTGGTTCGGAAGAAATGGAATATGCCGCTTCCCATGGGTTGCAAGTAGCCATGGTACCAGGCATATCGTCAAGTTTAAGTGTGCCTGCATATCAAAATATTCCGGTAACAAAAAGAGGTTCTTCAGAAAGTTTTTGGGTAATTACAGGAACTACAAAAGAGCATAAACTATCAACAGATGTTGCCTTAGCTGCAAAAAGTAGTGCTACGGTAGTCATATTGATGGGGATGTCAAAACTCCCTCAGATAGTAGAATTATTTAAGTCTGAAGGTAAATCGGAATTACCTATAGCTATAATTCAGAACGGAACACGAAAGAATGAAAAAATAGGAGTTGCGACTATAGATACCATAGTTGATGTGGTGGAGAAAGAAAAGCTTTCTAATCCTGCTATCATTATCATAGGAGAAGTAGTTAGACATCGTGAAGCGTTAGCGGAGGCAACTCATAAGTTTGCTGAAGAAAATGTCAGTTTTGTTGAAGTAAATAAAGCATAGCATATTTAGTAAAGGATAAGTATATAGAATAAGTGAAATTAAAAGAAGCTAAAAAGTAGTTGTATAGAATGATGTCAACTTTGTAGAATTACTTTTTACTAAAAAGAGAATTATGATTAAAACAGATATGCTCATTATAGGAGCGGGACCTACCGGATTGTTCACGGTATTTGAAGCAGGATTATTAAAGTTAAAAACGCATTTAATAGATGCATTGCCACAACCAGGTGGTCAGTGTTCAGAGATATATCCTAAAAAGCCTATCTATGATATTCCTGCATTTCCAGAAATTTTGGCAGGTACTTTGGTAGACAACCTTATGGAACAGATAAAGCCTTTTGAACCAGGATTTACCTTGGGAGAAAGAGCGGAAACGCTAGATAAGTTAGAAGATGGTTCTTTTGTGGTAACTACCAATAAAGGAACAAAGCACAATGCACCTGTAGTGGTAATTGCAGGTGGTCTGGGTTCTTTTGAGCCAAGAAAACCACCTATTTCTAATATTGTAAACTTTGAAGATACAGGTGTTTCCTATATGATCAAAGATCCAGAAGTATATCGCGATAAAAAAGTGGTTATTGCCGGTGGAGGTGATTCTGCCTTGGACTGGGCTATATTTTTGACCGATGTAGCGGCAGAAGTAACCTTGGTACACAGAAGGGATGAATTTAGAGGGGCATTGGATTCCGTTGAAAAAGCATCTGAACTGGCGAAATTGGGTAAAATCAAGTTGATTACCAAAGCTGAGGTAAAAGAGCTGCACGGTGAAAATGAACTTAAGGCAGTGGTTATTAAGCACACGGACAAGGAAAAAGAAGATACTTATTTAGAAGTGGATAATTTTATTCCTTTATTCGGTCTGTCTCCTAAATTAGGTCCTATAGGTGATTGGGGCTTGGAAATTCAGAAAAATGCCATTAAGGTAAATAACGCAAAAGATTACCAGACCAATATACCGGGAGTATATGCCATTGGTGATGTTAATACTTACGAAGGTAAGTTGAAATTGATACTTTCAGGTTTCCATGAAGCAGCCGTTATGTGTCAATATGCATACCAGCAGATCAATCCAGGTAAGCGCTTTGTAATGAAATATACTACTGTTGGTGGTGTTGAAGGTTTTGATGGTTCTAAGAAAGAAGCAAAGAAAGAAGTAGTGCAGAGTATCGCATAAATTATATTATTTGAGTAGTACGGCCTCCGGATGCTTTAGACGTGCGGGGGCTTTTTTTGTGACATTTTTTAAGAATTTCGTTGGCTAAAAAAACCATTGAAGTCTTGGTAAAGAGCGAGTAGTGCCGTTACTTTGCAATTCGTTCCTAATTAAATTGTATTGTTATCAAGAAAGGCGGAGGGACTAGACCCTGTGAAACCTTGGCAACCCTTTCCGTAATGGAAAAGAAGGTGCTACATTCTATCCTAATTCAAAAGGACAGATAACTAAAGAAAGAACATAATTACCTTCCTTTCCTTACTTGATATCATATATTTTAAAGCGAACAAATAATTTGTTAAGCGTAAAATGAAGGATATAAAAGAAATTTTAAAAGAGCGTATTTTAATACTGGATGGTGCCATGGGTACTATGCTTCAACGTTATAAGTTTACTGAAGAAGATTTTAGGGGAGAACGCTTTAAGGATTGGGAACATCCGTTGCAAGGTAACAATGATTTGTTGTCGTTAACGCAACCCGATGCTATAGCAGATGTTCACCGTCAGTATTTTGATGCTGGGGCAGATATTGTAGAGACCAATACCTTTTCCGGAACTACGATTGCTATGGCAGATTATTTTATGGAAGATTTGGTGTATGAGCTTAACTATGAATCTGCGCGTATTGCCAAAATGGTAGCAGATGAGTTCACTGCAAAAGAACCAAATAAACCTCGTTTTGTAGCCGGTAGTATTGGACCCACCAATAAAACGGCAAGTATGTCACCAGATGTAAATGATCCAGGTTACAGGGCTATTTCTTTTGATGAGCTACGTATTGCATATAAACAACAGGTAGAAGCTTTATTAGATGGTGGGTCGGATATTTTATTGGTAGAAACCATTTTTGACACCCTCAATGCCAAGGCGGCATTATTTGCCATAGAAGAAGTTAAAGAAGAACGAAATATAGATGTTCCCATAATGGTTAGTGGTACTATTACCGATGCATCCGGTAGAACGTTATCGGGTCAAACGGCCGAGGCATTTTTAATATCCATATCCCACATTCCTATTTTATCGGTTGGGTTTAATTGTGCTTTAGGTGCAAACCAGTTGGTACCTCATTTAGAGGTGTTGTCCACCAAAAGTGAACATGCGGTCTCAGCGCACCCCAATGCCGGTTTGCCAAATGCATTTGGAGAGTACGACGAAACTCCTGAGCAAATGGCGGAACAGATCAAAGAATACGCGGAAAAAGGATTGGTAAATATAGTTGGCGGTTGTTGCGGAACCACTCCGGAACATATTACTGCGATTGCTGAGGTGGTAGCCAAGTATGAACCTAGAAAGTTGACAGTTGTCGGTAAATAAATCGTTTTTCGTTGCTCGTTAATGGTTTATCGTGGTTTTTTAAATATGATATGGATTATAAAGAATTAGATATTTGGGTGCAGGCTAGGATGTTGGTGAAAACAGTATATGTTTTGACGAAGTCCTTTCCACAAGATGAGCAATTTTCTTTAACCTCACAGGTGAGAAGATGTGTTATATCTGTTCCTTCAAATATTGCTGAAGGTTGTGGAAGACAATCCAATAAAGAAACAATTCATTTTTTACATATTGCTAGAGGCTCCTTATTCGAGTTGGAAACCCAGTTGATTTTAGCAGGAGATTTAAATTATATTTCAGATACAGATATCGTTTTGAAAGAAATAGAAAGAGTGAAAAAGTTGTTGAACGGATTCATAAATTATCACAAGAAGTTATGAGTAAAGAGAACGAACAACGAACAACGAATAACGAACAACGTTTTCTAAAGCTTAGCGGCCTAGAACCCCTAATTGTTACCCCAGAAACGAACTTCATAAACGTTGGTGAGCGAACAAACGTTGCGGGTTCAAAAAAGTTTCTTCGTTTAGTAAAAGAGGAAAAGTTTGAAGAGGCGTTGGCAGTGGCTAGGGAGCAGGTTGAAAATGGTGCCCAGGTTATTGATATTAACATGGATGACGGATTGATCGATGGTAAACAGGCCATGGTGAAATTTTTAAACCTTGTTATATCGGAGCCGGATATTTCTCGTGTGCCAATTATGATCGACAGTTCTAAATGGGAAATCATTGAAGCTGGTCTGCAAGTTGTTCAAGGTAAATGTGTGGTAAACTCCATTAGCTTAAAAGAGGGCGAAGAGCAATTTATACACCACGCCAAACTCATAAAAAGATATGGTGCCGCGGTAATTGTTATGGCTTTTGATGAGGTAGGTCAGGCAGATAATTATGACCGTAGAATTGAAATAGCAAAACGTTCGTATGATGTTTTGGTGAACAAGGTAAATTTTGCACCAGAGGATATTATTTTTGACTTAAATATTTTTCCGGTAGCAACGGGTATGGATGAGCATAAATTAAATGCTGTCGATTTTATTGAAGCTACAAGATGGGTCCGTGAAAACTTGCCACATGCCAGTGTAAGTGGTGGCGTTAGTAATGTTTCGTTTTCATTTAGGGGCAATAACCCGGTGCGTGAGGCTATGCACTCGGTCTTCTTGTTCCACGCTATAAAAGCGGGTATGAACATGGGTATTGTAAATCCGAGTATGCTAGAGGTGTATGATGATATTCCTAAAGACTTATTGGAATATGTAGAAGATGTTATTCTAAATAGGAGGGATGATGCAACGGAGCGCTTGCTAGATTTTGCCGAATCTGTAGTTGGTAAAACCAAGGAAAGTAAAATAGATCTATCGTGGCGAGAAGAACCTTTACAAGAGCGTATTACCCGTGCCTTGGTAAAAGGTATTGATCAATATATTATTGAAGATGTTGAAGAAGCCAGGTTGGCTGCCAATAAGCCAATTGAAGTTATTGAGGGCAACTTAATGACGGGTATGAACGTGGTGGGCGATTTATTCGGTAGCGGAAAAATGTTCTTGCCGCAAGTGGTAAAATCTGCCCGAGTGATGAAGAAGGCGGTAGCTTATTTATTACCCTATATTGAAGAAGAAAAGTTATTGAATCCGCAAGTTGGAGATTCTGATAATGCCGGAAAGATTTTAATGGCAACCGTAAAGGGCGATGTTCATGATATTGGTAAAAATATTGTGGGTGTAGTATTGGCCTGTAACAATTATGAGATTGTTGATTTAGGCGTAATGGTGCCACCGGAAAAAATTATTGCGGCAGCTATTGAGCATAATGTAGATATTATAGGGCTTAGCGGATTAATTACCCCATCATTGGATGAGATGGTGCATTTGGCAAAGGAAATGGAACGTAAAGATTTCAGCATTCCGTTGTTGATCGGTGGTGCAACCACCAGTAAGGCACATACCGCGGTAAAGATTGATCCACAATATAAAGAGGCAGTAGTTCATGTAAACGATGCTTCTAGAGCGGTAACCGTGGTGGGTGATTTGTTGCAAAAAGAAACATCTACGAGCTATAAGAAAAGTATAAAAGATGATTATGATGTGTTTAGGGAAAAGTTCTTGAACCGTTCATCTAGTAAAACATATAAGCCAATTTCTGCGGCACGGAGAAATAAGTTTAAAATAGATTGGAAAACTTCTGAAATTGTAAAGCCGAACAAATTGGGTATTCAGGTGATCGAAGATTTGGATCTGAATGTTTTGGTACCCTATATAGATTGGACTCCATTTTTTAGAAGTTGGGAACTACATGGTAAATATCCTGCAATATTGACCGATGAGGTTGTTGGGGAACAAGCAACCGATTTATTCGCAGACGCTCAAGAGATGCTGAACAAGATAATTTCCGAAAAGAAATTAAAGGCTAAAGGTGTATTTGGACTGTTTCCTGCGAATTCCATTAATGACGATGATATTTTAGTCGATACTAGTTCAAGTTTAGAAGGGAATACAGGGTCGCCTAGCGGAGCCAAAACAGATGGGAACTATGCTTTCCGTACCCTTCGCCAACAATTGGAGCGTAGGGAAGGAGTCGCAGATTATGCCTTGGCGGATTTTATTGCTCCAAAAGAATCTGGGAAACAAGACTACATGGGTTGTTTCTGTGTATCCACAGGTTTTGGTACGGCAGAAATGGCGGCGCAATATGAGAAAGACCTAGATGACTATAACTCCATCATGGTAAAGGCATTGGCGGATCGTTTAGCCGAAGCATTTGCTGAATACTTGCATAAAGAAGTGAGAACAGCGCATTGGGGTTATGCCGCCAATGAAGATCTGAGCAATGAAGATTTAATCAAGGAATCTTATAAAGGTATTCGTCCTGCGCCTGGTTATCCTGCTTGTCCCGATCACTTGGAAAAATTGACCATTTGGGATGTTCTGAAAGTAAAGGAAACCATAGGTGTGGAGTTAACAGATAGTCTTGCCATGTGGCCGGCCGCATCTGTAAGCGGATATTATTTTGGTAACCCGGAAGCCCGTTACTTTGGTCTTGGTAAAATAAAACTGGATCAAGTAAAGGATTTTGCGGAACGAAAGGGGATTTCGTTTGAAGAAGCCGAGAAATGGCTTGCACCAAATATAGTGGACTAATGCGTTAGGGATTGCAGCGGCATCTTTTTCTATTTCTGAACTGTGCCAATGTTAAGTAAAAAGAGTTGATGAAATAGAAAAAATATAGCGAAAAGCCCGCCCGAACGCCCAAAGAAGAATTAAAGTAAATAAGCCTCTTGAAGGTTTGCTCATAACCAAGAGTAAAAGAATATAAAATGAAAGTTACAGACCATATCACCAATGCAAAGGGAAAAACACTTTTCTCTTTTGAGATCGTACCGCCGGTAAAGGGGAAAAATATTCAGGAATTGTACAATAATATTGATCCTTTAATGGAGTTTAACCCTCCGTTCATTGATGTGACTACATCGCGTGAAGAAACTATCTATATTAAAAAAGAAGGGCTTTTAGATAAGAAAACAACACGTATGAGACCTGGTACTGTGGGTATTTGTGCATCTATTCAACATAAATATAATGTAGATACGGTGCCTCATGTGCTTTGTGGCGGTTTCACCAAGGAGGAGACGGAATACTTGTTGGTTGATTGTCATTATTTAGGCATACAGAATGTAATGGCTTTACGTGGTGATGCCCGAAGTGAGCAAAAATATTTTGAGCCTACTGATGGAGGACACCCGTTTGCTATAGATTTGGTAAAGCAGATCCAGGATTTGAATAAAGGTAAATATTTACATGAAACCGTGGAGAGCGAGCACAGTAGTGAGTTCTGTATAGGGGTGGCGGGTTATCCGGAAAAACATTTAGAATCTCCATCATTACAATCGGACCTAAAGCGATTAAAGGAAAAGGTAGATGCCGGTGCGGATTATGTGGTTACGCAAATGTTCTTTGATAATAAAAAGTATTTTGAATTTGTAGAAGCTGCAAAGGAAATTGGAATTACCGTACCTATTATACCGGGCATTAAGCCTATTGCCGTAAAGAGGCACATGCAATTATTGCCGCAGGTGTTTAGAATAGATATGCCGCAAGATTTAATAGAAGCTGTTGATGCTTGCGCCACCAACAAAGATGTACGTAAAGTAGGTATAGAATGGGCAATTCAACAATCTAAGGAATTGAAGGCGGCAGGTGTTCCTGTATTGCATTACTATTCTATGGGGAAATCCGATAATATTAAGGCAATAGCGGAAGCACTATTTTAAAGGTTTAAAAAGTATTTAGTAGAGCGTATTACGTACAAAATGTCCGATAATGATAATACTTTGTACATAATACTTCGTACTTGATACTTATAACTATTTTTGCCTACAATGAATTTTAAGTTTCTAACCATTGTAATGCTATCGGTAAGTTTTTGCTTTGCGCAAGAAGGTACCAAGAAAAAGAAGTACACGCTTGATGCCAACCAATTCTATGGTTCCATCATACTGCACAATCCAGATATTTCGCATTTGATCACATCGCACCCGGCAGGGGTTATTTTAAGTTATAACCGCAAAACGTACGGGGAAGAAGAATGGGAAGAGTTGTATAATTATCCGGATCTGGGTTACTCTTTTATTTATCAGAATACGAACAACAGCACGTTGGGCGATAATTATGGTTTGTATGCGCACTACAATTTTTACTTTTTTAGGCGGAACATGCAATTACGCGTAGGGCAAGGTATTGCATACGCTACTAACCCGTACGATAAAGAGACCAATTTTAGAAATAATGCCTACGGCTCGGATTTTTTAAGTTCAACCTACTTAATGCTGAACTATCATAAAGAGAATATTATAAAAGGATTGGGTTTTAAGGCAGGTGTGTCCGTAATTCATTATTCCAACGCCAATTTTAGGGCACCGAATACGTCTACTAATACCTTGGCATTTAATGCCGGTTTTGTATATGATCTAGATGGTGGTGCTGAAATTGATTATGTACACAGGGGAAAAGAAAAATTGACTGAGCCATTGCGTTACAATATTGCGTTGAGAGCTGGTTTAAACGAGAGTGATGTTATTGATTCCGGTCAATATGGCTTTGTAGTGCTTTCTGCCTATGCCGATAAAAGGGTTGGAAGAAAAAGTGCTCTTCAAGTGGGAACAGATGTATACTTTTCTAATTTTTTGAAAGAGTTGATCAGGTATCAAAGTATTGCTTTTCCAGAGAATAATGTGGATGCAGATGATGATTATAAAAGGGTAGGTGTATTTGCGGGTCATGAACTGTTCATTAATGAAATGTCCGTCATTTCACAATTTGGCTACTACGTGTATTATCCGTTCGATTTTGAAGGTCGCACCTATTTGCGTGTGGGATTAAAGCGCTATTTTGGAGATAGGGTTTTTGGGGCGGTAACCTTAAAGTCTCACGGCGCAAAAGCGGAAGCGGTAGAATTTGGGATAGGAATACGATTGTAGAAATATGATGTTAGAAAATAGAAAACATAAAATAGACATTTGGACAAAAGGGATGTGCCAAACATTTTTGACCTTCACTACTATGTTTGTTTTGCTGCTCATAGGTAATTCTTGCGACTCCGAAAACGCTTCAGATTGTTTTCAGAGTACAGGTGATATGATACGAGAAGAAGTTACAGTAGCTGAATTTACGAGTATTACCGTATTTGAAAATGTGACTTTAGTTATAAAACAAGGCGACACCCAAAAAGTAGAAATAGAAACCGGTGAAAATCTTAGAAATGAGGTTTCTGCTGTTGTAGAAGATGGTCAATTATTACTGACGGATACGAACGATTGTAATTATGTAAGAGATTATGCTACCACTACGATCTACGTAACTACCCCTAATTTGACCAGTATACGTAGCAGTACAGGTTTTCCTATTAAAAGTGACGGAGTTTTGGCTTTTGATAGCTTAAGATTGTTGTCCGAAAGTTTTACGAATCCGGAAGCAGAAACAACAGATGGGGAATTTGATTTAGATTTAGAAGTGGCTTCGTTAAGTTTAACGGTTAACGGCATTGCCTATTTTAAGTTGAAAGGAACAGCGGAAAGTATGAGTATTACCATAGCTGCGGGTGATTCTAGAATTGAGGCTGAAGCATTGATCACTGATCGTGTTACCATAAACCATAGAGGTTCAAATGATATTTTAGTGAATCCGCAAGAAAGTCTTACCGGAGTATTAAGGGGTACTGGCGATTTACAAAGCTATAACCGACCAGCAACTGTTGAAGTGGAAGAATTGTATAATGGAAGATTGATTTTTGTGGAATGAATCCCATTTTAAAATATCTGAAAAATGTATTCGCTACTAAACGAGTGTTGGGAGATGACCCGACTTTGACCGGATTGGTAAAAGCAGATGCTATTTTACAAGATATGTATGCCGATAACAAATTTCCAGGATTGGCAATTACGGTTTTAAAAGAAGGAAAAACCATTTTCCAAAAAGGGTATGGGTATGCGGATTTAAATACCAAAAAATATGTAGACCCAAAATCCTCAATTTTTAGAATTGCAAGTGTATCCAAGCCTATAGCGGCTACCGCATTGGCACATATGGTGCAAGAAGGGTTGATCTCATTAGACGAATCTTTCTATACCTATCTGCCAGATTACCCCAAGAAAAAGTGGGATTTCACTATTCGTCAATTGGCTAGCCACACTGCAGGTATACGCGTGTATAAAGGCAAGGAATTCGCCTTGAACGAACCTTTTGGCATAAAGGACGGTTTGTCAATCTTTAAAAACGATCCGTTGGTATTTGAACCAGATACCGAATATTTGTACAATAGTTTTGATTGGGTAATGATTTCGGCGGCCATGCAAGAAGCAAGTGGTATTCCGTTTGAAGCATATGTGCAGGAGAAAGTATTGGATCCCTTGGGAATGAAAAACACATACATACCAAGAAGGCATCCTGATGATAACCTTAAGCAATCGGATATAGATGTGAATGCTATTGCAACATCCGAAGCACAGAACAATGTAACTGCATTTTATACCAAAAGCTTGTCCGGGTTTAGAAAAGCGACTCCCGTAGATATCTTTTATAAGCTTGCTGGTGGAGGTTATTTATCAACTTCAGAAGATATTGCAAAATTCGGGCAAGCATTTTTAGATGAGAAAATAGAAATCGAAAAAGATATTTTGAATCAATTTTTAACTGCTCAGCTAGTAAACGGTAATTCTACATACTACGGTTTAGGTTGGCAGGTAAGTGAAGATGCCAAAGGGCGTAAGTTTTTTGGGCATGTGGGTAGTGGGGTAGGTGGGTATTCCAATTTTTTCGTGTATCCAAAAGAGCAATTGGTGTTTTCAATTCTGATCAATAGTACAGACCCTAAAGTACAAGAAGATCTTAATGTTGTGATAGATTCTTTTTTTGATGAGCTTGATTCCAACTGATTTAATGTTTTTTAAAATTTAAAGAAAGGGTATATTAGTCTCGCTAACCGTGAGATTTTTAATATAGAATGAGCTTACCACCAGAAACCACCCCAGTTGAAGAGAAAAAAAAGAACATAAAATGGCTTCAACGACTTAAAGAAGAAAGTTGGGAAGCAGAATTGCTAGTTTCTGCAATTGCCATTTTTGGAACGTTTCAACTATTTGGTTTAATAGAATGGGCTACAAATAAATACATTGATCTATTACCCGTTGAGCAATACATTTATGGGTATATGATTGTTTTTTTAGGCTTGTTGGCTATTAGTATTCTGGTCTCTATGTTCGTAATTCATTTCGTTTTACGAGCGTATTGGATTGGATTAGTAGGGTTGAATTCTGTTTTTCCAGATTATAGTATTGAAGATAGTGTATACTCTAAAATTTATACCGAGAAGATTTTGTCCATACTCCCAAAGCAACAAGATACTATTCAAAAGGTAGATGAATTATGCAGTGTAATTTTTTCTTCAGCATTTACTATTCTATTGATTTACTCTTACATGTCTTTGTTTTTAAGTATTTATATGCTGATATATAATTTGTTGTTGGATTATGTGCCAAGTTATATACTGTTAATACCTTTATTTATAATTTCAGGTCTTCTTGTATTACAAATGATTTTTAGTGTCATCGGAAATTTAAAAAAGTACAAGTCTAATGTATTGGTACAAACTTGGATGTTTAAATTGGTCAAATTTACATCAATGGTTACCTATGGTCCTTTATACCGTAATTTACTGCAGGTTTCAATGGTTTTTGGGTCTAATTTTAAGAAGAAAAAGTCTTTAGTTTATCTCGTGCTATCGTTTTTTGCATCAGGCATATTTTTGACATTAGTGAAATTTCAAGATACCAACATTCCTCATTTGATTTTTCCAAAAGATCATGATGTAAATCTAATGTACTTGAGTTATTATAGTGATCAAAACCCTGATGAATCATTTTTGTTGACTCCACAAATACAGTCTGATATTATAACGGGTGAGACTGTAAAGCTGTTTATTCCCGTATTTCATCATGAACGTAATTATCAAGCTGCTACTTGCGGCGAATATCAAGAAGACGATAGTTTGTCCAATGAACAGGAAAGAGTTAAATCAAGAAAATTTTATCTTGATTGTTATGAAAAATATCATAAGGTTACCCTCAATGGTACTTTGTTAAATATTGATTTCCTAAAGAAAGACCATGCCGTTTCAGAACAATTTGGTATTGTAGGTTTTATTGACAAAGAGTTATTGAAAAAAGGTTATAATACCCTGTTGGTCACTAAAACGTTAGGTGATGTTAAAGAATTTAAATGGTCTATTCCCTTCTATTATCAGCCCAATGCACAATTAAAGTAACTTTTTAACGCTATGAGATTATCAAATTTAAATTTATTGACATGAAGGTAAAGTGTTTTTTAATTGTATTGTTTGCAATGGCCATAAACGTTTCTGCACAAGAAATTACGACGTTTACGGGCATATGGGGAATGGAGTATTATCAAGACGATAAGGAAATTACCAAGAAGGAAGTAAAAGAATTATTTTCTAGTAATGATGAAATTTATAGCGACTGGAAAAAAGCTGACACAAAAAAGAGTATCGCTACCATTGCTTTAGTCGGCGAAATAGTTGGAGTAACCTGGGGCTCGGTAGAATTATTTAACAATGACCCTTTTGTAAGTGACAGGGATAAAGCGAGAAAGGCAATTGGGCCATTGTTGGGTGGTATTGGCTCTGGTATAATTGCTATTATATTTTTGAATGGTTCTAATAAGGCAAGAAAACAAGCTATACTTGCTTATAATAAGCAATTTGATGATAAAACGGCTTTTAAACTTAGACCGGTATCTAATGAGAATGGACTAGGTATTGCACTTAGATGGTAAGAGGTTTAAAGATTTAACACAAAACCTTCACTTTTTGAGAAAGAAATTGATTTTTATAAAAAAATAAAATCCAAAACAGCCATTTTTAAATATAATTACTACATTAGCCACAGATTACAAAAGTGATGACAAAACAATATTTCTGGAACGGTTTTTATTTTTACTTCTTTTTTAAGAGAGGTACGGGACTGTTGTAGTATATTTTAAATATAAAATAGAATCTAAGTTCCGATGTACATCGGAACTTTTTTTTTGAATAAAACGGAGCAAAAGTGAGTCTAAAAATAGCCATACAGGGAATAAAGGGCAGTAACCACCATCAAGTGGCAAAAGATTGTTATGGTGATGATATTGAGTTGGTAGAATGCCTTTCTTTTGATGCTTTGGTAGATAAGTTGTTGACCAAAGAAGCGGATCAGGGTGTTATGGCCATTGAAAATTCCATTGCAGGATCTATCATTCCTAATTATGCTTTGGTAAACCATAATGACCTACACATCATTGGGGAGTATTATTTAAACATCCATCACAATTTAATGGTATTAAAAGGCCAGAAGATTGAGGATATAACAGAAGTAAGTTCACACCCAATGGCACTATTGCAGTGTAAGGAATATTTTAGACAATATCCGCATATAAAATTGGTGGAAGACGTAGATACGGCAGAGACAGCAAAGCGAATTCAAAAAGAAAAACTTAAGCATGTAGCGGCTATTGCTCCTAACGTTGCAGCAGAATTATATGGGTTGGACATCGTAGCGAACGACATACAAACCATTCAAAATAATGCTACGCGTTTTATCATTGTAAAAACAAAAAATGATGCACTGCCAGAGGCAGAGATCAGTAAGGCGTCTTTACGGTTTTTAACCGACCATAAAAGGGGTAGTTTAGCGGCAGTGCTTAATGTCATGAGCGATTGTAGATTGAATTTAACCAAAATACAGTCGTTACCGGTGATAGAAACACCTTGGAAATATGCTTTTTTTGTTGATGTAACTTTTAATGATTATGCAGATTTTACGAAGGCTAAAAGTCTATTGAACATCATGGCAGAAGACTTTAAGATTTTGGGTGAATATAAAAATGTAAGACAATGATACGTACTGCCAAAAGGTTAGATACCATACAGGAATACTACTTCTCAAAAAAATTGAGAGAAGTTCGTGGTTTAATGGCACAAGGTAAACCTATCATTAATATGGGTATTGGTAGTCCTGATCTGGCTCCGTCCCAAGAGGTTTTAAAAGCCATACAAGCAGCAGTGTTAGAGAACGGTGCGCACCAATACCAAAGTTACCAAGGCTTGCCTCAGTTAAGAGATGCCATAGCCAATTTTTATAAGAATAAATTTGGTGTTACCGCAGACCCAAATACCGAAATTTTACCTTTAATGGGGTCAAAAGAAGGTATTATGCATATAAGCCTGGCTTTTTTGAACGAGGGTGATGAGGTATTGATACCAAATCCCGGGTACCCAACATACACCTCTGTAACCAATTTGGTAGGGGCCGTGCCAAAATACTATGATTTAACCGCTGATAATGGTTGGTTTCCAGATTTGGAGGCATTGGCAAAGCAAGATTTATCAAGGGTAAAGGTAATGTGGTTAAGCTATCCTCATATGCCAACAGGTGCTACGGCAACCAAAGAGCAGTTTATAAAGATGGTGGCATTTGCCCAAGAACATGATATTTTATTGGTGAACGATAATCCATATAGTTTTGTTTTGAATGACGAACCTGCCAGTATTTTAAGCTTGCCCAATGCAAAAAAGGTGTGTTTAGAATTGAATTCTTTGAGTAAGACGTTCAACATGGCCGGTTGGCGTGTAGGTTTTGTTTTAGGTAGCGAAGAGCATATCAATGCTATTTTAAAGGTGAAGAGCAATATGGACTCCGGTATGTTCTACGGCATACAAAAAGGGGCAATTGCCGCCTTGAATAGCAGTGATGACTGGTTTAAGGAACTAAATGAAATTTATGGTAAGCGAAGAGAATTGATCTATAAGTTGGTAGACAAGCTTGGCTGTTCATATGATCGTAACGCTGTAGGCATGTTCGTTTGGGCTAAATTGCCGGCAGGTAGTGTATCATCGGAAGAGTTCATAGATGATATTTTATATAAGAAAGATCTATTTATTACGCCAGGAACCATTTTTGGGAGTAATGGTGAAGGCTATATTCGTTTTTCACTATGTATAACGGAGAATAAGATAGAAGAGGCAATTAAAAGATTTGAATAATAGGTCTTAAGACTAAAGCGTAGCTTTAAAATGAATGTATTTGTAATAGGTATCGGTTTAATAGGAGGTTCTTTGGCGAAAGACATAAAGTCGGCATTCGACAATGTTACCGTCTATGGCATAGAATCTAATGAAGCAAACTTAGCTGAAGCATTGTCTTTGGGTATTATAGATAAGAAAGCTACCTATCAAGATTTACAATTGGCAGATATGGTCATTGTAAGTATACCGGTAGATGTTATGGTTACCGAGCTTCCTGTTATATTGAATGCCGTTCATGAAGATTGTGTTGTTTTTGATGTTGGGTCTACCAAATCCATGATTTGCAAGGTGTTGGAAAATCATCCTAAGAGAAGAAATTTTTTGGCATGCCATCCCATTGCAGGAACGGAGTTTTCGGGTCCGTCTGCAGCGATCAACAATTTATTCAAAGACAAAACAAATATTATTTGTGAGGTAGAATTAACGGCATTTAAGCTCCAAGAAAGAGCGTTAAAAGTTTTTCAAGCTATTGGCATGAGAATACGTTATATGAACCCTGTTGCTCATGATAAGCATATTGCTTACGTATCGCATTTATCGCACATAAGTTCGTTCATGTTGGGTAAAACAGTGATCGAGAAAGAGAAGAACGAGCGTGATATTTTTGACATGGCCGGTAGTGGGTTTGAAAGCACGGTGCGTTTGGCAAAGAGTTCTCCTGCCATGTGGACACCTATTTTTAAACAGAATAAAGAGAATGTGGTTGAGACTTTGGAGGAGTACATTCAAAATCTAACCGCTTTTAAGGAACTGTTGTTGAAAGATGATTATGAGGGCATTTATAATGAAATGAATAATACGAATAAGATTAAAGGAATATTAAAAAGAAATACCGTTAAACAAGAAATAGAATAAGTAAAAATGGAAAATTCAAAACAAATGAGAACATGGTTGGATGATTTAAACCTTGACCATCCACTAGTAATAGCAGGGCCATGTAGTGCGGAAACCGAGGAGCAAGTGTTAGGTATAGCACACTCCCTAAAAGATACCGATGTAAACTATTACAGAGCAGGTATATGGAAACCACGTACTCGCCCAGGAAATTTTGAAGGTGTAGGAGCTTTGGGGCTTAAGTGGCTTCAAAAGGTAAAAGCTGAAACAGGTATGAAAACGGCTACCGAGGTGGCTAACCGCGCTCATGTAGAATTAGCTTTAGAGCATGATATAGATTTATTATGGATAGGGGCAAGATCAACTGTTAGTCCGTTCATCATGCAAGAATTGGCAGATGCACTTGAAGGTACAGATAAGATTGTATTGGTGAAGAATCCTGTAAATCCAGATTTAGCTTTATGGTTAGGCGGTATTGAAAGGCTACATACGGCAGGTATTAAAAAGTTGGGTGCAATTCATAGAGGATTCTCTACATATGAGAAAACCAAGTATAGAAATATACCGGAATGGCAAATGGCGATCGAATTTCAGAACAGATTTCCAGATTTACCTTTGATCAACGATCCATCTCATATCACAGGTAAAAGAGATATGATCTTTGATGTTTCTCAGACTGCTTTAGATTTGAATTTCGACGGATTAATGATCGAAACGCACCATGATCCTGATAATGCATGGAGTGATGCCGCTCAACAGGTAACTCCAGAGAAATTGGTTCAGATTATGAGAGACCTAAAAATTAGAAAAGAGAGCGATCCAGAGGCGGAATACAATTCTCAATTAAGTAACCTTAGAGCACAGATCGATGTTATTGATAACCAATTGATCGAGACTCTAGGTAAAAGAATGAAAGTTTCTGATAGTATAGGTGAACTTAAAAAGCAAAAGAACGTTGCCGTACTACAATCTAATAGATGGAACCAAATTCTGGGAGCAATGATTCTTGAAGGAGAAAGTAAGGGACTTAGTGAAGAATTTGTTCTTCGTATGTTCAAGGCTATTCACCAAGAGTCTATCAACCACCAAGAAAAGATAGTGAACGGTTAAGGTTTACATAACTTTATAAATACAAAACATCCGTAATATGCGGATGTTTTTTTATGTCTTAATTTTAATAAGTAAGAAAAATAATACATTTTAACAATATCCTTAATTATGAACCGTTAGGGGTCTAAAGAACCATTTTAACCAATCAAAAAGTATGAAGAAAGTAGTATTGTTTACGTTCATGTTAATGGCATCATTTGCTGTAAAAGCCCAATCGTATATAGGCTTTTTAACAGATAATTACAGTGTTGTCAATAGTGTGATCTCTAACCCTGCAAATATTGCAGATTCACGTTTTAAAACAGATATTAATTTAATAGGAGCTAGTGGTTTTTTAGCTAATGACTATGTAGGTGTTGGGTATTCTGATTTGGTTTCCAGTGATTTTGACTATGATACAGATGCATTATTGACCCTTTCGGATAACAATAATTTTTCTGGTAATGTAGATGTGTTAGGTCCTTCGTTTATGTTTAATGTTGGTAGAAAATCTTCTATTGCCATATTTACAAGAGCAAGAAGTTTTGTGACGGGAAATGAATTTAATGGAGAAAGTATAGATGACCTTGACGATAGTATTGATGAAAGTCAAGACTTTTTGGTAAACGAAGGTGATTTCTTTGCCGCCGGTCATGGTTGGGCAGAAGTGGGGATCACGTATGCACAAGAATTAATGAATAAAGAAGAGCATTTCTTAAAAGGTGGTCTGTCATTTAAATATTTGAAAGGATTTGGTAATGCCTATGTGGCCGGTAGAAATGTAACTATTGATTATGATGCGGATGGTGCTACATTACCGGATAATTCTACTATTGGAACTTTAGCATCTACAGGAGATCTAATTTATGGGCGTGCCGATCAGTATGATGTGGAAGACTACGATTATGAAGTGCCCGATGCTAACGGATTTGGGTTTGACCTGGGATTCGTTTATGAATGGAGACCAGATTATGAAGATTATGTGGTAACGGGTGCTGATGGAGAAAAAACCGTCATGAAAGATAAAAATAAGTATAAACTAAAATTTGGTTTGTCACTTACTGATGTTGGTGCGGTAAACTATAAAGGTAGTTTGGTAGATACCTATAATATCAATAATACCATTACACAAGACGATTATGATAATATAGAAGATTCAGATGATCTTCAAAATTTATATACGTTTACACAGACAACAGAAGATTTAAAGGCGGGTTTGCCAACGGCATTACACTTTAATGCAGATTGGAATATTAAAAATCATTTCTATTTAAATTTTAATACCGATTTATCTATGCGTTCTACTGGTGAAAACAACCTAAGAACAGCAAATGTATTTTCATTGACGCCTCGTTTTGAAAGTAAATGGTTCAGCTTCTATTTGCCTGTAAGTAGCTATCAATATAGTGGTTTACAAGTAGGGGCAGGCTTACGTGCCGGTCCTCTTTATCTTGGGTCGGGATCATTGATCTCTACATTTACAAAAAATGAAATACAAGGGGCAGATGTATATGCAGGGTTGAAAATTCCGGTATACTATGGTCAGCCAAAAGATTCAGATGGTGATGGTATTCCAAATAAAGAAGATGGTTGCCCAAAAAAGGCAGGACCAATAGAAAATAATGGTTGCCCATGGGGAGATACTGATGGCGATTCGGTATTGGATAATGAGGACCAATGTCCAGATGAGGCAGGTCCTGTAGAAAACAATGGTTGTCCTTGGGTAGATACGGATGGAGATACCTTGTTGGATAATGAAGATCAATGTGTAGATGTAGCCGGACCTGTAGAGAATAATGGATGTCCTTGGCCAGATAGTGACGGAGATTCAGTTTTTGATAAAGATGATAATTGTCCTGATGAAATGGGTACGGTAGCGAATAACGGTTGTCCAGAACCGGTTGTTACGGCTGAGGTTCAAAAGTCGTTGAACGAGTATGCAAAAACTATTTTGTTCAACACAGGAAAATCAACATTAAAGGATGAGTCAACACCTGTATTGGTTGATATCATCGGTATTTTAAACGAATATCCCAATGCAAATTTCACTATTGAAGGGCATACGGATAGTATAGGTTCAGAAGCTACCAATCAAAAATTATCAGAGAAGAGGGCACAAGCCGTATTGCAATTTTTAATTAATGGTGGTATTTCGCCATCTCGATTAACAGCAATAGGGTATGGAGAAAGCAAGCCAATTGCCACGAACATGTATAAAGATGGCAGACAGAAAAATAGACGTGTAGAAATTAACTTAGCACAGTAGTCTTAAGAAAATTAAAATGGAAAGCCCGGCATGCACCGGGCTTTTTTTATGACTATTAGTTTTATCTTTTAAAGATGTATCGGGTAATGAAAATACCTTGTCCGTCCGTATTACCGGCATCTGCTTCAACACCGCTGGTAACAAAAACGAGCTCCCATCCATTTTGTGCCATATCACTTAGTTTGGAAGAGATGAGCGCATCATTGGCTGCAATGTTTTGAAAACGAATTCCTGCAATATTATAAAAGTTAAGCAATTTGGTTTCTTCAAAGTCCTTAACTCTAATATCTCCACGTTTAGATTTGTTTCTGGTATTGTCCTCCTCGGTTTGCTCTGATGTAAACTCCTTGAAATTCCTATCTGCATTGGCATCTATAATTCGTGATCTTCCTAGTCCGCTAGGTACTATAGATTCTACACTGGTAACAACTTTGTATTCCTGTGCCGTAGATGTGGTAATAGCAGTAAAGGCAAATAGGGCAAGTAAAATGATTTTTTTCATGATGATGGTTTTTTACGTTGATTTAAAGATTGTACGGTGAAAATATAAGGTATAATGAAGAATGCAAAGAATACTACTTTATATCATTGTAAATTGATGCTTTACCATTACAATAGCTTAAAAAAAAAGACCCGATACTAAAAGCATCGGGTCTTATGATAAATACAGTTTTGTTCTATTGAATAGAGAAATCAAAAACAGATTGGTTTTCTCTACCTTGTGGAACCTGACCTTGGTAAATAAAGCAATATTCCCCTGGTTCTAACGTATCTGGAGTAACTTTAAACTTGTTACCTTCAATTTCCTCTATAGCGAAGTTAAGAGCATATTTAGGGTCAATACCACTACTGCTAGTGATCCAGCTACTTTTTCCTGTAATTACCTCTCTAAGGTTCTTCTTCTCTTTAACGGTAAGTTTAACTAAAACAAACTCGTTAGGGTTACTTGCCATTCTAAACCACCAGTTAAAAATACCGGTATCTCCACCTTGGTTGTTCTGCATATTATCAACTTCTGTAACACTTGGGTCAAAGATGAACGTAAATTCTGGTCTGCTTTGGCGAATTACATTGTTGGATTGTGTTTTAGGTAACTGAGCTTTCTTTTTAGAATTGATCAATCCAGATACTAATTTCTGCGCCACTTGGTTAGAATTTGAACCAGAGAATACACTTGGTTGTATTAATTTATCTTCACCGCTAGCATCGGCATAGTAAATACCAGTTTTAGATTTTGTGTTTTGTTTTGATTTATCCATGATCAAGGATAATATTTCAGAAGAAACCCCTGCATTTTTCATAGCGCCTAGAGCGGAAATAGAAGCATCAAATTTAACATCCGAAGTGTTTATTTTATCTATGATCATATAATCGTCGAAACCTAGTTCAACCATTTGTACTACAGATTCGTTTGTAATAGTTTCTTGGGCAGTTCCAAAAGTAATGGCTGATAAAGCTAACATCAGCAATGATTTTTTAATGAATTTCATTTTCTTGATTTTGGTTGTTATTTAATGTTATAGTTCTAAATTCAAATTTATGTTAATTTTTATATTTAAAGCAGTTACTTTGTATAAATGGAAGGATTTTTGGGTAAATGGTAGGAATTGTTTATAAATCTACGGGTAGTTGGTACACTGTTAAGGCAGAAAATGGTGATTTCTATGAATGTAGAATAAAAGGTAAGTTTAGGATCAAGGGTATAAAAAGTACGAACCCTGTTGCGGTTGGTGATCAAGTACGCTTTGAGGTGGAGACTATTGGAGATGATACCATTGGTATTATCAATGAAATAGAAGATCGTAAAAATTATATAATTCGTAAATCTGTAAACCTGTCCAAACAGACACATATCATTGCTGCCAATTTGGATCAGGTCTTTTTATTGGTGACATTGAACAATCCGCCTACATACCCAGTTTTCATAGATCGATTTCTGATCACTGCAGAAGCATATGAAATTCCGGTTGTTCTACTTTTCAATAAGGTAGATACTTATGCCCCGGAAGAATTAGATGAGATAAAGTTTTTGGCGGCCCTTTACCGCAATATTGGGTATACTTGTTTGGGTATTTCTGCGGCAACGGGCAAGAACGTTGATAAGGTGAAAGAAATGATGATCGGTAAAACATCAATGTTCTCGGGTCATTCTGGTGTTGGTAAATCTACCTTGGTCAATGCTTTGGAGCCAGAGTTGGATATTAAGACCAAACAAATTTCTCAACAACACGCACAAGGGCAACATACCACCACTTTTGCGGAAATGTTCGATTTAAGTTTTAATGCTAGAATTATAGATACGCCCGGTATTAAAGGTTTTGGTATTGTAGATATGGAAAAGGAGGAGATAGGCGATTATTTTCCAGAATTTTTTGAACTAAAACAAGATTGTAAATTCAATAATTGTATTCATGTAGACGAGCCAAAATGTGCCGTTAAAGATGCCTTGGAAACTGGTGATATAGCTTGGAGCAGGTATAACAGTTATCTGCAGATGATCAAAGGTGAAGATGAGAATTACAGGGTAGATATACACGACGATAAAAAATGAGAACAGTTATACAACGTGTTACCAAAGCTAGCGTAACGGTCAATGGCGAAAAGATAAGTGCTATTGACAATGGGCTTTTAATTTTAGTGGGTATAGAAAATGCAGATGCTCAAGATGATATTGATTGGCTTACGAACAAAATAGCAAACCTTCGTATTTTTAATGATGAAGATGGTATAATGAACAAATCGCTTGTAGATGTAAATGGTGATGTCATTGTGGTTAGCCAGTTTACTTTACATGCAAGTACTAAAAAAGGGAATCGACCTTCTTATATAAAAGCGGCAAGACCAGATGTTGCCATACCCCTGTATGAAGCCTTTATTGCTACTTTGGAATCTAAATTGGGTAAGAAAGTCGGTACCGGAGAATTCGGTGCGGATATGAAGGTTGAATTGTTGAATGATGGTCCTGTGACCATAATGATTGATACAAAAGATAAAAATTAGAATTCAATAGATTTTCTGTATTTTTTGTAAGAAATCTACTGTTTTTGTCGTTAAGGTAAAAACCAGCCTACCAAATTATATGCGCTTATCTTTTTTAATACTAATGTTCGTGGTAACTCTTGCCATGAATGCACAAGAGTACAGTTTTACGAAAATAGAGGCCTCCCTTTTAAAGAATGCAGATGCAGTTGTTCGCTTAGATGAAAGCACTGTTTTACTTAAATCTTCTGATTTTATGGAAGTTAAGTCTAAAAGGGTGGTTACCGTTTTGAATGAAAGTGGATCTAAACATATAAATGCGACAGTATTTTACGATAAAGAGAAATGGATAAAAAATCTTGAAGCCATAATACTTGATGCTAATGGTAAGGAAATAGAAAAGTTTAAAGAAAAAGATTTTATTGATCAAACGGCTACAGGTGAAGGAACTTTGTATTCTGACTCTAGAGTCAAATACCTAAAATACACACCTGTTAAATATCCATACACGGTTATTTTAACCGAAAAATACACGACATCTGACACCGCATTTATACCACGTTGGTTTTTTCTGGACGGTTATAGGCTTAGTGTCGAAAAAAGTGAATTTAAGTTGAATTTACCTTCAACCATGAAATATAGGTATAAGGAGAATAACCTAGATTCTTTTAATGTGAAACGAACGGAAAATGAGTCTGGCGTAATGTATAGTGCCGTAAATTTAAAAGCGCTAGAGTCTGAAGATTTTGATCCTGAGTTTAGAGATTTTATACCTAATGTCCAATTCGCACTAGAAAATTTTCATTTAAAAGGGGTGGACGGTCATGCTACTTCATGGAAAGAATTCGGAGGTTGGATATACAATTCTCTATTAAAGGGTCGGGGAGAACTTAGTGCTGCAACCATTCAAAAAGTACAAACTTTAGTAAGGGGAATAGATGACCCAAAAGAAAAGATAAAAATAGTATATCAATTTGTTCAAGATAACACCCGGTATATCAGTGTACAAATGGGTATAGGCGGTTGGGAGCCTATTAGTGCCATTGAAGTAGATAGGGTAAAGTATGGTGATTGTAAAGGTCTAACGAATTATACCAAGGCATTGTTAAATGTTGTTGGTGTGGAATCTTATTACACCATAGTTTATGCCGACCGTAGCATGCGAAGTTTAGATGCTGATTTTCCTTCTTTACAAGGAAATCATGTGTTCTTAAATGTGCCCTTAGAGGGTGAGGAATTGTGGTTGGAGTGCACTAGTCAAATTGTTCCCGCAAACTTTTTAGGAACTTTTACAGATAACAGAAATGTGTTAAAAGTTGGTCCAAATGGTGGTGAGATGGTAAAGTCCAGACAGTATTCGCCAGAACAAAGTAAGCAAATTACAAGCGCTAAAATTACAATTAGCGAAAGTGAGATTAAAGCACAAGTTGAAATAAAAAGTACAGGGATACAGTATAACCAAAAATACGGGTTGTCAAGTGAAAGTAAAGAAGATGTAGAGAAATATTACAAAGACTATTGGGGTTATGTTAATGATGTTCATATTCTAAACCATAATATCTTAAATAACAGGGATAATATTATCACAACAGAAAATGTTGATATTATAACATCTGGTTATTTGTCAAGGGCAGGTGACCGTCTACTTTTTGCGCCAAACATGCTAAATAGAAATGAATATGTTCCCAAAAGGAGTAAAGATAGAAAACGTGATGTTGTAATTAAAAGAGGGTATTTAGATGAAGATGAGTTCCTAATAGATTTACCGGACAACTACGGGTTAGAATCTGGTTTAACGGCAATAGACTTAAAAAATAATTTTGGAGAGTATTCAGTTAGTTTAACTAAGGTTTCAGAAAGTCAGTTCAAATACAAAAGAAGATTATTGATTAAACCTGGAGTTTTTTCAAAAACAACTTATAACGACTATCGTAATTTCAGAAAAGAAATAGCAAAATCAGATAAAAACAAGATTGTCCTACTGAAAAATAACACCAATTAAAACCATTCGATTTTTATGACTATTGACAATAATTTTAAATCCAACAAAAAAAACTATATACTGATTTCCCTAATTTTTATATCTACCTTTTTAGTAGCTCAAAACAATGATTACGGTAAGGTTTCAAAAGAAGAATTGTTACAAGACTTTAGTTCAATAGATAGCACAGCATCTGCAGCGTATTTGTATAAATACAGAAAAACGTATTTCAACTATGTTTCAGGTGTCGGTTTCAGTTTAATTACCGATGTGCATGAACGAATTAAGATTTATAATAAAGAAGGATTTGAGTATGCCACCCAAAAGATACGATTATATAAAGATGGTAATGAAATTGAGGATTTAAATAAGCTTAAGGCTAAAACATACAATCTAATAGATGATAAAATAGAGGAGACTCCATTAAAAAAAGACGGGAAATTCAAAAATGAAATATCGGAGAATATTAATGAGGAATCATTTACAATGCCAAATATAAAAGAAGGGTCCATAATAGAATATAAGTACAGTATAACTTCTCCCTTCATATACAACGTAGATGAATTTATCTTTCAGCATGATATTCCAGTGAATAAAATAGAAGCTTTTTTCGAAACTCCAGAATATTTTGTTTTTAGAATGAATGTTAAGGGATTTTTGAATGTAATGCCTAAACGAGAGCAATTTAATAAGTCGTTAGATTATACTCAGCGTGTTGCATCTGGGGGTACAACTAATGCAGGAGCTGGTCAAGGTCTTGGTAGGACTACTCAAGTAAGAGGTAATGTGAAATATGTTAGCAATGTAATTAGCTTTGATTTAAATAATATTGAACCACTTAAAGAAGAACCATTTGTAAATGAACTTAGTAACTATAGGTCAGGGGTTAAGTATGAGTTGTCTTACACACAGTTTCCTAATTCAAGTAAAGAGTTTTATTCACGTACGTGGGAAGATGTAGTTGAAACAGTATATAAGAATCCAAGTTTTGGAGATGAATTGAGAAAGACTAATTATTTTAAAGAAGATTTAGATGCAATAATTAAAAATTTAACTGATGAACAAGAGAAAATAAATACAATATTTTCATTTGTGAAATCTAAAGTTAAATGGGATCAGAGTTATGGTAAGTATACTAGAAAAGGTGTTAAACAAGCATATCAGAAGGGGGTAGGAAATACAGCAGAGATTAATTTAATGCTAACAGCTATGTTAGATTATGCAAATCTAGAAGCTAATCCTGTATTAGTGAGTACAAGGTCTAACGGGATGCCGCTTTTTCCTACTAGAGAAGGTTATAATTATATAGTGAGTAGCGTTAGCATAAATGGAGGTATTATTTTGTTAGATGCTACAAGTCAAAATAGCTTGCCTGGTGTTTTGCCAATTAGGGCTTTAAATTGGGAAGGTCGCATGATGTCAAAAAATGGTAAGTCTACAATTATAAATCTTTACCCGACCAATAAGGGATCAATTCAAACTTTTCAAAATATTATTTTAAGTGGAAATGGAACGGCTGTAGGCAAAATTAGAAATGTTTATAAGGGACATCAAGCTCTGTCTTTTAGGGATGAATACGGTAAGGATAAACAAAAATCATATTTGAATCAGTTGGTAAATAACAATGATGGAATTGAAATAAACAATTTTGAAGTAAAGAATAACAATGAACTGGATAAACTGCCCATAGAGTCTTTTGATTTTACTACGGAAAGTGAAATCGATGTAGTTTCAGATAAGATATATTTTTCACCATTGTTATTTTTAGCCACAAAAGAAAATCCTTTTAAACAAGAGAAAAGAGAATTTCCAATAGATTTTAGTTTTCCGTTTGAAAATATATCAACTACTATAATTAATCTACCAGAAGGATATAGGGTAGAATCAATTCCAGAAGCTATGGCAATAGCTTTGCCTAATGATATGGGTAATTTTAGTTATGCGATTAATAATGTTGGCAATGTTTTACAATTAAAAGTATCGAAGAAAATTAATTATCCAGTTGTACCTGCGGAATTCTACCCTAGTCTAAAAGAATATTATAGTAAAATGGTAGGGAAATTAAATGAAAAGGTAGTATTAACTAAAATATAGATTAAAACTGCTTTTAAGATGCAATTAGAATAGGTCTAATTCTTATTAAGCGAACTTTTTCCTAGAAAAATAAATCAATCTAAATGTATAAAATTATTTATTTATCACTCTTTGTTGTTACCACGTTCTTTTCTGTTAACCAGATTTTAGCTCAAGAAAAACCAGAGTTTGGAACCATTTTAAAATCAGAAAGTGAATTTACCTTTTATGAAAAAGATCCAGAGGCAACAGGTATCTATTTATCGGAATATGGTCACAATTTTTTTGATGTAAGAGATAATTACATTTGGCTAATTACCAAATACCATGCAAAAGTGAAGGTTTTAAATATGGAAGGCTTTAAAAATACGGACATTGAAATACCTTTATATCATTCAAAAAAAAGTAAGGAAAAAATAGTAAATATTAGGGCCATTACTCATTATAATGGCATGCGTATTCCCGTCAAAGCTGAAGAATTTTATGAAGAAGAGGTAAATGAAAAATGGACCCAACTAAAATTTACTTTTCCAAATGTACAAGAAGGGGCAATACTGGAGTATGAATACGAAATGCAGTCACCTTTTCATTTTAATTTTCAGGGTTGGGAGTTTCAGACCGACATTCCTAAGTTATATTCTGAATTTTATGCGGAAATACCGGGTAATTGGCTGTATAACAGAAGTATAATAGGGTCTTTGAAACTTTCAGTGGATGAATCTAGAATAATAAGTTCTTGTTTTAAGTTTCCAGGATTGAAGCAAGATAGTGATTGTGAAGCGCTAAGATATGCCATGAAAGATATACCCGCCTTTATGGATTCAGAAAAGTACATGCTTTCGGCAAATAATTACAGATCTAGAATTGAGTTTGAACTTTCTGAATATAAAAGTTTTTATGGGGGCACAGATAAATATACGAAAACATGGAAAGCGGTAGATAGGGAATTTAAAACAGATGGAGATTTAGGTGTTCAGCTTAAAAAGAAAAATTTTTTTTCAAAAAGTGTTGATCCGGTTCTTTTGACTCAAGGTGATGATTTGACCAGGGCTAAGAATATTTATGAGTTTGTAAAGAATCATTTTACTTGGAATGAAGAATATGGGGTATGGAATGACAATAAAGTGAAAAATGCTTTTGATCAGAAAAAGGGTAGTGCCGCTGAAATTAATATCTCATTGATCAATTTACTAAATGCTGCGGGTATAAATGTTAATATGATGTTATTGGCAACAAGAAACAAGGGGCTACCTAAGAAAACTCATCCGGTAATGACCGACTTCAATTATCTTGTAGCTAAAGTGGATATTGGTGAAAAATCTTATTTGTTAGATGCGACCAATAAGTACATGCCTTTTGGTATGTTACCTTATCATAGCTTAAATTATTATGGTCGTGTAATGGATTTTGATAATAATAGTTATTGGTACGATATTGTACCTGAAAAGTCAAATGCCATTATGTTGCGAGCTCAAATGACAATCGATGCAAGCGAAAAAAAATTAACTGGAGTATTTGACCTTATAAATACAGGATATAAAAAAGTTGTTCAAGATGAAGTGTTGTCAACAACAAAAGAAGATAGTTATATTGAAAGATTAGAAGAAGAAATTTCAGATGATTTTCATATCATGTCTCATGAAAAACAACTTAAATATTCTGATGAAAAGAAGTTGACAGAAAGATTCAATTTTGAAATGGAAAACTTGTTTCAAGGGGATAATATTTACTTAAATCCCTTTGTGATTAAATTTTTTGATAACAATCCGTTTACAGCTTCGGAAAGAAATTATCCGGTTGATTTTGGTTATCCAATGAAATATCAGTACGTTTTAAATGTTAAAATACCGGATGGGTATAATGTAAAGTCGATACCTGAAAATAAGAATTTTTCCTTACCAGATAATGGTGGCGTATTAAAACTAAATGTATCAGATAATAAAAGTGATACCCTTAATTTATTTTTTACTTTTGATTTGAATTCTGCGCATTACAGTAACGCATACTATGCAGGTTTGAAACAATTTTTTAATGAAGCGGTAAAAAGTCAAAGTCAATCTTTAATTGTTTTTGAAAAAATTTAGAATTAATATGAACATTGAAAACGCACAAAAAGCAGTTGATGACTGGATCAAGGAGCACGGAGTTCGCTACTTTAACGAATTAACCAATATGGCACAGCTTACCGAAGAAGTGGGCGAGGTGGCTAGAATTATCGCTAGACGCTATGGTGAACAAAGTGAAAAAGAGTCTGATAAGAACAAAGATCTGGGCGAAGAATTGGCAGATGTAATGTTCGTAGTGCTATGTTTGGCCAATCAAACAGGTGTTGATTTGCAACAAGCTTTTGATAAAAAGTTAGATTTAAAAACAAAGCGAGATCATGACCGTCATCACAACAATAAAAAGTTGAAATAGGCTTATATTTGTTGTTCTATTTTAAAAAGATACGCATTGAAACTTCACTTGACAGGTCCGTCCAATACAACGCTTAACGATACGATTACCATAACAGGTTCAAAGAGTGAATCTAACCGTAGTTTATTATTGGCTGCATTGTTTTCTGATATAACCATTGAGAACATTTCCAATTCTGATGATGCCCAGGTAATGGCAAAAGGATTGAAAATTTCAGAAGGTACGGTTGATATTCATCATGCAGGTACCGCCATGCGTTTTTTAACCGGATATTTTGCATCACAGGCAGGTAAGGAAGTAGTGCTTACCGGTTCTAAAAGAATGACGGAGCGACCCATAAAAATCTTGGTAGAAGCTTTAAAAACCTTGGGAGCGGAAATATCTTATGTTCAAGATGAAGGGTATCCTCCCATAAAAATTAAAGGACAGCATATTGTAAAAGATAAAGTGAGTTTGCCGGCAAATGTAAGTAGCCAATATATTTCTTCGTTATTGTTGATTGCTCCAAGTTTGGAGAACGGACTTCAATTAGAGTTAATCGGTAAAATTACCTCAGTACCGTATATAAAAATGACCTTGGCGTTGTTAGAGGAAATTGGAGTGGAAACTTCTTTTGAGGGTAACCTGATTAAAGTTTCGCCAAAGGCAAAAGTAGCACCAACGACATTGGTGGTAGAATCAGATTGGAGTTCTGCCTCATATTTTTATGGTATTTGTGCACTGGCAGCACCAGGAACGCAAATTACTTTATCGGCATATAAAAAAGAAAGTCTTCAAGGAGATAGCGTACTTGCCAGTATTTATACTTCATTTGGTGTGGAGACTACTTTTGACAATAATACGGTTACTTTAAAAAAGACCGATAAAAAGATAGAAGCTAAGAATGAGTTTGATCTGGCAAATGCTCCAGATATAGCCCAAACAATTGCGGTTACCTGCTTTGGTTTGGGGGTAGGTTGTTATTTAACCGGACTGCACACGTTAAAGATCAAAGAAACGGATCGTTTAGAGGCTTTGCATACAGAACTGTCCAAATTAGGGGCAAACATATCCGTAACAGATAAAACGTTGACCATAATACCATCTGTAGGTATTCTAGAAGATATTGCTATAGACACATATAATGATCACAGAATGGCAATGGCTTTTGCTCCATTGGCCATGAAAACTACACTTATTGTTAATGATGCAGAGGTGGTATCTAAGTCATATCCAGATTTTTGGAACGACCTAAAACAATTGGATTTCGGTATAAAGGAATTATAATTAAGGATTTACTTGACAAGGCCTATCTGCAGATTGTATATTTGCAGCCGCAATTTGCTACATTAAATATAATAGCTACATGAAATTATCAAATTTTAATTTTGAGCTTCCTAAAGAATTATTGGCGGAGCATCCATCTGAAAATAGAGATGAGTCTAAGTTAATGGTCATCCACAGAGATACCGGAAAAATTGAACACAAAATGTTCAAGGACATGATCGACTATTTTGATGAAGGTGATGTCATGGTTCTTAACAATACAAAAGTATTTCCTGCCCGTTTGTACGGTAACAAGGAAAAAACAGGAGCTCGTATTGAGGTTTTTCTTTTACGTGAGTTAAACGAAGAGCAACGCCTTTGGGATGTTCTTGTAGATCCTGCACGTAAAATACGTATTGGTAACAAACTATATTTTGGTGATGATGAAACCTTGGTAGCAGAAGTTATTGATAATACTACTTCTAGAGGTAGAACGTTACGTTTTTTATATGATGGTGCTTACCTTGATTTCAGAAGAAAATTAAGGGAATTAGGAGAAACTCCGTTACCAAAATATATAAAGAGAGATGTTGAGCCAGAAGATGAAAATCGTTACCAAACGATCTATGCCAAGCATGAAGGTGCTGTGGCTGCTCCAACTGCTGGTTTGCACTTTTCTAAACATTTGTTGAAGCGTTTAGAAATTAAGGGTGTAGATTTTGCCGAGTTGACTTTGCACGTAGGTTTAGGTACATTCAACCCAGTTGAGGTAGAAGATCTTTCTAAGCATAAAATGGATAGTGAGGAAATGTTCATTGATGAAAAAGCTGCAGAGATCGTAAACAATGCAAAAGCGAAAAAACGTCGTATTTGTGCAGTAGGTACTACGGCAATGCGTGGCTTGGAAAGTGCAGTGTCGTCTAAGCAGACATTGAATACCTATGAGGGTTGGACAAATAAGTTCATATTCCCTCCATATGATTTTAGTATTGCAAATGCCATGATTACAAACTTCCATTTGCCAAAATCAACATTGTTGATGATGGTATCTGCATTTATGGGTCATGATCTAATGAACAAAGCATATAAAGAAGCAATATTGGAAAGCTATAAGTTCTACTCTTATGGTGATGCCATGTTGATCATATAAGTTGATATAATCCTTTTTAAAAAGGAAAATTTTTTAATCCCGCTTTATCTACATATTGACAAAGCGGGATTTTTATCACCAGTAATACCTACCTTTAATAGATGGAAGAAATAAAGAAAAAAGATATCCGGGCACTAACGAGAGAGCAGCTTAGGGAGTTCTTTGTTTCTAATGGTGACAAAGCTTTTCGTGGCAACCAGGTCTACGAGTGGTTATGGCAAAAAGCTGCGTATTCTTTTGATGTAATGACCAATTTATCAAAAGAGACCAGGGAAATGTTAGAAGCCAATTTTGTCATTAACCATATTAAGGTAGATCAAATGCAGCGCAGCAGTGACGGTACTATAAAAAATGCCGTACGCTTGCATGACGATTTAATTGTAGAGTCTGTTTTAATACCTACAAAATCAAGAACAACTGCTTGTGTGTCCAGTCAAGTAGGGTGTAGTTTAGATTGTAGGTTCTGTGCAACGGCACGTTTAAAACGAATGCGAAATTTAAATCCCGATGAAATATATGATCAGGTTGTCGCTATTGATAATGAAAGCAGATTGTATTTTGACAGACCTTTAAGCAATATTGTTTTTATGGGCATGGGAGAGCCTTTAATGAACTACAATAACGTATTAAAGGCTATTGATAAAATCACCTCTTCAGATGGGCTGGGCATGTCTCCAAAGAGAATTACGGTCTCCACCTCTGGTGTGCCTAAATTGATCCGAAAAATGGCCGATGACGAAGTTAAATTTAAATTGGCGGTTTCTTTACATTCAGCTGTTGATGAAATTCGTACGTCAATAATGCCCTTTAACGCTAAGTTTACCTTGAGCGATTTAAGGGAGTCTCTACAGTACTGGTACCAAAAGACAAAAAGTAGAATTACGTATGAGTATGTGGTTTGGGAAGGCATCAACGATACTCAAAAAGATGTAGATGCATTAGTGGAGTTTTGCCGTTTTGCGCCTTCTAAAGTAAATCTTATAGAATACAACCCTATTGATGACGGTGAATTTAAGCAAGCATCTAATGCAGCAATAGATCGCTATGTAAATTCATTGGAGCGTAATAATATCACCGTAACCGTTCGTCGTTCTAGAGGAAAGGATATTGATGCCGCATGTGGGCAATTGGCGAATAAAAGTTAGAAGTATAAAGTAGTAAGTACGAGGTACAAAGTGAAAAGCACTAAGTATTAAGTTAGAAGAGAGAAAATAGAGTATAGAAAATAGACTTGTTAGAAGATAAATTATTTAGCACAACTAAGCTTTAGAAATGAAAGGTATTAAGTAATACGAATTACTAGAGCAATTGCTGATATAATATCTTTATTCTACATAACGCGAAGCGTTATAGCCAAAAGCATTTTTGAACTTGAACTTGAACTTGAGTTTATTTTTTCCATCAACCAATAATCTTAAAATTCCTTCCGGCTACTGTTATTTCCTAGCTTTTGCCTAATTTAGGCCTTCTAAGAAGGAGCACCTGAAAATTGTAGCACAAATAAAGGAACCTGTCTATCAGGAAATGGAGTTGTTTGAGTCTAAGTTTAGAGATTCAATGACCTCTAAGGTTGCGTTACTCAATAGAATTACCCATTACATCGTAAATAGAAAAGGGAAGCAAATGCGCCCTATGTTCGTATTTTTAACGGCAAAGCTGTTAAATAATGGCGAAGTAAATGAGCGTACCTATCGTGGTGCATCGGTAATCGAGTTGATACATACGGCTACATTGGTGCATGATGATGTAGTAGATGAGAGTAATAAACGACGGGGCTTCTTCTCTATAAACGCCCTATGGAAAAATAAGATTGCCGTTTTAGTGGGAGACTACCTGCTTTCAAAAGGCTTGTTGCTTTCTATTGATAATGGAGATTTTGATCTGCTGAAAATAATTTCTGTTGCCGTTCGTGAAATGAGTGAGGGCGAGTTGCTGCAGATAGAAAAAGCTAGACGTTTAGATATTACTGAAGAGGTGTATTATGATATCATTAGACAGAAGACCGCCACTTTAATAGCGGCATGTTGTTCGTTGGGTGCATGTTCTGTAAAGCCCGAAAGCATAGATGTGGAAACGTTTAGAAAATTTGGGGAGTTGTGTGGTATGGCCTTCCAGATTAAAGATGATCTTTTTGATTATGGTGGTCAAAAAATAGGTAAGCCAACCGGTATAGATATCAAAGAACAGAAAATGACCTTGCCATTGATCTACGCGCTTAACCATTGTTCTAAAAAAGAGAAAAGTTGGGTAATCAATTCCATCAAGAATCATAATAAGGACAAAAAGCGGGTAAAAGAGGTCATAGCCTTTGTAAAGGAAAAAGGTGGCTTGGATTATGCGGTAAGTAAAATGCTACAGTATAGAAATGAAGCCCTCGAGCTTTTGGACACCTACCCAGAATCCGATTATAAAAGTGCTTTGCAGCTCATGGTCAACTATGTGGTTGATCGTAAAAAGTAATTTTTTTACAAATCAAACAACTGGTAATCAGTATATTGAAAAATAATTTTGAATTTTTTTATTTTTCAGGCAACTATATTTCATTCTTCGGCGTCTATGTAAATAGAAGACCAAACCAATATTTTGAAAATTATACCTTTTTATAAAAACGAGAGCCAACTCATAAAAAAAGCGTCATCGGGCAACCGCGATGCGCAAGAGCATTTGTATAAAAAGCATGCGCCAAAAATGTTAAGCGTTTGTCGTCAGTATATAAAAGATGTTCATTTTGCGGAAGATGTAATGGTGCAGGGTTTTTTAAAAATGTTCAACAAGTTAGATACGTTTAAGTTTGAAGGTAGTTTTGAAGGGTGGTTACGTAGGATCATGATCAGGGAAAGCATATCCTATTTAAGAAAACAACAATTTGTCGTGTATGATGATGAGGTGTACGAGAAAAATCAGTCGGAAGAGATTTCGCAGAGTACTGATTTAGATACAGAGCATATTCAACAATTGATAGACAAGTTGCCCCAAGGTTATAAAATGGTCTTTGTATTGTATACCGTAGATGGGTATAAGCATAAAGAAATTGCAGAAATGCTATCGATTACCGAGAGCACTTCAAAAACACAATTATTAAAAGCCCGAAAATTGCTTCAAGATCAATTAAGGCAACAAAATATTATAGGGTATGGAAACCGATAAATTTGAAAAACATATTAAGACCATGTTGAAAGAGCGCGAAATTCAGCCATCGGCGAATGCGTGGTCAAAAATTGCATCAGAATTAAATGATGATGATGCTAAAAAGAAACCCGTATATCTATGGATGGGTATTGCGGCAAGTATTGTTGTGTTGATCGGTATTGCAATGTTCTACTTTAATGGCAATACTGCAGCTACCAAAATGCCAACAGAAATTGTAGACATTGAGAAAGAACGTACGTTAAAAGAAGTTCTTGTAAAAGATGTTTTGCCTGTAGGTAAAGAGGAAGTAGAGGTGGTTGCACATTCGGAAACTGAAACTAGCATTGAGAAGGTGGTTGAGGAAGAAAATATACTAATTAAAGAACAAGAGCCTTTAGTATTAAAAGATGAAATTGAAGTCGCGGTAAACCAAGTACCAACTAGTACATCTGTTGAGAAATTAGTGGTGACCGATGATATTATAAATTCTAAAGTGGCCGATGTTATTGCGCAAGTAACCGTTCTGGAACAAAACAGTACAGTGACCGATGCCGAGGTAGATTCATTATTGAAACGTGCCCAAGATGAAATTTTAAGAGATAAAATATTTAATAAAGATAAATCTGTTGATGCTATGGCTTTGTTGACAGAGGTTGAGGATGAACTTGATCAATCCTTCCGAGACCAAATTTTTGATTCCCTAAAAGCCGGTTTTATAAAAGTGCGTACTGCTGTAGCAGACCGCAATAATTAATCAATCACAAATCGTTTTTCCTTATCTCTATAAAATACTATGAGGACAGGGAGCGGAGTTTATTCATCAAAAAAATCAAAATAGAAATGAGAACAATTACCATGTATTTAGTAGCCATTTTGACACTTTTATTAATGCAAAGTGTAGTGGCTCAAGATAATTATATAGAAAAAGTAGAAATTTTAAAAGAGCAAAAGCTTAGTATAACTAGACAAGAAAAGGAAGCCTTAAAATTCGAAATTGCTGAAATAGTTAAACAATTGGAAAATGGTGAAATTACTGAACAAGAGTCCAATGCCTTAAAGATGAAGGCTGCAGAAAAAAGAGCACTTAATATAGAGGAGAGAATCGCTATTATCGATAATAAAATATCCCTTTTGGAAAGAAATAACGGCGAGGTCAAAGAATTGGATACCTTAAATTATAAGTTCGCTTTTGAACTGGGAATAGGGGATGATGATGACAAACTGTTTGGAATACGTATCAATGAAAATAGGCATAGAAAAGAACCGGTCTATGATAGAAGAACCTATTCTGATATTGTTTTGGCCGTTGGTTTAAATAATGCAATTATAGAAGGGCAGTCCTTAAATGATTCTCCTTATAAAATTGGTGGAAGTAGATTTTTTGAAATGGGATGGCAATGGCGCACCAGGGTGTTTAAGAATACAAATTTCCTAAGGTTCAACTATGGGTTTTCATTTCAATTTAATGGCTTAAAACCAAAGGATAATCAGTACTTGGTGTCATTGGATAACGGTCAGTCTGAGCTTCAAGAATTTGAATATGATTTGGATAAATCGAAATTTAGAATGGATAATTTAGTATTTCCTATGCATTTTGAATTTGGTCCGTCAAAGCTAACTACCACAGATAAGACCATGCGGTACTCGTTACATAATAAATTTAGAGTTGGTTTGGGTGGTTATGCAGGGTTCAATTTAGGAACGCGTCAAAAATTAAAATATACCATTGATGGCGAAAAGGTAAAAGACAAATTAAAGCGTAGTTATAATACCAATGATCTTGTGTATGGTTTAAGTGCCTATGCTGGTGTAGATGGGGTGCTATTATATGTAAAGTATGATCTTAATCCCATATTCAAAGATGCGGCGGTAGATCAACGTAACATCTCTCTAGGTCTTAGGTTTGATCTTTAATTAAGAAATTCATCAATCAAATTAGCTGTAGTACTTCAATTTAAAAAAGGTGCTACAGCTTTTTTAATTCTCTAGATTGGCTTTCATTTCTTCGGTGAACTCGTGCTCATAATATCCACGTTTGCAGTGGCTACATTCTACGGTAGTGGTACTGGAAATTTTAAAAAGCTTGATCCAAAATATATGGAAGTAATTCTTTTGGGTAAACGCTGTTAACGTTCCTTTTTGTTGGCAATAAGGACAAGTGCTATGAAAAAGATTTTTAGTTACCGGCTTTCCTGGTCTGGTGCCAAAGAATAGAATCATTTTGCTATTTTTGATGTTCTAATTTACGTAAAATTATTTCCAGCTTTTAGCAAGATTTTCATGATAGCAAAAACAACCATAGATCAAGTTTACGAAACTGCTCGCCTAGAGGAGGTTATTGGTGATTTTGTACAGTTAAAGAAATCGGGTTCCAACTTTAAAGGCTTAAGTCCGTTTAGTGATGAGCGTACACCTAGCTTTATGGTATCTCCCGTAAAGCAAATTTGGAAAGACTTTAGTAGCGGCAAAGGCGGTAATGTAGTTGCTTTTTTAATGGAGCATGAACATTTTACCTATCCAGAGGCTATTAAGTATTTAGCTAAGAAATATAATATTGAGGTAGAAGAGACAGAGCAATCCAATGAGCAAAAAGAGCAGGCAAATGAGCGTGAAAGCATGTATTTGGTGTCAGAATTTGCTCAAGGCCATTTTAAGGAAATGCTTTGGGAGAGCGAGCTCGGTAAGGCTATTGGGCTAACGTATTTTAAAGAACGTGGTTTTACGAATGAGACCATCAAAAAATTTGAATTAGGGTATTGTTTAGATCAATGGGACGGCTTTACAACGGCCGCATTGGATAAAGGATATAAGTTAGATTACCTGCAAAAAACCGGACTTACCATTGTAAAGGATGATCCCAACAACCCAAACGGAGCTAGAAAATTTGATCGATTCAAGGGCAGGGTCATGTTTCCTATACATTCCTTAAGCGGACGTGTTTTAGGTTTTGGTGGGCGTATTTTAACGAACGATAAAAAAGCGGCCAAATACCTGAACTCGCCCGAAAGTGACATCTATCATAAGAGTAAGGTGTTGTATGGTATTTATTATGCCAAGCAAGCCATAGCAAAAGAAGATAATTGCTTTTTGGTTGAAGGCTATACGGATGTTATTCAATTTGCACAACGAGGTATAGAGAATGTGGTGTCTTCTAGTGGTACGGCTTTAACGCCAGAGCAGATTAGGCTCATAAATAGGTTGACCAAGAATATTACGGTATTGTTTGATGGCGATGCGGCTGGTCTACGGGCATCGTTAAGGGGTATTGACCTTATTTTGGAACAGGGTATGAACGTAAGGGTCTGTACGTTTCCAGAAGGTGAAGACCCAGATAGCTTTGCAAAGAATAATGAGTTAGATGATGTGTTGGCTTACTTAAGTGATAATGCCAAAGATTTTATTCAGTTCAAGGCTTCGCTTTTGGTAAAGGAAGCGGATAATGATCCTATTAAAAGAGCAGATACTGTTAGGGATATCGTAAACAGTATTTCCAAGATCCCGGATCGCATACAAAAGGAAATTTATATTCAAGAGTGTGCACAGATCATGAATATCTCAGAAGCTGTCTTGTTCAATACCTTGGCGCAGATAGATAAAAAGGGAGAGAAAGATTTTAAGAAGCAGCAGAAAGAAGAGCCTAAGGCTTTTGATGTAGTACGCAATACAGATGAGCAAAAACCGGAAAAAGTTGATGTACAGTATGTGTTAGAGCGCAAAATTATAGAGTCCCTAATGTTGTACGGTAGCAATATAGAAGAGTTTGAAGATTTGGTGTTAAAGGAAAACGACGCCGGAGACTTGGAATTGGAGCCAGAATCAATGGAGATAAAGGTGTACGAGAAAATATATCTAGATCTACAAGAAGATGAAATAGAGTTGGCCAATGAAGATTTTAGAAAGATGTATGGCAAATTGATTGAAGCCTTGAATGAAGAGGGCGATTTTTCGATCACCACTTTTGTTAACGGATTAGATCAAGAAATGGCAAATCAAATATCTTCTATTTTAATGGAAGAAGAGCGTTATGCCCTGCATAACTGGGAGCGTAAAGATATTTATCCAAAAAAGAAAGAAATAGGCGTGTCTCAATTAGTGAGTGAAACCATTTTGACCTTGCGCTGTTTTTTGATCAAAAAGAGGATGACGGCCTTGCAGCATACCACGGAACAAGCAGATAAGGACAATAGGGAAGCGCTAGAGGAAATTATGAACTATATTCAGTTGAACAAGTTATTGAATCAGAAATTAAATAGGGTTTTGTCATAAAACTTAAATGATAGCATAAAAAAAAGACCTGTTTAAAACAGGTCTTTTTTATTTTATTCAGTTGTAAGAATTTAGTACAATTCCAATGCTTTCGCTTGTTGTAATAAATCTACCATATTATCTACGTTCAATTTTTTCATTAAACGAGCTTTGTAGGTACTAACTGTTTTTTCGTTTAGGTTTAAACCTAAAGCAACTTCTTTGTTGCGCTTACCACTAGCTAAAAGCTTTAACACTTCAATTTCTCTAGTAGATAGTTTTCTAAAGAACCTTCTTGGTTTTTTAGTTCCTTCATCAAAAGCAAGTCTTTGTGCAAGTTCATTTGTAATGAACATGCTTCCTTCGCTTACTTTGGTCACTGCTGCAGTAATATATTCTACACCAGATGATTTGGATAAATATCCAAAAGCACCGGCTCTAATGGCACTTAGGGCATATACATCTTCAGATTGACCGCTGTACATAAGGACTTTTACGTCCGCGTAATCTTTCTTGATTCTGCGTAATGCCGCTATTCCGTTAATTTCCGGAATATCCATTTCTAACATGACCACATCGGGGGTTGTGTCTTTGAGTTTTTCGAACAGCTCTTCGGTAGTAGCTACCTCATCGATCAGTTCAAAGCCCTCAGCGGATTCTAGAACCTTCCTAACTCCCATTCTTATGATAGGATGATTGTCCGCTATTAAAACTTTGATCATTAATTTGTTTTTTTATAGATTTCAAAACCTATTTTGTCTGAAAAGACAACATGCAATGTAAGGCTTAAAATTCTAAATTAGAAGCCAAAGTTGCATTTTTTTATTATTAACGTATAATTTTCATCTTTATTTTCGATTTAATACATTGATTCTTAGTTGAGTTGTTATTTTAACTCTGTAGGAATCTCACAAACAGGTATAGGTGACATTTTGTGTTGGTTCATAGTATTCAACCTCGTAAAAATCGTATATACTTCTTTTTGTCTACCCTCAAAATCGGCTATGGTCTTTCCTTCGTCTTTCATGTTCATGGCCCACTCTAGCTCAGGGTAAGATGCGCCGATCTGATCCTCGTCGGTTCTATCATCTCCCCAAAGTCCGTCCGTAGGTGCGGCATCAATAATTTCTTTATTAACGCCCAAAGTCTTAGCAATATCGTACACTTCGGTTTTCATTAAATCCGCTATAGGGCTAAGGTCTACACCGCCATCACCGTATTTGGTATAAAAACCAACACCAAAATCTTCTACTTTATTTCCGGTTCCTGCTACAAGATAGCGCTCAAGCGCGGCAAAATAATACAAACTGGTCATTCGCAATCTTGCTCTTGTATTTGCCAATGACATAAACCTATCCTCTTCATTATCTACTGCAGGCAGTGCGGCCACCAAACTATCAAATACCGGGGTAAGGTTTACGGGTTGTCTTCTAACATTGGGAAAATTTTCTATTAACCAATCAATATGTCTAGAAGCACGGTCACTTTGGTTCTCGGCTTGGTGAATGGGCATTTCTAGGCAAAGCAGGTCTAAACCTGTTTTTGCGCATAGGGTAGAAGTAACCGCAGAATCAATTCCGCCGGATACTCCAATGACAAAACCTTTCTGTTTTGCATTTACAGCATAATCTTTTAACCACTTTACAATGTGTTCAATTACCTTTTCAGTTTGCATACCGCTCTAATTATTTAGTAAAATCAATTAACTTTGCCTTAAAAATAAGTTGAACACTGTGAATAATAAAATGTATTGTAAAATACTTGCCAAGGTCAAACCTATTTTTATACTATTATCAGTTTTTGTCATTCTTTCTAGTTGTAATGATAGCGATAAGGTGGCCAAAGAGATTGCAGCCGTACCTATGGACCTTAAAATAGCACGTTTTGATCGTGAATTTGCGTCTTCGGGAGAAGAGGGTTTACCAGGTTTGCGTAAAATGTATCCGTATTTATTTCCGGCTCCCGATAGTGTTTGGATCGCCAAAATGAATGATTCCCTTCAAATTGAATTATTTCAAGAAGTGGGTAACGCCTTTCGTAGTTTTGAAGATGAGGAAGAAGGTTTGGTACAGTTGTTTAAACATATCAAATATTATTTTCCGGAATATACAGTGCCAAAGGTAATTACGGTTACCAATGATGTCGATTACAACAACAGGATTATTTTGACCGATAGTTTGTTGTTCATAAGCCTTGATAATTATTTAGGACCAGAGCATAAGTATTACGGCGGTTTTCAGCGCTATATAGCGCATACCTTGGATCGCAACTTTTTGGTGAGCGATGTGGCAAGTTCCTTTGCAAAACAGGTAGTGCCAAGACCCAGGGAGCGAACATTTCTTGCCCGTATAATCTATTTTGGTAAAGAACTGTATTTAAAGGATGTGCTTATGCCCAATGTAGATGATCGCAAGAAAATTGGCTATTCACAAGAGGATTTGGATTGGGCTTTTGCCAATGAAGAACCTATGTGGAGAAATTTTATAGAGAATGAATACCTGTACAGTACAGATAATAAATTGAACCAACGGTTTTTAGAGCCCGCCCCTTTCTCAAAATTTGGATTGGAACTGGACAATGAATCGCCAGGTAAATTAGGAAGATTTGTAGGATGGCAAATTGTACGTGCCTTTATGGAGAATAATGATGTAGATGTAAAACAACTGATGACCATGCCTGCAGAAGAGATATTTAAGAAATCAAATTACAAACCAAGAAATTAAATGGCAGATTTACATACTTCAGAAATTACGTTGCGCGTAGGATTGGATGAGAATAGAGTTCCTGAAAAATTAAACTGGTCTGCACAAGACGGTGGTATTGAGAATGAAGAGGCAAAGGCAATGTTGTTATCCGTTTGGGATAGTAAAAACCAAGAATCTTTAAAGATCGATTTATGGACCAAGGATATGCCGGTAGATGAAATGAAAACATTCTTTCATCAAACATTGGTTTCGTTATCGGAAACTTTCTTAAAAGCAACGCAAGACGAGAAAATGACGGCTACCATGAAGGATTTCTGTGATTATTTCGCAGAGAACCTTAATTTAAAAGACCAAGGTTAAGCGGACTTCAATTTCTTTTTTCCCTTTGTTTTTTTGATCCAGTAGATAATATAGGCAGTTCCTAAAACGGACGGTGTTATCCACGCCCAAAGGGTATCTTGGTGCATACCGGCTACAATAAATGCTGTTACCGATGCAATAAGTGCACCCAGCATTCTGCTTAAATGGTTTATGAGCCAAAGCTTCCTGTTTTCTAATGTGGTGCTATACAATTTAAAATCTCCATAAGGCATAAATAGTCCAAAGCAACCAAAGAACAAGAACAAGATACTTTGGTTATACCCTTGTATAAGTCCTATAATTCCAAATGCTATCATCAGCATTGCAGATAGGATCATAATTCCTGAAACCAACTTATCGGTATAATTGGCTTTTGTTTTTTTGGTCGATTTAAAGGTTAGTGCCCTATTACCGGCCAGGACCATGTAAATGGTGAAAATACCGATCAAGAATAAAAAGGTGTTCATGTGGTTGGGCATGCGGGCTACTACTAGAGAAATGGCGGAGCTAATGATCATAGACCAAGAAAACCATTTGCCCAATAGTTTATGGTTCTTTTGCCCTTTTTTGACTATAATACTTGCAATACCGGTTATAAGGCCTATACCGCCAAAAAAGGCGTGAATGAAGATGAAGATGCTAATGATGTTTTCCATGGTCGGTCGGTTTTTCGTTACCCAAAGATGGAGTAATTAGTGTTGCTGAGATAAATATAACTACTCAATTGTGGTATTTGAGTGCTGAGTTGAAGTTGGGAAGAGTAGAGTACTTAGTCTTAAGTAAAGGGTATTAAGTAAAAAGTAGGAGGTAGAAAGTACAGAGTAATAAGTACAAAGTCTTAAGTAAGAGGTGCGTAGTTAGATGTATTAAATATAAAGTCTTAAGTCAATGTAAATGTCATTACGAGGAGCTCTTGCGACATGGTAAGCTGTTGAAATTATCAATGTCAGTTCGAGTGTTTTCTGAAAGAAAATGTATCGAGAACAGGTTTGGAACACGCGAGGGTTCTCGATACAAATTCCTCGTGCCTCGAAATCCACTCGAACTGACAGGAAGGTGTAATGTGAGATATACTGAGTATTAGGTTTTAAGTAAATGTAAATGGTATTGCTAGGAGCTCTCGCGACATGGTAAGCTGTTGAAATTATCTATCTATGTCAGTTCGAGTATTTTCTAAAAGAAAATGTATCGAGAACAGGTTTGGAACACGCAAAGAATCCCGATAACAGTTTTACAACTTAGTACTATGTACTTAATACTTAGTACAAAAAACGCGCAGCGTTTAAACAACCATCAACGGACAACCATCAACTACTTCCTGTTTTTCTTGGGCTTACAGGTCATACAGAAGTCAGAGAGTTGGTTTATGCCATCTATGACTTTGTTGTGTTCTTTTAAAAGGAGCTCTGCATCTTTTCCAAAATCGGTTGCTTTAAAGACTTGTGCACTTACCGTATTCATTTCTTCCTGTAGCTCGTTAAAAATAGGTTGAAATAATTTGGAGTCGCTAAAAGCACCTTTTTCCTCGTATATCTTTTTCCTTATTTTTCTTGCATATAGCTCTACTAGGTCAAAATCGTAGCGTCCAAATTGTAATAGCTGATTGGCGGTCAAGGTGTCCGGGGCTACTAAAACAGCAAGGTTTTTTTGAAAAATGGCCTTTACCTTGTCATTAAAGTTCTTGGTGAACATAAACGAGACCGAATTCATGTTAAAGCTGAAGTCTATTTTGGCACCTGAATATATGGAATAGGAGGTGAGGTTAGCATTAATTTCGGATTCTGCAGATTGATAATCGGTCAGTTGCAGCTCATAATCCGGGTTCCAAACCATGGGTTCTTGCGCCATCATAGTCGCCGATAAAAAGAGTAGAGTCAGTAGTAAAGTGATGTTCTTCAAAGTGTACAAAATTTGAAATCGAATGTACTACAAATAGTAATTCGTTGTTGATACCGTTAGGTCCTTAAGTATTAAAGTTTGTTAAACTTACAATTGAAACTCGGTCTGGTTGGTACCGTTATCAAATATTTTGGGGTAGTGTTCACGGGCATTTTGTGCCATAAATGTTACGGGTACATCTTCAAAATGACCATAATCTTCCAAATATTCCATAAACTGGGTACCCTCTTTATTGAAAGCCTGTAGAATGGCATCATTTTCGCCATCAAAATCTAAAGGGGAAACATGCAGCATTTCGCATAAAGAGGCATTGAAAGTGGGGGAGAGTTTAAGCCATTTGTTTGCTATAAAAGCATCTACCATACCGTGGGGAGTTAATTCGTTGGATCCAAATTTTTCAATTAAGCGGTCCACCGCAATATGGTTTTTAACTTTCGCCAAATGTATTCTTGCCGGTATGCCCATGGCACGTAAACAAGCAATTAATATGATCGATTTGTCAACGCAGTGCCCTTTGCTGCGTTTCGCAATTTCACTGGCTCTGTATTTCTCCTTGTTAAAGCTTAAGTTGTAGGGGTCATAGCGCCAATGGTCTCTCACCTTGGTGTATAAGGCTATGGCTATTTCTTTTTGTGACAAAGAAGCATCTTTAAATTCTGAAATAATCGCCTGAATTTCTTCACTCTCAAAATCAAAGAAGTAAGTAGGGGAAAGGTAATCCATAGCATTTAGCATTTGTAGTATACATCCATTTATACGCCAAAGACTAAGGTAAGAAATTTTTAAGCGTTAAGGGTAAATCGCCATACGCCGAACGCAAAGCGCTCAAAGCTAGTGTTAAGTACAAAGTATTAAGTGAGAATATTAAAATTGGAATAGAGAAAATAGAATATAGAGAATAGACTTGTTATATCAGAAGCTTGGAATCAGTATTAAGTAATAAGTACAAAGTATTAAGTAGGAATTTTAAAATTGGAATAGAGAACATAGAATATAGAGAATAGACTTGTTTTATCAGAAGCTTGGAATCGGTATTAAGTAATAAGTACAAAGTATTAAGTGCGAAGTTTAAAGTTAGAATAGAGAAAATAGAATATAGAGAATAGACTTATTTTGATTGAATCGTATTTAGCTGCTAAAATTTTGATATTTAAGTAGCCCGTAGCAACTATTCACTATTTCACTATCAAACTAATTCACTAAAACACTGAGAACTATTCCCTCGGTCTATTTTGCCAAATATGAATATACTGCCCTGTAGACATACGGCGTGCCATTTCTTTAGCTCTGTCCGCTAATTCACCTTCAAAGAGTTCGTTGATAGTTTCGAACCAAAGTTGTAACCACTGTGCGAAATGATTTTGAGAAATTGTATGGTTTAGATTTTTGTCAACATTCACATGAGCTTTGGAGGGGCTTCCTCTAAAGGTGCGTACCCCAAATAAGTTAGATTCCCAAAAATTGGTGAGTTTGCTGAGGTGTGCCGGCCATTGTTCTTCGGTAATATGTCCGTTGAAAATAGGTCCCAGCAATTCGTGCTGTCTTATTTTATCATAAAACGTATGCACTAGCAGGCTAACATCATCTCTATTTGTAATTTTGGTCATATACGATACTTAAGAATCCTTAGTAATTTAGATACTCCTTACTAAATCCTCAAAGTTAGAAAAGTAAAGCCGAACATGGTTAACCTATTTTTACCGAAAATAATGCAGCAAGTGGGTCGATAATATAATCTAATAACTTCAGGTGGTGTAGCAAACTGTCAATACCTAAAATACATGTAATCGATTCACTTTTAAAAGGAACTTCAAGACTAAGTTATGATAATGGCATGCCCTAAATTGTCTTTAAAAAACCATCTATTGTTTATCATTGTTTTATCCTAGGATAGATGTGTGGAAATGGTACTTCTATATCATTTTGTTTGAAATAAACTAATTAAAGAAAGTGCTTTGGGTAAGCAGGTAACAAGAACAGCTTAAGAATAAGAAACAAAAATGCGTACTGCAGATACACCAATGGCAATAGCTTGTTGGTTATCTGCAATACACAAAATTATTATTAATGTTACTTATGTTTAGGTTCCCAGATTAGCCTTAAAAAAGAACTAAGGCGCTCATTTTCTCTACTTACTGGAATACCGCCTACAATACCGATCATTAGATTATCTACGATACCCACTCGCATTTGAGGTCTCATAGTCATATCAAAATCTCCATCATCAAAAGTTTTATTGAATTCAATACCTATAAAATTACGGGTATTGGGTATCATGTAATGAAAACTAGTATTGACGTCATAGGTCGTATGGAATTTATCGGTAATAAAATTCTGTTCGATCATGGGGCCTGTATATACTAAACTGTGAAAATTATCTCCCCAACGTTTGGCAACTACCAAAAACGGATTATATACATTGCCTTTAATCAATGGGTCTCCAAAATTTTTAAAGTCAGACAGTTCAAACTCGTTAATGTATCCTAAGGCCATAGAGGTCTTGGCACGTTCATTTACAAAAAAGGACCATTGAGCGGCAACTTTAATACTGTTTAATTGATTGGATGGAACCAACGCTTTAGCTGTACCGTTTATAGGAGTATAAAATGTAAAAGGTAGTTCAACCTCTAAACCTAACCTATCCATGGGGGCCCATTCGTATTCGATTAAGGCTTCATAAGAATCAAAGCTTAAGTTGTCAGTAAGTCCTAAACCTAAATTCCATTCTTTTTCACCTTTTCGGGCTCCAAGATCTCGTATTAAATCTATATATAGAGGTTCGGCATGTAATACTTTTGCCGGTTTTTTACTGTCGTCTTTTTGTATTATGAAAAGGCTATCCTTTTCAGTTATATTAGTTTGTGCAATTGAATATGCAGGTGATGCCAATAGTAATATTAGCATCAAATATTTTATAATTTTCATTTTTAATTTGATTTTAATGTATAGTAAAGTGCTCCTATCACCACAAATGCGATAGGATTATGTCTATATGAAAAACAAATTAAATTTTGGGTGGCGGAATATCAAGGTCGTAGAAACCCTTTAAAATAGCATTGTTACGGTCATTAAAATTATTGCCGGAACGTTTAAGAAATCCAATAGCAAGATGATCAACTTTAGATAAATGATTGATCAAATCTATTTTTAAATTGGGCTTTTTGGTATTATGATCCTCGGTATCATTATCATCATATTCTTGTATGGCATTCTCATAGCCAAGAATTTGTTCCAAGATAACTTCAATAATACTTTCTTGGTCGTTAAAAGTCAAATCTTCAGGAATGTGTTGTGGGTTGGGGTCGGCTGTATCCACACTTATATTAAGCATATATAAACCCATGAAGAGCCAAAAGAATTTGCTAAAAAAGTTATTTCTCAATATAGATAACACGATGCAAAAATAATATTATTTTATTCTTGGGTGTATTAATAACGCTGGATTGTTCAATAAAATATATTTCGAAATTCCAATTATATTAATTTTCTCGATTTTTAGATTTAAAGGTTTTCAGATAGTATTAATCTGAAGTTTTACGGAAATATGAAAATCACTCCCCCAAAGTATTTAAATATAGCGCCAAAACCAAACCTATGGCCGTAGCCAAACCTGTCCAATACTTATCTTCTTTAAACGCTTTTGGAAAAACCTCTAAAGCTAAAGATGCCGCTACGGCACCACCGGCAAAGCATTTAATGTAGTTCAAATATTCGGTAGGTAGGTTGGCAAGTAGATAGTGCCCAAGTAGGGCTGCTACCGATAAAATCAGTGCAGTGCCGATCCATAGCCAAAGAATCTTCTTTTTAGAATCGGTATTTTCAGCCATTTCCTTTGCGCCGCCTGCCGCCTCGGGTAAATTGGACAATAATATAGATCCCGATAATGCCGCGATGGATAACGGACTTGCGCCAATTAAAGACACGCCCAATGCCAAGTTTTCAGGTATGCCGTCTAAGGTAATGGCAGCAAGTAAGCCGCCGCCACTTTGTGAGTTCCATTTTTCCTTCACCCAATAATCTAAAATGGTAAAGGTTATGGCACCTACAAAAACCGTGGATAGTGCAATGGGTACGGAGTTTTTCTCAAGTGCGGGATAAATTAATTCCAACAAGGCGGACACCAATAACGCCCCACCGGCAAGCGCCACTAAAAAGCCTTCTAAACGTTTGGATAAATTTCCGTACAGACCCCAAAGCGCACCTATGATAAGGGCTCCAGATACAATGAGAACAACAATGGCGGTCATCATGACGATTACGAGTAAGGTTGAATTTTGCGGTGTAGCGGCAAATTAAGAACCTTTAGGGGTAATCTATACTTTGATAAAAAGATTTTTTAACGCAAAATATTACCTATTGGCAATTTTTGCCTGTTGTTCTAAATCGGCAAGATTTTCGAATTTTTGAAGTGTTATGTTCTTTTTTCTCGCTTTTATTTCAGCTACCAGGTCAAGGAGTAAATCTAAAGGTTTGGCTTCATAGCCGAACATTTTTTGGTCAAACCCAATACCGGCTAGTATACCGTCATTTTCCATGCCTACGCCCCAGGTTTCAATAAATTCGGTTAAGGAAATTTCGGTAATGCGGTAGTCTGCCCATTGGTTAATAATGCAAGAATTTGCCCTGCCGTGTATGGCCCAAAAACATAGAATGCCCACAGGTTGATCAAACTCGTCACCATATTGCACAGAACTTGCCATGGCAAAGCCTTCATGGTTTTGCAGCGCATAAACAATGTTTGTTTCACAAACGGTTTTAATAAAGTTTCTGTACCTGTTTGCAATAATATCTGAGCCTTGTGTCATGTGATGGGTTAGTGTGGAAATTTGCGAATTTAACTAAACTAAATGGGATGTTATTTTATTGAGTTGATTTTCGGTTAAAATAGGGTCAAAGTAATTTATATAATCATTTAATTCATTAAGTAGTTTGATGCTAACATACTTAAATTGAGCTTTTGGTTTGTTGTTGATCATTACTATGAGGTTGCGAATCGGAATTTTTTGTTCTCCCCAATGATGGTCAGCTAATGATATATTTTCTGAGATGTATATGTAAAGAGCAAAATTAGATCTTCTGATTTGCTCAATTGGTGATCTTAAACTAATAGAGTTGACTGACTTTTTGCTCCAGTTTTTTGTTTCTATTATAAAAATTCCAGCTTTTGAGATTAAAAGATGGTCTATTTGTATGGAGGAAATTATCTCATTTTGTTGTTTGTAAAATATCGGTGGATAAAAATCTAATTTGAAGTCATTGATTAAAACAAAATCGTCAGAAAGTTTTTTAATTTCTTTTACCACCAAGTTTTCCCCTATGGCTCCAGAAATAAGGTTTTTACAATCTTCTAAAACATTCTTAGTGTACTCTAATTCTTCAATTTTAAGTTTAGCTCTTTTTTCGATCAGCAATTGCTTATCATTTTCGTATTCATTTAAAAAACGTTGGTCAATTTTAATTTTCTGGGCTATTGGTTGAACAACTTTAAAGAGCAATTTGAATTTTCTGTCATTAAGTACAATGAATTGTTTTTTTAAATTGTAAAGTTTTATGCTTGATAGTATTTTATTTAAAAAACTAAAACTGCTCTTTTTTTGAATTAAATCAATTTTTGCTTGTAAATTTGTAAGTTTTCTATCTATTTTTTCTGTCGCTAAGCTGCTTAATTCAACTTTTTGTTGGGTATTTTCTTTAAGACGAAGACAGGTATTATGGTATTCTTGTTCTAATTCGTTTTTAGTGTCATTAAGAACTTTTAGTTTTTCAGAATCAAATTTTTGTAAAAATTCTTTAATTTCTTTAACAGATTTAAATCTAGTAATACCTCTACTTTCTAACTCATATTTAAGAGAATTTAATGATTCTATGGTTCTATGTATTCTTGCCATTTAGGAAAATTCTTAAATATGCGATAACGTAATTACAATTGATTAATTGTTTATTAAATAAACTGAATATACTTGAAATAGTTAAGCTCTAGAATCTGATTTTAGAATTTATGAGCTTAGAAAATATTATCTCAGATTAAAGAAGGATTTGTTTGGTTTTCACCTCAGTTCTTTGTTGCCAATAGTTTTTTATCTAATTAATGAATACTTCAATAATTCAAATTTAAAAGGAGCAAGTTCTTTAAATTCATAAGTCAAAAGGTCTTTTTCTTTCAAAATTTTATTAATCTCTTGATTTTTAAAATCGAACTTGCTTGTATATTTTTTATTTATTATTTCGCTAACCACGTCTTCGATATACATATTCTCACCAAAGTACAAAAAGTCATCACCTAGTTCTTTATTCTCGTATTTCCAGTAGTCTGAAATAGACTCAGGAATATTCAAATTATCATCACTTATATTAGCTCCGTCTTTTCTTATTTCATCTATTTCTATATGAATATTATAATCTCTGTTGAACGTTTCTAAGGTTTTACTTTTAAGAATTTTTTCATTACTATAGCTCGCTTCCCAATATCTCACAATAGGTTTTGAAAATGGACTTGTCGTTAAACACCAAGATTTATCTAATGCTGAATAAATTGATGTATATCGGTCTTCTTCGTCTTTTTCATTAATTTTTGCCTCAATTTTGTATCCAAACCTTATTTGGTCAATTTTACCTTTTAAAGGTGTTAGTTTGAATCCGAGATTTACACTTCTTATTCCAACTGAGTAGCTGTAATATTCTTTATCAATTTTTGCAAGTTCAACTTTGACGTATTGGTCTAAAGAGTTTTCTTCCTTATATTTTTTCCAATAATTTGAAATTGAGTCAACTTTTTGTTCGTAAATACCATATTTTTCTTTCCATTCTCTTTCAATACGCTCATTTATGGGTTTAAAGTATACTGTGTCTGAAGAAAATTTTGCAAAGTCAGACACTTCTTTGTAAGTTAAATCAGCAAATTTTACTTTTTCCATATCCGTTTTTAAGATTGTGTCTCTGACATAAACAATATATTCATATGTGTTTTTGAATAACGAATCTTTATCTATTGATTTTTTAAGTTCATTAACAGTCAAAGGTTCAAAAATCGATTTGTCAAGATGAGAGTTACAGCTAATAAGACTAATTACTGTAAACAGAAGTATTAATTTTTTCATTCTTTTTGTTGGTTGGTTTTTATTTCGTTCAAATTAGTGGCAACGGCTTAGGTTCTAAACAGTTGGGCGTGGTGTCACGGATTTTGGAAGTAAACAGCAAGCTGAAAACTCGAAAGGATTTTTAGAAGTAGGCGAGAACAAGCAGTTACTTATATCTATTTTTGGCAGTAGCATTTTATTTTGTTGTCATTATAAAATTCAAAACTCCTTGATACATTAAATCAACTTGTTCTATTGAATATTCTCCATATTTTCCGTGAGCTGCTCGATTCCTTAAATCTAGCCAAGCGGTCACGTTTTTTTGTTCGAGAACACCATATGCTTCGGCTTTTACTAGATTAGCATTCAATAAGTTGGCTTTTTTTGGAAATAAATCTCCGTTTTTTTCAAATGTAGTATCAACAGAATGCTTATTGCAAAGTTGTCTCAAATGTTCTTCTAATGTTGAGCCTATCATTACAGCTGCAGGGTCTTTATATTTGAGGTCTAAAAAGTGCTTACTCATTTCTAAAAAGTCTGCAAATATTTCAGAAGTAACTAATTCCTTAATTGATAGTAACCAATCGTTTTCGATTTCAACCTTTATAGAGTTCAAAATATTAATTCCACTTTTAGATTCTGATAATCCATCGCCTTTAACTTTTTGGTCAAAATCTTTGTAATAGTTGTGTTTTGAACCATAAAGGTTTTCGATAAACGAAAGTGAAGCTGAACGAAATCCCATCTGTAATCCGTGGTCAACATAATTACCAACGAATTCTCCATATTTTTGAGTTCTAATTACATTTTGTCCCTGATTGATTAAATGTTCTACTCTCTTTATTAAATTTTCTTTTGTCATATTCTTATATTATTGCAACGGACTTGTGTATGGAACGTAGCATACAAAAAGACACTAACTTTTCGGGTTAACACAGAGCTAAATTTTTTAAATAAGTCTAAGGCATTATGTTTGGTATTACTATCCTATTATAGTTGGTATTATTTGTATTTTATTTTTTTGTGTAATGACGGTCAATTTCATGAACTATATTAGGATTGTACCATTCCTGTTTTGACCCTTTTTTTGTTCTTGTGTTTAAGTACCGGACTCTGCAAAATTTTGGGTTTTGTTTTAATTGTTTTAGAAGGTTCCAAAATTCTATATTGAGTTTAAAATCGGAGTATCTTTTTTTAAGTGCAGGTACTAAGTTTTCTTTACATGCCCAAGTATAGGTTTTTTTGAAAACATCTTCTTCATCTATAATAACCGATATAGCCTCTGGATCATTAGGGTCTATTTGCATTTTGCTTTTTACAAATTTGGTTTCTAATCTTAAGCTAATACTATGTTGTGATAGTGGGTCGTGGGGGAATTTTTTTTCTTTACGTCCAATATATCTCAGTAAATTTTGATTCTGAATACTTTCGTTGTTTACGGAGTAACTTTGGAGTTCATGGGGATGAAAAAAAGACATTGGCATTATGTAAAAGTTATATTTGCTCAAATCTTTCTTGAACCATTCCTTACACATTTCTAGATAACTCAAAAGGCTTGCTGTGCCTACTTCTAGAAGCTTTGTGTTTAATATCGGACTCTCATTTCGAAAATGAATTGCATTGTCTCGTAATTCAATAAGTACGAAAAGATTCGCTTTTAGAGTGTCATCAATATCAACTGTATTTATAGCTTTACCAATGGAAATAGTTCGGAAATTTCCTGATCTGGATTTCACAAATCCTCCCTCTATATTCTTGTCTATAATATAGAGGGATTCTATTTTTTCTAAACCGTCTCTTACGATTTTGGCTTTTAGTAAGATTTCCCAAGCATTGATTAAAAGAATTGAGAAGGTTTCTTCCCGATATCCAAAATCAGGCTTATTGTAAATCTCAATTGCAGCAAGTACTGCTTGTATGCTTTTGTCAACAAGTGTATCCGATAACTTAAAAGATGAACTCGAAGTTGAGTGCTTAACAGGGTTAGCATGTCTATATTTTGAGCTAACTTTTAGCACATATTCATCTAAACTGATCCCTATAGTATTCTGGGATTTAAATAGACCGTTTGGTTGTTTAATTATAAATTCCCCAAATTCATTTCTGCTTAATTTTGCTTTTAGGGAAGCGCCAAGTGGGTATGTTGAAGCTTTAGCAAGCTGAATATCACTAAATTCTTTACCTTCTTTCTCCATTTTTTGAAGAAACAAAAGTGTCAGTCTCTGCTTTGTATTTGCTTTAGATACCATCTGTTCTTTATATCAATTTTATATTCTCATATAAATATCACCTTACACATAAATAAGGGTAGGTCCATTCCTTGTTTTGATTTGTAAAGCCTAGCTATGTAATATATCACTAAAGAATAAACCTACAATTTAGAATTTAGACTGCATTACGGGAAACCATAACTGGTCAAAAATTATGTATGTTTTGGGTATTTTTACGACCAAATGATTATGTCAAAGAAAATTTTGTTTATCTATAATGCCAATAGTGATACCGGTAGTAAAATGTTGGACTTTGCCCATAAAATCGTAAGTCCCACAACCTATAACTGTAATCTGTGCTCACTGACACACGGGAATTTCACCGAGAAAAAGCAATGGAAAACGTTTAGGGAACGTTTAATGGCAGAAGGCTACGAACTGGAGTTCTTTCATAAAGATGAATTCCAAGAAAGCTATAAAAGCAAATTTGGACATGCATTTACCTATCCTATTATATTAGTAGAGACAGCACATGATCTAGAGGTGCTCGTCACAACAGAACAACTAAATGCTTTTGAGGGAGTGGAAGAGTTGATCGCTTCGCTTGGTTGATGGTTGTTCGTTGTTGGTTGTTGGTCTCACTCGATCGTAGAGCTTACTCGGTCGCTGAGCGTAGCCGAGGTTAAATTGCAATTACTTAAGAAGAAAGGATCAGTTGGTACTGACGTATTTTAGTGGATGAATACCACAGTCAGTTCGAGTGGATTTCGAGGTACGAGGAATTTGTATCGAGAACAGGTTTGGAACACGCTATGGTTCTCGATACGGATTTTTTACTTCCTCTTTACTTCAGTCAAAAATCCACTCGAACTGACATTTCGTTTTTTAGGTCGCTGAGCGTAGCCGAAGTGATACTTGTTCCGGTCCCTTCGACTGCGCTCAATATGTAATGTTGGTTTCAGTAGGCAGTTTCAGTTTTCAGTTGTTTTCGTTATAAGTTCCCACTGTCAGTTCGAGTGGATTTCGAGGCACGAGGAATTTGTATCGAGAACAGGTTCGGAACACGCTATGGTTCTCGATACGGATTTTTTACTTCCGCTTTGCTTCAGTCAAAAATCCACTCGAACTGACATTTCGTTTTTTAGGTCACTGAGCGTAGCCGAAGTGATGCTTGTTCCGGTCCCTTCGACTGCGCTCAAGTTGTAATGTTGGTTTCAGTAGGCAGTTTCAGTTTTCAGTTGTTTTCGTTATAAGTTCCCATTGTCTGTTCGAGTGGATTTCGAGGTACGAGGAATTTGTATCGAGAACAGGTTTGGAACACGCTATGGTTCTCGATACGGATTTTTTACTTCCGCTTTACTTCAGTCAAAAATCCACTCGAACTGACAATTCGTTTTTTAGGTCACTGAGCGTAGCCGAAATGACATGTCGGTTGCGAGATGGTTGCCATGTTCCAAACAACCAGATAGCCGCGCTTTGCTCGCTATGATGTTAATAAAGAAGTACTTAGTATTAAGTCGTAAGTAATAAGTATTAGGTAAAAAGTACAAAGTATTAAGTAGTGCGTGTGAACTCTTATATGTTAAATATGAAGCAAACAGCCCAGAGTACGAAGTACTAAAAAATAGCACGAAGAGCTAAATACTTAATACAAAAAACGCGCAGCGTTAAGAAAACTGTCAACTGAATACTAGAATAAGTACTTAATACAAAAAAACGCGCAGCGTTAAAAAACCAACAACCAACAACCAACAACCAACAACCAACAACCAACAACTACTTCCTCGTTGCCTCAAAAAACTTGTCGTTAATGTCGTCTATGAAAGCTAATAATTCATCGCGGCCGCTGCGGTGGCTAGAGCTGGTGATAAAGTGCGGCGGAGCTTCTTCCCACATATCTGTAGTGAGTTTGTTTAAATACAAATTTACTTGTCGCTCAATGGCTTTTGGCTTCAATTTATCAGCCTTTGTGAAAATGATGGCAAAAGGTACTCCGTTTTCACCCATCCATTGCATGAACTCCATATCTATGGGTTGTGGATCGTGCCTAATATCTACAAGTACAAATGAGCATACCAGTTGCTCTCGTTGTAAAAAGTAATTGGTAATATATTTTTGAAAGGTATTTTTATCTTTTTTGGAAACACGCGCATAACCATACCCCGGTAAATCTACCAGAAACCAATTCTCATTGATCTTAAAGTGGTTAATAAGTTGGGTTTTACCTGGTCTGCCAGATGTTTTTGCCAAGCTTTTACGCTCGGTCAACATATTGATCAATGAAGACTTACCTACATTGGAACGTCCTATAAAGGCATATTCGGGCAAAGGCTCCTTGGGGCACTTGGTAACATCGGAGTTGCTCATTACAAAGTCGGCCGACTTTATTTTCATCCGTAGGGTATTTAAAAATTATTTTTTGTCAACCAGTCATCCAAAATGGTGTTGAACTGGTCCGGGTGCTCCATCATGGGTGCGTGTCCACATTTATCCAACCAAAATAAATCAGAATTCGGTAAAAGCTCATCAAACAGTTCTGCAACATCTGGCGGAGTAACCGTATCGTCCTTACCCCAAATAATACAAGTAGGGGTTTGCATGCTGGGTAGATCCTGTGCCATATTATGACGAATGGCACTTTTGGCGATCGCCAAGGTCTTCACCAATTTCACACGATCGTTCACGGTGGCAAAAACTTCATCTACAATTTCTTTGGTGGCAACCTCAGGGTCATAGAAAACATCTTGGGCTTTCTTTTTAATAAACTCATAGTCACCACGTTTAGGGTAACCATCTCCCATGGCGCTTTCGTAAAGTCCAGAGCTGCCGGTAATCACCAGTGCTTTTACTTTTGAGGGATATAATTTGGTATGTAAAAGACCAATATGGCCACCTAAAGAGTTCCCTAAAAGAATAACATCATCTAGCCCTTTATGGTCTATAAATTTTTTAAGGTATTTGGCGAAATTCTTTACCGTGGTCTTCAACATTGGCATAGAATATAGCGGAAGTTCAGGTATAAGCACTTTATATCCTTTAGGAGGAAAATAAGAAGTTACCCCTTCAAAATTACTGAGTCCGCCCATAAGTCCGTGAAGAATAATTATGGGTTTTCCTTCACCTTTTTCTATATACTTAAAGCCACCTTCGTTAATCAATTCGTTTTCCATGCGCACTACTCATCATAATTGCCCAAATATAGGTAATTACAGAGAATAGCAAACAACTCTTTTCGATTAGGTGCTTTTGCGATCCAGTCAACTTTCAAATTCCCCCAAAATAAAGGTCGAGTGGTAAAATTGTTCCAAAAAAATCCGATGAGTGGCAAAAATGGTTCACAAAAGTGGTAATTTATTAACAAAGTGGTTTTTAGTGGTAAAATGTGGTAATAATATTTATATATTTGAGTTATATAAATAAAACCTATCCATTTTGGACATTTATTTCTTTGGGACATTTAACTGCAAGGCCGATGCCAAGGGGCGTATCATGCTTCCTGTTGCGCTGCGCAATCAAATGACTCCGATCTTAAATGAAGGTTTTTTTATCAAGAAGTCGTATTACAATGAATGCCTTGAATTATATCCTGCACAAGAATGGTATAAAATCATGGCAGAAATGGACCAGAATAACAGATTTGATGAAGAAAGCCAACTTTTTCAAAGAATTTTCATGGATGGTCTAAGACCGGTAGAAGTAGATGGTACCGGAAGACTTTTGTTGGCAAAAGACGTGATTTCCTTAGCGGGAATTACAAAAGAGGTGAAGATAGTGCCTATGCGGAAGCATTTGGAGATCTGGGATGTTAAGGAGTACGAGGCTACCATATCTATATCTAAGGAAGAGAAGAAGAATTTGGTAAAGCGCGTAATGCTGAACAAAAAAGACGATAAAGATGTATCATAATCCGGTATTGCTGAAAGAGACAGTAAATGGGTTGGACATCAAGGAAGACGGTATATATGTAGACGTGACATTTGGTGGTGGCGGTCACTCTAAAGAAATATTGAAAAGATTGGGGGCGGAAGGCAAATTATATGCCTTTGATCAAGACGAAGATGCGCAGGCAAACGCGTTAGGTGATCCAAGATTTACGCTGATCGCGGAAAATTTTAGATACATCACCCAGTTTTTAAAGTTCTATGGCATTAGAAAGGTAGATGGAATCTTGGCAGATTTTGGCGTTTCATCGCATCAGTTCGATCAAGCGGAACGTGGTTTTTCAACCCGTTTTGATGCAGATCTGGATATGCGAATGAGCAAGCGCAATACATTGTCTGCTTTTGATGTGGTCAACAAATATTCTTATGACGACTTAAGAAAAGTGTTGTTTGAATATGGTGATATCAGAAATGCGAACGCCATGGCAAAAGTAATTGTTGCCAATAGGGAAGAAGAGCAGATCCAAACTACCGATGCTTTGAAAGTGGCATTAAAGCAGTTTTTGCCGGAGCACAGGCAGCATAAAATTTTGGCACAGATCTATCAGGCCATTCGCATAGAGGTGAATCAAGAGATAGCGGTGATCAAGGAGTTTTTGGAGCAGGTGCCGGGGTTGTTGAAAGAGAAAGGAAGGTTAAGTGTAATTAGTTACCACTCATTAGAAGATAGATTGGTAAAAAGATTCATAAGGGCCGGACAGTTTGAGGGGGAGCCCGAAAAAGATTTTTACGGGAATATAGATGTACCGTTAAAAAAGGTTGGTGGATTGATAGTGCCAACAAGAGAAGAGATAAAAGAGAATAACAGAGCACGTAGTGCTAAATTGAGAATAGCGGAACGCAATGGCGAAAAGTAAAGTGAAAACGGGTGTATTTGACCTTTTGAAGGGAAAATTTTTGGTGAGCGGCGACGCCCCTAAAAATTGGCTGTTCATTATTTTCATTTCTTTTTTGGCAACGGTAATGATCAGTAGCTCCCATAGCGCCGATCAAAAAGTGCACCGTATTGCATTGTTGAACGAAGAGGTGAAAGAATTGCGTAACGAATTTGTAGATATGCGATCAGATGTGCAGCAGTTGAAGCTAGAATCGAATATTACCGGTAAAATATCGGAAAAAGGATTATTTCCTTCAGAAACTCCCCCACAGAAAATTAAAGTGAAATCTTTAAATGAAGAGGAGTAATGGCGGTAACGGATAAAAGCATATTAAAAAGGCTCTACATAGTGGCGGGCTGCATGGTGCTCTTTGCGGGCGCTGTGTTGTTTAAGCTGGTTTCCATACAAATTGTAGATGGTGAAAAATACCAGGCCCTTGCCGATACGCGTACCGAGCGTATGTTCACGATCCAGCCCAATAGGGGGAATCTATATTCGGATGACGGTAGTCTTTTGGCAACTTCGGTTTCTAAATACACCATCCGTTTTGATGCCGTAACCGTAAGCAACGAAGATTTCAAGGAAAACGTAAAACCTTTGGCCGATGCCTTGGCAAAGCAGTTTGGTAAAACATCTTCTCACTACCAGCAAATTTTAAGAAAGGCAAGAGAGAATAAAAATAGGTATGCGTTGATCGTACGCAACTTGGATTATTCAGATTACATGGCGGTTAAAAAAATGCCGCTATTCAATAAGGGTGCTTATAAAGGCGGATTGATCATTGAGCAGAAAACCAAAAGAGAGCATCCGTTGGGTAAAATTGCCGAGCGTAGTGTTGGGTATGAGCGTGTAGATGAAAATGGATATTATACCCGTGTGGGTATGGAAGGTGCTTTTGGTGAATACCTAAGGGGTATTTCTGGCAAGCGCTTAAAACAGAAAATCGCAAAAGGCCAATGGAAGCCTATTGGTAATGATAACATCGTAGAGCCAAAAGACGGTTATGATGTGTACTCTACCATTGATATCAATATACAGGATATAGCGCACCATGCATTATTGGGACAGTTAGAGAAATACCAAGCAGATCATGGAACGGTAATCGTAATGGAGGTAAAGACCGGTGAGGTAAAGGCAATTTCAAACTTGGGTCAGACTTCAGAAGGTAAATACTACGAGCGTTTAAATTATGCGATAGGTGAATCTCACGAGCCGGGTTCAACCTTTAAGTTGGTGAATTTGGTAGCGGCCTTGGAAGATAAAATTATTGATACCAGTACGGTGATCGATACCGAGAAGGGACGTTGGAAAATTTATAGACACTGGGTAAAAGATACCAAGCGTGGCGGTCATGGTAAAATAACCATGTCCAAGGCATTTGAAGTTTCTTCTAACGTAGCGTTTGCCAAAATGATCAATGACGGATATAAAAGCGATCCGGAAAAATATGTAAACAGGCTAATGGCCATGGGTGTGCATAAAGAACTGGGCTTACCGGTTGTAGGTGAGGGTAAACCGGTGTTGCGTTACCCTGGAGATAAAGGTTGGTCTGGACTGTCATTGGCACAAATGGCTTATGGTTACGAGGTTTCTATGACTCCCTTACAGACTTTGGCATTTTACAACGCTATTGCCAATGATGGTGAAATGGTGAAGCCAAGGCTGTTAAAAGAGGTCAAGGAGTGGGACAAGACTATTGAGAAGTTCGATAAAAAAGTATTGAACCCTGCTATATGTTCAAAAGAAACCGTGAAAAAGGTACAGCAGATATTAAAGAATGTAGTGGAAAAAGAGCATGGAACGGGTCACGGTATGTATTCCAAGAATTTTTCCATGGCAGGGAAAACAGGTACTACGCAAACCAACTATGTGTCAAAAGACCGATCAAAATACGAGTATATCTCATCTTTTGCAGGTTATTTTCCGGCAGACGAACCAAAATACTCATGTATAGTGGTAATTCATAAGCCAGATAAAAGTGTAGGGTATTATGGTGCAGATGTATCCGGGCCGGTATTTAAGTCCGTAGCACAGAAAGTCTATGCAACATCGCCATTAACCAGTGAGGTGGATGTCAAAGATGTGTTGGTGGCGGATAATGAGGATTCTCATAATGGCTACTATAAGAAGGCACAGCAGAAATATGCTGAGGTGCCCAATGTAAAGGGAATGTGCGGAATGGATGCCGTTGCCATTTTAGAGAATTTAGGAATTGAAGTAGAGGTGAAAGGGAACGGAAAGGTAAAGCGCCAATCGATCTCTAAGGGAACAGACTTGAAATCAGTGAAAAAAATAGTGTTGGAGTTGATATGATGCAATTGAAAGACATATTATATGGGGTGCGTATTACTGCTGTTAGCGGTACTACCACTTGTGATATAGCTTCGGTACAGTTCGATTCCCGTGAAGTGCAAAAATCCGATGCCTTTGTTGCTATAAAAGGTACCATTACCGATGGACATAAATATATAGATGCCGTAGTAAAAGCTGGTGCAAGAGCGATCATATGCGAAGAGTTGCCCGCAGCTATGGTAGATGATGTGACGTATGTACAGGTAGAAAGCGGAAATCAAGCATTGGCATTGATGGCTTCTAACTATTACGGTACGCCATCAAAAAATTTAAAACTGGTAGGTGTTACGGGTACCAATGGTAAAACAACGGTATCTAGTTTGTTGTATCAATTGTTTAAAAAGGCAGGGTATAAAGTGGGGCTGTTGTCCACCATAAAAATTATGGTAGATGATACCGAGTTTCCTACAAAACATACCACGCCCGACGCATTGGTGATCAACAAGCATTTAAAATTAATGAACGATGCCGGTGTGGAATATTGCTTTATGGAAGTGAGTTCTCATGGTATTCATCAAAAAAGAACGGAAGGTTTGGCTTTTGCGGGAGCAATTTTCACCAATCTTTCCCATGATCACCTAGACTATCATAAGACCTTCGCAGAATATCGTGATACCAAGAAAATATTGTTCGATCAGTTGCCAAAGACAGCTTTTGCATTGACCAATTTAGATGATAAGAACGGCTTGATCATGTTGCAGAATACCAAAGCTAGAAAAGCCACGTACGCGCTAAAGAACTATGCCGATTATAGGGCGCAGATTTTAGAGAACCAGTTTGATGGTCAGTTGTTGAAAATCAATGACAACGAGCTGTGGTCAAAATTAATAGGTCATTTCAATGCTTATAATATGCTGGCAATTTATGCAACCGCAGATTTATTGGGCATGGATCAATTGGAAACCCTTCGCTTAATAAGTGAGTTGGAGAATGTAGACGGAAGGTTTCAATATTATATATCAAAAAATAGAATTACGGCAATAGTTGATTATGCCCATACGCCGGACGCCCTAAAAAATGTGCTTGAGACAATCAACACGTTGAGAACTGGAAATGAAAACGTCATCACCGTTGTGGGGTGTGGTGGCGATAGAGACAGATCAAAGCGTCCGGTAATGGGTAATATCGCAACGGAAATGAGCAATAAGGTCATTTTTACATCGGACAACCCTAGAACGGAATCGCCCACGGAAATCATCACCGAAATGGAAGCTGGGGTAGAGCCACAAAACGTAAAAAAGATGCTTTCCATTGAAAATAGGGAGCAGGCCATAAAGACAGCGTGTCAATTGGCGGCTGATAACGATATCATTTTAGTTGCAGGAAAAGGGCATGAAACCTACCAGGAAACCAACGGTGTTCGTGTTGAATTCGATGATTTTAAAATAGTAAAAGAGCTGTTGAGCAGCCTAGATAAATAACCAAAGCTTAAAAGCAAGAATAAAGATTTTATGTTAACCTACCTGTTTGAATATTTAGAAAAACAATACCAGTTGCCCGGGGCTACGCTGTTTCAGTTTAGTACGTTTCGTGCCGCAATGGCTATTCTTTTTTCGTTGACGATCGCAACAGTGTACGGTAAGCGTGTAATTCTGTTCTTGCAGAAACAACAAGTAGGTGAAACTATTCGTGATCTAGGTCTTGATGGGCAAAAGCAAAAAGCGGGCACACCAACTATGGGCGGTGTGATCATTATTATGTCTACCCTGATCCCGGTGTTGTTGTTCGCAAGGTTGGAGAACATTTACATTATACTATTGACCTTTACCATGTTGTGGATGGGTGCAATTGGCTTTTTGGATGATTACATCAAAGTATTTAAAAAGAACAAAGAAGGTTTAAAAGGCAGGTTTAAGGTTTTGGGTCAGGTAACATTGGGGCTTATAGTTGGTGCAGTATTATACTTTCACCCAGAAGTGACCATGCGTGATCATGATAAGACCATAATTACACAAGAGTATACCGTAGAGCAGGTAAAGGGAGAGGAAATTAAATCTACCATGACCACGGTGCCGTTCTTTAAGAATAACGAATTTGACTATAGCAATTTAATTTCTTGGGCTGGAGAAGGGGCAAAAGAATATGCTTGGTTGCTGTTCATCCCTATCATCATATTGATCGTAACCGCAGTATCCAACGGTGCTAATTTAACCGATGGTATAGATGGTCTTGCCGCAGGTACATCGGCAATTATAGTATTTACGTTGGGCATATTTGCCCTGGTATCGGGTAACATTATTTTCTCTGATTATTTGGATATCATGTACATACCAAGAGTTGGTGAGTTGTTGATATTCATTACCGCTTTTGTAGGGGCGTTGATCGGGTTTTTATGGTATAACGCATTTCCGGCACAAGTATTTATGGGAGATACGGGAAGTTTGACCATAGGTGGGGTTATTGCCGTGATCGCAATTATTGTGCGAAAAGAATTGTTGATTCCCGTGTTATGTGGAATCTTCTTTGCAGAGTCACTCTCAGTTATGATGCAGGTAGGGTATTTCAAATACACAAAAAAGAAATTTGGCGAGGGTAGACGTATATTTTTAATGTCGCCCTTACATCATCACTATCAGAAAAAAGGGTATCACGAGAGTAAGATCGTAACCCGTTTTTGGATTGTAGGTATTCTATTGGCAATTGTAACTATAGTGACCTTAAAAATTAGATAATGGCACTTTTAGTAGTACTAGGCGGAGGGGAAAGTGGAGTAGGAACAGCCATTTTAGGATTGAAAAAAGGGTACGATGTATTTGTATCCGATAAAGGAAAAATAAAAGAAAAGTATAAAAACGTTCTTGAACATTTTGAGATTGATTGGGAAGAAGAACAGCATTCTGAAGACCGCATACTAAAAGCCGATTTGGTCATGAAGAGTCCGGGTATTCCGGATAAAGTACCCTTGGTAAAGCAGTTGGTGGGCAAAGGTGTTCCTGTAATATCAGAAATAGAATTTGCATCAAAATATACAGATGCCAAAATCATTGGTATAACGGGAAGCAACGGTAAAACCACCACAACCATGTTAACCAACCATATTCTGGCAAATGCCGGATTACATGTAGGTATGGCGGGTAACATTGGTGATAGTTATGCAAAAATGGTTGCGGAAAATGATTTTGAGTACTGCGTACTTGAGATCAGTAGTTTTCAATTGGACGGCATTATAGATTTTAAACCACACATTGCCGTGATTACGAATATTACACCGGATCATTTAGATCGGTATGAGTATGAGTTTGAAAATTACATCGCATCAAAATTCAGAATAGCGGAAAACCAGGACGAAAACGATTATTTGATTTATGACGCAGATGATACGGTTTTGGTGGATTGGCTGAACAAGCACCCGGTTAAATCAAAATTAATGCCCTTTTCATTGAAAAAAGTAGTTGAACAAGGTGCATTTATAGAACAAAACGAGATAATAATAAAAACAACAACAGACACTATTAGCATGACGAAGAACACTTTGGCCTTAGAAGGTCAGCACAATGTAAAGAACACTATGGCAGCGGCAACAATTGCAAAATTGGTCGGCATTCGTAAAGAGACCATAAGAGCCTGTGTTTCTAATTTTCAAGGGGCTCCCCACCGTTTGGAAAAGGTGTTGAAAATACATCATGTGGAGTATATAAACGACTCAAAGGCAACTAATGTAAACGCTGCCTATTACGCATTGGATAGTATGAAAACACCTACTGTGTGGATCGTAGGTGGGGTAGACAAAGGAAATGAGTATATGGAGCTAATGCCATTGGTACGTGAAAAGGTAAAGGCGATTATTTGCTTGGGCGAGAATAATGAAAAGATCAAGCACGTATTCGGTAAGGCTGTTGACCTTTTAGTGGAAACCTATGCTATGGAAGAAGCAGTAAAGGTTGCCTATAAAATTGCGGAACGTGGAGATACCGTATTGTTATCACCTGCGTGTGCAAGTTTTGATCTATTTAAAAATTATGAAGATCGCGGAGATCAATTTAAGAACTGTGTAAAAAACCTATAAGGTGTTGAATATATTCCAAAATATAAAAGGAGATAAAGCCATTTGGGCCATTGCGGCGCTTTTGGCCTTGTTCTCATTTTTGCCCGTGTACAGTGCCAGTAGTAATTTGGTATATGTAGTGGGCAATGGTACACCGGTTGGTCACTTGGTAAAACATGCCATACTGTTGTTTTTAGGTTTTGGAATTATTTATGGGGTACATAAAATACCCACGCATTTCTTCAAAGGGCTTTCTATGATAGCACTGCCCATTGTATTGGTGTTGCTCATTTTTGTTTTGGCGCAAGGCACTTCTAGTGGTGGTACCAATGATAGTCGTTGGATCCGATTGCCTTTGGTAGGCTTTGGTTTTCAGCCTTCGAATTTAGCAGCGGTAGTATTGATGATCTATGTAGCACGCTATTTTTCAAAGGTGAGGGATATTAAAATAACCTTTAAGGAAAGTATACTGCCATTATGGTTACCGGTTTTCTTAGTGGTGGCATTAATATTGCCCGCTAACTTTTCAACGGCGGCCATTGTATTCTCTATGGTGATGGTATTGTGTTTTTTAGGAGGATATCCAATGAGATATTTATTGGGGATCGTGGGTACGGGAATACTGTTTTTATCCATTTTCATATTAACGGCGAAAGCTTTTCCGGATCTATTCCCGAATAGGGTAGATACATGGATGAGCCGTATAGATAGTTTCTCTAATCCGGATGATACTGAGGGCACATATCAAATAGAGCGTGCCAAGATTGCGATAGCAACCGGTGGTATTGTAGGTAAAGGAGCAGGTAAGAGTGTACAAAAGAACTTTTTGCCACAGAGTTCATCGGATTTTATTTATGCGATAATCGTAGAAGAATATGGTTTGGTGGGCGGATTCATTTTAATGCTTTTTTACATGTTCTTGTTGTTTAGGATAGTGGTAGTGGCAAATGGCTGTGCAACCATATTCAGCAAATTGTTGGTGTTGGGTGTTGGGTTGCCTATAGTATTTCAGGCATTAATAAATATGGCGGTAGCGGTAGAGCTGTTTCCGGTAACGGGGCAAAATTTACCATTGATCAGTAGTGGTGGTACCTCTAGTTGGATGACCTGTTTGGCAATAGGTATTATACTTAGTGCAAGTAATAAAAGTATAGCCCAGGAGAGTGCTTCTGGCAATGATGTTGATATAGACGAAACTAACCCTTTAGAGATTTTAAGTGGGCAGTTATAGGTTTATTTTGTCGGGCGGAGGTACCGGAGGACATATTTATCCGGCGATAGCCATAGCGAACGAGTTGAAAAGGAGGTATCCAGATGCTGAATTTTTGTTCGTAGGGGCAAAGGATAGAATGGAGATGGAAAAAGTACCGCAAGCGGGGTACAAAATAGAGGGATTGTGGATTACGGGAATTCAGCGAAAACTGACCCTTAAAAATCTACTATTTCCAATAAAATTGATAAGTAGTTTAATGAGAGCAAATAGCATCGTATCGAAGTTTAAGCCCCATGCCGTAATTGGTACAGGTGGTTTTGCTAGTGGTCCGTTGTTAAAAATGGCGACGACGAAGGGTATTCCTTGTGTTTTGCAAGAGCAGAATTCCTTTGCGGGTATTACCAATAAACTATTAAAGGATAAAGTGGAGAAAATCTGTGTGGCCTATGAGGGTATGGAGAAGTTTTTTCCAAAAGACAAAATAGTATTGACAGGTAACCCTGTTAGGTCAGATTTGGTGGAATTGAAAGCTACCAAAGAAGAAGCTTTAGATTATTTTGAATTGACCACCAATAAGAAAGTGCTGTTGGTGTTGGGTGGCAGTTTAGGAGCTAGGCGCATAAATCAATTAGTAGCGGATCATTTAGCATACTTTGAAGATTTGGGATTACAGGTAATCTGGCAATGTGGTAAAGGGTACTATGAAACCTATAAAGATCATCAGTCGGCTAATATAAAAGTACATGCCTTTTTGAATTCTATGGATAAAGCATATGTAGCGGCAGATTTCATTATTTCAAGGGCAGGTGCAGGTGCGGTTTCAGAACTGTGTTTGGTAGGAAAGCCTACATTTTTTATTCCGTCACCTGTGGTGGCAGAAGATCATCAGACCATGAATGCATTGGCATTGGTAAAACAGAATGCGGCAGTAATGATCAGGGAAAAAGAGCTTGATGAGCAATTTAAGATGCAGTTTGAATCGGTCTTTAATACATCGGAAAAGCAAGAGGAATTATCAAGGAATATCAAGGCAATGGCATTACCGAATGCTACGGCTGATATTTGTGATGAAATAGAAAAATTAATACAATAAAATGAACGTAGCGCAAATACATAGAGTGTATTTTATTGGCATAGGAGGCATTGGTATGTCTGCTTTGGCGCGTTATTTTGCGTTCATAGATAAAACGGTTGCCGGATACGATAAGACCGAGAGTCCGTTGACCCAGGAACTGGCAGCTTCTGGTATGGATATTCACTATAAGGACAGTATTGACCTAGTGGCAGAAGTGTATAAGAATGACCCGGAACATACCTTGGTGGTGTATACGCCTGCGGTATCATCAAACCATACGGAATATCAGTTCTTTTTACAGAATGGATTTACCATTAAAAAACGATCAGAAGTATTGGGTCTAATAACCAAAGACTCTTTTTGTTTGGCAGTTGCAGGAACACATGGTAAAACGACCACCTCTAGTATTCTGGCGCATTTGTTAAAAGAAACAGGTGTAAAAATGACCGCTTTCTTAGGTGGCATATCAGAAGATTTCAATAGTAATTTCTTGTTGGAAGGAACGGAATATTCTGTTGTTGAGGCAGATGAATTTGATCGTTCATTTATGCAATTAACACCAAATGTAGCCTGTGTGACCTCTATGGATGCAGATCATTTGGATATTTATGGAGATGCCCAGGAGCTGGAAAAAACATTTAAGGATTTTACCGAGCGGTTGAAGCCGGGCGGCACCTTATTTGTGCGTAACGGGTTGCCTTTAAAAGGGTTGACCTATGGTATAGAAGACGATTCGGATTATTGCATCCGAAACATAAAAATAGAACATGGCACCTACATATTCGATTTGGAGACCCCCGACCTCAAACTAGAAGGGGTTGAATTTAACAAGCCAGGAAGGCATAACCTGCTCAATGGTTTAGTGGCTTTTGCGATGGCGATGCAAGCAGGTCCCCCACCGCATCGCCTTGCACAGGCACTGTCTACCTTTAAGGGAGTACAAAGAAGATTCTCATATCAGATAAAAAATGATGATTTCATTTATATCGACGATTATGCGCATCATCCTACTGAGATCAATGCGGTTTTTGAAGCTGTCTCGGAAATGCATCCCAATAAAAAAGTGTTGGCAATTTTTCAACCGCACCTGTTTTCAAGAACACGTGATTTTGCGAACGAGTTTGCACAAAGCTTGTCACGTTTTGAAAATGTGCTGTTGTTAGATATATACCCTGCTAGGGAAGAGCCTATTACAGGGGTAGATTCAGAATGGTTGTTAGGTAAAATGACAAACGGTAATAGAAAATTAATTTCAAAGGAACAAATGCTTTCTGAGGTAAAAAATCAAAATCCAGAAGTATTGATAACAATGGGAGCCGGAGATATAGGCTTGGAAGTAGTGAAAATAAAAAAAGAAATGTCTTATGCGGGTTAATTTGGGCTTTATAAAATTAGCGGCGTTGATACTTGTAATCACTGGGCTGTACGCTTTTTCTAACGAAAGAAATAGTGCAAAACAGGTGGCCGGTATGAAGGTAGAATTCATTGGTGACCAAAATTTGTACCTCACTGAAGGGACGGTTAATAAATTGTTAATACAAAATTGCGGAGGGCTCAAAAATGTGCCTAAAGAAAATATAGTTTTGAATACTGTAGAAAAGGCCCTTGAGGCCAATGAAATGGTGAAAAGTGCCCAGGTCTATCTTACAATAGATGGCGAGCTTACGTCGAAAATAGTACAACGGAAACCAATCGGACGCATAGAAGGGGATAAAAAGTTCTATTTAGATGATGAAGGAAAGAGAATGCCGCTTTCCAATAATCATTCAGCTAGAGTTCCCATTATAACAGGCAATATCAGTGGTAAAAGCCTTGAGGATGTCTATGTCATATTGGAACATATAAATAAGGACGATTTTTTTCGAAAATCGGTAATAGGTATTCACGTTCAAGGTGATAGTGAATATCAATTACGGTTAAGGCTTAATAATTTTGTTGTAAACATAGGCGGTATTGAAGACTTAGAGGCCAAGTTCAGCAATTTTAAGGCATTTTATGCCAAAGCGAACAAGGATGAAACCTTGGAGGATTATGCGGTAGTAAGTTTAGAATTCAATAACCAGGTGGTGTGCACTAAAATATAATTAAAATGGAACAAACTAAATATTCAGTCGGGTTAGACATAGGAACAACGAAAATCGTTGCCATAATCGGTAAGCAAAACGAATATGGTAAAATTGAGATTTTGGGTATAGGTAAGTCCAAAAGTTTAGGTGTGCACAGAGGTGTGGTTAATAATATAACACAGACCATAAAATCTATACAGCAAGCGGTAGAGGAAGCAGAGGCAAACTCAGGGCTTAAGATCGGTTCTGTAGTCGTTGGTATTGCCGGGCAACATATAAGAAGTCTGCAACATAGCGATTATATCACGAGAAAAGATTCTGAGGAAGTCATAGGTGAAGATGATGTGGATATGTTATGTGGTCAAGTGCACAAGTTGATCATGCTTCCTGGTGAGGAGATTATTCATGTATTGCCACAGGAATACAAAGTTGATGGACAAGCGGAAATCCGTGAGCCTATTGGTATGTACGGTGGTAGGTTAGAAGCTAATTTCCATGTAGTAGTTGGTCAGGTGGTTTCTATAAAGAACGTTGGGCGTTGCATTAAGAGTGCAGGTTTAGATCTAGGTAACATTACGTTAGAGCCTTTAGCTTCATCTGATGCCGTTCTAAGTCAAGAAGAAAAAGAGGCAGGTGTAGCATTGATCGATATAGGAGGTGGTACAACTGATCTGGCTATTTTCAAAGATGGCATTATTAGGCATACCGCAGTAATACCTTTTGGTGGTGGTGTTATTACCGAAGATATTAAAGAAGGCTGTTCCATTATTGAAAAACAGGCAGAATTATTAAAAACAAGATTTGGTTCTGCATGGCCGGGTGAAAATAGGGATAATGAAATTGTATCTATACCAGGATTACGTGGTAGAGAGCCAAAAGAGATTTCTTTAAAGAACCTTTCTAAGATCATACATGCACGAGTTGTTGAAATTATTGAGCAAGTGTATGTAGAGATCAAAAACTACGGTCACGAAGAGCAAAAGAAAAAACTGATTGCCGGTATAGTGCTTACAGGTGGTGGAAGCCAATTAAAGCATTTAAAGCAATTGGTAGAATATATTACAGGAATGGATACTCGTATTGGGTACCCTAACGAGCATTTGGCGGGCGATTCTGATGAAGAAGTTGCTAGTCCGTTGTACGCAACCGCTGTTGGTCTTTTAATGAATGCCATTAAGAACCAAGAGAAGTTGAAATTAACACAGGAAGAAATTATACAAGAGCAGGAAGAAGAAGAATTGGTGTATGCAGAGCATAAAACGGAGACCGTAAAACGCCCTGATATACATAAGGAAAGAAAATCTGTTTTTGATAAATGGACTGAAAAGTTAAAAGAATTTTTAGATAACGCAGAGTAATAAGCATAGCATAAGAATACATAACCAGTAATAATTAGAATATGAGTAAGAACAGCGAATTTGATAATATCTCCTTTGATCTGCCAAAGAATCAAAGCAACGTCATAAAAGTCATTGGTGTAGGTGGTGGTGGTAGTAATGCCATAAACCACATGTTCCAGGCGGGTATCAACGGAGTTGATTTTGTAATCTGTAATACTGATTCACAGGCCTTGGATAATAGTCCGGTGCCTAACAAAATACAGTTAGGTGTATCATTGACAGAAGGTTTGGGTGCTGGTGCCAATCCTGAAGTGGGTGAGCAAGCGGCCATGGAAAGTATGGAAGACATAAAAGGTATGTTGGATACGACTACCAAAATGATTTTCATTACTGCTGGTATGGGCGGGGGAACAGGAACTGGTGCTGCTCCCGTAATTGCCAAGTTTGCAAAGGAAATGGATGTTCTTACTGTAGGTATCGTTACAATGCCTTTTCAATTCGAAGGTAAAATGCGAGTTGAACAGGCACAATTGGGTATTGAAAAATTACGTAAAAATGTAGATTCGCTAATCGTAATTAACAATAACAAATTAAGGGAAGTGTATGGTAACCTAGGTTTTAAGGCCGGGTTCTCAAAAGCGGATGAAGTATTGGCAACTGCAGCTAGAGGTATAGCAGAGGTTATTACACATCACTACACTCAAAACATAGATTTACGTGATGCTAAAACGGTATTGTCCAATAGTGGTACCGCAATCATGGGATCGGCAATTTCATCTGGTTCTGCAAGAGCCAATGAGGCTATTATGAAAGCATTGGATTCACCGTTATTGAACGATAATAAGATCCAAGGAGCTAAGAATGTATTGTTATTGATCGTTTCCGGTGCACAGGAAATTACTATTGATGAGATTGGTGAAATCAACGATCATATTCAAATAGAAGCTGGCTACGGAGCAAACATTATTATGGGTGTAGGTGAAGATGAAAGCTTAGGAGAAGCTATAGCCGTAACCGTAATTGCAACGGGGTTTAACATTGAACAGCAAGATGATATTGTAAATACCGAATCAAAGAAAATTATTCATACGTTAGAAGACGGCCAACGTGCAGAGGCAATGTTGTTATCTAACCAAAAAACAGTTCATACTTTAGAGATGGACGATGAGGAAGAGGAGGTAAAAGAAGTCAAACCCGTAAAAAAGTATGAGTTCGTTGAGGAAGATGATTTTGATTTGATTCCTACAACGAACTACATCAGGAATTTTAATGTTTTTTATGAGGAAGTATTAGCGGAGAATGTCTCTGAAGAAGACTTTGTAATAGTGGACGCTCCAACTTCATTGAGAGATATAGAAGTTGTAGACCCACAGGAATTAAAAGTTGAGGATGAAGATGATAGATTTGCTACCAACTTTCAATATTCTAAGAGAGAGGAAGAGGAGAAGGAAAACGTAATCATGTTTGACCTCCATGATGAAGTTAAGGATATTGATGTCAATGATAGCATTGAAATTGTTCCTGTGTTGGAGTATAATAAAAACGGGGAAAAAAGATATAGTTTAGATGACTATATGAAATTGGAAAGTAAGCTTACCGGGGCAAAATCCAAAGCTGAGGAATTTGAGCCAAAAGTTGTGGAAGATGAGCTTATTTTTGAAAAGAAGACCGTAGCTCCAAGAAGAGAGGTGCAACCGGAAGAGGAGTTAGATCCTTTAGATACCCCTATTGAAGAATTATTGAGGGAAAGAGCTGATGAACGTAGACGTAAGTTGAAGGATTTTAATTATAAGTTCAAGAACAACGCACCAACAAGTTATGATGAGAAGAAACCTGCTTATCAAAGACAAGGTGTTAATTTAGAGGATAGTCCGCGCGAAAAAAAAATCTCTAGAACCTCGTTAAGTGGAGATAGCAACGATGATATTCAATTAAGATCTAATAACTCTTTTTTACATGATAATGTAGACTAACACTGCATTTTTAGTAATGTATTAAACCCGAAAACTAAGTCAGTTTTCGGGTTTTATTTTTTATCTTCGCAGACCAAAATATAGAAGAAATGGGTTTACAGCAAAGAGTAATGGAGCAGTTGAAATTAGCTATGAAAGCAAAGGATTCAGTAGCGCTAGAATCGCTTAGAGCTATTAAATCTGCGTTATTGGTAGCGAGTACTAGTGGCGGATCAGAAGTAACTGAAGAAGATGAAATACAGATTGTTCAGAAACTGGTAAAGCAGAGAAAAGACAGTGCTGCAATTTTTATAGAGCAGGGTAGACAAGACCTTGCTGATCCTGAGTTGGCACAGATTGCTGTAATTGAGCAATTTTTACCAGAACAACTTTCTGAAGAAGAAGTTGAGAAAGTAGTTGTACAGACAATTGATGCTATTGGCGCTTCTGGAATGAAGGATATGGGTAAAGTAATGGGCATAGTGTCTAAAGAACTTGCCGGCCAAGCAGAAGGTAAATTAATTTCTACGATTGTAAAGAAGAAATTGGCATAATATAGAATTAGCAGAATTTTAGTTTTGCTAATTATAAATGTATAATGGGCCTCGTGGCGCAACTGAATAGCGCATCAGATTTCGGCTCTGAGGGTTGGGGGTTTGAATCCCTCCGGGGTCACTTAAATGTAAGGTCTTGCTTTTTGCAGGACCTTTTTGATTTATATTATGTACTACGTTTATGTTTTAAAAAGTGAAGTAGATGGTCGTTTATATAAAGGAATGACTAATAATCTTCAAAAAAGAATAGTGGAACATAATTCGGGAAAGAACAAATCGACCAAGGGGTTTTTACCTTGGGTTTTAGTTTATAAAGAGGAGTTTAAAACTAGTGTTGAAGCAAGAGCTAGAGAAAAATATTATAAATCGGGTATCGGTCGTGAGTTCTTGAAAAGTATTCTTAAGAATTAATTTAGCGCATCAGACCTGCCTGCCGGCAGGCAGGTTTCGGCTCTGAGGGTTTGGGGTTTGAATCCCTCCGGGGTCACAAGTAAAAAGCCACATCTGAAAAGATGTGGCTTTTAAATTATATATATTTAATAGATTTAATCTCTATTAATATCGAAAACAATGCCTTCTTTGTGCATTTGAATCATTTCACTTTTAGAATATCCATAAGTGATTTCAGAATAATTTTCGTCCTTATCAATTTTATAGATTCTGGACTTTTTTGATATTTCAAAATCGTTCAAGGAAAGAAATAAACTATCTGTTGTTACTTTTTCAAGTCGCATGGTAGAAAAGCTGCCATTATTTGCTTCATACTCATAAATATCACCAACGGCGGGCTGTGTTAGGTATAATTGTGTATCCTCTTTATTCTTGCCGCTAGAGTAAATAGCAAACACTATTAACAGAGCAAAAATCAATAGACCCGAGAACTGCCAAATTGGACCTTTAGCCTCTCCTTTGATATTTTTATACTGCATTTTAAGAGCTTCGGGCATCTGCTTAGGACTTAAAGTCTCTTTGCAATGTGTGCAGTAAGTACTACCACTTTTACCCAATGGAAAAACAGGGATCCAAAAAACATGTGCGTGCCTTCTGTAAATATTAATGTAAATAGTATCTTGATTATTGCAATGTTGACAAGTAATGTTTCTTGTTTTTACCGAATCAAGACTAGCTGATCCAGTGCCAAAAAATATCATAATGGTAGGTTTAGTAGTTAAGTACTCTACATAACGTCCATATATGTTACCTATTGTTTAGAGCGATTGTTATCTGTTAAAAGTCAATGGATTATGTAGTTACAGAGCTTAGAACAATATTTTTTACAATCATTTTAGCATGTATTCTTGAGTTTTCAATAAACCATTTATGAGTTTCCATACCACCACATATTACCCCGGCCAAGTATAACCCAGACACGTTGGTTTCCATGGTTTCTGGATTGTATTCAGGGAGTTTTTTATCATCTTCACTAATGTTTACGCCTAATTTTTCTAAGAAACTAAAATTGGGTCTATATCCGGTAAGCGCTAAAACAAAATCATTTTCAATTTCTTCCTCGCCCGTATCAGTGTTCAAAAGGATACTGTCATTGGTAATGGCTTTAACCGTTGTGTTGAAATAGGCTTTAATACTTCCTTCCTCTATACGGTTAATGATATCTGGTCTTACCCAATATTTTACACGTTGACCAACTTCTTGACCTCTAATGATCAGTGTAACTTCTGCACCTTTTCTGTAACATTCCAAGGCAGCATCAATTGCAGAATTGCTTGCTCCTATAACTGCAACTTTTTGTCCGGCATAGTAATGTGGATTATCGTAATAGTGAACAACCTTTTTCAAGTCTTCTCCCGGTACGTTCAGTAAGTTGGGTAAGTCATAGAAACCGGTTGCTACCACAATTTGCTTTGAGGTGTATGTATTTTTGTTGGATGTAATAGTGAATATTTCTCCCTTTTTTTGAACGTTCTCAACCTTTTCGAACAAATTTATATGCAACTTATTTGAAGTAACAATTCGTCTGTAGTATTCTAATGCCTCGTCTCTTTTAGGTTTCGCTTCTTTACTGATAAATGGTATTTCATCTATCTCCAATTTTTCCGATGAAGAGAAAAATTGCATATTGCTAGGGTAGTGGAAAAGGGAATTTACAATAGGGCCCTTTTCAATGATCAGATAAGAAAGTCCGTTTTTTTTAGCCTCTAATCCGCATGCTATACCAATTGGTCCTCCGCCAACGATGACAATATCAAATTCAGTTTTCATCCCTTTAAATCTTTAATAGTAGTTGTTGGGTCTTCGCTTTTAAAAACAAAACTACCGGCAACCAAAATATCTGCGCCGGCATCAACTAATTTTTGAGAGTTGGCCGTGGTAACACCACCATCAATTTCAATCAAAGCAGACGAATTTTTTCTGGTAATCATCGCCTTTACAGCTTTTATTTTATCATAAGTGTTTTCAATGAACGATTGTCCACCAAAGCCGGGGTTAACGCTCATGATCAAAACCACATCAATATCTTGAATAATATCTTCTAAAAGAGATACGTTGGTATGCGGATTTAACGCTACACCTGCTTTCATGCCCAAAGCTTTAATGGCTTGTATGGTTCTATGTAAATGAGTGCAGGCTTCATAATGAACGGTTAGAATATGTGCTCCAAGTTTGGCAAATTCTTCCAAATACCTATCTGGGTCAACAATCATTAAATGCACATCTAAAGGAATTGTAGCATGTTTTTGAATAGCTTTAACTACGGGCATACCATAAGATATGTTTGGAACAAAAACGCCGTCCATGACATCTATATGGTGATACGTTGCTTCACTGGCGTTCACCATTTCTACATCGCGTTGTAAATTACCAAAATCTGCAGCTAAAAGAGATGGCGCTATGCTTGCCTTTTTCATTTTATAAAACCTTTATTGTTCAGTACAAAAATACGGATTTGTAATTCGTTCTACAGTTGTTTTAGATTTGCTTTAACTACGATCAATCAATTGCCGTACCGCCACTTTTTATGAGAATAGGATTTATCTTTGACTTGTATTTGTCAAAAATTCCGTTCAATTTGTTTAGCTCAATAGTGAGTTCTGCCGATAACTCTTCATATACTTTGTAGGCACCGTTTGTTGGTCTTGCTTCTCCAGATTCTACACTTCGGCGTAAAGATGCCAATCTGTTGTTGAGTTTAATGGGGAAGTTCAAAGGATCTTGACCTGATTGATTTTTAACTTGGTAAAGAGCTTCTTCAACTTCAGTGATCTCACTTAGAAATGGCGATACGATTGTTTCATAGTCAGTAGCGTCAATATCTTCTTTAGCATCGTGAATTTGCTTTTTGATATCACGTATTTTGATTACCGTTTCATTTGCAGAAGAGGTTTTTTCCATAATTTTATTGGAAAGCTCAAATTGCTCATCCAAATCTTCTTTTGTAATGCCTTTTAGATTTGGGTCCATTTCTATATTGAATGAATAGGTTTGCTCATAATTTCCGGATTTCATTTTAACCTTGTAAGTACCTATGGGTGCTTTTGGACCTCTGGCAGGTCTTGCGCTCCAAATGATCATTCCGTCAAATGTTGTAGCTCCTGTGTATCTCATATCCCAGGTGAACGTGTTTATCCCTTTTGCGGTGGTTGGCTTTGTAGAGCCTCCTTTAAGCCAATAGGGTAAATTAGGGTCTACTTCGTATTTTGGTTTGCTACCAGTAAAGGTGTTGATCAATTTGTCATTTGCGTCAAAAATTTCAAAGGTGATGGTATCTTTTTCTTCTTTAAGATAATACTGAATAGAAGCATCGGTAACACCTCTAATAGCGTTGGTAGGTTTAAAAAGAATAGCTTCTTGTTCAACCATTTCCGAGGAATACTGTCTTAGCGGTTGAATATCATCTAAAATCCAGAAGCCTCTTCCGTGAGTACCAAGAACAACATCATTGTCTTTAACTACCAAATCTCTTACCGGTGTATCTGGTAATTTAAGTTGAAGGCTTTGCCAAAGTTCGCCATCGTTCATAGAGAAATATACGCCATGTTCCGTTGCTAAAAATAAAAGTCCCTCCCTTACTGGATCTTCACGAACAGCTCTTGCAAAATGCCCGTCTGCAATACCATTAATAATTTTAGTCCAAGTTTTACCATAATCATGGGTTTTAAATACATAGGGTTGCCTGTCGTCTACTTGGTATCTATTGGCGGCTACGTAAAGGGTGCCAGGATTGTGAAGAGATTCATCAATAATACTTACCCTTGAAAATTTAGGTAATTCTTTTGGAGTAATATCTGACCAATTTTTGCCACCGTCTCTTGTAATATGTATTTTTCCATCATCTGATCCTGCCCATATGGTATTAATGTCATGATTAGATGGGGCAAGCGCAAAAACGGTTGCGTAAATTTCAGGACCATTCATATCCATAGTAATGATACCTCCGGTCTTTCCCAAAGTAGATGGGTCTGCATAGGTAAGATCAGGACTTATTTTTTCCCAAGATTGACCATCATCGGTAGTTTTCCAAACATGTTGGGAGCAGGTATACATTACGTTTTCATCTTGTGGTGCAAACATAATAGGGAAGGTCCATTGCCAACGTTCTGGCAAAGCGCTTGCCGGTTCACCAGAGAAAAACCGTGGATACACCTGTATATCCCTAGATTGGCCGTTACTACGATCATACCTGGTTAAGAGTGCACCTTGGCTACCTGCATAAAATATATCCAAGTTGGTAGGGTGTTGGGTGATCCACCCGCTTTCACCACCTCCTACGGCATATGCCCAACCATCCCCTTGACCTCTTGCCTGCATATGGCCCCAGCCATCACTTGGTACGGCAATGGTACTATTATCTTGTTGAGCACCAGCCACATGGTAAGGTACATCGTTTGTGGTCATTACATGATATAACTGTGTTGTGGTGTAATCTTCCTCTGTCCATGATTTACCACCGTTGATACTTACCACGCCACCGCCATCGTTTGATGAGATCATTCTGTTAGGATCGTTAGGGTCTATCCAAAGATCATGATTGTCACCATGTGGAACTTTAATTTCAGTATCAAAAGTTACCCCACCATCCGTAGACTTCCAAAAATCAACATTTAGTCCGTATACGGTTTCTTTATCAACAGGGTCGGCGTAAATTCTAGAATAGTAAAATGCGCGTTGTCTTAGTTTTCTTTCGTTATTGGTTTTGGTCCATGTTTTACCGGCATCGTCCGATCTAAAAACACCACCTTCATTAGCTTCTACAATGGCCCATACTCTGTTAGAATCCGCAGGGGATACCGTTACACCAATTTTACCTAACGGTCCTGCGGGCATACCTGGGTTATTAGACAGATCACTCCAGGTTTCTCCGCCATCGGTAGATTTCCATAGTTTACAATCCGGACCACCGCCCCACATTTTCCATGCTTTACGTTGAACTTGCCAAGTGCTGGCGTATAAAACATTTGGGTTGTTACGGTCTATAATTAAATCTACAGCACCCGCCTTATCGCTAACATATAAAGTTTTCTTCCATGTTTTTCCACCATCAATACTTTTAAAAACGCCCCTTTCTTCATTGTCGCCATACGGATGACCCAATGCTGCTACATAAACAATATTCTCATTTGTGGGGTGTATTCTGATTCTTGAAACAGCTTGGGTTTCTTCAAGACCTAAGTGTTCCCAAGTTTTACCGGCATCAGTAGATTTGTAAACACCATCACCTTGAGTAATACTTCCGCGCAATTGAACTTCTCCCATGCCTATATAAACAATATCTGGGTTGGTTTCGGCAACTGCAACCGCACCAACGGAAGAGCTGGTTATTTGCCCGTCTGTAACAGGTTCCCATTCGTTACCACCATCAGTGGTTTTCCATAATCCACCGCCCGTTGCTCCAAAATAATACTCATTAGGTCTGCTAGGGCTACCCGTGGAACCAAGCGATCGACCTCCACGTACGGGGCCAATATTTCGCCATTCCAAATTTTCATAGAAAGCTTTGTCGATTACAACATCTTGAGTATTATTTTTTGCTTTCTTTTTCTGCGCAAATACAGTAGAGGTAAAGGAAAAAAATAGAAGGACAACAATTGCCGAAATTTTCGAGTTCATAAGAGTCGTTGTTTGGTGGATAATTTGAATAATTGGTTGCTTGAAAATAAGCATTTAATCTGCGAATAATTGGGTAAAGGAAAATTTTAACGACTTGTGAATCCTATTAATGCGATAAGCGATTATTACGCCGTTTTGCTTTAGAATATTCTAAAAATGAAGTGCTTATTTTATCAAATGTATATGCAGGGAATATGATGCAATTTTTATAAAATCAGCTCTGAAAAGTAAAGTCAAGCGGGCTTTAGCTGATTTGTCTTAAACCTTCATAAATAGAAATAGCAACAGCATTTGCCAAATTAAGACTTCTAATATGTGTACTGTATAATGGTATCTTAACCGTGTTTTCTTGATGTTTGTTTAATAAGGTCTTAGGTAGCCCAACAGATTCTTTTCCAAAAACTAAGAACATGTCATCTTCAAAATCAATTTCCCAATGATTTTTGGTTGCGGTAGCAGAGAAGAAAATCATTTTTTTGTCATCATGTTCTTTGAAAAACGCATCTACGTTTTCATACATGACCACATTAAGATGTTGCCAATAATCTAGCCCCGCTCTTTTTAATCGTTTATCGCTTAGCTCAAAACCAAAAGGTTTAACCAAATGTAAGGTAGAACCAGTGCCAAGTGCCAATCTGCCAATGTTACCAGTGTTGTTAGGAATTTCAGGTTCTATAAGTACAATATGAAAGCCCATTATTTTTTAAAGGATTGTAAGTATAAATGTTCTACTTTTTCTCTGGCCCATGGAGTTCTACGTAAAAACTTTAAACTTGATTTTATAGAAGGGTTACTTTTAAAACAATTGATATTTACTTGTCCTGCTAAATCTTCCCAAGAGTATTTCTCCGTAAGTTCTTCTAAAATGGTCACGAGCTTTACACCGTGAAGCGGGTTATTTGGCTGAGAATCTGAACTCATATGATTGGATTATATTATAAATAATACTCATTTTTGAAAGGCAACGTACATGGAAAGTGCAGGAACCTTAATGGTATCTTTTACTAATTGTAAACCTTCAAAGTCAAAGGTACTACCTGAAACGGCTTTATGCCAAATGCCTTCAATTTTATAATCTATTTTTTTGTTTGATGCGTTATAAATGACCAGTATTTTCTGCCAATTGTCATTGTTTGCATTGTGATCAATAATGAAAGAAACAAAGCTATCATTGGTCTGTTGGAATTTTACTTTTTCGCGAACTTCTTTTGCATTAGTAATATGAAATGCAGGATGTTCTTTTCGTAAGCGAATTAAGTTTTTGTAGTATTTGAACACTTTCTTATACTCAATTTTCCAATTCCAGTTGATCTGATTAATGCTATCTGGCAGGTTATAGGAATTATGTTCCCCATTTTTAGTACGTAGCATTTCTACACCGGCATGTAGAAACGGAGTGCCTTGTGAGGTCAGTACAATGGCATTCGCTAATTTATCCATTGCTATTAACGTTTCTACGTCAGCATCTGGTCTTGAAATTTTCAGTTTATCAAAAAGTGTGTGGTTGTCATGGCAAGAGACATAATTTATAGATTGGCAAGGTTCATTGGTCCAAGGGGTATTGGAATAATTAACACTGTTGTAGTTGACATCAGGATGCTGAATAGCTCCTACAATTCCAAATTTTATGGACTCTTGTTTATTCTTGGCGCCACTTACGAAACCTAAACTCTGGTCATCAAAAACAGACCCTTTTAGTCCATCACGTAAATCGTCATTAAAAGCTGCAATTTTTGGTAATTGTTGCATGTGTTTTTTAAGAGCACGCTTTTCTTCCGGTAAAGGGGAATCTCCTGCGGTCCACCCTTCACCGTAAAGTAATGCATCAGGGTTTAATTTTAGAACGGCATCTGCAACATTATTCATGGTCTCAATGTCATGAATACCCATTAAATCGAACCTAAAACCATCAATATGATATTCTTTGGTCCAATAGGTGGTAGATTCTATCATGAATTTGCGCATCATACTACGTTCAGAAGCAGTTTCATTACCGCAGGCAGCGGCATCTGAATAAGATCCGTCTTGCCAATGTCTGTAATAATAACCGGGAACTTCAAGATTAAAATTAGAAGTGTCGGTTCTGCCCGTATGGTTGTAAACAACGTCCATTATTACACCTATGCCATTGTTATGAAAAGCTTGGATCATTTGTTTAAATTCCCTAATACGTACTTCCGCATTAAATGGATCTGTTGAAAATGAACCTTCTGGAACGTTATAATTGTTAGGGTCGTACCCCCAATTAAATTGCGGTGCATTTAAATTGGTCTCGTCAATAGCGTAGTGATCAAAAGTGGGTAAAAGATGCACATGTGTAATACCCAGTTCCTTTAAATGGTCAATTCCTGTGGATACATTATTATTTCCAGTGGTACCTTTTTCGGTTAACCCTAAATATTTACCTGGATAGAATGAACCAGATTGTGGGTGTATGGTCATATCACGCACATGTAGCTCATAAATAATGGCTTCATTTGGTTGTTTTAACAGAGGAGAACGATCATTGTGCCACCCAATAGGATTAGTGGATTCCATATTTGTCACCATGGCTCTATTGCCGTTAACGCCTACTGCTTTCGCATATATACCGGGAGTTTCATTTAACCATTTATTGTTGTGCTTTACCTGGTAAGTGTAGTATGTTCCATTCAAATCTCCTTGAACTGCTATGTGCCATACGCCAGTGGTTGACTTTTTAAGGGGATATATCTCAAAAGCTTCAACATCATTACCTTTTTTAAATAATCTTAATATTACTTCTTCTGCATTTGGAGACCATAGTTTAAATGAAGTGGAATTTTTACCATAGGTAATCCAGAGATTTTCATCAACAGGCGTAGGGTAGCTGTTAAATTCTTTGGTGTTATCAGATATTTTACACGAATTAAACAATAGTAGAATTATTAGAATTAGTGATATGTACCTCATTAGCATGGTAGTAAGCTCCTAAGATAGGCAAAGATCGTTAAGAATTTAACAAGGGGTACTTTTTAGAAGACGAATTATAGTAACCTTTATAAATGAAAAAACTCCGGTAATCAGCCGGAGTTTATTCATCAATCAAAAAACGAACAGTCATGATAAACTGTTGTTACCGTTAAAATTACAACTAATATGCCAATATTGCCAATTTAAGGAAAGATTAACGTGTAATTTTATAACTTTATCGCATTGAATTCTTAACCCAAATACGTTTTCAATATTTTACTTCTAGAAGTATGCTTTAATCTTCTTATCGCTTTTTCTTTAATTTGACGAACTCTTTCTCTTGTAAGATCAAAAGTTTCACCAATTTCTTCCAATGTCATAGAATGCTGACCTGCAAGACCAAAGTATAAACGGATAACATCTGCCTCACGAGGAGTCAAAGTTTCCAAAGCACGCTCAATTTCTGTACGTAAAGACTCATGTAACAATTCTCTATCTGGGTTTGGCGACTCACCACTACGAAGTACATCATAAAGGTTAGAATCTTCACCATCGATAAGAGGAGCATCCATAGATACGTGTCTACCTGAGTTTTTCAATGATTGTTTTACATCATCAACGGTCATATCCAATTCTTTCGCAATTTCTTCTGGAGAAGGCATTCTTTCATGCGCTTGCTCTAAAAAGGCAAAAGTTTTGTTGATCTTATTGATAGAACCAATTTTGTTCAATGGCAAACGAACGATACGAGATTGTTCTGCCAAAGCTTGTAATATAGATTGACGGATCCACCATACGGCGTATGAGATAAATTTAAAACCTCGCGTTTCGTCAAAACGCTGTGCAGCTTTGATAAGACCAAGGTTTCCCTCGTTAATCAAATCCGGTAAAGTAAGTCCTTGGTTTTGGTACTGCTTGGCAACTGACACCACGAATCTGAGGTTGGCTTTGGTAAGTTTTTCAAGAGCGATCTGGTCGCCTGCCTTGATGCGTTGTGCCAACTCTACTTCTTCATCAGCGGTAATCAAGTCCACTTTTCCAATTTCTTGTAAGTACTTGTCCAAAGATGCGGTCTCTCTATTGGTGACCTGTTTTGTAATCTTAAGCTGTCTCATTAAAATAAATTAAGTTCAATTTGCATAGACTGCATATACTTATACGTAAAAATCTTCCGAATGTTACAATTCAATAAAAAAAAGTTCATTTTTCCGTTGAACGGCACAAAAAAAGCCTCAACTGATTAGTCGAGGCTTTAAGAATAAACTTACAAAGAGTTAATCTCTTCTAGGTTTTCTATCGCGATTACGATCGTTTCCACGACGATCATCTCTACGTTTATCATCACGTGGTGGTCTTTCAACAAAGCCTTCTGGTTTTGGTAAAAGTGCTTTACGAGATACTTTCTCTTTACGGGTACGTTTGTCTATACCAAAGTACTTTACATCGAATACGTCTCCCATGTTCACAACATCGGTTACATTTTCTGTACGTTCCCATGCCAATTCAGATACATGCAACAATACTTCATTACCTGGAGCATCTGTGTATTCTACAACAGCACCAAAGTCCAACATTTTAATAACCTTTACTTCGTAAACGCTACCAACTTCTGGCTTAAATAATAAAGAATCTATTTTTGCCATAACAGCATCAATACCTTTGCTACCAACACCTAGTACTTCAACAATACCTTCTTCGGTAACAGGGTCTTCGTTAATAACGATAGTAGTCTCGGTTTCTTTTTGTAATTCTTGAATTACTTTTCCACCAGGACCGATCAATGCTCCAATAAACTCATTAGGTATACGTCTAGTAACCATTGTAGGTGCGTGATCCTTAACCTCTGCATTTGGTGTTTCAATAGTTTCGGTTATTTTACCTAAAATGTGTAAACGACCGTCACGAGCTTGTTTTAAAGCATTTACAAGAATTTCATAAGACAATCCTTTTACTTTAATATCCATTTGGCAAGCGGTAATACCATCGGCAGTACCGGTTACTTTAAAGTCCATATCACCTAAGTGATCTTCATCACCTAAAATATCGGAAAGAACAGCATATTTTCCAGATTCAGTATCTGTAATCAATCCCATTGCAATACCTGAAACTGGTTTTTTCAATTGAACACCGGCATCCATCATTGCCATAGTACCAGCACAAACAGTAGCCATAGAAGAAGAACCGTTAGATTCTAAAATCTCAGATACTACACGTACTGTGTAAGGACAATCTTCAGGAACCATTCCTTTTAATGCACGTTGAGCCAAGTTACCGTGACCAACTTCTCTACGAGATGTTCCACGAATAGGTCTTGCTTCACCTGTTGAAAAAGGAGGGAAGTTATAGTGTAAATAGAAACGCTCTTCACCTTCGTAAGATGGCATGTCTATTTGGTTTGCTTCTCTACTTGTACCTAAGGTAACCGTAGCTAAAGCTTGAGTTTCTCCACGTGTGAAAATAGATGATCCATGAGTAGAAGGTAAATAGTTTACCTCACACCAAATAGGTCTAATCTCATCTGTCTTACGACCATCTAAACGCAAACCTTCATTCAATGTTAAATCTCTAACAGCAGCTTTTTCAGCTTTGCTGTAGTATTTAGAAATTAATCCGCCGAAATCTGCTTGCTCTTCTTCAGAAAAAGAAGCGATAATTTCTTCCTTGATTTCACCAAATGCAGCACTACGTTCATGTTTGGCAGAACCTGCTTGTGCAACAGCATATACTTTATCATATGCCATGTCGTGAATTTTCTGAGCTAAATCAGCATCTTCTCTTTCTGGCTCGTACTCACGTGTTTCTTTTTTACCAAAAGCTTCTGCTAATTTAACTTGAGCAGCACACTGTACTTTAATGGCTTCATGAGCAAACTTAATTGCTTCGGTCATTTCTTCTTCAGAAATCTCATCCATTTCACCTTCAACCATCATAACAGAATCCGCAGATGCTCCAATCATCATATCGATGTCAGACTCCTCTAATTGTGCTCTAGTTGGGTTAATGATGAATTCTCCGTTTACACGACCAACTCTAGCTTCAGAAATTGGGCATTCAAAAGGGAAATCTGATAATTGAATAGCTGCAGAAGCTGCTAAACCTGCCATAGCATCTGGCATAACGTCTTCGTCATGAGACATTAATTGAATCATCACCTGAGTTTCAGAGTGATAATCTTTTGGGAATAATGGACGTAAAACACGATCCACTAAACGCATGGTCAATACTTCACCGTCACTTGGTCTTGCTTCTCTTTTAAAGAAGCCACCTGGGTAGCGACCCGCAGCAGCAAATTTTTCACGGTAATCTACCGTTAGTGGAAGAAAGTCCACATCACTTTGTTTGTAGTTGGAAACAACTGTACATAATAACATACATTTTCCTGATTGTACAACAACAGAACCGTGTGCCTGTTTTGCCAATTTTCCGGTTTCGATAGAAATTTCTCTACCATCCCCAAGGTCAATGACCTCTTTAAATACTTTTGGAATCATAAAATTTGATTAAAACCTGCTCATGCAGATTTGTTAAACAATGGTCTTTCCGACTGAAATTTTCTCTGGTCGGAGTTGTTGTGTTGTTGTGTTGACCAATGAAAAACCGTGTGTAGCTTTTTGTTCGCCTTTACCAAAATACTTGGCTTTAACTCCTAAGGCATGGAGTACTTAAAAAAAAGGGGATAGTTAACTATCCCCTTTTTAAAAATTATTTTCTAATACCTAGTTCTTTAATAAGCTCTCTGTATTTTACAATGTCATTTTTAATCATGTAATCTAAAAGACTTCTTCTTTTACCCACCAATTTTACAAGTGAACGCTCAGTGTTGTAATCTTTGTGATTCTTTTTCAAGTGACCGGTCAAGTGGTTGATTCTGTGTGTGAACAAAGCAATTTGTCCTTCTGTAGAGCCAGTGTTTTCTGCGCTACCGCCGTATTTTTTAAAAATTTCGGCTTTTACTTCTTTTGATAAATACATTCCAATATTGTTTTAAATGATTTTTATGTATGTGATTGTTTTTCAATCAGGGCGCAAATATACAATTATTATTGAAATGTGCAGTATATTTTATAATCAAAAATGCTCGCCGAATCAATTGATAGGGCGAGCACTTTAAGATGGACCGTAATAACTTTAATGAAGATGTTCTATCATTAAAATATTAAGCAGAAGTTTTTTCTGCTCTTACCGGGTTATTTTGAATTAAATCTATGTAAAGATTAACTTTTCTCTTTAAATCTCTTCTATGTGAAATGAAATCTAAGAAGCCGTGTTCCAATAAAAATTCTGAAGATTGAAAACCTTCAGGTAAATCTTTACCTGTAGTATCCTTTACAATTCTTGGACCTGCAAAACCAATAAGTGCACCTGGCTCTGCAATATTGATATCACCTAGCATAGCGTACGATGCAGTTGTACCACCCGTTGTTGGATCTGTACATAAAGAAATGTACGGCAAACCAGCTTCAGATAATTGAGCCAATTTAGCAGATGTCTTTGCCAGTTGCATTAATGATAGGGCAGCTTCCATCATACGAGCACCACCAGATTTAGAAATCATCATAAAAGGCACTTTTTTCTTAATGGCGTGATCTATACCGCGGGCAATTTTTTCACCTACAACACTACCCATTGAGCCTCCTATAAATTTAAAATCCATACAGCAAATAACGATGTCTTTACCATAAGACTTACCAAAGCCTGTTCTAACAGCATCTTTCAACCCTGTTTTTTTCTGAGCTGCTTTTAAACGCTCACTATATTTTTTGGTGTCTTCGAATTTTAAAGGGTCTTTAGAAGAAAGCTTCTCATCAAGTTCAGTGAACTTATTGTCATCGAAAAGAATTTCAAAGTATTCTTTACTTCCTATCCTTACGTGATAATCATCTTCTGGGCTTACATAAAAGTTTTTTGCTAGATCGTCTGACTCAACAATTTTGCCTGTGGGAGATTTGTACCACAAGCCTTTAGGTGTGTCTTTCTTTTCTTCGGTAGAGGTTTGTATACCTTTTTCTTTTCTTTTAAACCAAGCCGTCATATCATCCATTTTATGGTTATCCTAAGTTGTTATAACGTATTTACGTTATTTAAATCTTCAAATGCTTTTTTCAATCTTTCAATAAAAGATATTTCTCCTTTTCTTAACCAAACTCTTGGGTCATAGAATTTTTTGTTTGGTTCATCTGCTCCCTTAGGGTTACCTATTTGAGATTGTAAATAATCTTTATTGTCCTGAACATAATCACGAACACCTGCTAAGAACGCATATTGTAAATCGGTATCAATGTTCATCTTAATTACTCCGTAGCTAATACCTTCTCTAATTTCTTCAACAGTAGAGCCTGACCCACCGTGGAATACGAAATCAATATGATTGTTTTTTACACCATATTTTTTAGAAATATACTCTTGAGAGTTCAAAAGGATTTTTGGGGTCAATTTTACGTTACCAGGTTTGTATACCCCGTGAACATTACCAAAAGCAGCGGCAATTGTAAATCTAGGGCTTACTTTAGAAAGTTCTTCATAAGCATACGCTACTTCTTCTGGTTGAGTGTATAGTTTAGAATCATCTACATCAGAATTATCTACACCGTCTTCTTCACCACCTGTAATACCTAATTCGATCTCTAAGGTCATGTTCATTTTGCTCATGCGCTCTAAATAACCTTTACATATTTCAATGTTCTCTTCTAAAGGCTCTTCAGAAAGATCGATCATATGAGAGCTGAACAAAGATTTACCGGTTTCTGCAAAATGTTTTTCACTTGCATCTAAAAGTCCGTCTATCCAAGGCAATAATTTTTTAGCACAATGGTCTGTATGTAAAATTACCGTAGCACCATAAGCTTCTGCTAATTGGTGTACATGTTTAGCACCTGCAACTGCACCTAAAATAGCAGCTTGCTGTCCATCATTTGAAAGGCCCTTACCGGCATTGAACTGAGCTCCGCCATTAGAGAATTGTATAATTACAGGAGCATTTAAGCTAGCTGCAGTCTCTAAAACGCCATTAATAGTGTCAGAGCCTATTACGTTTACTGCAGGTAGTGCAAATCCTTTTTCTTTTGCGTAGTTGAAGATTTCTTGAACCTCATCTCCGGTTGCAACTCCCGGTTTTATGTTGTGAGCCATAATTATGTTGTTGTTTGTTTCTTAAAAAAATGAAAAACAAAAGTAATAAAACAATTATATTTAAAAGGGATAGTTGATACCAATTTGCAAAACAGCATTGGCAAAATTATAATCTCTAAACCATCGTTTAGACTGAATTTCAGCTGGGTTATAAGTTTTGAAGCCTAAATCTAATCGAAATAGGAAATAGGTGAAGTCGTATCTAAGACCCATACCAGTACCAAGGGCAATATCTTTTAAAGATGCTAAACCGTCAAAAGTGGCATCTGGATCTTCAACATTATCTAGCACGTTCCAAATATTACCGGCATCAGCGAAGATCGCTCCGTTAATATCTCCTGCAATAGGAAATCTATATTCAAGATTTAAAGCTAATTTTAGGTTGGCTTCGTTGAAATCGTTGATAGCAGAAGTGCTTCCGGGTCCTAATGAATATGGGAACCAAGCTCTGTTGTCATTAGATCCACCACCAAAATAACTACGAACAAAAGGTATGTTGTCAGAGTTGCCGTATGGAATAGCGATGCCAAAAAATGCTCTTGCGGCCAAAACGTTAGACCGTTTTAAATCCCAATATTTTACATATTCAAATTCATTTTTTATGTATTGCGAGAAGGGAACACCAAAAACCAAAAGTTGATCATCGTCATTTTTATTGAACGGGATAAAAGTGGAGAATGCAGACAGTACGTTGCCGGCACCTTCAATTTTCCAACGAAATTGATAAAAAGTGTTATCTAGAACACCAGTTCTATTCGTTTTATTAAAAGTGTAGTTAGATGCAAATATTAAATTGTTTTCCGTGAGTCTTATTCTTCTTTCTTCAATAGTATTTACATCTTCAAAATCATCTGTTGTAGCACTTACTGTGCCGTCTAGAATAGCATTGGTGAATCCGCTTGTGCCACTAGGTATGATCAAATTTAGATCATCATCACTATCATCTGTTTCAAAATATTCTGCCAGTTCTGGGTATAGCGTAGCGTCTTCATAAGAATCTGCAATTTCATCTAATAGTTCGTAGGTGTTTGTATATACATTGTAAAACCTATTACTGTTCACATTTCTTACAAATTGAATATTTAAAAGCTCAACATCGTGGTTTACAAAATCACTGGGTGTCCAGCTGTATCCTAAAACGGTATTGAAGGTTTGTTTGTCCAGACCAATGTTATTTTGAAAATTGGTACCAATAGCTATTCTGGTTTTTGGTAATGTATAATTAGGTATAATTCTGGATGTATTAATGAAAGGAAACCATATTCTAGGGAAATCTAAAGAAATGTCTCCGCCAAATTCGGAAAAATAATTTGCCTCAAAGGTGTTGCTGCTTAATAAACCATAAGAGCCATTTGCCGAGATACTCAAATTTTCCGCCCCTTTAAAGATGTTTCTAATGAGTAGGGTGGTGCCCAAACCAACACCAAGTCTTCTTAAATTAGATCTACTCACTTCAAAGTTGGTTCCCAATGCGTATTTTGTTTTAGGAGCCAAGTAGATGTTGGTGTTTACTTTGTTGCCAAGGCTGTCTGCTTCAAATATTATGTTTGGGTACTTAAAAACGTTTAGTGCGTTTAATTGCCTTGACGTTCTAATTTTATCGACATCTCTATAAATACTATCCTTTTTGAAAAAAATGGCATTGGCCAAGGTTTTAGGTTTAATGTCAAAATTTTTAGAATAGTGAATGGTATAGTCTTGGTAGTCTATAGTGTAAATGGAATCTTGATTGTTTGTTGAAAGATAATCTGTATAGATATTTATTTTATCGATTTTCTCAACTTTATAAGCAGAAGTGGTCACCTCATTTTCACCTCTTGTCTTTAGGTCACCTATATTAAGGGTGATGTTCATCTTTTGATCGTCTGCAGCTCTAGCGGTATCTCTTAAAATATCAAAAGTTATAGAGCTTTCTTGAAAATTTCTAATACCATTATTCCTGAAAATGCCTGTGAGTCTTTCACGTTCTCCGTTAAAATTTGAAAGATCAAATTGTTGCCCTTCTTTAATCAGTGAATTTGCGGCGTTTAAAAAATATAATGAATCTATTGCTCTAGATGAGATGTTGTTACCTAAAGAATCTATCATATAGGGATCACCCAATTCAATATGGTAATTTACCTTGGCCTTTTTATGCCTTGCGCTATCAATTACATACGTGGTATTGTTGGTGAAATAACCTTTGCTTTGATAGTAGGCGCTTAATTTTTCTAGACTTAATCTTGTTTTGGTAGTATCTAAAACAGTGGGTTCTTCGCCAATATCCTTTAGCCAATTACTTAGTCCCTTGACCAGAAAAGATTCGCCTAATCTTTCCACTTGCTTTTCTGAAAGCAGTTTATCCAGTCTTTTTTTTCTGTTCTCTTTTCTGTATAACCAAGCGTTGTAAGAAGAATCAGGGTTTTCTTTGGCAAGGTTGTATAAATTTAACCTTAAAGGGTATCCTAGAACAGTAGAATTCGGTTTTTGATAGACGAGACTTTCTAATTCTTCGTTGTTAACTTTTATAGAATCAGCATAAATGGTGTTTTTAATCACCAAGAGTTCATCATCCTCAACCTTCTTTAGCGAGTTACAGGATAACAAGACTATTGCCAGTAGGGATAATAAGCTTAATTTAGCCATGATGTTTTTGGAGCAAAGTGCCATCCTCATAGAAATCAAAAATACATTATTTGAATGGTTGTCAAAAGTGAATTGAAACTTATCAAAAGCCTACAGCAAAAAAAGTGCCGAATTGAGCACGGACTATTTGTAATAGAGGGGAAAAAAACCTTGGAAGAAGTTGTGAAATCTCAAATGAGACTATACAAATTGTTCGCCGTTGACCCAAGTGATTTGGATAATGGCGGTCATGAGGTAACGCAAGTGAGTGCAAGGGAGCTAAGTCAAATGAGTAGCTTAAAGAACCCAAATGGGTATCTTGGTGTATTTTATATTCCTGAAAAAGTAGAAAAAATAGCCTCTGATTGGGTTTTGGTGCTCGATGGTGTTCAAGATCCAGGAAATTTGGGTACTATTATAAGGCTTTGCGATTGGTTTGGTATCAACGATATTGTTTGTTCAAATGATACGGTGGATTGTTATAATCCAAAAGTGTTGCAGGCAACCATGGGGTCTATAACAAGGGTCAATATTCAATATAGGTCGTTAAGTACATTTTTAGGGTCAACAGAATTACCCATTTATGGAACATTTATGGACGGCGATAATGTAAATACTACCACATTACCTAAAAAAGGAATCATGATTATGGGTAATGAAGGAAAAGGAGTGTCAAATACCGTTGCTGAATTATGTTCAGATAGATTGGCAATACCTCAATTTGGCGAAAAAACCACAGAGAGCTTAAATGTGGCTTCTGCAACGGCAATTCTATTACACGAGATAAGAAAATAGCCCGGCTTTTTAATTCGAAATATTTAACTTTTGCTAATTGCTAATTGCTAATTGCTAATTGCTAATTGCTAATTGCTAATTGCTAATTGCTAATTGCTAATTGCTAATTGTTAAATGTTATTCAAAAGTGAAGTTGATGAAAATGCCTCGGGTTTTCAGAGATTCAATATTTCCGGTCCAAGGGCTGTTAGGGTCTTGATCGGGCACTAGTTCATCCGTAAGAGCAAAGACACCTCGTATAGAAGGAGTGAACTTAAAGTATTCTAGGTAAAAATCAATACCAAATCCAAGTTCGTAGTTGTACACCCATTTTTTCATTCTAAATGTTCCAGAACTGTTATCGTCCAAACTTTCTTCGTTACTACCTAGGTTTAAACTACGAGATCCGCCTGCCAATAAAAAAGGTTTAAAGTTGCCAAACCTGCGTGTACTTGCTTTAATAAGTACCGGAAAATTGATGTAGGTAGATTTTATTTCCCTGATGGCATCTCTTTCATCATCAAATCCAGGAAACCCCATTAGTCTGGTTCCGTAATGCAGTCCTGGTTCAAAACGAACATCAAAAAATTCATTAAGTCTTAATTCGCCTATTAGTCCAACGTTGAATCCAAAGCTTTTGCTAACCAATATGTCTTTGGCATTTTCTTTATATTCAATTTTAAAATCATACTGATTTAAACCTAAGAAGTAACCCCAGTTTAAGAGTTTTTTATCTTCGTTCTGTTTATTCAATATAGGGCTCTCATTAAATTGAGCGCTCATTAAATTCGTTATCAACAACGTTAAGGGTATTAAAAACCACTTCTTCATAAATGCTGGTTTACGATTGTAAAACGTCAAATAAATATTGAAAGACAGCTAATATTATAGATTAGCTTTTTTTGCAACATAAATTGAAGCAACCCCAAATGTTTGAGGTTTATTCGTTACATCTATAAACCCAATTTCGCGCAAAATATTGTTGAAGTTTTCTCCATGTGGAAAAACAGAAGCAGATTCGCTTAAATAGCCATATGCCGAATCGTCTTTTGAGAAGATTTTTCCAATTAATGGAAGAATATTTTTTGTGTAGAAATTGTAACCTTGTTTGTAAGGGGTCTTGGTGGGTACAGATGTTTCCAGGACCACTAACGTGCCGTTAGGTTTTAAAACTCTAAGAATTTCAGCCATACCCGTTTCAAGGGTTTCAAAGTTACGTACTCCAAAAGACACGGTAACGGCATCAAAAGAATTAGCATCGAAAACAAGATTTTCACTGTCACCAACTACCATTTCAATAGTATTGTCCAAATTTTTATCGGTTACTTTTTCTTTACCAACCGCCAACATTCCCGGAGAAATATCTAGGCCCACAATTTTTTTTGCACCTGTTTTTGTAAGTGCTATGGCTAAGTCACCAGTACCTGTTGCAATATCTAATATAGAATTAGGTTGTTCCTTTTTTAAAATTTCAACAACTTTTTTACGCCATTTAATATCAATGCCAAAAGAAATTACTCTGTTTAAACCGTCGTAATTTTTAGATATGGTATCGAACATTTTGGTCACCTGTTCCTTTTTACCTAAGTCAGAATCTTTGTATGGCGTAACTTTTTGGGGCATTATATTGCTATTTTTTTGGCAAATATACAATATAGTAGGAGCTTAACTCCTTTTTAACCGCCAAGGTTGGTCATTGATAGGTTAAAGAATTGAAAATAAAGAATAAACTAATTTAATTATGTAATTTTGCCCCATAATAATTGCTACGGTTTTCAAGACTACTTTTAAGTATTTATAGTGTTTAAGAGAGAAATTTTATGCTTGATAATTAGCGGTCTAATAAGATAAATGAAGATTATAATTGCTGGTGCTGGGGAAGTAGGCTTTCATTTGGCCAAATTACTATCCTATGAATCACAGGATATTACTTTAATCGATTCTAAAAAAGAGAGTCTGGCTTATGCCGATAACCATTTAGATATTCGTGTTTTAAAAGGTGATGCTACTTCTATTTCGGTGTTGAACGATGCCCAAGTGCAAAATTCTGACTTGGTTATTGCGGTAACCTCTTCTGAAACAACGAACTTAACACTTTGTATGTTGGCCAAACAGCTTGGTTGCAAGCGAACTATTGCCAGAATATCAAATACCGAGTTTATAAAGAATAAGGATCTTTTAAGGTTCTCTGACCTGGGGATAGATGAATTGATTTCACCCGAAGCATTAGCGGCGACTGAAATTCAAATGTTGTTGAATAAATCTGCATTCAACGATACCTATGAATTCGAGGAGGGCGAATTGATTATGGTTGGGGTTTCTTTACTGAAATCTGCTCCATTTGTAGGTAAAATGGTAAAAGAGGCTGCCAAAATTTTCCCTGAATTACATTTCATGCCCATAGCCTTGCAACGTACAGGAACGCAATATACGGTTATACCGCGTGGTGATACCGTTTTTAAAGAAGGTGACCAAGTATACTTTATTACGGTAAAGGAAGGTGTAGATGAGTTGTATAAATTAACTGGAAAGAAAAAAGCTGAAATCAAGAATGTAATGATTCTTGGTGGTAGTAAAGTAGGTTATAAGACGGCAAGAGATCTGTGTGCCAACAAGTTCAATGTTAAGTTGATAGAAAAGAATAAGGAGAAAGCCTTTGATCTTGCTGATGAATTGCCAAATGCACTGGTAATTAATGGTGATGGTAGAAATGTTGAGCTGTTAGATGAAGAAAGTTTAGAGTCCATGGATGCCTTTATTGCGGTAACCGGCAATTCAGAGACCAATATTATGTCTTGCTTGGTAGCAAAATCAAAGTATATTAAAAAGACCATAGCCTTGGTGGAGAACATGGATTATTTTCAGCTTTCACATTCTATAGGTATTGATACCTTGATCAATAAAAAGCTTTTAGCTGCAAACAATATATTTAGGCACATTCGAAAAGGTGAAGTTGTAGCATTAATGCGATTAAACAACTTAAACGCCGAAATTTTAGAATTCATCGTAAAAAGAAATTCTAAAGTGACCGGTGCTACTATTAGAGAGTTAGATTTTCCTAAGGCGGCTACCATTGGTGGTGTTGTTAGGGATGGGGTAGGCCACATTGCACTTGGTGGTTTTAATATACAGGAAGGAGATAGGGTAGTGGTTTGTTGTCTACCATCTGAAATTCCTAAAATAGAACGAATGTTCCTTTAAGATGCGACTTAATTTAAGAATTATATTTCATATCATGGGGCTTCTGTTACTTTGTAATGGGGGGTTTATGCTTTTGGCTGCAGTTGTTAGTGGTCTATATAAAGATGGGGCTACCTTGAGTATTGCACTTGCTTCTATCTGTACTATGTTCGTTGGTGTTTTTATGATGTACTATACCAGGGGGCATAAAAAAGAGGTAAAACAAAAAGAAGGATACATCATTGTAACATTTGGGTGGATCGTAATGTCGATTTCCGGGATGTTGCCATATCTGTTTTCTGGAGCGTTACCGACGATAACCAATGCTTTTTTTGAAACTATTTCAGGTTATACCACAACCGGGGCATCAATCATGGATGATATTGAAGCCATGCCCGAAGGAATTCTTTTTTGGCGTAGTTTAACCCATTGGATCGGTGGTATGGGAATCATTGTTTTGGCAATTGCCATTCTGCCTTTGTTGGGTATTGGTGGTATGCAGTTATTCTCTGCAGAGGCACCAGGACCTACTGGGGATAAGTTGCACCCTAGAATTACTGATACGGCAAAACGACTTTGGCTTATTTATTTTGGATACACTGTGGCAGAGACCATATTATTGCAGTTAGCTGGTATGTCCTTTTTTGATGCTATCAATCATGCAATGGCAACGTTATCTACGGGTGGATTTTCAACTAAAAATGCAAGTGTAGCCTATTGGAACGATCAGCCTTTAATTCAATATATCATCATATTCTTTATGTTTTTAGCGGGTAGTAATTTCGTATTAAGCTACTTCGCATTTAAGGGTAAAGTACAAAAAGTAATAAAGGATGAGGAGTTTAGGTACTATGCAGGCTTTATCATCGTTTTTACAATAATCGTTGCTTTGGTGGTATATTTCAAGGCAAATATTACAGAGCTTACTCCTGGTTATCCTATGGTGTTAGGAAAGGCGGAAAGTGCCTTAAGACATTCACTGTTTCAGATTATCTCTGTGATAACCACTACTGGTTTTGTTAGTGCTGATTTTACGCAATGGACACCTTTTTTAACCGTGTTTTTCTTTGGACTGTTCTTTTTGGGTGGCTCTGCGGGTTCTACTGCCGGTGGTATAAAGGTTATGAGGCATTTATTGATAATTAAAAACGGAGTATTGGAATTTAAGCGTACGTTGCATACCAACGCCATAATCCCTGTACGATACAATGATAAAACGGTAAAGGAAAAAATTGTCTATAATATTATAGGTTTCTTTGTGCTGTACATGTTACTGTTTATTATTGGTGCTTTGGTGTTAGGTTTCTTGGGGTTGGATTTTGAATCTGCCATAGGAGGGGCGGCATCTTCATTAGGTAATGTAGGTCCTGCTTTGGGGAGTTTAAACCCGGTAAGTAATTTTAACAGCTTGCCCGATCTTGCAAAATGGTGGTGCGGATTTTTAATGTTAGCCGGTAGGTTGGAGTTATTTACCGTACTGATTTTATTGACTCCTTATTTTTGGAAAAGCACTTAAGGTAAAGAATAGTAGAAATAAAAAAGTCCCTTAAGAAAAGGGACTTTTTTTATGAATATATGCTGAGGTTTACTTCAGCGCTTCTTTAATTCTTGATATTGCTTCTTTAATTTCTTTTACAGACGCCGCATAAGAAATACGAATACAGTTTCCATTACCAAAAGCATCTCCCGTAACGGTAGCTACATTTGCTTCTTCTAGTATGTACATAGAAAAATCAGATGCATTATTAATTTGCTTGCCTCTCAAGGTTTTTCCAAAGTAAGCGGTAACATCTGGGTACACATAAAATGCACCTTCTGGCTCATTACATTTAAAACCTTCAATTTCATTCAATAGGCTTAAAATGAGTTTACGTCTTTCTTTAAACTCATCAACCATATACTTTATACGCTCTGGTGATTCTTCTAAAGCTGTAATAACTGCGCGTTGTGCTATACAGTTTGCACCACTGGTTACTTGACCTTGTAATTTGTTGGTAGCACGTGCAATATATGCAGGAGCACCAATATATCCAATTCTCCATCCGGTCATCGCAAATGCTTTGGCAACACCGTTTACCGTAACGGTACGGTCATACATATCTTCAAATTCGGCCATGGAGGCGTGTGCTGTAACACCATAGTTAATGTGCTCATAGATTTCATCGCTGACCACTATAATTTGAGGATGTTTTTGAAGTACGTCCGCTAGTGCACGTAATTCTTCTTTACTATAGATAGACCCACTTGGGTTACAAGGAGAACTATACCATAACATTCTGGTTTTTGGTGTAATAGCGGCTTCCAACTGCTCAGCGGTCATTTTAAAATCATTCTCTAAAGTAGTCGGGACTTCTACCGGTACACCATCTGCTAATTTTACGATATCGCTGTAACTTACCCAGTAAGGACAGGGTAAAATTACTTCGTCACCTGCGTTCAATATAACTTGGGCAACATTGTATAAGGATTGTTTAGCTCCTGTTGAAACAACTATTTGAGCAGGCTCATAATTTAAATTGTTATCTCTTTTGAATTTGGTTATGATAGCTTTTTTAAGGTCTACATATCCATCAACTGGAGTATAGGAATTATAATCTTCGTTCACTGCTTTAATTGCAGCTTCTTTAATGTAATCTGGAGTATTGAAATCTGGCTCGCCTAAGCTAAGACCAATAATATCTTTACCTTCAGCCCTAAGTTCACGGGCTTTAGCAGCCATTTCTAAAGTAGCTGACGGTGTAACACTGTTGATTCTGTCCGAAAGTTGATTGCTCATGGGTACTCTTAATTTCTAGTATTGTAAAGTAGGCTCTTTGCCCAACTCTTTTAAATGTTTAAAGTGCGAAATTATAGCTTTTCTGGTAGTTTTATACTCGTGATAAGGTAAATTAAATTCCTGTGCCGTCTGTTTCACAATTTTTGAAATTTTTGTGTAATGTACATGGCTAATGTTAGGGAATATATGGTGTTCAACTTGATGGTTCAATCCGCCGGTAAACCAATTTACTATTCTGTTTTTGGTTCCAAAATTTACAGTGGTAAACAGTTGGTGAATGGCCCAAGTGTTTTTCATGGTACCAGATTCATCGGGTAAGGGGGTGTCCGCATCATCAACGATATGAGCTAGTTGAAAAACAACGCTAAGAATTACACCTGCAACGTAGTGCATTAAAAAGAATCCTATTAATATTTTCCACCAAGCAATATCTAAAATAAGCATAGGTAGTACGATCCAAATGGTGATGTACAATATTTTGGTAATGATAAGTGTACTCCAATTCATGGTAGCACTAGGTAGTTTTCCGTAAGATAATTTACGCTTCATATAGCGGTACATTTGCTGAAAATCTGTGGTTATCGCCCAGTTGAAAGTCAAAAGACCATAAAGAAATACAGAATAAAAATGTTGAAACTTATGGTGTTTCTTCCATTCGGCATGTTTGGAAAAACGTAAAATTCTACCAGCTTCCATGTCCTCATCATGTTCATGAATGTTCGTATACGTATGGTGAAGTACATTATGTTGTACTTGCCAATTATATACATTTCCGGCTAAGATGTAAATACTGCTTCCCATTAATTTATTCACCCATTTTTTGTTAGAATAGGCTCCGTGGTTACCGTCATGCATTACGTTCATGCCAACACCGGCCATGCCTATACCCATAACTATGGTCAAAAGTACATTGGCCCAGTTAGGTAGACCTAAGGTCAAAATCAAAAAATAAGGAGCAAGAAACAAAGCGAACATGATTACAGTTTTAAGGTGTAATCGCCAATTACCTGTCTTTTTAAGTTTATTTGTTTTAAAGTATTCGTTAACTCTGCTGTTCAAGGTTTTGAAGAACTTGGCAGAATCAGTTCTAGGGAAACGAATGGTATTTTGTTCCATAATTCGGTAATCTTTTACTTAATATAATGTAATTGAATCTATAATAGTTTGATAGCTTAATTAAAAGCCAAATCTTTGCACGAGTGAATATACTAATTAAATCTATTTACAAATATACGGATGACTGCTGAAATCATATTTGAAAATTTTCCCAATTTATCTGAAGATCAGAAAAGAAGGTTTGAGAAACTAGAGGAACTATATAAAGACTGGAACCAAAAAATTAATGTGGTATCCAGAAAAGATATAGATGAACTTTATTTAAGACATGTTTTGCATTCATTGGGAATTGCAAAATTTATTCAATTTAAAGAGGGTTCATCTGTTTTAGATGTGGGTACGGGTGGTGGTTTTCCCGGAATACCATTAGCTATCTTTTTTCCAGAAGTTGAGTTTACTTTGGTAGATTCAATAGGAAAGAAGATAAAGGTGGTAAATGAGGTAGTTGAAGGATTACAGCTAACCAACGTAAAGACCATTAATGCAAGGGTAGAGGAAATACCTGACCGATTTGATTTTATCGTAAGTAGAGCCGTAGCGGCGATGCCTACTTTTGTTCACTGGGTAAAGGGTAAAATCAAAAAAGAATCAAAACACGATATTAGAAACGGAATTCTGTATTTAAAGGGCGGGGATCTGCAAGATGAATTAAAGGAGTATAGAAATGCAGAAATCTTTGAGTTGACCAATTACTTCAAAGAAGATTTTTTTGAAACTAAGAAAATGGTCTATCTGCCTTTAAAGTATAAAGGGTAGTTAAAAGTGTTACAACAAAAAAGAGCTATAATATGCCTTTTTGTATTTACGTGCAAATTCCTTTAAGTTGTTCCAAATATGTATTTGAATACATGTGATATGTAATTTTAAATTGTCAATAATCATAAGCAATTGATTTTAAATGAGGTACAAAGTTCGGTAAATCACATTGAGTTTACAATTAATTAACGTTAAATTTACATTGATATTGTGTTAGTGAGGTGTTAATTTAGTTGAATAAATAAAAAAAAGTCCATCAAATTCAATTGACGGACCTTTTTTATGCTTTGTAAAATTATTTATTTACTCCATGGTGGTACCACGCCATTAGTTCTTGCATAAGCTATTAATTGCCCTTTGTGCTCGCCATTGTGTTCCATAATTGCCAATAGGCCGCCAAGTTTGTTTGACTTCATAAATCCGAAATCAACTTCTTCGTCTAAAGTACCATCTTCTACTTTTGTAATGTTTTTAAGTACAAATTCATTAGATTTTTTTAGGGCGGCTATAATATTTTCTTTTCCTGTAATTTTACTTAATCCCATGATGTCTACATCCTCTGGCGGGGCAAAGCCTAGTTTTGAGGCAAGGAAATAATTGGCACCTGCTACGTGCAAAAGCGCTTCTCCTACAGAACTTATACCTTCTGCCGGTCTCCAATCATATTTTTCTTCAGGGAAAGCTTCGGCAAGTTGAACAACCTGTAATTGATTGCCGGTTAAAACTGCTTGAATGCTGCTTTGTGTTAGTCCGTCTTGGGCAAAAGAGATACAGCTAGTTAGAAGTAAGGTGAATAGTAACTTTTTCATAATAAGTGTGTTAAGGTTGATGTTAAGAATGTATAATCTATGTAATTTACTTTAAAGGTAAGGTAAATTAAAAAAAAAGGCTGAAATTAATTTCAGCCTTTTTAGTTGTTTTTTTATCCTAAAAAAGGATATCTGTAATCTACAGGAGTAACGAAGGTTTCTTTAATTAATCGAGGTGAGACCCAACGCAATAAGTTTTGAGCTGATCCAGCTTTATCATTTGTTCCAGAAGCTCTGGCTCCTCCAAACGGTTGTTGTCCTACAACGGCACCAGTTGGCTTGTCATTGATGTAGAAATTACCTGCACAATTTTGTAATGCTTTGGTAGCTTCATCAATAGCGTATCTATCTTGAGAAAGAACAGCACCTGTTAATGCATATTCAGAAGTTTGATCGATTAATTGAAGAGTTTCGCTCCAATCTTTGTCATCATAAACATAAACGGTTACCACAGGACCAAATAACTCGGTTTCCATAGTGGTGTATTTTGGATCTGTCGTTAAGATTACCGTTGGCTCTATGAAATAGCCTTTAGATTTATCAAAATCACCACCTGCGTAAATTTCCGCATTTTCATCTTCCTTGGCTTGGTTGATGTATTTCACCAATTTATCAAAAGAACCTTCGTGTATTACCGCAGTAATAAAGTTGCTCATATCTTCTGGTGACCCAGGTTTGTTAAATGAATCTATATCTGCCTTTACGTATTCTAAAATCTCTTTTGAAGTGGATTTTGGTAAGTACACTCTTGACGCTGCGCTACACTTTTGACCTTGAAATTCAAATGCACCTCTGGAAATAGCGGTTGCTACTTGTTTGGTGTTGGCTGTTGGGTGTGCCAGAATAAAATCTTTACCACCAGTTTCTCCAACTATTTTAGGGTATGTTTTATAGGTGTGGATATTGTTACCTATTTGTTTCCATAGCTCTTTGAAAACATGCGTAGAACCTGTAAAGTGTAATCCTGCAAAATCTGGGCTGGACAAAACAGTGTCGGTTATCATAACTGGGTCACCGTAAACTACATTGATCACTCCGTCAGGTAATCCAGCTTCTTTAAATATGTCTACAATAACTTTTGCCGAGAAAATTTGGCTGTCACTTGGTTTCCAAACAACCACATTGCCCATCATAGCTGCACTAGCCGGTAGGTTACCCGCAATAGCAGTAAAATTAAATGGGGTAATGGCGTATATGAAACCTTCTAATGGTCTGTATTCTACTCTGTTCCAAATACCTTCGGCAGAATCTGGCTGCTCTTCGTAAATTTGAGACATGTACTCAACATTGAAACGCAAAAAGTCAATTAATTCACACGCCGCATCAATTTCTGCTTGATGAATGTTCTTTGATTGTGCGATCATTGTAGCCGCATTAATTTTTGCGCGGTACGGTCCTGCAATGAGCTCAGCAGCTTTCAAGAATATGGCAGCTCTTTGTTCCCAAGTTAGGTTGGCCCAAGCGTTCCTTGATTCAAGACAGTTGTCTATAGCATCCTGTATGTTCTTTTTATCTGCAGTATGGTAAGTGCCAACTATATGTTTATGGTCGTGCGGAGGGGACATCGGTTTGGTGTTACCTGTACGTACTTCTTCTGAGCCAATGTACATAGGTACATCAACTTGACCGTTAAAATATGTTTTGTATTGTTCTAAAACCGCTTCTCTTTCTGGTGATTCAGGAGCGTAGCTTTTAATAGGTTCATTAATAGCTGTAGGAACTTGAAAAAATCCTTTACCCATTGTCAAATTTTTTAAATTAAAAAGTTGACCAAAGGTACTAAAAGGGGATAGGACTAAAAACTAATAAAAGATTAAAAGGGTTTAATTGAGAGCAAAAGGAGCACTAAATTTAAATGTAGGTATGTAAACCCTAAATTTTTGTGCGTTGCTCATAATTACCATATTGTAATGGCCTTTCATGGCGCCAATAGGTGAGGTCAGTAAACATCCAGAATTGTAAGTGTGCGATTCTCCTGGTTGAATAACAGGTTTTTTGCCGATAACACCTTCGCCGTCCAAAGTTTCCATATCATTTAAGGAATCATATATTTTCCAATGACGAGAAGTTAACTGTACAGCATCTTTACTTTGGTTTTCAATAGTAATGGTATACCCAAAAGCATAATGCATTTTGTAGTTTTTAAAGAACGTGCCTTCAAAAGTTGTTTGTACCGATATCTTTATGCCTTTAGTAACTTGTGTTATCATCATATTTAATATGTAAATACGCTTTGTGCTATTAATATGGTTATAGCTATTATGCCTAAGATAAAAAATATCGTGTTTAGGAAAAAATACTTTATAACCGTTTTAACTCTTCCTTGCTGATAGAAATTGCGCATTGCTTTGTAAAGGTAGAAAGCGAAAATTAAAATAAATAATCCTTCACTACTAAAATTGAACACTGCATTGAGCAAATTGCTAACAATGAGCAAGATAAATAATAATGACTGATTGTGAAAGCTAAAGATTAAATGATCGGTATAAGTGTATTTTTTTCTGATATAGACCAACCAAATGAAGAAAGAGAAGAACGGAAGAAAGAAAAATGTTGTAAATGGAAGTTTGGAAAATAAGGTATTTAAAAATGTTCCTGGCCGTTTTTCTATTTCCACCAAACTATTGGCAAGGTTAAAGGCCATTTTGTTTTCCCTAGTGCTGGGTATACCAAACTTTTCTGTACTCTCATCAAAATAGTAAATGGTATCATGTTTGATCGTTGTATTGAAAAAATCAATTTTTTTAAAAAATCTATCCGTTAAACCGTTGGTGTCTATTTGATTAAAATAAAATTTCGGATTTGCCAGAACCATAGAGTCTTTTTGGTCTATGGTGTTTTTTAAGTACTTGTTTAGTTTTAATGAATCTATTTGTGCCAGTGCAATTTTTCTCTCCGCTTCATTTTCGAATTCCAAATTGTTGAATTCCGTATTTAAATCTATAAAGGGGCGTTTGTTGGCAGAACCGAATTTATTGAAAGATTCAAATTCACTATTAATGCTTAATATTAAAAAGTAGATGATAGACAGGCTTAGTAAAAACCTAAATGGGTTTGTGTAAGACAATCGCCTGCCTGAAATATATTCTTTAGTGATTTTGCCAGGTCTTAATAAAAGGGCTGCCAAGGTTCGCCATAACTTAGAGTCGTACGATACATAATTGGCTAGAAATTCTTCGAAGAAATCTAATATGGTTAGCCTTTTAGTGCTGTTGGCCTGAGAACAATTTGGGCAATACTTGTCACTTAATTCTAACGGGTGTCCGCAATTTAGGCAGTCAACACCTCTGTATTTTAATTCGTATCTGCCTTTTGGTTGGGTGGTTGGTTTGTTTTCCATAAATGATGAAAAACGTAAATATACAGTTAGTTCGTGATATTTCTAGAATTGGCAGAGCCTATACCTATAATACTATCGTACATATCTCCAAAATTTCTATAATATACCAATACCAAATAGGTGTTCTCGGTAAAATGAAAATTACCGCCAACTTCGTTTAGTTTTATTTTATCATCACTCTTTATAGCGTACTTATAGTTGTAAAAGCCTTGTTTCATCTTTAAAGTGACCTCTAGCATTCCGTTCTTTTCATTGTAGATCATTTTATTTTCTTCTGTTAGGGCGTAGTTATTGAATTTTCCAAAAACATAAACATCTTCTAAGGCAATGAATTCTGTATAGGGTAGACTAAAATGGACGTTTGTGTATTCAGCCTCTCTAGAGGCGTTATCACCTTGTAATGTTCTAATAACAAAATCTCCATTGATATCCGGAAAGTAAGTGTAGGGTTTGTCATTTCTAAAATCGTCGGAGAAAAGATAGTGGTTGTACAAATCGGTAAGGTCAATACTTGAAATCTGGGAACTTGGAGCTCTAAGGTCGCTAGTATCAAAAAGTAAAAATTCATTGCCGCCATAAAAAGCCGTTTCTTGGTCGTATTTATATACTAGCTCGCTTCCTAAGGTGTATTGTGGGGCTATGTTGGTGATCATAGTGGGCCAATAGTGATTCTGTAATATAGCAACTTTTACTTCTTTTTTGGGGTTGATCAATCTGGTGGATCCAGAATTTATACTGAATTGAACTACTTGTTTTTCGTTGATAAAGTTAAAGTCCCGTGATCGTTTTATTTCGGTACCAACGGTTACCACATCTTTATAGACAACAAACCTTCTTGAAAACTGTATTTCGTTATAACTGTTATATACTTCTAAAAGATAGTTGCCGCTAACCTTTAAGCGTACATTGTCATTGGGTATGGTTAATTGGTAGTTGGAGTATGATTGTAAGGTACTATAGCTATTCTCGTAATCTGTGATGCGCTGGTTGTCAACTCCGTCTAAGAATTGAGACTTAAGAAGGGAAGAGGGTGTCCAATCGTAATCGCAGTGTACTATTTTGTAATAATAATCTTGTTCGTTTGCAAGGATGTCATCAAATTCCAAATAGAGTGGTTCTCCAATTTTAATAACAGGAAATTGATCTTCAGTGGGACCTTTGAAAACTATTGATTTAATATTTTCGGGCGGATTTACCTCTACTTGAACTTGGGCGATCAAATTCTGTAAAAATAAAAGACAAATAAAGTGTTGGAAGAAAATGCGCATTGTACCCCGTTTTTTTTGAGTAAAGGTAAACAAAAAGGATGCCTAAAAAATATAGCTCGTTCTATTGTCTAATTTATGGGACAATAATTATGAAAACGAACTTTTTGTACTTAAATTTGCTCAAATTTTGATAACCTAAAGGTCTACACGCACATGTCAAAAGACATTCGAATTAAGAAAGGGCTCAACATTAATCTGGTGGGCGCCGCAGAACAGACTACTTCAAAAGCTGTTTTAAGTAATGTTTACGCAATACAGTTAAGTGATTTTCACGGAATTATTCCTAAGATGATGGTAAAACAAGGTGCCGAAGTGAAAGCGGGCGAGCCTTTGTTCTATAACAAAAACATAGAGAGTATGGTTTTTGTTTCGCCGGTAAGTGGTGAGCTCATCGAAATTGAAAGAGGGGATAGAAGACGTATTTTGACCTTAAAGATATTAGCGGATAAAACACAAGAGGTACTTTCAGGTGCTGCTATAGATGTAGAAAATGCATCTAAAGAAGAGTTGAAAGCAACGTTGTTGAAAAGTGGCTGCTGGCCATTTATCAAACAAAGACCTTATGATGTAATCGCAAATCCGGATACTACGCCTAAGGCTATTTTTATTTCCGGTTATTCAAGTGCTCCGTTACAGGCAGATTTGAATTATGTGTTACAGGGTAAGGAGAAAGAATTGCAAACTGCCATAACAGCACTTGGTAAGTTAACGCCAGGTAAAGTTCATGTTTCGGTAGGTTCAAGTGCTTCACCACTATCATCTATGAAGGGTGTTGAATTGCATAACGTATCTGGTCCCCATCCTGCAGGGTTGGTGGGTACTCAGATCAATAAAGTAGATCCTATCAATAAAGGAGAGTTGGTTTGGACCGTATCTCCACAAGATCTTATTATTATAGGTGAATACTTGCTTACGGGAATATACAATCCAGAGCGTATTGTAGCCCTTGTTGGGTCTTCAGTAAAAGCACCAAAGTATTATTCAACAAAAATAGGTTCTGAAATCTCTACATTTCTTTACGCAAGTGGTGTAAATGAAGAAAACTTTAGGGTGATCAATGGAGACGTGCTTACAGGTTCTAAAAGTAAGCCAGATGGCTTTTTGGGATACTATAATAATACGGTATCGGTTATTCCTGAAGGGGATGATTATGAGTTCTTTGGATGGAACAAGCCGGTTTTTGATAAAGTTTCTGCAACTAGGGCTTTGACGTTCTCTTGGATGCAGCCTAACAAGAAATATGATTTAAATACCAATACCAACGGGGAACATAGGGCTTTCGTGGTAACGGGGCAATATGAAAAAGTATTTCCAATGGATATTTTTCCAATGCAGCTTTTAAAAGCATGTATGGTGAAAGATTTGGATGAAATGGAGCAATTAGGTTTGTACGAAGTGGCTCCTGAAGATTTTTCGTTAACTGAGTTTATATGTATTTCTAAACAACCGCACCAGAAAATTATTCGTGAGGGGTTAGATTTATTGCAAAAAGAAATAGGATAAGAAATGAGTTTAAAAAGCAAATTACACGAACTTAAACTGAAGTATCAGGGTAAGAAAATGGCTCCTGCCTTTAATGCCATTCATACTTTTTTGTTTTCGCCAGATGAGACTACCCATGCAGGTGGTACACATGTTAAGGCGGTAGATGATTTAAAGCGTACCATGAACACGGTAATTATGGCGCTGGTACCGGTGTTGATATTTTCAATGTTCAATGCGGGTTATCAATATTATTCTGCTATCAATGGTTTTCCTGAGGAATTTTCGTTGATGAACGATTTCCTTACTTGGGATAATTTTTGGATCGGTATTATTAAGGTTTTGCCATTAGTTGTGGTTTCTTATGCTGTAGGTCTAATAGTGGAATTTATTTTTGCTGTTATCAAAGGTCATGAGGTTGAAGAAGGTTATTTGGTTACCGGTATGTTGGTTCCATTAATTGTTCCTGTAGATACACCACTTTGGATGTTGGCGGTGGCCGTAGTTTTCGGTGTTGTAATCGGTAAAGAGGTTTTTGGTGGAACGGGAATGAATATTCTTAATCCTGCCTTAACAATTAGAGCATTTTTATTCTTCGCTTATCCAACTTGGATGAGTGGTGATAAAGTTTGGGTTTACGGCGCTAGAGAACGTTCAGAAGAGATTCTGGCAGGAGCTACAAATGTGGATGCCTACTCTGGTGAGACCATATTAGGATTTTTAGCGCAAAACAAAGGTGCGGAGATGTCCTATTCTGTTTCGGATATGTTCTTCGGATTTATTCCTGGTTCTGTTGGTGAAACATCTGCTTTCCTGATTTTATTAGGAGGTTTGTTTTTGATATTCACAAAAATCGCTAGCTGGAGAATAATGCTAAGTGCTGTAATCGGTTCATTGGTTATGGGCTTAATATTCAATCAAGTTGTTGAATTTGGTTGGGTTGCAGAATCTAGTAAGTTCTACGGTTTAATGAGTTTTGATTTCTGGAAACATTTAATTGTGGGTGGTCTTGCCTTTGGTATTGTTTACATGGCAACTGATCCTGTAACTGGTTCTCAGACAAATAAGGGCAAATGGTACTATGGTTTCTTTATAGGGTTTATTTCTGTAATGATCCGTGTATTCAACCCTGCATACCCAGAAGGTGTGTTCTTAGCTATCCTATTAATGAACGTATTTGCACCTACAATTGATCATTATGTGGTTAGGGGCAATATCAAGAATAGAATGAAAAGATTAAAAGATGCTACTATCTATCCAAAAGATTCAGATGGTAAGGCAGAAGAACTTAAAGCTGAAACAGTTTAATTATGGCTAATAAAACAGATAGTAACGTTTATACAGTAGTTTTTGCTGCTGTTATGGTTGTGGTAGTTGGTTCAATACTTGCATTCTTGGCATCGGCATTGCGACCAAATATCAAAGAGAATGAGCGTTTTGAAAAACAACAGAACATTTTATATGCAATGGGTGTTAACGAAAATGGTGATGATGCCGGTAGCGTTAATTTTATTCCAACAGATGTGGTTGAAGACGAGTTTGCTAATTATATCAAGGAGCAATTGGTAATTCAAGGTGATAAAATCACTGAGGACAATGAAGCTTATTTGATTGATTTAAAAAAGCAATTGGCCAACATTAAAAAGGGAGAACCTTATAAGTTGCCAGTTTTTATCGGTGAGAAAGATGGGAAGAAATTCTACATCATTCCTATGTACGGTAAAGGACTTTGGGATGCTATTTGGGGCTTTATCGCTTTAGATGATACTATGACGGTTCAGGGTGTTTATTTTGATCATAAAGGTGAAACGCCAGGTTTAGGTGCCAACATTAAAATGCGTTATTTCATGGACGATTTTAAGGGTGAGACCATACTTAATGGAACTCAATACGCTGGTATATCCGTAGCAAAGGGAAATAATGATCCATTGAATAAAACAAAAGATGATAATGAGGTAGATGCCTTGGCGGGCGCTACTATTACCGGTAACGGTGTTTCTGCTATGATCAGCGAAACTGTCAAATTATATAAACCTTATTTAGAAACAATTAGAGCAAAGTAATATGGCACTACTATCAAAAAAAGATACAAATCTTATTACAGATCCGTTAGCGGATAACAACCCTATTACCATTCAGGTGTTAGGTATCTGTTCAGCATTGGCAATTACGGCAGAACTAAAAGCATCTTTGGTGATGGCAATTTCTGTAATGTTCGTATTGGGTGCGGGTAATGTTGTAATCTCTTTGATGAGAAACATTATACCTTCAAAAATTAGAATTATTGTTCAACTAATTGTAGTTGCTACATTGGTAATTATTGTGGATCAAGTGCTAAAGGCATTTGCTTATGAGCTAAGTAAAACCCTGGCGGTTTTCGTAGGGCTTATTATTACCAATTGTATTATTATGGGACGTTTTGAGGCATTTGCATTGGCAAACGGTCCTTGGCGTTCATTTTTAGATGGTATTGGTAACTCTTTAGGTTACGGTGTTATTCTAATCATCGTAGGGTTCTTTAGAGAACTTTTAGGTTCGGGAACATTGTTCGGTATTCCGGTTTTAGGTGATCCAATTGAAAAAACAGGATTGTACGCTACAGGTTATGAGAATAATGGTTTTATGATTATACCACCGGCAGCGTTAATAGTTGTTGGTATTATCATTTGGGTACAACGTTCAAGAAATCCTGCGCTTGTAGAAGAAAATTAAACGACATTTAAGTAGAAATTATGTTAGAACATGTAGAATTATTTTTTAAGTCCATCTTTATAGATAACATGGTATTTGCCGTGTTCTTGGGGATGTGTTCTTATTTGGCGGTATCAAAAAAAGTTGCTACTGCTGTTGGTTTAGGTGCTGCTGTAATATTCGTATTGGCGGTTACCGTACCAATGAACTGGTTATTGGATAAGTATTTACTACAGGATGGTGCCTTGGTTTGGTTAGGACCTGAGTATGCTGATTACAATCTTAGCTTTTTATCGTTTATCTTATTTATCGCAACCATTGCAACAATGGTGCAATTGGTGGAGATTGTAGTTGAGAAATTCTCACCTTCCTTATATAACTCATTGGGTATATTTTTACCGTTGATTGCTGTAAACTGTGCAATTTTGGGTGGATCGTTATTCATGCAGGCAAGAGAGATAGAAACTTTTGGTTTGGCATTTAATTACGGAGTGAGTTCTGGAATTGGATGGTTCTTGGCTATTTTGGCAATTGCTGCCATTCGTGAGAAAATTAGATATAGTAATGTTCCTGCACCGTTAAGAGGTTTAGGTATTACATTTATCATTACTGGTTTAATGGGAATTGGTTTTCAAAGTTTCGGTGGTATGTTGACCGGTGGCGGTGATGATGCTGAAGAGGCAACGGAACAAGTAAATCAAGTAACTCAGCCAGAAGTGGTTGCACCAATTGAAGAAGAGGTAGTAGTAGATAAGAACGAAGAAATTGACGAAAAAGTGATTTCTTATAACGACGTAAACAAATAATTATGATTTTAGCTGCAAGTACTGGCGGAACAATACTAATAACTGTTGTCGCATTTCTAATACTGTTGATGGTGTTAGTGGCATTGCTTCTGTTTACCAAACAAAAACTTTCTCCATCAGGTCCTGTGACCATTACTATAAATGGAGAAAAGAAAATTGAAGTTGCATCAGGTGGGTCATTATTATCTACCTTAGGTAACCAAAAAGTATTTTTACCATCTGCCTGTGGTGGTGGTGGAACATGTATTCAATGTGAATGTCACGTTCTTTCTGGTGGAGGTGAGGCCTTACCTACTGAAACTCCTCATTTTTCTAAAAAAGAATTAAACCATGGAGCACGTTTGGCCTGTCAGGTTAAGGTAAAGCAAGACATGGAAATTACCATCCCAGAAGAGGTATTCGGTATTAAGAAATGGCCTGCGAAAGTGGTTCGTAATTATAACGTTGCTTCTTTTATTAAGGAATTTGTAGTTGAGATTCCAGAAGATATGGGCTATAAAGCTGGTGGTTATATTCAAATTGAGATTCCTGAGTGTGAGGTTAAGTATGCTGATATAGATATTACCGCTCACCCAGAAGAGCATGAAACTCCAGATAAGTTCCAAGCAGAGTGGGATAAGTTCAACCTTTGGCCTTTGGTGATGAAGAATCCAGAAACGGTTGAGAGAGCTTATTCAATGGCTTCTTTCCCAGCTGAGGGTAGAGAAATTATGTTGAACGTACGTATTGCTACTCCGCCATGGGATCGTGCTAAGAACGGATGGATGGATGTTAACCCTGGTGTTGCGTCATCTTATATCTTTAATTTGAAGCCTGGTGATGATTGTACAATCTCCGGTCCTTACGGTGAATTCTTCATCAATGAATCAGATTCAGAAATGTTGTACGTAGGTGGTGGTGCAGGTATGGCGCCAATGCGCTCTCACTTATATCACCTATTTAAAACTTTAAAGACCGATAGAAAAGTAACTTACTGGTACGGTGGTCGTTCTAAAAGAGAACTTTTCTACTTGGATCATTTCTATAAGTTGGAAGAAGAGTTTCCAAATTTCAAATTCTACTTGGCATTATCAGAACCATTAGAAGAAGATAATTGGAAAGTAAAAGAGAATATAGATGCACCTGGTGATGGTTTCGTAGGTTTCATACACAATTGTGTAATTGATAATTACTTAAGTCTTCATGAGTCTCCAGAAGATATTGAACTTTATTTCTGTGGACCACCGTTAATGAACAAAGCTGTTCAGAAAATGGGTGAAGATTTCGGAATTCCAGATGAACATATACGTTTTGATGACTTTGGAGGATAAGCTATAAGTTGTTGAAATAGAATAAATTAACCGGTATGTAATGTATCGGTTTTTTTTATAATTTTATTTAGATATGCACGTATTAACAGAACAGGAGCTTCACAATTTGGCAATGAATATTGTTGGGAAGCAGTTAGAGGAAGCAGGGTTTGAGTTTTTAGCGGTCAATAGTGAATTGCGTAAGAATCCGCAATTTGTTTGTACCAAGGATAAGAAGATGCGTTTTATTGTGGTTAAGGCAATTGAATATCCAGGTGATCCCAAGGATTTAGATTTTTTTATGTCCGATTTAAAGAAAATGAAAGAACACGCCCTTAAGTTTGAGGCAACTACATTTTATGCAGGTGTGGGGTTGGTGAATGCAGCTGACCATAATTTACCGGTGTATTTAGATGAGGAGTATATTGTTGATTATGATGGTTTGGTAGAAATATGAAAAAGTTCTTTTTAATAATTGGTTTGCTTGCTGTTGGTCTTCAATCGTGTAAATTCGGCAATGATAGTTTTGTCCGTAATGATAATGTTGGTGGAGCCTTAGGTACTTCATATAGTATTATATCCTTTACAGAGAATAAATCCGACTTACAACCAGAAATTGATTCAGTATTTGCGGTCATTAACCAATCGTTATCTACATATATTCCAGAGTCGGATATATCAAGGGTCAATAATGGTGATAGCACTGTGGTTGTAGATGCTATGTTCAAGGAGGTTTTACAGCTGTCACAAACCATTCATGAACAAACAGATGGCTTCTTTGATCCTACTGTTGGAACATTGGTGAATGCTTGGGGTTTTGGACCTGAGCAAAAAATAACTATGGATAGTTTAAAAGTGGATAGTCTTTTAAATTATGTTGGTCTTGACAAGGTTTCTTTAAATCAGAATAATCAAATTATAAAGACCGATAGTCGCATCTATTTAGATTTTAATTCAATTGCCAAAGGTTATGCAATAGATAGGTTGGCTGCCATGTTAAATGCTAAGGGAATTCAAAACTACTTAATAGAAGTGGGTGGTGAACTTGTAGCGAAAGGTAAAAACGTGCTTAAGAATAAATCTTGGGTAGTAGGTATTGATGACCCTGAAATGGATATAAGCAGGGCAACCAAGATTTTAATCAATTTAAACGACAAGGCATTGGCTTCGTCAGGAAATTACCGTAAATACAGGGTAGATGAGGCAACTGGTAAAAAATATGTGCATACCGTAAATCCTAAAACCGGTTACACGCAATTATCCAATACACTAGGCGTAACCATTTTGGCGGATAATTGTGCTACGGCAGACGGTTATGCTACCGCTTTTATGGCGATGGACTTAGATGAGGCGTTTAAGGTAATCAGTGAGAATAAAAGTTTAGAGGCTTATATCGTATACATAGATGAGCATGGTGATACTCAGGAATATATGACACAAGGATTTAAATCGTTAGTAGTGGAATAATTATTTCTTTACTAATGGAATGATTTCACCAGGAGCTAGTCGGTATCTATTTATTTCTTCTTGGCTCAAAAGTTTTGTGAAATTTATTTCTTCGACCGTAAAACCAATAGTTCTCAATTTATTGAAATAGTCTCTACCATAAATTCGAACATGGTCATATTGACCAAAAATCTTTGCGCGTTCTACTTTGTCCGTTATAGAATCATCTTCAAAGGTGTTTTCCCTATTTAAGTCTTGTGGTATTTGAAAAATGCCCCAACCGCCTGGTTTTAAAATTCTATATAATTCTGACATCGCTTTGGTGTCATCTGGTATGTGTTCTAATACATGATTGCATAAAATTACATCGAACTTGTTGTCTTCAAAAGGCAAGTTGCATATATCTGCTTTAACGTCCGCTAAGGGAGAATTTAGGTCTGTAGTTACGTAATTCAGGTTCTTTAATTTTCTAAATCTTTTATAGAAAGCTTGTTCTGGCGCAAAATGTAATACGTGTAAACGGGCTGTAAAAAAGTCCGTTTCCTTTTTCAGAAACATCCATAGCAATCTATGTCTTTCCAAAGATAGGGTAGACGGAGAAAGCACATTTTCCCGCGGATTTTCATAGCCATATGGTAGAAAACTTCTAAAGGTGTTGCCATCAATTGGATCTTCATAGGTGTTGCCCCGGTAATAAGCCTTAAAAAATGGTTTCACCAAATAGCTAAGTGAAATTAATACCGGTCTAGGAACAAGGTTGAGAAAAAATTTAAAAATTTTTTTCATGCTTGTTGACTAGCTTTTTACGATGGAAGAAGTAAACTCATCTTCTTCATCACTTTCAATACCCAAGGCTTCATAAATGTATTTAAAAGTCGATAATAGCTCTGGTTTTCCATTCACAATAGCAACATCATGCTCAAAATGGGCGCTAGGTTGACCATCTGCGGTAAGTATCGTCCATCCGTCTTTAAGTTGTTTAATATTTTTAGTACCCATATTGGTCATAGGTTCTATAGCTACCGTCATACCTTCAAGAAATTTTTTACCTCTTCCGCGTCTACCATAATTTGGCATTTCAGGACCTTCGTGCATTTTTCTTCCCAAACCATGACCAACCAATTCACGTACCACTCCGTAGCCATGGTCTTCCGTAAATTTTTGAATAGCATAACCTACATCACCAACACGGTTACCTACTTTAAATTCACGTATGCCAACGTAGAGTGATTTTTTAGTGACCTCAAGTAGTTTTTTTACCTCAGGGCTAACTTCGCCTACTTCAAAGGTGTAAGCATGATCACCGTAGAATTCGTTTTTTAAAGCACCGCAATCTATTGAGATGATATCACCTTCTTTCAATGGTGTATTATTTGGAATACCATGTACCACTTGTGCATTAGGGCTCATACATAACGAGTTTGGAAAATCATATAAGCCTAAAAAGCCAGGTACTGCACCATGATCGCGAATAAAAGTTTCTGCCATAGCATCTAACTGAAGAGTCGTAACTCCCGGTTTAACTTCTGCAGCGATCATTCCCAAGGTCTTGGAAACGATCAAGGCGCTTTCTCGCATTAATTCAATCTCTTCAGCTGTTTTTATTTTAATCGTGCTCATGATGTGCTAATGGGTTGGTTATGTAATTATACCAAAGAATTTTGGGTCATAAATTTTGATTGTTCAACGCCCATTAATTTTAATATCGTTGGTGCAATATCACCTAGTACACCATCTTTGATTTGATGAATATCCTTGTCCACCAAAATTAATGGTACAGGGTTGGTGGTATGTGCCGTGTTAGGTGAGCCATCTTCGTTGATCATGGTCTCACAGTTACCGTGGTCAGCAATTACGATTACGGAGAAATCTTTTTCTATAGCTGCGGTAATAACGTCTTTTGCGCATTCGTCAACAGTTTCACATGCCTTGATCGCGGCATTCATGTCACCGGTATGACCAACCATATCTGGATTCGCAAAGTTCAAGCAAATAAAATCTACATCTCCTTTTTTGATTTCAGGGATGATTTTATCCCTAATCTCAAATGCACTCATTTCTGGTTGCAGATCGTATGTAGCCACTTTTGGTGACGGACATAATATACGCGATTCTCCTTCAAAAGGAACTTCTCTACCGCCATTGAAAAAGAAAGTAACGTGTGGATACTTTTCTGTTTCGGCAATTCTTATTTGTTTTTTACCTGCATTGGATAAAACCTCACCTAGCGTTTCTACAATATTGTCCTTATTGTAGACAACATGAACATTGTTGTAAGATTCATCATAATTGGTAAGGGTAACATAGTAAAGATCAAGTTTGTGCATATTCTGTTCATGCATATCTACTTGACTTAGCACTTGGGTCAATTCTCTACCACGGTCAGTTCTAAAGTTAAAGAAGATAACCACATCGCCTTCCTTTACAGAAGCAATAGGAGTACCGTCCGTATTGGTCATTACGATAGGTTTAATAAACTCATCAGTAATATCGGCATCATAGCTTTTTTGGATTGTTTTGCCGATATCGGTAGATTTTTCACCTTCGGAATTTACAATTACATCGTAAGCTTCTTTAACGCGTTCCCATCTTTTGTCGCGGTCCATGGCGTAATATCTACCAATAACCGTTGCCAATTTTGTGTTTTTATCAGAACCGTATGCTACAATGTCTTCTAGAAAGCCTTTTCCACTTTTTGGGTCAACGTCTCTACCATCGGTAAATGCATGTAAATACATATTGTTTACACCAGATTCTTTTCCAGCAGCTATTAAACCCTTAATATGGTTTGTATGGCTGTGTACACCACCATCGCTTAACAAGCCTAAAAAATGAACATCTTTGTTGTTTTTCTTCGCGTAGTCAAAAGCACTTTTTAAGACCGGTTCTGAACTTAAGGTGTTTTCGTTGACCGCCTTATTTATTTTGGCAAGATCTTGATAAACTATTCTACCGGCACCTAAGTTCATATGACCTACTTCGCTATTTCCCATTTGACCTTCTGGCAAACCAACATTCATTCCGTCGGTCAACAAATTGGAATTAGCATATTTGGTATATAAACTATCTATAAAAGGAGTATTGGCTTTATCTACTGCAGATACTTCTGGATCTGGAGATTTGCCCCAGCCATCTAATATCATTAAGATTACTTTTTTGTTCATCTTTATTAGGTTTTAAGGCTACAAAAATACTATGATCTATTAAGTTAAGCTACTACATTACCTACCTTTTTTGTAAAGCTGGAGTAACACAACAAATTTGTAGTCTGTGTTAAGATTTGTTTGTTAAAGTTTAGTTATAACAATGTTAAAGGCTGAAACAATTTATGTAGACAAGCGTCTTTTAAATGTACGCTATTGTACTTCATCAATTAAAATCAATCATCATGAAAAAAGTAATTCTAACATTATCCATGGTAGCACTTACCATGGGGTCAACAATTTTGGCTGCAGACAAAACTAGCAACGCTACAGATTCTAACACAACACTTGTAAAAAGGGTAAACATCAGTTCATTTTGTAAAGCGGTAATTAAGGGAGATTTAGAAACGGTTAAGCGCTTAATTGACCTTGGCGAAGATGTAAATCAAAAATCTCTAGGTATGACACCGGCCATGTTTGCTGCCCGTTATAATAAGGTGGATGTTTTAGAAATTCTCCTTGATAATGGTGCGGATCTAAATCTAAAAAGTAACCAAGGCTATACCGCGAAACGTTATGCGGAATTATCAAATGCAACCGATGCTCTTGAACTTATTGAAATTGCAGCTGGCAGTTAATTATTTCAATTATTGTTGTAATTGAAAAAGCTTAAAGAACGAGAATGTCAATTTGACACTGTATAAGTGTTAAATATATATTATTTAATTCTTAAATTTAAGAATATCTTAATGATTTATATGTAAATTTATAATATTGATAATTTTAACACTAAATAAAATATAAATATTATGAAAAAAGTAATTACATTTTTATTCTGTATAGGGGTGTTCTCGATAGCTAATGCCAATGTAACCGGTATTGAAAATTCTAATACATATACTATTGAATCTATTACCGTTAATGATGAAATTAGTTCATTATGTAAGGCGGTAATTAAGGGAGATGTGGATAAGGTTAGAAGTTTAATAGCAACGGGGGCGGAGCTTAACGAAAAATCTTTAGGACTAACACCGGCGATGTATGCTGCACGTTACAATAAGGCAGAGGTATTAAAAGTTTTATTGTTGAACGGTGCAAATTTAAACATTAAGAGTGATCAAGGCTACACTGCTAAAGACTATGCCAAGCAATCTAATGCTAAAGATGTATTAGAAGTTATAAAGCAAGATTCTTAAGAAATTAGAAAATTAAATTTGAAAAGGCCCATTGAAATTTCAATGGGCCTTTTTTTAATTAATACAAAATTCTACTCCAAATAGTGTTCAGGTAAAAGAGTAAAACGCGTTAAAAATCAAATCCGTTTACGGCTCTAACAACGAAGGCATACATTGCCATAAATATCATTAGGGCGCAAAACACCGAGTAGACTTTTAAAAATGTAACCAATATTTCTGGTTTACAGTTTTCAAATGCCTGCACGTACAAGTTTTTGAAATGTGTAATTGTTCCCATTATAGTGTTCTTCTATGATTAAATCATAGCTATAAAGGCAATAGATAAATGGTAAAATAAGCTTGGGACTTACCCAAAGTTACAAAAATATTGGTAGCGTATAGCGAGCACTAGATGAAGTGTAAAAAAAATCGGATTAACCTTGATTTTTATACTTTGCTATGGCTTCTTTTATTTTTTCTATTCTATTTTCTGGATCAGGGTGGGTACTTTGAAATTCAGGAGTACGGTTGGGTCCGCCCGCTGCTTTTAAAATTTCCATAACCGTGATCATTTCATAAGGATCATATCCAGATTGAATCATAAAAAGAACGCCAAGTTCATCACTTTCCAATTCATCGCCCCTCCCATTTTTTAATAAAGTACTTTGACCTATGCTGCCAACAATACTTCCCATGTCTCCGGCACCAACGGTTGCACCCATGGTCGCTGTTTGCCATGTTTGGCTATCAGCTATTCTTTCAGCGGAATGTCTACCTATTACATGACCTATTTCATGACCTAGTACTCCGGCCAATTGAGCTTCGGTCAATTGTGAGAATAAAGCGTAGGTAATAAAACATTGTCCGCCTGGCAATGCAAAAGCATTAATGGTCTGGTCATCTGCCAATAAATGAAAGTCATATTCATATGGCGTTTCCCTAGCGATACTATTTTGAACCAATTTGTTGCCTACCGATGATACAAACGACTGTAAACGTTGGTCTGGGTAGAGTCCGCCATGTTGTTGAGCCATCTCTGGGGCACTTTGTAATCCTATGGCAATTTCTTGATCAGGGGTCATTGTAATATGCTGTGATCGGCCTGTATAAGGGTTCTCTTCTGTATTGCTGCATTTCTGTATAAAAGCGAAGGCAACAATGGCCAAACCAATGAATATTCTAATTTTCCAACTTCCTCTTCTCATCGTAATGTGTTATAGTACAAGCTCTAATGTACAAAATGCTTATAATAGCTTCCTATTGATATCTAAAATATTATTTTGAATGTAAGACTTTAAAAAGTTCATTGTAAAATGCTCTGCACCATAATAATCTTCTCTAATTATAATTGAGGCAACATTCTTACTTCTAAATTGCTCAAGCATAGGTATTGATAATGGAGCATAACTATAGTGCCATGGTTCATACTTAAAACCTCTTCTTTTAGGTTCATTGGTGTAAACTAAATAAAAACCATAAGTTTCAGAGTTTTCATCCATCCATTTTTTAAAATCAACATAGGGTCCGTCACCTTCGTACTTATGTGGTACCAATACATCGCCATCTACTTTTCTGTAACCGTCCACAACATCTATATCAGTACCCCAATGATGTCTACTTGTACCGGGTATAGTAGAATATTCAATGATTTTATCAATAGCTTCGGTAGGGTTCATGCCATCATCATCTGTATATTTTAAAAATTTACGCTCAAAAATTGCCTCTTGTCTATCGTAGCTTCTATAGCTTGATACAATTTTTAAATCAATACCATCTTTATAAGCGGCCTTTTTCATTTCAATAAAAGCATCGTGTGCTTCTTTGCGTAGATTGATTCCCTTACCAAAAAGTTCAATATCTTCTTTACCCATAAGCTCTAGAATACCATATTCCTTTTCTTCTTGAATAAATAATGTGGGCGTTAAGGCAAGAGCCAAGGCTGCCGAACTACTTTTATTAATAAACGTTCTTCTTTGCATATCTGAATATTGAGGTTAATGGAGCAAAATATTTGCCAAACTTTATCAAAAGAAAAAAACTAGTGAAAGTGGTCAATTCATTCCATAATAAAGTAAAAATAGTAAATCTTGATCTTAAAAGATGTAAGATTAGTTGTCTTCCCTTGTGGTAAGGTATAAATACCCTTGATGTCTGAGATTTATATCATTTAGGGTAACTATATAAAAATAAATACCCGATGGTAAACCTATATTCTTTGCAATGACACCGTTGACATTGGATATTCCATTGAATTCGTTGTTATAATTCTTCATTGAATATACCATTCTACCGTACCTGTTAAAGATTTGTAGGGTATTATTTGGTGAGCCTTCTATACCTTCTATGACAAGAAAATCATTGATGCCATCACCATTTGGCGTCATATAATAATTGTCTAAAGATATGTTCTCAACAGTTTCCAGAAGATCGGAATTACCACCAATGGTTATGATTTCGTAATCACTTGGTATAAAGTCTTCGGAGGTAATAGAACCGCTATTAAAATCTCCCTCTACATTGGTATTGCCCAAATTGACCCATACTTTGTCTATAATGCTCCAACCTACCACTTTTAGGTCTGTAATAAAATCACCATAAAGGCTGGTATTGCTATCTTGGTCCCATGTTAAGGTTACTTTTGATGGAATACTACCTTCTAAATGCCAGAATTCATATTCGCTAACCGATAAAAATTGATTTTCGGTCAAACTGGTATCAAAAGTAGTACCTACAATACTAGGAGTATTAGGGTCTTCAAAATAATAGGCAGCTTTAGTATAATCGTTTGAACTTTCTGAGGAAATGGTCAATGGTCGTAACTTATCGAACTGACCAATAGGGAAAGTGAAGTCGGTTTTATTACTCATAGCCGCATAGCCATCTACCTTTGTGGTATTGCCTTCGCCTATATAAAATGAATCGTTTAGAAAATTAATATTGACATCTGATGCTGCCCTATTGGTCACAACATCACCTGTGATGAAATTGGCATTGTTTAAGACACCCACGGTATTATCAACATAAAGATCATTATCTACGGCAATCTCAAAATCATAGAAAATAGGATTTGATCCGCCAGATATGGTCAAAGCTTTATCCATGGCATAAAAACCCACTAGACCTTTGTTTTGGTTAAAAGCTCCGTTATTTATTACATCCATGTGAAAACCTACAAGTCCGTCATCATGAATTTGGATATTACCATAATTATGTACGGCATCTTGACCGTAGCTGTATATGGTACAGAGAGCAATGCATATGGAATGTATTAAGGTGTAGGTATTTCTCATAAACTTATCTATGTGCTTCATAAATTACAACTACCCCATCGGCATAATTATCTGTATTCAATGTAAAACCTGTAGAGGTGAATGCGGTAACCGTCGCTGTGGTCAAGCCTAATTTATCACCATTTTGGTTGGCGTATCTTACACCGATACTATGTGAATCTGAAGCATATCTAGAAATATCGTTAATAGAATTTCCGCTACCCCCATTAAAGATTACTTGCTCGGTAATAGAGCCATTATCATCCCTAGCAAATCCTTTCATGCTACCATAAGCGTTAGGTAGACCTGTTTCATTGTTTCTGGTACCGTTATCGCTGTCAATATTAAAATCCTCTACGTTGGCATAAGCAACAAACGATACTGAAGTTGGTTGAAAAGGAATTCCGCTAACCGATAGTGTACCGGATCCGGATATTCTAAAAGTGCCGGTATAGGTAGTTTTCTGCCCCATTTGATTCCAAGAAGTGCCATCAAAAACATATACTTGATTTGTATCCGTATTAAAGACCAATGATCCTTTTGCGGCGTCTGTAGTTGCGTTTATATCAGCCGTTGTGGCATTGGTTAACCCAAGCAATAATCCACTTTCCAATTGGGCATTGACAATGAAACCGGTTAGAAAGATGATAGAATATAGGATGTAATTTTTTAATCTCATTTTTATAAATCTAAAACAGTGAACATAAATTCAGAATCAAATCTTGAACGGTCTGTGCCACCGTTGTCATTATCACCTATGATTACCTCAAAACTAGTTGCGGTTTGGTTGGAGTAGGAGATACCAGGGTCGTCGTTACCAGCACCACCTCTTCCAGGTTGTGTTAATTGAATGATATAATCTGCATCAGATACCGCACCCGAAGGTAGTGTAACTCTGTAATAACCAACACTGATTCTAGTTACGGTAACTCCAGCTGTTGCTTTGGCGACCCCACCAGCAGCACTTATTTTTCCAATGGCTTTAATCGGACTCATAGAATTTACCCATTCAGTACCAGTAGCTGTAGAAGTTAATACTTGACCAGCGGTACCAGGGGAATCATTTTCATCTAGTAAAGCACCTTCTAATTCTAAAGTTTCGTTTATGATTACTGATGTGTCACTACTGGTTTCTTCGATTTTCATGGCTTCTATACCACCAACAGTAAAGGCAATTTCGTCAGCTGCAGGTCTAAACATACCGGTATTGGTATCATCATTAAATCGGTATGCCGGTTCATTTTCTGTTCCATTAGAATTTAAAACTCCTTGAGAACGAATTGCTCCTGAAACATGAAGCTTGTTTGTTGGGCTTGAAGTTCCTACGCCCAAACTATTGCTGCTGGAATTCCAGAATAATTGACCGTTATTTTCGGTTGGAGTACCATCTGCTCCAGCAAAGAAAACAGATCCAGTAATACCGGTATGAGATAAATCTGATAAAGGAACGTCTAAGTCTCCGTTAGAATCAGATATTCTTAAGAAGTCAGTGCCAGCAACATCAACAGTAGAAAAACTAGTGTTGGTTTCATTGGTGGCACTTAAGTCCTCGTCTGCAGTGTTATGTGCGGCAATAGCGGCTGAATTTGATGAAATTGAATTATTCTGAGTTGTTTGCTCCGCTTCCAGATTGTCAATATCTGTTGCATTGGTTGTTATTGAATTGTTCTGTGTTGTTTGCTCGGTTTCCAAAGCATCTATATCGGCAGTATTTTGGTCCACATCGGCTCTTAATGCCGTGTCGTCATACGCCAATCCGCTGATGTTCACGGTTTGGTCACCACCAAGGTCGGTTACGGTAAGGTCCGTTCCGTCGAAACTGATACCTGTATTATATTCGTTGGAATCGCTCAAGTCTCCATCCGCACTGTTGTGCGCTGCAATAGCTGCAGCGTTAGTGGAGATATCGGTTGCATTCGTAGCAATGGAATTGTTCTGCGTAGTCTGTTCCACTTCTAGATTATCAATATCCGTAGTATTGGTTGCGATATTGGTATTCTGCGTAGTCTGTTCCGCTTCTAATGCATCGATATCCGTAGCATTCGTGGCAATGGAATTGTTCTGAGTTGTTTGCTCCGCTTCCAGATTGTCAATATCTGTTGCATTGGTTGTTATTGAATTGTTCTGTGTTGTTTGCTCGGTTTCCAAAGTATCTATATCGGCAGTATTTTGGTCCACATCGGCTCTTAATGCCGTGTCGTCATACGCCAATCCGCTGATGTCCACGGTTTGGTCACCACCAAGGTCGGTCACGGTAAGGTCCGTTCCGTCGAAACTGATGCCCGTATTGTATTCGTTGGAATCGCTCAAATCGCCATCGGCAGTGTTATGTGTGGCAATGGCTGCAGCGTTAGTGGAGATATCGGTTGCATTGGTTGTTATTGAATTGTTCTGTGTTGTCTGTTCCGCTTCCAATGCATCGATGTCCGTAGCATTCGTACCAATAGAATTATTCTGCGTAGTCTGTTCTGCTTCAAGATTATCAATATCGGTTGCATTGGTTCCTATTGAATTGTTTTGAGTCGTTTGCTCGGTTTCCAAAGCATCGATATCCGCAGTATTTTGGTCCACATCCGCTCTTAATGCCGTATCGTCGTAAGCCAATCCGCTGATGTCCACGGTTTGGTCACCACCAAGATCTGTTACGGTAAGGTCCGTTCCGTCGAAACTGATACCTGTATTGTATTCGTTGGAATCGCTCAAATCTCCATCGGCAGTGTTATGTGCGGCAATGGCTGCTGTGTTAGTGGAGATATCTGTTGCATTGGTTGCTATCGAATTGTTTTGCGTTGTTTGCTCAGCTTCCAGATTGTCAATATCTGTTGCGTTTGTAGCGATATTCGTATTCTGAGTGGTTTGCTCGGTTTCCAAAGCATCGATGTCCGCAGTATTTTGATCCACATCCGCTCTTAATGCCGTGTCGTCATACGCCAATCCGCTAATGTCCACGGTTTGGTCGCCACCCAGATCGGTTACGGTAAGGTCTGTTCCGTCGAAGCTGATACCTGTGTTATATTCGTTGGAATCGCTCAAATCTCCATCGGCACTGTTATGTGCTGCAATAGCTGCAGTATTAGTGGAGATATCCGAGGTGTTTGTTGCAATGGAATTATTCTGCGTAGTTTGCTCTGCTTCCAATGCATCGATGTCCGTAGCATTCGTAGCAATGGAATTGTTCTGAGAGGTTTGTTCGGTTTCCAACGCATCTATATCGGCAGTATTTTGGTCCACATCGGCTCTTAATGCCGTGTCGTCATACGCCAATCCGCTGATGTCCACGGTTTGGTCACCACCAAGGTCGGTCACGGTAAGGTCTGTTCCGTCGAAGCTGATGCCGGTGTTATATTCGTTGGAATCGCTCAAATCTCCATCGGCACTGTTGTGCGCTGCAATGGCTGCAGTGTTGGTGGAGATATCTGTTGCGTTTGTTGCAATATTGGTATTCTGATTTGTCTGTTCCGTTTCTAAGTTATCAATGTCCGAAGCATTTGTTGCTATGGAATTGTTTTGAGTCGTTTGCTCGGCTTCTAAAGCATCGATGTCCGCAGTATTTTGGTCCACATCGGCTCTTAATGCCGTGTCGTCATACGCCAATCCACTGATGTCCACGGTTTGGTCACCACCAAGGTCGGTCACGGTAAGGTCCGTGCCGTCGAAGCTGATACCTGTGTTATATTCGTTGGAATCGCTCAAATCTCCATCGGCGCTGTTGTGGGCAGCAATGGCTGCTGTGTTAGTGGAGATATCGGTTGCATTCGTAGCAATTGAATTGTTTTGTGTTGTCTGTTCTGCTTCCAGATTGTCAATATCTGTTGCGTTAGTTGCTATCGAATTATTCTGCGTAGTCTGTTCCGCTTCCAATGCATCAATGTCCGTAGCATTAGTAGTAATGGAATTGTTTTGTGTTGTCTGTTCTGCTTCTAGGTTATCAATATCTGTTGCGTTAGTTGCTATCGAATTATTCTGTGTGGTTTGTTCGGTTTCCAAAGCATCGATATCGGCAGTATTTTGGTCCACATCGGCTCTTAATGCCGTGTCGTCATACGCCAATCCACTGATGTCCACGGTTTGGTCACCACCAAGGTCGGTCACGGTAAGGTCCGTGCCGTCGAAGCTGATACCTGTGTTGTATTCGTTTGAATCGCTCAAATCACCATCGGCAGTGTTATGTGCAGCAATTGCTGCTGTGTTAGTGGAGATATCGGTTGCATTGGTTGTTATTGAATTGTTCTGTGTTGTCTGTTCAGCTTCCAATGCATCGATGTCCGTAGTATTCGTGGCAATGGAATTGTTCTGAGTTGTTTGCTCCGCTTCCAGATTGTCAATATCTGTTGCATTTGTTGCAATGGAATTGTTCTGAGTAGTCTGTTCTGCTTCTAGGTTATCAATATCTGTGGCGTTTGTAGCGATATTCGTATTCTGTGTGGTTTGCTCGGTTTCCAAAGCATCGATGTCCGCAGTATTTTGGTCCACATCCGCTCTTAATGCCGTATCGTCATACGCCAATCCGCTGATGTCCACGGTTTGGTCGCCACCAAGGTCGGTCACGGTAAGGTCCGTTCCGTCGAAGCTGATGCCTGTGTTATATTCGTTTGAATCGCTCAAATCTCCATCGGCAGTGTTATGTGCAACAATGGCTGCAGTGTTGGTGGAGATATCTGTTGCGTTGGTTGCGATATTGTTATTCTGCGTCGTCTGTTCCGCTTCAAGGTTATCAATATCTGTGGCGTTTGTTGCAATATTGGTATTCTGAGTTGTCTGTTCCGTTTCTAAGTTATCAATATCAGTTGCATTTGTTGCAATGGAATTGTTTTGAGTCGTTTGTTCTGCTTCCAGCGCATCGATGTCCGCAGTATTTTGGTCTACCTCGGCTCTTAATGCCGTATCGTCATATGCCAATCCGCTGATGTCCACGCTTTGGTCGCCACCACCATCGGTCACGATAAGGTCCGTTCCGTTGAAACTGATACCTGTATTGTATTCGTTGGAATCGCTCAAATCTCCATCGGCGCTGTTGTGGGCAGCAATGGCTGCAGCGTTAGTGGAGATATCCGAGGCATTAGTAGCAATGGAATTGTTCTGTGTTGTTTGCTCCGCTTCAAGATTGTCAATATCCGTAGCATTAGTTGCTATTGAATTGTTCTGAGTAGTTTGCTCTGCTTCTAAGTTATCAATATCTGTTGCGTTTGTAGCGATATTCGTATTCTGAGTTGTTTGTTCGGTTTCCAGCGCATCGATGTCCGCAGTATTTTGGTCCACATCGGTTCTTAATGCCGTGTCGTCATACGCCAATCCGCTGATGTCCGTACTTACATCGCCACTGGCATCCGATACCGTTAAATTTGTTCCGTCAAAAGTGATGGCTGTATTGAAGTCATCTGTAGCATCTATATCTAAGTTTGCAGGTAGGTCGCTTAAATCATTAAAGCTTCCGGAGAAGTCATCAGCAGCATTTTGATCAAATGCCGATAAATCTACTACAGTTGCATTGGGGTCGTTAGATAAAGTAAGTACGCCCGATGTATAATCCAAGGTCTGTATTTCATTTTGGGCATCTGCATCTGCATCATCCACATTGATGGTAAGGGCATTGCCATTATCAATACTGATATTACCTGGGGTATTATCGGTTTGTAAATTTTGGTTGTCGGTTACAGCTATTGAAATAACGGTTTCTATTCCGTTTTCATTGGTGTACGTGTATGTACCGTCGCCATTATCAATAAGTGTAGATATGGTTTGTGCCGCTCCGTTAAAAGTGATCGTATTACCGTTGCCATCATCTAGGGTTATGGTGCCGTCACCATTATCTGTAAAAGAAAAATCGTTGGTATTATTACCGTCACAAAGGTTAGTCCATACCGTTCCGTTGAAATAATGAACACATTGGGTATCGGTATTGTACACTACTGCACCGTTCAAAGGGGTAATGGCCTGCATTTGTGCGGTGGAAAGTCTGGTAAGCACAAAAGCTTTGTCCGTACTCTCTAATTCTACAATAGAAGCTGAATGAATAGTGTTAGGGTTCTGACCTATTTTTACTTGTGCCGTGGCACAGAAAGAAATAAATGAGAAGAATAAAAGAAATTTAATTTTTGAAGACATTTACAATGTGGGGAATATGTTAACATCTGTAAAAATAAAGGGGACTTTGTAAGAAAAATAGAATATGTTGTGTACTTAGGCAAATATGTTGGGAATGTAGACAAGTGTTTCATTTCAACCTAGTAATCTGCGCTTTATCTAATGGTTGTGGGGTGTAGCGGTTATTTTAAAATAATAAAAAGTAGGAAAAATCGCATTAAAATAAAGATTGTCTCCTGTTCTTTTACTATATATTTTATCGTGTTAAATACAAGAAGCCTTGGTAATTTAAATCTTCATCTGGAATGTGGATAGTGTAAAAATATACACCGGTAGGTAAACCCTCTTCCGCACCAAAAGGTACATTGTCCAAATTGGAAAAACCTACAAACTCATTGGTATAATTCGTTTTTTCAAATACTTTGAGTCCGTAACGATCATAAATTTGAACAAAGTTACTGTTGAATTCCTCCAACTCCTCAATATAGAAGGTGTCGTTAACCCCATCGCCGTTTACCGATACAAAGAAGTTATCAATAAAAAGGACATCTTTTGCAAGAGGTTCATAGGGTTCTTTTGATGTGCCAAAGGTAATAATATCGAATTCATCTGGCAGTATTGATCTTGTGGTTATGAAGCCTTCGGTAATTGTGCCAACAGGGGCACTTCTAGATAAATTTACCCATTGCTGTTGTGCCTTGCTCCATCCCACAGGTATGATCAAAGAAACATCATTTGTAAGTCTAGATAGATTACTACGTAGGTTCCAGCTTAAAGAAACCGTTGAGGGTACCGTGCCTTCTAATTGCCAAAATTCGGCTGTACTAACCAATTCGACATCAAAAGCCTTGGTAGCGGTATTGTAGGTGTTTGCCAAGGAAACAGGATTGTTGGCATCTTCATAGAAGTAAGCACTTTTAGCGAAAAGGTTAACACTTTCAGATATTAGAATTAGAGGCCTTAAATACTCGTTGTCCCCAATAGGAAAGCCAAATTCTTGCTGATTGGTGATAGCCGCATAGCCTTCAATTTTACTAAAGTCATTTTCACCGTTGTAAAAAGAATTATCTACAAAATTATAGAAAATATTAGGTTGTGATAGGTTAGTAAGAATGTTACCAAATATAAAGTTGGTATTACTAATATTGTCCACACCTAAATCTAACTGCATATCATTTTCCAATGCGAGCTCCATATCATAGAATTGTGGTGTTACCGTTCCCGAAACGGTAATGCGTTCTGAACCATAAAAACCAGCCAGCCCAAGGTTGTTGTCCATGGGAGATTCATTAATGAAATTGGTATGGAAACCAATACTGCCACCGTTATGAATGCGCAAATTGCCATTATTATATAGGGCAGATTGTGCAGAAACAATAGCCGTGCATAAAAAGAAAAATAAGAAGGCTATGTTTTTCATTAGTCGTTCTGCTTTTCTAATAACATGGTTTTGATCTCTTCCATTTGGGTTTTTAAAACCTCTAATTCTGAACTCATGCTAGTATTGGCTTTTTGGAGCTCTTTAATTTTCTTTTCTTGTTCAATAGTGTGAAGGAATAATTCTTCTATTTTTTCAAGGTTGACTCTAGAGGATTCGCTCACATTCCAAAACCCTTGTTCTTTTACTGCTTGTGCAGATTGAATGCCGGGTAAGTGATTGTTCTCTTTTACAAAAGCTTCTATTTCAGCTAATGTTTTAAACGTATAACTAGGGTTTAAAATGGAATTGCCCAAGAAGTATTTTTGGAAAACGTAGTCTGGTACTATGTTAATTGCTGTGGCGAAAATTTCTCCTTCCGCTCTTATGTCTCCGTTTACGTGAAGTTTAGCAGTAGGAATAGTTAAGCCTATGCCAACATTACCATCATCAATTATTCTTAATCTTTCTAAACTATTTGTCGAAAATGCCAATTCAGATTCAGCCGGTAACCACATTCCAGAATTTAAATCGTCTTGAAAGCGATAAGCCGGTAGACTAGCAGCTCCGTCACCATTTGCAATAGTACTTGCTCTAATTTGACCGTTTACATCTAGTTTAGAATCTGGATTAGGGGCTCCTACCCCTAACTTAAGTGTGGTATTATTCCAAAACAATTGATCATTGTTTTCCGCTATACCACCTGTACCATCGGAAAATAAAATTGAACCTGTATTGGCAGGGTTGGTAAGGTCTTGCCATTCTACGTTTGCACCGTTGGTTGCAAGAAATTGCCCGTCCGTAACACTTGCTTCTATTTTAGCGGGGGTAACGTTATCGTCAAGGATTTTTAAGGTTGTGACGGCATCATCGGCAATACCAAGATCTACTGTGTTTCCGTTACCGATCAGGGTCGCGTCCGTATTAACATTGCCTGCGACCGGATCAGCCCAAACGACATCTGTTCCGTCGGTAGTAAGGATCTGTCCGTCCGTAGCGCTTGCTTCTATTTTGGCAGGGGTAACGTTGTCGTCAAGGATTTTTATGGTTGTGACGGCATCATCG
>NZ_JAYLVV010000007.1:0-117524 GCF_048059195.1 Maribacter sp. HS
CAGGGGTAACGTTGTCGTCAAGGATTTTTATGGTTGTGACGGCATCATCGGCAATACCAAGATCTACTGTGTTTCCGTTACCGATCAGGGTCGCGTCCGTATTAACATTGCCTGCGACCGGATCAGCCCAAACGACATCTGTTCCGTCCGTAGTAAGGATCTGTCCGTCCGTAGCACTTGCTTCTAATTTAGCTGGGGTTACGTTGTCGTCAAGGATTTTTATGGTTGTGACGGCATCATCGGCAATACCAAGATCTACTGTGTTTCCGTTACCGATCAGGGTCGCGTCCGTATTAACATTGCCTGCGACCGGGTCAGCCCAAACAACATCTGTTCCGTCGGTAGTAAGGATCTGTCCGTCCGTAGCGCTTGCTTCTATTTTGGCAGGGGTAACGTTGTCGTCAAGGATTTTTATGGTTGTGACGGCATCATCGGCAATACCAAGATCTACTGTGTTTCCGTTACCGATCAGGGTCGCGTCCGTATTAACATTGCCTGCGACCGGATCAGCCCAAACGACATCTGTTCCGTCCGTAGTAAGGATCTGTCCGTCCGTAGCACTTGCTTCTAATTTAGCTGGGGTTACGTTGTCGTCAAGGATTTTTATGGTTGTGACGGCATCATCGGCAATACCAAGATCTACTGTGTTTCCGTTTCCGATCAAGGTCGCGTCCGTATTAACATTGCCGCCTGTTCCATTGGCAATGTCATTTGCAACAGTCCAAGCTCCCAGACCTGCATTAAGAGTTTCGTCCCATTTAATAACCTGTCCATCAGCCGCGCCATTTTGGTTTAGGTCTTCTAGAGTAATTGTGTTGTTTACAATATTGTCGCTCTCAATAGTGTTATTTTCTATGCTAAACTGCCCAATATTGTTCATGGTGACGTCTCCGCCTACTTCAACAGGTGTAGGTTCGCTTGCTGCATTACCTACAAAGATAAATCCATCATCTAATTCAGGCGCATCGGCTAAACCACTTAAATCAACTTGGTTTAGAGCAGTTAAGGGCGTAGAAATAGTAAGGATATTATTGACTGGGTCATAATCTAAATCTTGTAACTCATTTCTGATATCACCATCAACTTCTGCGGCTCCTTCTGGGATATCTATCCATCCAACAACTCCCGTAGTACTTGTCGATAAAATCTGTGCATTTGCTGGTGCTGCAGCTGACGGAGCAATATCTTCCGGCAATATAGTTCCGTTTAAAATGTCTGCCGTTCTTACAGCATTATTTGCAATTTTTCCGGTGGTTACAGCATTATTTGCCAATTCAGCAGTGTCTATGCCACCGACTTCAACATCAATGGTATAAGGATTAGCCTCAGTGCCGTCACCATTACGAACCAGTGTAGCATCCGTAGCATTTGAAATTTCATTACCTACAATACCATCAACTTCCGCAGCTGCTGCAGGTAGGGTAATTGTATTACCGTTACTTAAAGTTATTCCATTTGTGTCAGGGTCAAAACTTAAGGTTTGAAAATACGTTGATAAGTCAATAGTATTAGGGTCGTTCTCTATGCTTAGAATATTTTCTGTAAGATCTAACTGCTGATCATCTGAGCCTACCAAAGCTTCTAAACTAATGGAGGAAACACCTGGTGTGGTAGATCTAGAAATGGTTAAGGTATTGTCTGTTTTATCAAAAGTCAGATCAAAAAGATCGTTGGCATCTTCCCATTGTACAATGCCATTTTCATCGGTAGTCAACACCCTGTCTGGACTTTCGTTGGCTATGTTTACAGGTTGTATTGCGCCTACGGCTAGTTCATTTGTGCCGACGGCGTTTTCCCGTATTTCACTGGAACCAACAGATTCTGCAGCTAAATCATCTGCAGTTAGGGAGTTATCTGCTATATCATTTGTGTCAATAAAACCATCTCTAATATTATCACCAGTAAGACTATTTTCTGCAACTTCTAGGTTATACCCAGCCGCAGATTCCGTAATCTCTATGGTACTTCTGCCGTTGATGATGGGGTCGTTGGTTATGGTAAAGTTTACGGCATCACAAAGGTTTACCCACTGGGTTCCATCATAGTAATGAACACATTCCGTATCGGTATTGTAGACCAAACCACCACGCTGTGGGGTAATGGCTTCCATTTCTAATGTGTTAACGCGGGTAATGACCAATACCTTAGAAGAACTTTCTAGCTCTAGAACAGACGAAGCATCTATATTTTGGGGGTTGTCTCCTATTTTAATTTGTCCGAATACGGGGGGCACTGCCAAAAAAATAAAGAAAATAAAGAAAATTATTGCTTTCATACTTAGTGTCTTATGACGAGAAAATAACGATAAACAAAAATAGAATTATCTTGGTAATACCTTTTATTTATAAGTTGAAATAATGTGCTATTGGGTTAAAGTACATATATGGTCGTTGTACGGTATGGTTTTACATGAAGATAAGGACCCATTGCTTTCTTGGAAGATAAGAAATTAACAAAAGTTTATTGACAGGATTTTTTTTATAATAGTTACAAATCTTTTCTTTATCTTTTGAATACCCTATGGGTAGGGTATCATCCCTTTTAATACACACTAAATGACCAGAAAATTACTTTTTTTATTTGTATTGTTTATCACAGTATCGGGCTTTGCACAAGATGATGCTAGAGTGCCTTTAAGAGGTTCGGTAATCTACATGAACATTGGAGTGCCCAATGAAAATGTGATCAACTCAACTTCTGAGCATGCAACCATTACCAATGACCAAGGGCAGTTTAAGATCAATGTAAAAGTGGGTGATAAATTAGTTTTTACGGCAGTAAACTACAATATAAAAGTAGTGACCGTAACCGAGGAAATTTTAGCGAACAACCGTTTGGTGGTAGAGGTGAACGAAAAAGTGACGGAGTTAGACGAAGTGGTCATTACCCCAGAACAGCAAGAACGTTTCTTGAAAATGAGAAACGAAGAATTTAAACAGCACGAGTACGAAATAGATCGAGGGACAGAGGTAGAGAATATTGCCATGTCTGATGTGGATAGAGGTATGCAAGACGGTCTTAATTTTGCCAATATCTTCAGGGCCATTTTTAAATCTCAGGACCAAGCTGCCGAAGAGACTCCATCATTAAAGGTGAGTGAGGTACTAAGACAGGTATATGACGATTCTTTCTTTGTTGTAGACCTACAGATACCACAAGATAAGATCAATGAGTTTTTGTATTACTGTGATGCTAAAATGCCTGCAAAGTCTTTACTTAAAAAGGAAAATGAATTTCAATTGATCGATGCATTGGTGAATCATAGTAAATCGTTTCTTAAAGATTTAAATGAGGAGTAGACTCCTATTCTTTTTTTTGCTTGCTAGTATTTCGGTTTTCTCCCAATTGGAAGAGACAAAGAAATTAGAGGGCAGGGTATATAGTGATGACGGTGACGTTGCCGCCACTCATGTACTTAACTTAACATCGCAACGGGCCACCATCACCGATGAAAACGGATTTTTTACGGTTGCCGTGCAATTGTTGGATACCTTAGAATTTTCGGCCATACAATACAAAAAGAAAATTGTGGTGGTAAATACCGCAATTTTGGAAAGCAAGTTTATCTCTGTAGGTTTAGAAGAGGCACTTACGGAATTAGATGAGGTTACCGTAACGCCCTATAATCTTAGTGGTAACCTATTAATGGATCTGCCTACTTTAGAATTGGATCCCATAGTTACCGCATCTACTTTGGGTTTACCAAATGCTTATGTAAAAATACCTACCAAGGCCGAAAGGGAACTTTCTGCGGCTACAGCAAACCCCATAATGAGTTTTGACCCATTGATCAATGCCATTACAGGGCGTACCAAAATGTTGAAGAAGCGGGTAGAGCGCAATAAACTGTATGATAGAACGGAGCGTGTGCGTAAGTTTTATGAAGATAGTGTATACCAAGAACAGTTGTTGATCCCTATTGATAAAATAGATGATTTTCTATATTATTGCGAGGTTGATCCCCGTTTTCAACAAATTGTAGATTCCCATAATGAAATGGAAATTTGGGAATACCTACGACAAAAGAGTATACTGTACAGAAAGAATAATGCTTTGGATTAGGGGTGTTATATTTGGCATGTACTTTGCTCCATAGCATATGAAACCATACATTATGAAAATTTTTAAACCGGTATTGGTATTATTGATACTACCCCTTTTTGCATTCGTAGGGGCGCACAAATTTTACATTAGTGTTACCAATGTAGACTATTCTGAGAAAGATGAGGCCATACAGATCATTACCCGTGTTTTTATAGATGATATGAATACGGTGCTCAAAGAAAGATATGGTTATTCTGCAAACCTGGGTACTGCTAAGGAAACGGAAATGGACAAGGATTTTCTTGAAAAATACTTACGTACAAAATTCTTGGTAGAAGTAAACCAAGAAAACGCAACCTATGATTTTATTGGTCATAAGTATGATTCTGATATGGTCATTTGTTATTTAGAAGTACCTAATATTCCATTATCCAACTTAAAACAAATTGGTATTACAGATGAAATCCTTACAGATATTTATGATGATCAGCAAAACGTGGTGCACATGAAAGTAAAAGGCACAAAAAAAAGCCATGTTTTGGTGAAATCCCGTCCTAAAGGAATGTTAAATTTGTAACATATATTAAGATATCCCTATAAAAACTTTAATTTTCGGACACTAAAAAAACCAAGTAATGAAAAGAGTAAAGTACGCATTTGCGTCTATTTTATTCCTTTTTACGGCCGTAACGTTTGCTCAAGAAACGATGACCAAAGAAAAGGAACCTGGGCACTACAACCAGAGTAAGTTCAAACAATTGTACGAAGAGTTTTCTACGCCTAACACCTACAGGTCTGCATCTGGTGCACCTGGTCCTGATTACTACCAGCAGCAGGCAGACTATGTAATGGACATTCGTTTAGATGATAAGAATGCTAAATTGTTTGGTGAAGAGACCATTACATATACCAATAATTCTCCAGATGATTTGGAATATTTATGGGTGCAGTTGGATCAAAATGTACGAGCTAAAGATTCTAAGGCGGCTTTAAAAAATGGTAGCGGTATTTCTTTGGGAGATTCTCCAGAGAAATTTGTAGGTAACTTTATGACCGAACCTTTTGATGGCGGTTTCAATATAGATTACGTTAAGGATGATTCAGGAAAAGCATTGCCTTACACCATTAACTTTACTATGATGCGTGTAGATTTACCTACGCCGTTAAAGAGTGGGGACAAGTATGCCTTTAAGATTAAATGGAACTATAATATACCGGATCATACGATCAATAGAGCTAGATCAGGTTATGAGTATTTTGCTGAAGACGGTAACAGAGCCTATGTAATTGCACAGTTCTTTCCAAGAATGGCCGTTTACAATGATGTAGAAGGATGGCAGAACCACCAGTTTTGGGGTAATGGCGAATTCGCTCTTCCTTTTGGGGATTATGAGGTGAACATTACCGTACCTGCAGATCATATCTTAGATGGTACAGGTGTACTTCAAAATAGAAAAGAAGTATATAGCAAAGAGATGATGGCGCGTTATGAAAAAGCTAAAAAATCATATGACAAACCTGTAATCATTGTAAGTCAAGAAGAAGCAGAAGCTGCAGAAAAAGGTTTTTCAGATAAAACGAAGACATGGAAGCTAAAAGCGGAGAATGTTCGTGATTTTGGTTTTGCAACTTCAAGAAAGTTCATTTGGGACATGCAAGCGGTAAAATTGGGTAACAGAGACGTAATGGCGGTATCTATGTACCCTAAAGAAGGTAACCCGTTATGGGAAGAGTATTCTACAAAAGCTGTAGCGCATACTTTGAAATCTTACTCTTCGCATACATTTGACTACCCTTACCCTAAAGCAATTTCGGTACATGCCAAAAGACAAGGTATGGAGTACCCAATGATCTGTTGGAACTACGGTAGACCAAATAAAGATGGTAGCTATTCTGATAGAACTAAATACGGAATGATCAGTGTAATCATTCACGAGGTAGGACATAACTTTTTCCCAATGATCGTAAATTCGGATGAGCGTCAATGGGGATGGATGGATGAAGGTTTAGATACTTTTATGCAGTATATGGCAGAGCAAGAGTTTGGAGAAGCATATCCAGAAGCTATTGCGCCTAACGCAAAATACCCATCAAGAAGAGGGGATCCAGCTAAGATCGTACCTTACATGAGCGGTGATCAAAGTACTATTGCACCAATTATGTCTAACCCTGAAAACGTTTTTCAATTAGGACCAAACGCCTATGGAAAACCTGCAACAGCGTTGAATATTTTGAGAGAGACCGTAATGGGTCGCGAATTGTTCGATCATGCGTTTAAAACATATTCTCACCGTTGGAAATTTAAGCACCCAACCCCAGAAGATTTCTTTAGAACAATGGAAGATGCATCTGCCGTTGATCTAGATTGGTACTGGAGAGGATGGTTCTATACTACCGACTATGTGGATATGGCCGTAAAGGATATTAAGAAATACTACGTAAGCGATCAGCCGAACAAGAAGATGAAAGCATATTTGGCAGAGCGCGGTATACCAGAGTCCAATTTACCACCAATGGTATATTTAGAGGAGTATGATGATGCCGGTATGGTATCACCGGAACTAAAGAATAATTTGCCATCTGAAACCTCTAAAACGTTGAAGGAGTTTATGATGGATAATATGACGGCAGCTGAAAGAGCAGCTATAAAAGAGCCTAAGTATTTTTACGAAGTAACGTACAACAGTCCGGGCGGTTTACCAATGCCTTTAATTGTTGAGTATACGTATGCTGATGGTTCTGTGAAAAATGTAACCTATCCGCCAGAAATCTGGAGAAAGAACAGCAAAGAGGTAAGTATGGTGATTTCATCTACATCTGAGCTAAAAGGAATTCAGATAGACCCTAAAATGGAAACTGCTGATATTGATACAACTAACAATAGTTGGCCAAAGAAAGAGCAGGAAAGTGATTTCGATAAAATGAAAGAAGGAATGAAAGGAGAATAATTAACAAAACATTTATTGAAAAAAGCCTCGTATAACTACGGGGCTTTTTTAATTTCGATACTAAACTTGTTTATATTTGTAGTATGATTGCTATGTATTCATTATTTATTAGTGGCGCAGAAATTTTCTTCATTATGTTTATCGTAGTGATGGTTTTTGGTGCCGACAAAATTCCTGGTATTGCCAAGGGCTTGGGCAAAGGTATGCGCCAGCTAAAAGATGCTACTGAAGATATTAAACAAGAAATTCAAAAAAGTGCCGACAAACAAGGTATAGATACAAGTTTTGTGACCGATATTAAAAAGGATATTGATGACATGAAACAAGATATTAGTTCCGGTTTAGGTACTGACGTTAAAAAGCAAATAACTGACGTCACTAAAAATATCAATGAAGTAACCGGTACGATCAAGAGAAAATAAGCGCTTATGCTAGATAAGATCTTACAATGGGATCGAGATGCCTTTGTCTATCTTAACAGTCTAGGTATAGAACAGTACGATGCTTTTTGGTCTACCGTTACCAAATTTCCACCTTGGATTCCTCTCTTTGCATTGATCATTACACTTTTCTTTATAAAATTTCCAAAGAAAGAAGCTATAACAATGATTTTGACCATATTGATTATGGCAGCTTTTGTGGCTACGGTCACTGACCTGACAAAGCATGTGGTAGCCCGCTTAAGACCTAATAATGACGAAGAGCTAAATACGTTGATCCGTATTTTACGGAGTCCGTCCGGGTTCAGTTTTTTTTCAGGCCATGCCTCATCTTCCTTTTCTATAATTACGTTGACCGTTCTTTTTTTAAGGCGAGAATTTAAATGGGTGTATTTATTTTATATCTGGCCTATACTATTTGCTATGAGTAGGGTATATGTTGGGGTGCACTTTCCTATAGATTTAATGGTAGGTGCTTTGGTAGGTATATGCTCCGCCTGGTTGTTCTATAAATTATACGGTCTGCTTATTTTACCCTACTTAGGGTCAGTCCGTCACGAATAGGCAGCAATACCGTTTCTAATTGTGGATGTTCACTTAGTTTTTTATTATAATCCAATAATACTTTAGTGGTCACATCTTTTGGGTTCAAAGGCTCAACCACCTTACCTGACCACAATACATTATCTGAAAGTATCACAGTGCCAGATTTGGTTTTGGGTAGTACAACATCTAAATACTTATCGTATTGCTTTTTCTCCGCATCAATAAAAATAAGGTCAAAGGTGATATCCATTTTAGGGATAATGTCCAAAGCATTGCCTACATGTTGTATAATCTGATTACCATAATCACTTCGATCAAAAAAAGTACGCTGAATTTGTTCTAGTTCTGCATTGACATCAATAGTATGTAATTGTCCGTTTTTCTGTAATCCTTCCGCAAGACATAAAGCGGAATAACCGGTATACGTGCCAATTTCTAGAATGTTGGCAGGATGTATCAATTTAGAAAGTAAACTTAAAACACGCCCTTGAAAATGTCCCGTTAACATACGGGGCTGTATAACCTTTAAATGCGTTTCTCGGGTAAGTTCTTGTAACAACTTAGGTTCTGGCTGTGAATGGTCCGCTAAGTAATTTTCTAAAAGTGGCGATAAAAAATGCATGCGTTTCTTTTTGCAAAAATAGGGTTTTAAGCCTTATTTTAATGGACTCAAATTAGCATAGCCATGAACAATGAAATTACCCTTAGGGAAGCCCTAAAAAATGATGTGCCTGTACTATTGCAATATGAGCAAGAAGTGGTCAAGGCAGAACGCCCAATGGATCCAACTATTAGAAATAATGATGTGCAATACTATGATTTAGATGCATTGATAGAAAACCCAAGAGCTACCCTTATGGTTGCTTCTGACGGAGATAAAATTGTTGCAACGGGTTATGCATTGGAAAAACAGGCAAGACCTTACTTGGATCATGAGACCTATGCTTACTTGGGTTTTATGTATACCGATCCGGAATATAGGGGCAGGGGAATTAACGGTAAAATTGTGGAGTCCTTACAGCATTGGGCCATGAATATTGGGCTTACGGAAATAAGGTTGCATGTATATGAGGAAAATGAACCTGCTATTAAAGCCTATGAAAAAAAAGGGTTTAAAAGACACATGATCGAAATGCGATTAAGAACAGAATCTTAAAATGCTATTATTGCATGGAGCTTATAATATTATAGGCTTATGTTTACCTTTATACAAAATTAGCTATGGAGTTTAAAAATACGTTGCAGTTTGCACAATCATTAGACGCACAAGACGACTTAAGTACATATAGAGATGAATTTATTTTTCCTAAAATTAATGGGAAGGAGGTCATCTATTTTACCGGTAATTCTCTAGGATTACAGCCAAAAAGAACCAAATCGTTTGTAGATGGGGTCATGAAAGATTGGGCGGAACTTGCCGTTGAAGGTCATTTTTATGCAGAAAAACCTTGGTGGGACTATCATGAGCGCCTGGCAGAACCCTTGGCAAAAGTAGTGGGGGCGTTGCCTGAAGAAATATCGGTAATGAATACGCTTACGGTGAATCTTCATTTATTGATGGTCTCTTTTTACAACCCCACTCAAAAGAGATTTAAGATTCTTTGTGAAGAAAAAGCATTTCCAAGTGATCAATACATGTTTCAAAGTCAAGTTCGTTTTCATGGGCTAGACCCGGATGAAACTATTGTAGAGATTAAAAAGAGAGAAGGGGAGCATCACTGGAGAACAGAAGATATACTGGCAAAAATTGAAGAGTTGGGAGATGAACTGGCTCTTGTTTTAATTGGCGGAGTAAATTATTACAATGGTCAAGTAATGGATATGGAAGCTATTACCAAAGCAGGAAAAGCAGTTGGTGCCAATGTGGGTTGGGATCTAGCACATGCCGTTGGTAATGTAGAATTGAAACTGCATGAATGGGATGCCGATTTTGCATCATGGTGTAGTTATAAATATATGAATAGCGGACCAGGAAATGCTTCTGGTATTTTCGTGAATAAAAAGCACCTGAACAAAAAAGATATTCAGCGTTTTGAAGGATGGTGGGGAACCAAAAAGGAAACCCGTTTTTTAATGAAGCCAGAGTTTGAACCTATGGAAAATGCCGATGCTTGGCAAATAAGCAATGTACCTGTGCTATCGGTTGCGCCTTATTTGGCTTCATTGACCATGTTTGAAGAAGTTGGTATGCATAAATTGATTGAAAAAAGAAATTTAATTGTTTCCTATTTAGAGTTTATTCTACAAGAAATAGATAAAGAGGTAGATAGCACTTTTGAAATCATAACTCCGGCAGATAGAGGCTGTCAGCTTTCTGTGTTCTTACATGGACAGGGCAAGGCGTTGTTCAATTATTTGATGGAAAATGGGGTGGTGACAGATTGGCGAGAGCCCAATGTAATTCGTTTGGCACCGGCTCCTTTCTATTCTACGTTTGAAGATATGTACCGTTTTGGGCAGATATTAAAAGAAGGAGTACTTGCCAATTAAATTTTATAGATTTTTTTTAATATTTAACGAACAACGAACAACGAACAACGAACAACGAACAACGAACAACGAACAACGAACAACGAACAACGAACACCTGTGCTGAGCGTAGCCGAAGTAACCAATAACTAACAACTGACAACCAAGTGAAGTCATTACGATTAATTTTAGGGAAAGCACGTTATTTTGGTCCGTCATGGGTATTTGCAAGTATCAACATACTATTTGGAACATGGGCCATTTATATACCCACGGTCAAAGAGACTTTGCATATTAGTAAGTCTGAGCTGGGTATAGCTATTTTCTTTTTGGCATTAGGTGTATTCACGGTTTTTCCGTTTGCCTCAGGTATCATCAATAGAGTAGGGGTTGGTAAAAGCACATTTTACGGGGTGTTGGCGAGTTGTGTTGCTGCCATGCTGCCACTACTGGCACCCAGTTATTATATGTTAATGGCAGCCTTGTTTCTTTTTGGAGCTTCTAATGGTATCACGGATATTTCTATGAATACCTTGGTAACGGAAATAGAGAAAAAAGACAAGGTAAAGTTTATGGCAGCATCTCATGGCTTTTTTAGTCTAGGTGGTGTTTTGGCAGGTTTGGGTAGTTTTTTAATTGGTCCGTTGTCAAATCCCATACTACACATGTTCATTGCCGTGTTACTCGTTTTGGTGGTCAATTTTAAATTTAGGAAACAATATTTTACGGAAGTAGCCGAAGAAATAGAAAATGAACCCTTTAGTTTTGGTTTGCTAAAACCGTTAATGCTATTAGGTCTTATTTCTTTTTTGGCCATGGGTAGTGAAGGTGCTATCGTAGATTGGAGCGGACTATATTTAAAGGAAATTGCGTTAGCGCCCGAAACTTTATGGGGATTGGGATTTTTAGGGTTTCAAATCACCATGACCTTAGGAAGGTTTTTAGGGGATGGGATCAGTGATAAAATTGGATCGGTCAAGATAGTTGCAGTAGGAGCAATTTTAGCAATTGCAGGATACTTTTTAGTATTGACAACAAATACTTACTTAAGTATTATTGGTTTTGCGTTAAACGGATTGGGATTTTCTGTCATGGTACCTGAAGTTTTTAGAATAGGGGGGAATGTAAAAGGAATAGATTCTTCTAAAGGCATTGCCTTTATTGCAGGTTCAGGATATGCCGGCTTTTTGTGTGCCCCACCAATTTTAGGTTTTCTAGCAGAGAATTATAGTTTGACCAGAAGCTTCGTGGTACTTTTGGCTTGTGGATTCCTAATTCTATTATTTACATTTTTATTAAAGAAAAAGAAAGCTTAGGTTAGTTTTTGATATTGCTTCTCACTTTAAATTCATTATTGGGATCTTGTACTTTTTCAATAAAATTCAACATTTCTTCTGTTAACAATAATTGATTTTGAGCATTCCAATAACGCTGATCGTACGGGTATTTTATTTTGAATAGATCTTTAGAGGTGCTTACATTTTTTTTAACGGGAAAGTCGCCCTCATGGTCAGATGTAGTCAATATAAAAGATACATCATAAAAAGAGGTGTAGGAATTTTTATCATCTGTCACCTCTACCTTTACATCATATTTTGCCGTGGCTATGTAATATTTGTTTGTAATTGAAGATTTGGACAGTGACATTTCTTTTTCTACGGAGACCGTTCTAAATCTAATATTGCCATCCTTTTTATAAGGATTGTCTTTATTGTTAATGGCCATGTAAATTCTTTCAATAGCATGGTCATTATTGTTGATAATATAATGGCCATTTACTTCTTCATTTTCAATTTCTGGTTTGGTCTGAAAACTTAAATTGGTCTTACTGCCATTATTAAAAGTAGCTTCGGTCAAATCAAAAGCATCTCCAGTAGCGTTCATAGGGGTGAAATTCATGAATAATTGGTAAAAGGTTTCAAAAATGAAGTATACTTCATTTTCATCTTTCACTAATCCAACTTTACGCATATTGGTCAACTCTACCTTAAAGTCTTTTTTATCGGGGTCAATTTCTTTAGTGTATAAAAGTGTTCTTCTTTCCAGTTTACCTTGCAAGTCTTGAACTCTGGTAATTTCACCATTATATCTTAAAACACCTCTCAACAGAAATTTCTCTTTATAGGGATAAATAGGGTAATTAGATCTAATAGAATCCCCAACTTTTTGCCATAGGGTTTTTTCATTCGTAACCGTAACTTCATTAAGCTCCAATACACTTTTGTTGAGGAAAATGGTATCCTTTACTTTTTGAAAAGTAGTACTTAATTTATCATAACCAACCCTGTAAATTATAATGGAATCTAATAGTGATGAAAATTGAAACCGACCATCTTCATTGGAAATAGTATGATCTTTAGAATTATAGATACCGACAAATTCAAGAGGAACATTGTCGGCACTATCTACTATTACAGCATCTATAGTCTGTTGTGAAAATCCAATAAATGAAAGTAGAAAAAACAGAAAGAATGATGGTTTCATGGATCAGTTGTTAAGATTGAAACGTATCAAACTTTGTACCATATTATTTCACCTCTACCCCGGAAAAATAAAGTGAGAAATCAGCATCCGGTCTTTTGTGCATCATGCTTATGTGTAACCCGTTTAGGTTTTTATAGTCTTCCCAAGTGGTTACCATATTAGGTTCAGACTGGTTTTCCTTTCTGTATACCCATTCTTTAATAATATAATCATCTCCAAAATAATAATCATAAGCATCGCCAGGTGTGTAGCCGCCTTCATTATTGTAGACCGTAGTTAGTTTATGCATATTTGCTTTGCTGATCGGAGCTTCTACATTTTCTGTGTGTTTGTGGGTGAAACTTTTTTGATCCCATACCAATTGATATGGTGCCAATAGCCAGAACTTATCATTTACAAATCCGCCATCTGTTGCTGTCATGGTGCTATCTACAGATTTTCTGTTGTAAGATATCGTGTCTTGTCTTGTCATCATGGTAACATCGTTAGAACCGGTTTCCCATAACCAGGTACGTTCAAAGTGTTCATCTTCACGATCTACATTAAAAGTAAATTTGATACGCTCTACATCTTTCCAGTTTTCAAAACCGTTGGCATTGGCTATTTTTTCAAGAACGGTCAATTCCTTATCTTCGGCAACGACAACTTTAGTTTTTTTTTGGTCGGTTTTACATCCTGTAAATACGCTTGAAACAAGAATGGAAAGAAGAATTAATTTTTTCATTTTCTGTAGATTTTCAAGTAAATATATCAATTACAGTATCTTTAACCTACTTTTATTTTTTTGTAAACATAATTATTAGGGTGACTTTTCTTAAGAAGCTTTGTTTTATAATCATTGGAAACCAGTTTGGAAATAAAACGGTTTCTAAAGGCGCACATGAAAAACTTACCGATAATGAGTTGATCGAGAGAATTGTTGCCAATAATGATTCTTTATTATTTGGAGAATTATATGATCGGTACTCTCAATTGGTCTATAATAAGTGTTTAGGATTTTCAAAGTCTAACAAAGAAGCTGAAGATTTAACCCAAGATATTTTTTTAATGTTATTTGTTAAGTTGGGTTCGTTCAAGGGAAATTCAAAATTCTCTACTTGGCTCTACTCTTTCACTTATAATTTTTGTGTCAATTACGTGAACAGAAATAAGGAAAGAAAAATAAATGATAACTCAATTAAATATGATACTCAAGAAGATATACCTGTTGATGTAACCGATGATTTACTATTGCAAATGCAGGTAGATAAGCTAAAAAAGGCTTTGGAACTAATTGCGCCAGAAGATAAATCTCTATTATTATTGAAATATCAAGATGGAGCATCAATAAAAGAATTGGAAAATATCTTAGATTTAAAACCGAGTGCGATAAAAATGAGGCTCAAAAGGGCAAAAGCGAAAGTAACGGAAATGTATAAAACCCTACCTTAATGCTAGAACAGGACAATAATCCATTTAAAAATTTACAAGGGGATCTTAAAGATGTTCCACCAGAACTACGTAAAAAAGTTATGGATGATGTCGCTGCGGCTAAATTGGTGATGGAATTGACCAATCTATTTACGGGTAATTTTGCCTCTATTATTGAGGGCATGTTAAAAACGAATTCAAAACCTAACCAGAAATAATAGTAGTAGACCAGATATGGAAACAGTAGATAAGTGGAAAGACCTAACTTTTGAATCTTTAAGTAATATTTTTAAAGATATCGCGGCAGCATTACCAGGTATTTTCGGTGCCTTTATAGTAATTGTATTTGGGTGGATCATAATAAAAATTACCACCCTGGTATTAAGAAAGATATTTAAGGTCATTAAGTTGAGCAGTATTTCTGAAAAAATAAATGACGCTAAACTTTTTGGTGATGCCGATATTAAGATAGATCTATCTAAAATCATTGTAACCTTTGTTAAAGTGCTGCTTTGGTTGGTGTTTATAATTGTGGCCTCAGATATTATGGGCTTGACCATTATTTCTACAGAAATTGCCAATTTACTACGTTACCTGCCTATTTTGTTGTCTGCCATGGTCATTTTCATGATAGGATTGTTCTTGGCCAAAACGATCAAAGAGACCATTATTAAGGTTTTTGATTCTATTGGTCTAGGTGGTGGAAAAATTCTTGGAAATGTTTTGTTCTACCTCATTATAATTTTTGTGAGTATAACAGCGTTAAACCAAGCAGGTATAGACACGCAGATCATAACCAATAACTTTACCATTGTTCTGGGAGCTTTTTTGTTGGCGATCTCTTTGGCCTTAGGTTTAGGATCTAGAGAAATAGTTGGTGATCTTTTAAGAACCTTTTATTCTAGAAAAATTTATGCAGTAGGAGATAAGGTTAAAATAGGCGATTTGCAAGGTACAGTGGTTGGTATAGATAATATAGCAATGGTATTAAAGACAAAAACCGGCAAAGTGGTTATCCCTATTAAGAAGGTAGTGGAAAAAACGGTGGAAGTAGAAGAGAGTGTGGCACCAAAAGAGTAATTGTAATATAAGTTGAAAAAGAATTGGACGTTAATTAGGAGAAGGATTGCCTCTTCTGTTTATGATTTAATTCATTAATTTTGTTAGAGATAAATAAACTTAAAATATGAGTTCTAAAAAAGGAAAAATTCAGGAAGCCATAGATGAGAAATTGCTGGAGGAAAGAAAAGTCTTCTTATGGGGTATGGTTGATGACGATTCTGCAAAACATGTAATTGATAGGTTGTTATACTTGGATATGCAGAACAATAAAGAAATTCAACTATATATTAATAGTCCTGGAGGTTATGTAACTTCTGGTTTTGCAATGTATGACACTATAAAGTCATTAAAGAGTCCTGTTTCTACTATTTGTAGCGGTCTGGCAGCCTCTATGGGGTCTATATTATTGTCTGTTGGTAAAAAGGGTAGAAGGTTTATTCAGCCACACGCACAAGTAATGATTCACCAGCCAAGTGGTGGTGCAAGAGGGCAAGCTTCCAATATTGAAATTCAGGCAAGGGAAATTATTAAGACCAAAGAGTTAAGTGCCCAGATTTTGGCGGATAACTGTGGTCAAGACTTTGATAAAGTCTTAAAAGATTTTGATAGAGACTATTGGATGAATGCAGAGGAGTCTATTAAATACGGTATCGTAGACGGTATTTTAGAATAGGTAGCTACTTATTATAAAAAGCAAAAGTCCTTTACAAAATTGTAAAGGACTTTTTTTATGGTTGGTCGTTATTTGGTGATAACTTTATATAGTTATTTTGAGGCAACTATGCCTTTTTTAATCTGTAGAATAGGGAATTCTGTTCTTCTATTTAGTTCCAGTTCCTCTGCAGAACAGTCTTGTTTACTTGTACAATGGTTGATAGGTACTCGCTTGCCAAACCCTTTGTATGAAACAATTCTATCTTTAGAAACACCGTTCTCAATTAAATATTCGTAGGTAGATTTTGCCCTTCTTTCAGAAAGATCATCATTGTAGGCATGACTACCAACCGGATCTGTATGTGCCTCTAGTTTAATGATCATATCTGGGTAGGTAATGTTCATTACCTTAATTACCTTATTTAGCTCCGCAGCAGCATCGGGTCTAATATCACTTTTGTTGAAATCAAAGTATATTTTATTAAGTCCCGCCAATACTTTAAGGTCTAATACAGGCTCAAGAACAATATCTTGCCTCATAAGCTTTTGTGCCTTTGGGGTAGAAGAGGTGTTAAAGAAAACATTTTTATGTGGGTGGGTTTTTCTCACCGCCTCGATCATGTAAGTAGTTTTTCTGTTCACCGGAAATCTATAGTACCCATTTTCATCTGTTGTAGTCTGCGCCACCAGCGTGTTGGTAATTTGATCAAATAATTTGACCGTAACACTATCCAGCTTTTGATTATTGACACCATCAACAACATAACCTTCTACATCTAAGGCAGGGGTAAATTTAAACTTGTAAATATCATCACTACCAACGCCACCTTCTCTGTTAGAGCTTACATAACCATCTAAACCGTTAGGTAGCCCATAGTATGCAAAATCATCGCTTGAACTGTTTATAGGAGTACCTAAATTAATAATGTCAATAACTTCACCATCCTCATTTGATATGGTAGAAAAGACATCTAATTGGCCAAAACCAACATGACCATCTGAACTAAAGAATAATTTACCCTCTTCGTTTATGAACGGAAACATTTCGTTTCCTTCCGTATTAACAATGGGTCCGGCGTTGATCGGCGTTTGTATACCTCCACGTTCATGAATTTCTGCGTAATAGATATCTGTACCACCGTAACCGCCAGGTCTATCAGAGGCAAAATATATTCGGGTCCTAGATTGGTTAACAGATGGGTGACCGGTTGAATAGTAGTCGCTGTTCATTCTAAGATTACTATTTTCTACCCATTTGCCATCTACAAATTTGGCGCTATATATTTTTAGGTTGATTTCGTTTGATACACCGTAACCAGCTTTTTTATCATAAAAATTATTTCTGGTAAAATACATGATGGTATCGTTCTTATAATCTGTAGAAAAAGCTACGGAACTTTCATGAAATTTTGTGTTGATATCTCCTTTTAAACGTATAGGTTCAGACATAGGGTTGTCCTCTTGCACAGCAAAAAGATCTAACCAAGGCTCATCGTTCCAGCCATAAGTTTCACCGGTTACCACGTCTCTTCTAGAAGAGGCAAAATAGATATTTCCTAAAAACCGAAACGCGCCAAAATCACTATCTGTAGAATTAAAGGATACAGGTTCAACCTCATATCGTTGTCTACTGTTAAAGACTACCGATGCCAGGTTACCATCTTTTAAGAATCGTTTTACACGAGAATCGTTCTTATTGTACTTTTTGTATTTTTTCAACCAAATTTCAGATTCATCCAAATCTCCATTGGCATAAAGTGCCATGGCATATTTAAAATAATAATCCGTAGGAAGGGTGGCATTGTTGATTACAGCCTTAAAATGCGGAATAGATTTTTTGTAATCACGGATTAATAGGTAGCATTCAGCTAATTGCTGGTGTGCATATTCCGCATTAAAATCTGTTTCCACCATTCTTTCATATTCAGGTATTGCTAAAGAATAGGAAAATTTACTAAAGTAATAATCAGCTTTTTTTTGCGATGCTATTTGCGCAATGGTAAATTGCCCTACTAGAAATAGTAGCGTTAAAAGCACCAAATTTTTATAATTTTTCATCGTATCGATTTTAAATTATTAGAAATATCTGGGGGATTTTACCGGACCTAATACTTTTTTGGCAAGTTCAAATATCAAAATTATTTCATGTGTACCGCCAGTATAAGGTCTTACCGATGATGTCGGTAGATCATAGGCATAACCAATTCTAAAATCTCTAGAAACTTGGTAATCCATCATTGCACCAAAGTTAGATGCATCGTTCACTCTATATGAGGTACCTATCCAAAATTTCTCATTGAACAAAAAGTTAATGGTAAAATCATAGGTTGCCGGGGCACCATTTGTAAATTTTGTAATTACCGTAGGTTTAAAAATAGTTGTTTCAGACAGATCAAAAACCAGACCACCAATGGCATAATAGCTATTACGTTCTATAGCTTCAAATTCGCCTTCGTTCAAATCTGTATTTAAAATTCTTGGAGATGAAATACCGGCATACCATCTGTTTGAGCCAATATAAAAACCAGCACCAAAATTAGGGTTGATACTGTTGAAGTTGGCATTGAAGAATTGATCGTTGGGATCAGGATTTTCTAGGTTATAACTTGTGAACCCGCCCTTTAGTCCAAAACGCATTTTTACTTGCTGACTTACTGGAACGGTATATGAGAAATCACCATAAAAATAGTTGGTGCTTTCAAAACCTAAACGGTCATTGATGTATGATACACCAATACCGATCTTTTCATTTTTTAATGGAGAATGAACAGATAGCGTACTGGTACGTGGGTTACCTTCTAATCCTGCCCATTGGTTTCTATGTAGTATTGTAGCGTTCAACGTTTCTCTACTACCTGCGTATGCTGGGTTAACAGAAATGGTGTTGTACATGTACTGTGTAAATTGAGGTAACTGCTGTGCATTTACAAATACACCGGTAAATAGTAAAATGGCTAAAAAGAGATTAGCTTTTTTCATGGTTATGTTTGGGTTTAGCTTTTTACGGCTATATGTTAATGAATAAGTAGGTTAATCTTATTTAAACAAATTTAAACGCTGTTATTATGTATAGAAAAATTAACGGTTGACTCTCCTTATTATTCGTTCTTATACCGCATTTTCGTTTAATTGATGATTTTATCGGTTAAATGAAATGTGTGCTATAATAGGCTTAAAAAGAGCGTTTTATATTAGTATTCTAATGGGGGAAAGAAAAATAAGCACCTCATCTTTTTTAAGATGAGGTGCTGTAAATAATGTATTTTAATATTAGTTGGTACCTAGGTAAATGTAACCGTTGAACGGTTCTAGAATAGTACCTGTTTCAATATCGGTTGCGGTAATTATATAGTAATAAGTACCTGTTGGTAACATACCAGATTGACCGAATGAACCATTAGGAGACTCACCGCCCCAATCATTTTGGTAGTCTTTGACCTCTGCAACTTTTGTACCCCAACGGTTAAAAATGATGACATCAAAACTAAAGGCACAGTACTCAACACCCGTAATTTCAAAATAATCATTAACTCCGTCACCATTTGCGGTAACCGCTTTAGAGATGATAATATCACCTCTACCACATGGTACACATTCAGTATCTACAATTACGGTAAAGTCAACATAGTATTTACAAGTACCCTCTGTGGAGCTATAAGCAATTTTATATTCACCTGGCTCATGGTTCATAGGATCAAAAATATTTTCCTCAAGAACAACATCACCTTCAAGTATCATAAACGTACCGTTACGATCAAAATCTGCAGGTAGGTAATTCAATAGGTCAATTGGCTCTTCTTCTATGCAAATGTTAATTGTAATTTCCTGTAATTGAGGTTGTAATACGAAAATTATTTGCTCAAATAAAGCAGTGTTGCCACAAGAATCCGTTACGTTCCAAGACCTTATGATCATATAATCGTCAGAGTCATCAGCTTGTTGCGTTTCTTCATTGAAAACAACTTCAAAATTACCGCAACCACCTGTAAAGGTCATTTCTGGTGCTTCTGGAATTTCGTCGCCACAGATAATAGTAATTTCTTCTTCATAAGGCTGGCTCATTATAGGACCAGTTGGCTCAATAGTAATTACTTGGGTATGTTCTGTTGAATTACCGGCACAATCGGTAGCGGTCCAAGTTCTAGTTACGGTATAACCAACTGCACAGTTTTCATCATTGGTAATAGTTTCTTCAAAAACCACTTCAATGTTAGGGTCACAAGAATCTGTAGCTGTCAATATAGATGCATCTGGTACCATATTACATTCTACGGTCATATCTAACGGTAGCGCTTCATTGAAAGTTGGGGCTACTGTATCTTCAATAGTAATTACTTGTGTATGTGTACGAACATTACCCACGCAATCAGTAATAGTCCATGTTCTGGTAATGGTATATTCCGTTGTACACTCATCATCTTGACCTTCCACTAATTCATCATAATCCACGGTAATGGCACATGTACTATCAGAAGTTATTACAAATGCATCTGGGATCGTATCACAAGCTTCAATGGTCTCATCGGTTGGCCAGCCTTCATTGCCATCATTATCTATAATGGTCACCGTAGCAATATTATCTGATAATATACCAACTATTGGGCTAGATATATTTTCAAGAATGACATTGAAAGTTTCTGGGTCTTCAATAATAATATCGTCAATAATAGGAATTACTATAGCTTGAGTATTATCGTTTGTGCCACCGAATGTCAATGTTTGTGTATTACGAGGTACACCTGTGTAATCGTTGGCATCCACTGCTGAACCATCTACCGTATAGAACTCAACAGTAAATTCATCTTGAACATCAGCATTAAGTACAACATTTAAGGTTACGGTACCTGCACCTTCGTTTACCTCAACCGAAGTAGTATCAAATTGTACTCCGTATAAGGAAGGATCGGCATCGTTATCAATAATGTTTACCGTAGCCGTATCATTGGCAAGAATACCTACGATAGGGGAAGAAATATCTTCAAGGATTACTTGGAAGTTCTCCGTAAACTCGATTAAGGTGTCATCTATAATAGGAATAACAATAGTCTGAGTATTTGAATTTGTTCCACCAAATGTCAATGTCCGGGTATCTTGAGGAACACCGGTATAATCGCTACCTTCTATGGTAGTTCCATCAACGGTATAATACTCAACCGTGAACTCGTCTTGAACATCTGCATTGAGCACTACATCAAGAGATACGGTACCTGCATCCTCGTTCACATCTATTGAAGTGATATCGAATTGTACTCCGTATAAGGAAGGATCGGCATCGTTATCAATAATATTTACCGTAGCCGTATCATTGGCAAGAATACCTACGATAGGGGAAGAAATATCTTCAAGGATTACCTGGAAGTTCTCCGTAAACTCGATTAAGGTGTCATCTATAATAGGAATAACAATAGTCTGAGTATTTGAATTTGTTCCACCAAATGTCAATGTCTGGGTATCTTGAGGAACACCTGTATAATCGCTACCTTCTATGGTAGTCCCATCAACGGTATAATACTCTACCGTGAACTCGTCTTGAACATCTGCATTTAGTATGACATCAAGTGATACGGTACCTGCATCCTCGTTCAGATCAATAGAAGTGATATCGAATTGTACTCCGTATAAAGAAGGATCGGCATCGTTATCAATAATGTTTACCGTAGCCGTATCATTGGCAAGAATACCTACGATAGGCGAAGAAATATCTTCAAGGATGATCTGGAAGTTCTCCGTAAACTCGATTAAGGTGTCATCTATAATAGGAATAACAATAGTCTGAGTATTTGAATTTGTTCCACCGAATGTCAATGTCTGGGTATCTTGAGGAACACCTGTGTAATCGCTACCTTCTATGGTAGTTCCATCAACGGTATAATACTCAACCGTGAATTCGTCTTGAACATCTGCATTTAGTATGACATCAAGAGATACGGTACCTGCATCCTCGTTCACATCTATTGAAGTGATATCGAATTGTACTCCGTATAAAGTAGGATCGGCATCGTTATCAGTGATGTTGATAGTACCTTGATTGTCATTAATAGCAATTAATGTGGTCGATAGATCAGAAAGGTCAACAAATAAACTTTCCGTAAACTCAATTAGTGTGTCGTCAATAATACTTACGGTTATAGGGTGAACTTCACCATCTGTACCGCTGAAAGTCAATTGCCCTTTGTTATGAGTATAATCTCCAGGTGATATTGCGGAATCATTATTTGTGCTAAAGTCTATGGTAAATCCGTCTTGAACGTTACCTGTCAATAATACATTGATCGTTGCAGTACCTGCAGCTTCATCTACCGTAATATTGTCATTCTCAAATGAGATACCTGTAACACCTGGTATATTATCGTTATCGGTGATATTGATATTACCTTGGTGATCATTTATGGCGATTAGTGTAGTAGAAAGGTTAGACAAGTCAATAAACAATCTTTCAGTTGCTTCAATTAAATTATCATCAATGATACTTACGGTAATTGGCTGTGTTTCTCCATCTGTACCGGCAAAGGTCAACTGACCGGCAATAGCAGTATAATCTCCAGGTTCAACCGCTGAATCATTGTTGGTAGTATAGTCTAAAGTAAATCCGCCTTGTACATTACCCGTCAATAATACATTGATCGTAGCAGTACCTGCAGCTTCATCTACCGTAATGTCATCATTTTCAAATGAGATACCTGTAACGCCAGGTATATTGTCATTATCTGTGATATTGATATTACCTTGATTGTCGTTTATACCGATCAACGTAGTGGAAAGGTTAGACAAATTGACTAATAGCGTTTCAGTAGCTTCAATGAAATTATCATCAATAATAGTAACCGTTATAGGTTGTAATTCGCCATCTGTACCAACGAAAGTAAGTTGACCGGAATTACTAGTATAATCACCAGGTTCAATTGCGGAACCATCGGCAGTGGCATAGTCAATAGTAAATCCGCCAGGTACATTTCCTGTCAATTGAACATTGATCGTTGCAGTACCAGCAGCTTCGTCTACGGTAATATTGTCGTTTTCAAAATCGATACCAGTAGTGCCAGGTATGTTATCATTATCTGTAATACTGATATTACCTTGATTGTCATTGATAGTAATAAGTGTCGTAGATAGGTTAGAAAGGTCGACCAACAATCTTTCAGTTGCTTCAATTAAATTATCATCGATGATACTTACGGTAATTGGCTGTGTTTCGCCATCTGTACCAACAAATGTTAATTGACCGGCAGTTGAGGTGTAATCACCAGGAGCTTCCGCAGTGTCGTCATTAGTGGTATAATCTACCGTAAATCCGCCTTGAACATTTCCTGTTAACAATACATTTATAGTTGCGGTGCCAGCAGCTTCATCTACGGTAATATCTTCATTTTCAAATGAGATTCCGGTGCCGGGCACATGGTCATTATCTGTAATGTTAATATTACCTTGATTGTTATTGATTGCAATCAATGTGGTAGATAAGTTTGACAGATCTACAAATAACCTTTCCGTAGCTTCAATGATGTTGTCATCTATAATGCTTACCGTTACAGGATGGAATTCACCATCTGTACCTACAAAAGTTAATTGTCCTGCATTGGTAGTATAGTCACCTGGTTGTACTGCAGAATCATTGTTCGTAGTATAATCTAGGGTGAAACCACCTTGAACATTACCGGTAAGCAATACGTTGATCGTTGCGGTGCCAGCGGCTTCATCAACTGTGATATCGTCATTTTGGAAAGAGATACCCGTAGTTCCCGGTATATTATCATTATCGGTGATATTGATGTTACCTTGATTGTCATTAATAACAATAAGGGATGTCGATAAATTTGAAAGGTCAACAAATAGTCTCTCGGTAGCCTCTATGATATTGTCATCGATTATGGTCACCGTAACTGGCTGAATTTCTCCATCTGTACCGGTGAAAGTCAATTGACCGTTTATAGGAGAATAATCTCCTGGTTGTATAGCCGTATCGTTGTTGGTTGTATAATCTACCGTAAATCCGCCAGGAACATTACCTGTTAATTGCACATTTATAGTTGCCGTACCTGCGGCTTCATCAACGGTAATATCATCATTTTCAAATGCGATACCCGTAGTACCCGGTATATTATCGTTGTCGGTAATATTAATGTTTGCTTGATTGTCATTGATGGCAATCAAATTAGTAGATAGGTTAGATAGGTTAACAAATAATCTTTCTAACGTCTCAATGGCACTATCATCAATAATTGTAATGGTAATTGGCTGTAGCTCACCGTCAGTACCTACAAAGGTCAATTGACCTGAACTTGTGGTATAATCACCTGGTTGAACAGCAGAGTCGTCACTGGTGGTATAATCCAATGTAAAACCACCTTGTACGTTACCGGTTAAGAGTACATTTACGGTAACCGTACCAACAGCTTCATCTACGGTAATATCATCATTTTGAAATGAGATACCCGTGGTTCCAGGATTGTTGTCATTATCGGTAATATTGATATTCCCCTGGTTGTCATTGATAGCAATTAAGGTTGTAGATAGGTTAGATAGGTCTACGAACAGTCTTTCAGTAGCTTCAATGATGTTGTCATCTATGATGTTGACCATTACAGGGTGAATTTCTCCGTTGGTGCCGGTAAAAGTTAATTGACCAGAAGTTGAGGTATAATCACCAGGTTCAATGGCAGAATCATTGTTGGTGGTATAGTCTACCGTAAAGCCGCCTTGAACATTACCTGTCAATAGAACGTTTATAGTGGCTGTACCAGCATCTTCATCTACGGTAATATCATCATTTTCAAATGAAATACCGGTAGTTCCAGGTATGTTGTCATTATCGGTAATATTTATATTCCCTTGACTGTCATTAATGGCAATTAAGGTTGTAGATAAGTTAGATAAGTCTACAAACAGTCTTTCTGTGGTCTCAATAATATTGTCGTCAATAATGGCAACTGTAATTGGTTGTAGTTCACCGTTAGTACCGGCAAAGGTCAATTGACCTGAACTTGTAGTATAATCCCCTGGTTGAAAGGCAGAGTCATCATTAGTAGTATAATCTATAGTAAATCCTCCTTGAACATTACCTGTTAACAGTACATTTATTGTAGCTGTACCATCAGCTTCATTAACAGTGATATCATCGTTTTGGAATGAAATACCCGTACCGGCGCCACCATCATTATCGGTAATATTGATAACTCCTTGGTTGTCATTTATTGCAATTAATGAAGTTGAAAGGTTTGAAAGGTCTACAAATAAACTTTCAGTTACCTCTATAAGCGAGTCATCATTAATGGTAACGGTTATGGACTGGGTTTCACCATCTGTACCGGTAAAGGTCAATTGCCCCGAGTTAGTAATATAATCACCAGGTTGGGTGGCCGTATTATCATTGGTTGTAAAGTCTAAGGTAAATCCTCCTTGAACATTACCTGTTAATAGAACATTAATGGTGGCAGTACCTGCAGCTTCATCTACGGTAATATTGTCATTTTCAAAGGAAATACCCGTAGTGCCCGGTATATTATCGTTGTCGTTAATGGTACCAATAGCAGAATTAGTTGGCTGTTGATCTAAGAACCCAACATTAATATTAGATTGAATATTGGATAATGTTATAGTGAAATCTTCCGACGGTTCAATTATGCTATCGTCTATGATCGGTACGTCTATATTAACTGAATTTGTAGTACTGTTGAATGAAATTGTACCTGTAGAAGACGTGTAATCACCTGGTTCAATAGCGGTATCGTTTCCTGTTGCGTAATCAACGGTAACTGTTTCTCCAGGAGTAATATTACCTGTGAAGGTAGCTGTGAATCTCGCAAAAGTGTTAGTACCTTCTGTAACAATAACATTATCATTGGCAAAAGAAACACCTGTACTACCAGGTACATTATCATTATCGGTGATACTTACAATACCCTCATTATCATTAATGGTAGGTGTATTTGTACCATTTGTAAGTTGCACTAAGAACTGCTCGGTAGTTTCTATAATTGTATCATCATTAATTGTAATGGTAACCGATCTTGTTTCGTTATTGGTACCGACAAAAGAAACGGTATTCGATGCAGAAACATAGTCTTCAGATTCAACCGCGGTATCATCTGCGGTAGTATAGTTTACCGTGAATCCGCCAGAGACAGTACCGGTATGTGTAATTTCAAGAACAGCCGTACCAGCATCTTCATTAACGGTAACGTCGTTAATACTAAGACCTATAGGATCACCATTTTCACTAACGTAAATGTATTGTGTATGGCTTGTGCTATTACCTGCACAATCGTTAGTTGTCCAAGTTCTAATAATCGTGTAATTTGTGCTTGTATTGTCACCGTCATAAGTTTCGTTGAATGTCACTGTAGAGTTGGAGTCACAATTGTCATTAGCGGAAAGTATAGGTGCCGTAGGTATATTGTCATGAGCAGCATAAGAATCTTGTGGTAAAGTTTCATTAAAAGTAGGCGCCTCATTATCTTCAATAGTGATAACCTGGGTAAAAGTTTCACTTACTCTACCACAAGCATCTGTAAATGTCCAAGTATTGGTATACGTACCTTCAGTAGGACAAGCTCCAGATTGTACAAAACTACCTGCTGTTTTATTCAAAGTAAAATCACAAGAAGCCGTTGCAGGTACCAAAGAATTGGCATTGTTAAGCGCTGCAATATTATCACAGGCAATAGTTCTGTCCAATGCATTAGGAGCCGTTGACCAATTTACCTGTGGGGGTTGTTGTACATCTATGATTGTTGGGGTATGTGTACCTATACCACAAGAATCTGTAGAAGATGAACTGTTGGTGGTAATAGGGTCACCACTAATTACTCCACTATACGTAGCCGTTGCCTGTAATTCAAAACTAGCAACACAGGCGGTTTCCAAAAAGTAACATGCTTCTATAATTTCAATATCGAAATCAATATCATAATTATCACCCATATTGGTAGTACCATTTTGAGCCGTAAAGGTCAATGTTTTAGTAGACGGGTCATAAGAATGGGTAATTCCTGAAGGTAAAGTTCCTACCCCGGAAAAATCTGCTTCAGCAGGAAGAACCGTGGTAATAACAAGATCTTGAATATCGTCATTACCAATATTGGTAACGTTTAAAGTCAATGGTACAATATCACCAGCATTAAAAGGACCACTGGTATTTGTATTCAGACTTAAGGCCCCTAGACTAGGTTTGTAAACATCTACACTTAATCCCATTAAATATAGACCGTAAGACTCTTGATCTGTAGTAATTTTAAATCGAGCAAAAGTTTGATCGTTATCAATATATCTATTGGCCGTATTGGCTAATGGAAATACGGTAGCATCAAAACCTAAGGTATTGGTACTAGCGGCATTTCTGTCCACGTAATTCAGACCGTCAATGGTAATACGACTGTTAAAGAAGTTGTCTTCATCTCTTAACGTAGTCGATAATTTTGACCAGTTATTAGAAGTATCAAATATTAATAGTTGATCACCTGAAAGATCACGGTCACCTTCTAACGCACCTAACATTACATTGGCATTGATATTACCGTTAGGTATGGTTTCAAAGCCGCTAAAGTTAAATTCTGTTTCACCCGCACCATTAGATGCAAAGGTGTGCACATAACCATCATAAAGGGTAATGTTTTTAGGGTCTAATGATACGTTTTCATAAACGAATACAATTTGCCATCCACCAGAGGTTCCGGTCACATTTGCAATACCGTGAGAACGTAAATCCATTTCGGTAGCCTTTACATTACCTACTTGATAGGTTCCAAAAGGGGTAGAAAGAGCATTGATGTCATCGGTAATATCCTTTATACATACATACGGGTCATTTTGAAAATGATCATCACGACCTCTATAAATTACCTCATCTGCAGAAACTGTTGTATATGAAGATTGGCCAGGTAGCATTAATTTAACCTGGTTGTAATTCCAAGAAGGTTCTGTAGCACCACCACCAGTAGTACCATCGTATTCTTTATCTGCGGCAGCCCAATATAGATAAGCCTTTTTAATATTTAAACAGCTCAACGAAGGCTCTGGGTTTGCTAAGTTCGCATTGGTAGAGTTGAATGTTGTTGGGTCTGAGTCTATATCTACAAAAACGTTGTTGTTGAAATCATGGTTACCATCTTCTCCATTGTAATTTCCTGTTGCATTTCTTGAAAGTACATTGTTTGCAATCATGGTAAAGTCTCCGTTGATACTTCCGGAATAGCGAATTTCAAAATCTTTTTTAAGGTTGGTGTCGTTTACAAATATGTTAACAACAGCTTCATCTTCAGATCCGTTAGAATCTACTATTTTATATCTAAAAGAATCGTTTCCGTTAAAAGAAGGACTAGGTTGGTATTCAAAATAATCATCTGTAGCGTCACCAGGTGTGCCATTGTCCCTAAGTGTAACCGTACCATTAATAGGGTTGTTTACTACTTGTAGAGGGTTTACGGCTGCAGGTCCGTCAAACCCATAATCATCATTATCAAGCACCGTAATATTTGCGGAAGCTTGGTTTTGGAATACAACAAAAGAATCATCTACTGCACTTGGTAAATGATTAATATCCCTAATAGTACCAATAGCTGTAGGGTTAGAAGCTGTAATTAAATTTGGGGAAATTGAGGTTATTGTCAATCTCAAGGTCTCATCACCTTCAATTATAGCATCTTGGATAATATCCACAGGAACTTGTAGTACTTCATCTGAAGTACCGGTAAAGTTAAGGGTACCTGTTGCCGAAGCGGTATAGTCACTACCATATGTGGTTGTATTGTCCGTAATTTCATATGATGCTGTAAAACCTCCATTTATTGGTTTTCCGGTATACGTAATTTCAAAATTGGCGGTTACATTGAATTCGTCTACAGAAAAACCTGTAGCAGCCACTGTACCCGTATCATCATTGGTTATCGTACCAATTGCATCCGCATTGGATATACTGATTTTGGATGAAGATGGATTAGAAATCGTAATTCTCAAATCTTCATTGTTTTCAATGAAATTATCACCAACAACATTGATTTGAACTGAACGTACTTCGTTATTTACACCGGTAAAAGTTAAGGTTCCAGTTGTTTGTGGATCTGTGTTTAAAGTATAGTCAACACCAGAAGTTGTACTAATATCGGTAATAGAATATGCCAGGGTAAACCCACCGTTTAATCTGTCTCCGGTATACGTAACATCAAAATTAATACCGTTGGTCTGTTCAACGATACTAAAACCAGCTACAGCAACAGAACCTCCGTCGTCATCAAGTATAACTCCTCTAGCTTGGTTGTTTAATAAGTTGATACCAACATTTGAACGTATGGCAACAAGATCAACAAAGAAATCCTCTTCGTTCTCAATGGTGTCATCGCTAATTATGGGCACAACTAAATTTTGTGTTTTTATTGTACTGGTAAATGTTAAGGTTTGTATGGTAGCATGAGGAGTAAAATCTGTGGCATTTGCTGCACTACCGTTAGTTACAAAATAATCTACTTCAATAGTTTCGCCAGTGTCCACATCACCAATGAATTCAACGATGAATGTCGCATTTACATTATCACCAGTATCCCCTTCTGTAACCGTAACCGTTAAATTCTGAAAATCAATTCCTTTAGTAGCGGTATTATCGTTATCGGTAATAGCGCCCGTACCTGTTGGATCTACGATGTTAATTAAAGTAGTGGACAGATTAGAAAGTTGAATGTTCAAATCTTCCGTAGCTTCTATGAATGCATCTTCCAGTATGGTAACTTCAATTGACTGTTGATCGTTATTAGATGTACCGGCTGGGAAAGTTAACTGTCCTGAAGCAAGTGTTGTGGTATAGTCTTTTCCGTCTGAAGCAGTACCGTCCGTAATATTGTATTCAACGGTAAAGGAATCTTGTACGGTATTTCCGTTATAAGTGATGATGAAGTTAGTACTTCCTGCGGATTCGTTAACCGAAAAGTCAGATGCACTTAAACCTGTGGTTGCCGTTTTTAAATCATTATCGGTAATAGTACCAATAGCATTTGCATCTACTAAATTAATAAGGCTAGTAGATAAATTCGTTAATTGAAAATTGATGGTTTCATCAGATTCAATGATGGTATCGTCATTGATGTTGATACTCGCATTTTGTGAGTCACCATCATTGGTCCCTGCCGGGAATGTCAATTGACCTGTTAATGTAGGGTTTCCACTAAAATCTGTACCAGCTATAGCTGAACCATCCGTTATAGCGTAATCTACAGTAAAAGAATTTTGCAGTTCACTACCATTATAAGTAACCACAAAACTAGCAGTGCCATCATCCTCATCAACATTAATGTCAGCAACCGTTAAACCTGTGGTAGGTGTTTTAGAATCATTATCTATAATGGTACCGATCGCATTTGGGTCCACTAGGTTGATAAGATTGGTAGAAAGATTTGATAGTTCAATATTTAAATTCTCGTCACCTTCAATGATGAGGTCATTAATTATGGTAACATTTACAAGTTGAGTTGCACCGTCCGTAGTGTTGTTTGGAAAAGAAACCTGACCTGTTAATGTAGCGGTATAATCATCTCCTTCTATAGCAGACCCATTGCTAATGGTATAATCTGCTGTAAAGCCAGTTTTAACATTACCACCATTATAGGTAACTACAAAGTTTGCCGATGCAGTTGCCTCGTTGAAATCTACGTCTGCAATAGATAGTCCTGTCGTTGGGGTAGTATCATTATCTATGATTGTACCTGTAGCATCTGCTTTGATAATATTCAAAAGACTGTTTGAGATGTTTGATATTTGAATACTAAGACTTTCATCACCTTCAATTACGGTATCATCTGTAATTGCTACTAAAAGTGATTGGGTGTTACCATCAGAAGTACCGGCAGGAAAAGTAACCTGACCAGTAAGGTTTACATTATAATCTGAGCCATGAGTTGTACTAATATCTGTAATGGCATAGTCTACGGTAAAGGAATTTTGTACTGTAGGTCCGGTGTAGGTCAATATAAAATTAACGGTACCCACATTTTCATCAACGGAAAAATCAGCTATGGAAACACCTTCACCCGTAGCAGGGGCATTTATATTAGTAATGGTTCCCAACGCAGTATCGGTAATATCACCTACATTGGTTGAGCCATTGGTCATGCTCAAGGTAAAAGTTTCATCACTTTCAATGATATTATCATCTATGGCCGGAATAAGGATGTTTGTATTCAATGTATTACTAGGTACTGAAAAACCTGACAGGGTAGTATAGTCCAATGCTATTGTAGTAATATCTGTATACGTAAGGTCAAACGTCACTACTTCATTTACCGCATGAGATAAGCTAACGGAGAAATCCAGATCATTACCTTCTGCAACACTCGCGTCTGCAATGGTAACAACAGGTCTTATAAAAAGGTCTGCGGCATTAGAGTAGGTATAAGGAGTACATAGATTTTCACTGTCATATGCGCTAAATCGATATTGATTTCCACTTTCAGAGCTTGTGATATTTGTCAAGGTCAATGCGGTAGTCGTGGAACCCGAATAAATACCGCTATCCGAAATAGGGTTCCAAGTGGTACCATTGTCCGTACTAACTTCCCATTGATAGGTAAGTCCGGTTCCGTTAACACCTGTTGTATAGGTAATAGTGTCGCCAAGGTTGGCAACTCTATCGTTTGGTTGTAATGTTATACTAACGGTTTGGAACGCTGTGGTAACCTTACTATCCGCACCTGTATAGCCACCTTGTGCTAAAACACGCCCTGTAGAAGGGTCTACTGTACCGTTGCTAACGGTTAGAGGACCGTTACCTAAATAACCATCGCCGTCAGGATCAGTATGTCCTGCCTCTACAGCATCGGGGCAACCGTCATTGTCAGAATCATTATCTAAGCTGTCAATAATGGAGTCGCCATCGGCATCACCATTACCTTCGTTAATATCCGTAATACCGTCATTATCATCATCTTCATCCACTAAGTCATTTACGCCATCAAAATCAGTATCCAAGTCATCATCTGTTATTGTAATTTCACCTTCACCGGTTACAAAAACTATGTTTTGGGGAACATAGTTGGTCATGGTGTTGGCATCCGGGGAATAAGAAGGTATTACCGTGAAATATTCTGTGGATTCAATAACGGTATCATCGTTAATTTGAAAATTTCTATTAAAACTTTGATTATTAGACCCATTAAAATTAAGAAAGCCGATAGTTTCATCATAATCAGAAGGTTGTGTTGCCGTATTATCTGATGTAGCATAGTCAATTCTGAAATTATCTTGAACTTCACCATTTAATGTAAAACTAATTCTGGCATTACCAACAGATTCTAATTCTGTAGTATTACTTAAATTTATGGTAGCGGTATCATTATCATGAATGCGAAGTGCAGAGCGTTCTGTATTTATGCTAACCCTTGAAGGGCTAGTGCCATATTTGGTAGTCTCCGCTGCATTTCTAGATTTTACACCGTTGAACTCTTCAGAAGGTTCTACTATAGCGTTGTCTATGGTTGGTATGGGTATAATTATTTCAGAACCTGCAATAGAACCTGCAGGAAAAGTAGCCGTAGTGGTAAATGCGTTGAAATCACTACCATCACTGGCAGGACTCGTTGAACTTGCATTAGCCTCAACAGAAAAATCAACAGTATAATCATCTTCAATACCTACGTATTGTTGACCGCTGGTATTAGTGCCATTTGATAATCGAAGAACATATTGTATTTCTCCACCTTCCGTGATATCATAGTTTCCACCGGTTACATAGGCTATATCAGTATCTATAATGGTACCGGTACCCGTATCATCGGAAAAAGAGTATGAGCCAGAGGGATCACTTAACCTAAGTGTAAATTCTTGCTGGGTTGTTTCTACCCAATCATCGTTTAAAGCGGCAACGGTAAAAGTTGAGCTACTGCTAAGAAAAAAACCTAGTGTAACTGAAGTTGGACCGTTATAGTCCTCAGATGCAATTGCAGTTCCATCTGTATAATTAATATTAAAAGTATAGTTACCTGTTAGTAGGGTACTAGAGTTTACCGTAAAGGTCATGTTAGACCCTTCATTTGCACTTGCGTCTGAAACCGAAAAAGTTTGTGCCAAGCCATCCATTGATCCTATAAAGAACCACATGACAAATAAAAAAAATGTCGGTTTTATGAAAGTTGATCTTTCCATTATAAATTTTTATTATTTGTTAGAAGAATACCGTGCTTGAACACGTAAAAATTTTTAGCCATATTTTGAGTGTTGGAGCTGCCGTTGGTCAACGGAATATCCATCCCTAGAAAAGAATTATGGTTAACCTTATAAACAGCATCACTATCCGCTTTTGTATTGGACAGATTGTTGACCCTTGAAAAAGATGTAAAGAGATGTTGTATTCCATATATTGGAAATACAGTTTTTTCAAAACAGCATTTGGGGGAGATGATGTTAGAAGTGTAAATAGACTTCATATTAATGGTTAAGTTTAATTCTTTATAGTTTACTTAACCAACATCAAAATAGATTACGAAGAATCGCAATCAATTGCTAAATAGAAGGTTAAGTTTTTTGTTAGAACAGATTTGGGATCTAATTCTGTTACAAAATTAGGACCTACCCGTCTAATAACTCAATTTTATAGTTCACCCGATGTTATTCGTCGACGAACCTACATTGACAAATTAACGGTGATAGTTTTGGGTTATTTAATTGTTGTTGTGAAGCAAGGTGATTTTGTGGTAAATAATATGTAGTCCTTTTCTTGTTTTTTTGTTAAATGTAAATTGTGAATTTTCTATTTGTATTTATAAGTAATTGATAATTAGTATTTTAAATTGAATTTTTTATAAAAATCGTTTTTGTGTTTTATGTAAGAATTGACTTGAATTACGATTTGAAATTGTTGTAGAGTGTTAAAATTGTTGTTAAAGACCTGTTGATGATGTGATTGTGCATTTGGTCGATGAAATCAATAGGTTCAACCGATTGGAGTTAAAGTAGGACAAGAATTTAGATGGGTAATTTTGGTGATTTTGGAAGATTTTCAAAAAACTTCTTAAATGCAAAAACACCTTTTCAAAAATGTTAAAAAGGTGTTTTTATTTATATAGGCGCTCTCGCGGAAAGTTAAATTTAACTACACAACAAAAATATAATTTGGCTTACATAATAAGGTTAAATTCATATTAATTAATTATTAAAGTGCGTCTAAATTTTTCATTAAATCATTTGCTTTTAATTGTATGTCAGCTAAAACACTACCGTCCATTTTATCTAAAAGTGACAGCATCATTTTCATACGTTGGTTGTTTTTAAAATGCGCTTTCTTATCTGCTAAAAAATTCCAGTACAGCGAGTTAAACGGGCAGGCTTTGTCTCCTAATTTTTTTGTGTGGTTATAAGAGCATTTTGAGCAATAATTACTCATTTTATTAATATAATTGGCACTGCTAACGTATGGTTTAGTTGCTACGATACCACCATCTGCAAATTGGCTCATTCCTCTGGTATTGGTAATTTCTACCCATTCTATGGCATCTATATAAACACCTAAATACCATTGGTCTACCTCGTCTGGATCCATTTGTGTAAGTAGTGCAAAGTTTCCAATAATCATTAAACGTTGTATGTGGTGGGCATATGAGTGGTCCAAACTTTGACCAATGGCATGTTTTAAACAGTTCATGTTCGTTTTACCTGTCCAAAAGAAATGGGGTAGTTTGTTTTTATTTTCTAGCACATTTAAGCCCTTATATTGTGGCATTTCTTTCCAATAAATACCTCTCATATATTCTCGCCAACCTAAAATTTGACGGATAAAGCCTTCAACTTGAGATATATGAATTACGTCCTTATTTTTATAATAATGAGCTGTGACCCGGGTAATTACCTCTTTAGGCGAAAGTATTTTGCTGTTCATTGCAAAGGACAATCTAGAATGAAATAAAAACTTTTGGTCTTCATGCATGGCATCTTGGTAGTCACCAAAATGTGGTAAGAGTTGGTCACAGAAATAAGTCAAGGTACTTAAGGCATCTACTTTGGTTACTGGCCACGAAAATGCTGTGGGGTCAACATTACCAAAGGTCTTTACCTTAGCTTTGGAAAGCTCCTCAATAATTTCTTCAACGTTCTTTTTAAAATCTTTCTCACGGGGAATACTTGGTTGACCTTTCCATTTATTTCTGTTGCTTTGATCATAATTCCATTTTCCACCTTCAGGTTGATCGTTATTTATTAGGATATTGTGCTTTTTGCGCATCATACGATAAAAGCTTTCCATGATCATTTGTTTTTTTCCTTTAAAGAAATCCCTTAATTCAAATCGTGTCGTATAAAAATGTTCGGTATCGGCGTAAGAGGTAGCTATAGATAATGACTTACATATATTATTTAATTGTTCATCAAGTCTGTACTCATCAGGTAACTGATATTCAAATTTTTTGGCGTTCGATTCTTTGATGGTTTTAATGATAATTTCCTCTAGTTGTTGAGGATTATTTGCATCAGTAAGTGAGAAATAAATAAATTGATGACCTTTAGCGCTCAGTTCATCTTTGAAATTTCGCATAGCTAAAAAGAACGCTATTACCTTTTGTATGTGATGTTTAACATAGTCGGTCTCTTGGCGCATTTCTGCCATAAGATATATGACATTATCATTTACTTCATTGAACCAAGAGTGATTTTGGTTTAACTGGTCACCAAGAATTAACCGTACAGTTTTCATTTCGTCTAATTTTAATTTTTAAAACAATGTTTCTTGCAGCCACAAACGTTGGTAACTACCGGCACTATCATAGCGATCAGCCTGACTTTTAATATTGAACTTTCTATCTCTGGGGTCATTACCAACGCCGCTATTGTACATCCAATTTCCATAGTTGCTATGCACATCGTAATCTATGAGCATACGCTCAAAATATGCGGCGCCAATTCGCCAGTCTTGTTCCAATTCTTTAGACCAAAAACTGGCTACATTTTGTCTACCTCTATTACTCATCCATCCGGTTGCCAATAATTCTTTCATATTTGCATTGATAAAAGGTTCTTTGGTAGTACCATTTATCCATTTTTCTAGTGCTACTGATGTTCTTTTCCATTCGTAAGGCTTTTGAAGTATACCTGTTAGTCCAAAGATTTTATCACCATGTTTTAAGGAGATATACTTAAAATAATCACGCCAAATAAGTTCAAAGATTAACCAGTAGGTACTTTGGTTCTTTACTATTTCTTTTTCAAATTTTCTAACTTCCCAGTAGATGGTTCTGGGGGATATACTCCCATTAGCTAACCAGACAGAGAGTTTTGAACTATAATTTTCACCAATTAACCCGTTTCTGGTTTTTTTATAGACGGCTAGCTTTTGAGAATCCCAAAAATATTGTTCGATGCGTTTTTGTGCTTCATGTTCACCACCCTGAAAAGGGAAGGCCGTATGCGTGTGTTGGGTGAAGTCATTAAAACCCAATTGATTTAAAGTGGGTAATTCTGTTTTAGTGCAGACCAAATTATTCTTAGACATTGCCTTAATAGGCATTTGAGGAGCTCTTACCTTGCAATGGATTTCGCAATCTTTTCTGAAGTTGGTGAATATTTCTGGTATGGATTTAAAACATGTATAGGGAATATCATCTGGATGAAATAAAAATTGGTCGTACACTTCTTTGAATTGTATAGTAGACGATACATTGTTCTTTACCTTTTCCAATACAACCTGCTCATCTCTTGTCCATTCTTTTTGTAGAAATATGGTATCGATATTATGTTGTTCAATTAATTTAGGCAAGAAATCTTCAGATCGGCCCACATAAATGAAAAGGGCAATGTTAAGTTTTTCAAGCGCTGCTTTTAATTGGGTTACGGTTTCAAGTAAGAACTTGGCTCGGAACTTTCCGGTTCTTTTAAATCCGTAGGTATCATGGTCAAAATATATAGTTTCAAAACAATAGAAGGCAATAACTTTCTGTCCCTTCACGGCATCGTTCAAGGAAGAATTATCACCTATTCTTAGGTCATTTCTAAACCAGATTAAATTATTCATATTCTATTGTTTAAGTAGTTTACACTTTTTACTACAGTATTTTACATGGTCCCAATCTCTTTCCCATTTTTTACGCCATGAAAATGGCCTTTTACAAGTAATACATATTTTAGAAGGCAGCCGTATTTTTTTATGTGCCATTACAGTAATTTTTGTAAAGGCTTGTCCGGTTCAGCATAAGAAAACCTAGTTAAAAGTTTAGGTAGCGCATACGCATCTAAACCATTGGTCACAACAGCGTTATGTTTATCTAATTGTAACCAGCCATCTTCATGTAAAATGTCGTCGGGCAAATAAATATGTTCAATGACACCTATGATCATCACACAGCCATTTTCTTCTATTCTATATTCATTAACATAACTACACCCCAGTTTTATAGCACTTTCATCCACATAGGGAGCGTGAAATTGGTCTAGGTAACTTTCGGTTAAATTTGTTTTTGAAAATTCTGAAATATGCTCTTTGTAGCTTGCAGCAGTTTGGTGAGCGTCTTCAATTATTTCATTGTTCACTTGGTTAACAGTAAAAAAGCCAGTCTCTTTAAAGTTTTTATAAGTATCTCTTGCAACTGTTAACGGACGTAAAATGAAACCTAGCATTGGCGGAGAACTGCCAATATGCACCACGGAGTTGAAAATGGCTAAATTACTAATACCCGATACTGATTTTGTCCCTAAAAGATTGGCAGATTTATAACCAGTACAACTATTGATCAAATGTGCCCTATATCTACTGGGCATTTCATGAATATCCTTTGAGGTAAAATGTTTCAAGATAAATTTATTTTGTTTAACAAAAATATTAAAAAATTAAACAAAAAAATAACCTTATCAGATAAATGATTTGTTCAGTTTGTTGCGATAAAGCTTAAATTTTGGGCAATATTTCATATTTTTAACATTCACTTAATGTAGGCTTAAAGCCCAATACATGACCCAAGAAAAAAAGAATATTGCCATAATAGGCTCTGGATTAGTAGGATCTTTACTAGCTATTTACTTAAAGAGATACGGACATAAAATAACGGTGTTTGATAGAAGACCGGATATTAGAAATATTGAGTTTTCTGGTCGATCCATTAACCTGGCTATGAGCAATAGGGGATGGAACGCTTTAAAAACTGTTGGAATAGAGGAGGAAATTAAAAAAATAGCCATTCCTTTAGACAAACGTGCCATGCACGTTATTGGTAAAGAACAGTATTTTCAAAAATACGGTAAGGATGGTGAGGCAATTTGGTCCATATCAAGAGGGGTTCTGAACAAACGAATGATAGATTTAGCCGAAAATAATGGGGTAGACTTTCGTTTTGAAGAAAAGGTATGGGATATTGATCTGCCAAGGGCGGTTGTTTACACAGGTGAAAGTGAAAAGGGCGAATGGAAAGAATACCCATTTGATTTGGTATTTGGTTGTGACGGGGCATTTTCTAGGGTGAGACATAAAATGCAACGGCGTAGTAGGTTTGACTATTCGCAAGATTTTATTGATGTTGGATATAAAGAATTGACCATACCTGCTAACGCAGACGGTACACATAAACTAGATAAGCATTCTTTTCATATTTGGCCGCGAGGTAAATTCATGTTTATTGCTATGCCCAATTTAGATGGCAGTTTTACATGCACCCTTTTTATGCCATTTGAAGGGGAAGTATCTTTTGAAAGTTTACAAACAAAGAAAGATGCTGTACGCTTTTTCAATACTTATTTTCCAAATGTAAAGGATGAAATTGAAAACCTTACCGAAGATTTCTTTAAAAACCCTACAAGTGCCATGGTAACTATGAAATGCTATCCTTGGACTTATTGGGAAAAAGTAGCGCTGGTAGGAGATTCTGCCCATGCTGTGGTTCCTTTTTATGGTCAGGGTATGAATGCTGGTTTTGAAGATATTTATGTCTTAGATCAGCTTATTCAGGAATTTGGAGATGATTGGGAGCGTATTTTTACTACCTATCAAGAAAAACGCAAGCCAAATGCCGATGCTATAGCAGAGCTGAGTTATAGAAACTTCATAGAGATGAGCAGTAAAACTGCAGACGCTAATTTTTTACTTCAAAAGAAAATAGAAAAACATTTTTCTACAAAACATCCAGAAAAGTGGATACCTGCATATAGCAGGGTTACTTTTTCCAATAGACCTTATGCAGAAGCATTAGCGGAAGGTGATGCTCAAGAAGAAATAATGAAAGAGGTTATGAAAATATCCAATATTGCAGAAAATTGGGATAGTTTAGAGGTTGAGAACTTAATGTTGAGGCTGTTATCCGGTTCCTAAGAATTTTATTCATATACCAATAAAAAAGCCATCTTTAGAAGATGGCTTTTCTTTTTTTATACAATGTGCGCTATTATAATTTAGCGAACATTTTTTGCATTTTTTCACTTTCTTCTTCAGCTAGAACTGGGTCAACTAAAATACGACCACTATGCTCATCTGTAATGATTTTTTTTCTTGAAGCAATTTCAACTTGTACCTGTGGTGGAATTGTAAAGAAAGACCCACCAGATGCACCTCTTTCAATTGGAACAACAGCTAAACCATTTTTAACGTTGTTACGGATACGGGCATATGCCTTAACCAAACGCTCTTCAATTTTATCTTGGAATTTGATAGACTCTTCCAACAACGCTTTTTCTTCTTTTTCCGTTTCGGCAAGAATAGCGTTTAATTCACCTTTCTTATGCTTTAAGTGTGCCTCACGCTCAGATAAACGTTCTTTGGTATCAGAGATAACAGCTTTCTTTTGCTCTATTTGAGCTTTGAATTCTTTAATGTTCTTTTCAGCTAATTGAATTTCCAATTCTTGGAATTCCAATTCTTTACTAATAGAATTGAACTCTCTACTATTACGAACATTTTTTTGTTGCTCGCCGTATTTTTTAATTAAAGCCTTTGCTTCTTCAATCAGGTTCTTCTTAGCGCCAATTTCAAAGTTTATATTCTCTAAATCGGTTTTAAGCTTATCCATTCTCGTTTTTAGGCCAAGGACTTCATCTTCCAAATCTTCTACTTCTAAAGGTAGTTCACCACGAACATTCCTTATTTCATCAACCCTAGAATCAATTAATTGCAGATCATATAATGCTCTTAACTTTGCTTCTACAGACGAATCTTCTTTTTTTGCCATATTAAAAATAATTGATGGGATTTGTTATACTTTCCGATAAATGGATTGCAAAATTAGGAATTTTTTTTGTAAGATAATCAACTAAAAGGTTTTTTGTAAACTGCTCAGTTTCAAAGTGTCCAATATCTGCCAAAATTATTTGATTTTCAGCCTCGTAAAATTGATGATATTTAAGGTCAGCAGTAACAAATACGTCTGCTTTGACAGCTTTTGCCGCTCCAATGGCAAAAGAGCCACTGCCACCTAAAACGGCTACTTTTTTAATGGGTTTGTTCAATAAATTGGAATGTCGCACCAATTTTGCGTTCATTTTGAGCTTAAGGTCATTTAGAAATTGCATTTCTGAAACCTCTTGGTCTAATTCGCCAATCATGCCCATACCAATATGTTGGTTGGTGTTTTCAATAGTTTGTATATCATAAGCTACTTCTTCGTAAGGGTGCGAGGTCAATAGCGCATTAATTATAACGGACTCCCGATCTTTACCAAACACGCATGTAAGCATTACTTCGTTCTCGGTATGTGTAGTTCCAATAGTACCAATGGTGGGGTTTGCACCTTCATTGGCTTTATAGGTGCCATTTCCTTCAACCGAAAAACTACAATTGGAATAGTTGCCAATGTTACCGGCACCTACCTTAAAAAGCGCATTTTTCACTTCTTCAATAGTATTTTTGGGTACGTACGTAGTTAATTTTTTTATCGTGTTCTTTTGGGGAAGTAGCACTTTTGTATTCGAAAGACCTAGTACCTCACATATTTTGGCATTGACTCCGTAACGGGCATTATCAAGTGCGGTATGGTTAGAATAAATGGAAATATCATTTTTGATAGCTTTAATGACTACACGTTCCACATAATTTTTACCGGTAATCTTTTTTAAGCCACCGAAAATGATAGGGTGAAAACTAACAATAAGGTTACAATTCTTGGCGATAGCTTCATCAACAACATTCTCTAAGGTGTCTAACGTAACCAATAGTCCGCTCACTTCATTTGATGCATTGCCCACCAATAAGCCAACGTTGTCAAAATCCTCGGCATAGGGTAGTGGGGCAAATTCTTCTAATATTCGGGTGATGTCTTTTACAGTCATTTTATGGAAAAATAAGATATTCAAAGATAAATTATTATAATTTCGTTCTAATGCAGCTAATACGAAAACTTCTTTTTCCCATTTCACTCCTATACGGATTGATTGTTTTTTTTAGAAATCGATTATACGACATGGGTGTTTTTTCATCTAAAACGTTTGCTGTAAAAACAATCTTTGTAGGTAATTTAAGCGTTGGCGGTACCGGTAAAACACCTATGATAGAATTACTGGTACGTGAACTAGGTGAAAGTTTTAGAGTTGCTATATTAAGTAGGGGGTATAAGAGAAAAACTAAGGGATTTTTACTTGCCGGTAATCATACCAGTGTAGAAGAGTTAGGTGATGAACCGTTTCAATTAAAAAAGAAATTTCCAAAAGTTGCCGTTGCAGTTGATGCAGATAGAAGAAATGGAATAAACCAATTAATGACAGATATTGATCCCGATGTTATTTTATTGGATGATGCTTTTCAGCACAGAAAGGTAAAACCTGGTTTTTCAATATTGCTAACGGCTTATGATAACTTGTATGTCAATGACTGGTATTTACCTACAGGCGATTTAAGGGATTTTAAAGGAGAGGCAAACCGGGCAGACATTATAGTAATAACCAAATGCCCTGCAGATTTATCCAATTCCGATAAATCAACAATACTTTTACAACTTGCTCCCAAACACTACCAAAAAGTATTTTTTAGTTATTTGGATTATAATAGAGATTTAAAGGGTGTTGAAATGCCACTTGAAAGCTTAAAAACTAAAAACGTAACTTTGGTAACGGGTATAGCCAACCCGACTCCTTTAGAGATGTTTTTGAAATCATCAGGTATTACATTTGAGCATTTGAAATTCAACGATCATCACTTTTTTACGGATGCTGAAATAGAGGATTTAAAAAAGAAGGAAACGATTCTTACTACTGAAAAGGATTACGTAAGGCTAAAGTCAAAAATTCCAAACCTACATTATATTGAAGTGAAACATGAGTTTCTGTACGATGGGAAAGAAGCTTTGAGGCAGGAATTACTGCAGTTTATGACAAAGAATTCTTAGGCTTTTTGTCAAAAATATTTTCACCTATTTTTTGGTAGAAAATCTCTGGCTTAAATGGTTTTGTAACAACATCATTACATCCGGCAGCATAAAAACTTTCTAAACTATCATCTAAAGAAATTGCGGTTAAGGCAATAATAGGAGTGTCTTGATTGAACTTTCTAATTTCTATGGTAGCTTCTTCACCACTAATACCTGGCATGTGTATATCCATTAAAATGGCATCATATACATTTTCTTTGGCAAGATCAACCGCTTCATGACCGTTATTGGCAATATCACTGGTCATATCTCTTTTGGTCAACATTTTTTTGGTAATGACCTGGTTGATTTTGTTATCCTCAACAATCAATAAATGAAGACCTTTAAAGTCATAGTCTTTAGGAGCAATTTCAAAAGCAACATCCTCGGCAAGATCATCAATACTCTTCATTTTAATCTCAAAGAAGAATGAGCTTCCTTCTCCTAAATTACTTTCTAGTTCAATTTGACTATTGAAAAGACCCAAAAGACTTTTTACAATGGTTAAGCCAAGTCCCGTTCCACCATATTCCCTGTTTATTTGAATGGACCCTTGCTCAAAACCTTCAAAAATACTTTTCTGTTTTTCTTTTGATATGCCTATTCCATTATCTTTCACTTCAAAGTAAATGGTGACATCATCTTGATCCTTGTTCAAAAGTTTAGAAATCACCCTAACTTCACCTCCCTTGGTGAATTTGATCGAATTACCGATCAGGTTCATGAATATCTGCGATAACTTTAATGGGTCACTAAGTAAATGGCTAGGTATTTTAGGGTCATACTCTAAAATAAGGTTGGTATTGTTAGATTTGGCACTTTGTCCTAGTGAATTAATTACTTCGTTAATTACCTTTTTTAGATTGAACTCCATATTCAAGGGTTCAAGCTTATTGGCGTCAATTTTATTGATATGTAAAATATCATTAATGAAATTAAGTAAGTAATCACCCGAAAATTTTAAAGCTTTTAAATGTTCTTTTTGGTGCTCTTCAGGGTTTTCTTCAAGTAGTAAATGGGTGAGACCTGTAACAGCATAAAGTGGAGTTCTTAATTCATGACTTACTGTTGAGAGAAAGTTGGTCTTAGCTTCCATAGCTTGTACTGCACCATCTCTTGCTATTTGTAGTTCTTTGTTTTTAGTCTGTAAAAGATCGTTGGTCTTTAATTTTATTTGATTGTTTCTATAAAGTGTAACAGCCAATAATGATATGATAATTAAAAAAGCAGATGTTAAAATAGCCGTTAGTTCAGATCTGTTCTGAGATTCCGTCAGTTCTTCAATTTTCTTTTCTTGACGGGCAATCTCTTCAGTTTTATAATTATCCCTTATTTTATCTGCAGTTTTTGCTTCTATTTTATTCTTTTCAACATTGAAAATGGAGTCCTTCAATTGAACTAAATTTTGACTGTTTACCAATGATTTTTGGTATAGTCCTAATTTTTCATAAACCGAGGTCAAGAGAATATTTGCATCTTTAATGTCTTCTAGAAAACCATTATGTTTGGCAACTTCCAAGGCATTTTCGCCATTTTTGGCAGCTTCAGAAAAATTTTCCTGAATTAGATTTAGTTCGGCAAGGGTAAGATATGCTTGACTTGTTAAATATTCTTTTTCAAACAAGTCTGTATTGACCAAAAGTGAATTCAAATTTTTAGAGGCACTATCGTATTTTTCAAGACTTAAATAAACCTTTGCTTCTGTCAACAATAGATTATTGTAAAAATTACGATCGTTATTTAGCTGCTTGGCCTCGTTTAGCATAAATAGGGATTGAAAGTTTCTATTACTTCTATGTAGTAATATAGCTTCAATATACTTGTGCATGCCATCACCGTATGGGTAAGAAATATCTTTTAATAATACGCTGGCACGATCCCAATAGAATTCTGTATCACCTTCTTTGTCAATTCTTAAATATAAAAGTGCCAGTTCATGAAGACTATCAATTAAACCTTTAATGTCTTCACGTTTTTCTGCTTCATTGGCAGCTGTGTTCAACGTTTCTAGGGCAAGGTCTATTTTGTCTTGATTTTTGAACTTTCGTGCTTGATCAAAATAAGGTTGAATATCTTTTTGGGAAATTGGGTCTTGGGAAAATACGACAGTAGTAGTCGCCAAAATTATAATGGGGACTAATAAAACTTTAATTACTTTATTTAAAAATAAAATTTTCAAATATACTTTTTAAAACTAATGAAGTTAATTAAATCTATAATTCTACTACTATAACCTGTTTCATTATCATACCAACCAATGATCTTAACCATTTTACCTATGACAGAGGTCATTAAAGAATCAAACGTACAAGAATAGCAACTATTGTTTATATCGATAGAAACTATTGGGTCGCTGGTATAGTGAACAATATTTTTAAACTGGTTTTTAGCCGCTTTTTCAAAAGTAGCGTTTATTTCATCAATGCTCGTTTCCCTTTTTACATTAAGGGTAATGTCTGTTAATGAGCCGTTTGGCACAGGTACTCTAATACCGCACCCGCCTATGGTATCCGCTAGTTCAGGGAATATTTTGGTCAATGCTTTTGCGGCACCTGTAGTTGTTGGCACTATAGATTGTGACGCTGCACGGGCCCTTCTTAAATCTCTGTGAGGTTGATCGTGCAAACTTTGATCGGTAGTGTAGGAATGTATGGTCGTAATATATGCTTGCTCTATACCACAAAGATCATTGATCACCTTGATCATTGGTGCAGCATTATTGGTGGTACAAGATGCGTTAGAAATAATATCATCTGTTGCTGTCAATGAATTTTCATTGATACCAAAAACAATCATTTTAATATCATCTTCGGTTGGCGGTACAGATAGAATTACTTTTTTAGCTCCGTTTTTAATATGGAAAGCAAGGGTTTCCCGATCCTTAAATTTACCAGTACATTCTACAACCAAATCAACTGCTGTTGATGACCAATTTATTTTTGATGGATGAGATTCGTTGTGTAAAATTATGCGACCATCATTGACGATAATATGATTTTCATCACATGAAATATTAAGCGCCGAGGTACCATGAATACTATCATATTTTAGTAAATGTGAAAGTGTTCTGGCATCTGCCAAATCATTTATTGCTACAACATTTAAGTTAGGATGTTCTTGCAAAAGGCGAAATAGGGTTCTACCTATTCTTCCGAAACCATTAATGCCAATATTTAATTTCTGCATTGGTTATCGTAAATTTTTATACTTGTGAAATCAGAAGTTTAATGGAAACCATGGGTTAACAAATAAACTTTGAAAATCTAGGAGCGGTTTAAAAAATAAATTAAAGAATGTGTTTATGTGCTTTGTAAGATGATCTTACCAAAGCGCCACTTTCTACATGTCTAAAGCCCATTTCTAGACCTATATCCTCATATTTTTTAAACTGTTCAGGGGTAATAAATTCTTTTACAGGAAGATGTTTTTTAGAGGGTTGTAGATATTGCCCAATAGTTACAACATCAACGTCTGCCTTTCGTAAATCTGCCAAAGTTGTTATAACTTCATCTTCATGCTCGCCTAAACCTAGCATAATACCAGACTTGGTTCTGTTAATACCTTGTTTTTTTAGATAATTAAGAGCTTCAAGACTACGTTCGTATTTTGCTTGTATACGTACTTCCCTGGTCAGCCTTTTAACGGTCTCCATATTGTGCGATACCACCTCAGGGGCAACAGCAACAATTCTATCCAAATGCTTTTCTATTCCTTGAAAATCAGGAATTAAAGTTTCTAAAGTAGTTGTAGGGTTCATTCTTCTTATGGCCTTAACGGTCTCTGCCCAAATAATAGAGCCCATATCTTTAAGGTCATCTCTGTCTACAGAGGTAATTACAGCATGTTTGATTCCCATTATTTTAATGGACCTAGCTACTTTTTCCGGTTCTGCCCAATCTACGTTTTCAGGTCTACCTGTCTTAACACCGCAAAAGCCACATGATCTTGTACAAACATTACCTAAAATCATAAAGGTAGCCGTACCTTCTCCCCAGCATTCCCCCATATTAGGGCAACTACCACTGGTGCAAATGGTATGAAGATCATACTTATCAACTAAGCCTCTAAGCTGGGTATATTTTTTACCGGTAGGTAATTTAACCCGTAGCCATTTTGGTTTGCCTTTTGGTGGAGCAACATTTTCTTTTACAACTGTTGACATGCGATAATTTTAATACAAATATACGAACTATAAAAATGAGGATAAAGTAGAATTGTATTCTACACAAATGAAGGTGAAAAAATTACGTAATAACCAATATGTTATTTTTTTCTTGCTTCAATAATTTCTGAAAGTAGCTTTTTTGCCCTTAGTAACTTAACCTTTACACTATTAATAGGTTCATTTAATTGAGTTGCTATATCGGCATAGCTCAACTCATTAAAATATCTTAAGTTGATTACCGCTTGATAATGAGGTTTCAATTTTTTGATATCCCTTAGTAAATCGGCCAAATTCTGTTCTTGAATAAGTTGATCTTCCATAGAAGGGGTGGCATCTAAAGCTGAAGTTATGGCCTCGGTGTTGCTATGGGAGTCTAACAAACTCTTTTTTCGCTTTCTCACCAGATCAATATGTATATTCTTTGAAATGGTTATCAACCATGTCTTAAAAACATAAGCATCATTATAGGTGTGAATTTTATCGAACGCTTTTGAGAAGGTCTGTATGGTAATGTCTTCAGAGTCGTTCTCATTTTCGGTACGTTTTAGTTGAAATCCATACACATCGTTCCAAAACATATCCAATAAACGGCTGAACGCAATTTGATTGCCTTGTTTAGCTTTAAGAATTGTTTCTTCTAATTTGTCTGTGTTATTCAAATACCGATATTGTAAACTCCTTGTTTTAAGAAGTAAGTGTACTTATTCTGAGATTAAATCTTTTTTACAATCTTGTTCATCTGGCATTTTGCCACACATACCACAAGCTTGCCCATCTTGATTTAGAAACGGACTTTGGCTGGCACATGTACCTGCAAACTTACCATCTTTTTTAGACCATATTTTAATAGCTATTCCTGCAAAAGCCAATGCTAATAACCCAATGGTCAATAATACTAGTTTCATATGCTGAATTTTATACAAAGATAAAAAATAAAGCCCCAAATATGGGGCTTTAAGAATACTTTATGTGAGTTGATCTAGTAAGCTATGTTGGCAACTATATTTTCTACGGTCGGTGCTTGGTTGTTACCTTTTTGTTCTATGGTAATGTAACCAACGGCATTTTCCGCGTATGGCAGTGCAAGCAACTTTTGTTGGTCTCCTGCTTCCTCTATAATACCCAGATTGATCATTTTGCCATTAACCTCTGCCCACATTTGAAAACACTGGCTTTCTGGAATATTAGGCAATTTGCTAACATTAATATAGGATAGTTTTTTAACAGGATTAATGTATGCCACGGCTTTAAGCTCCTTTGCTTTTTGGTTGCCTTTTACGTTATACTTTTTTGTCTGTGGATTGTTAAGAACAATAAATTGGTTGCGCACGTCTTCCAATTGTTCTTTCATATTCTCCTCTAGCAATTTTATTTTATTGCTAACAACACTGTTCTCTTCTTGTAAACTCTGGTTCTGATTCCAGAAGAAAGTTGAAATGCCAATAAATAGTATAGCGGTAATACTAGCTGCAATAGCATAGCTGTAAAATCTTTTTCTGCCTTTACGTTCAGCTTTAATTCTTGCGTTGATTTTATCCTTAAGTCCTTGTGGGGCTTCAATGGCGTGTAACTTAGCAAAAATTTCAAGGTTTTCCTGTAGCTCTGCATAGGTTTCCCTAACTTCAGGGTACATGGCAATGTAGCGCTCCACTTGTAAGCTTTCTAACTCTGTAGTGGTTCCTAAAAGATATTTTTCCAACAAATCTGAATCGAGGAAAATTTTTATTTTGTCTTTCATAATACAATATTTAATATCATGGCTATTAAGGCAGGACCATAGATTTTGCCTAATTCGCGCAATCCTATCTTTAATCTAGATTTAATGGTTCCCAATGGTATATCCAACTCATCACTTGCTTCTTGTTGGGTCATGCCTTGAAAGAAAAGAGCTTCTAGTACAATTTGATATTTTTCTTCAATTTTGTCTAGATGTTCTTTTACATCCATTAATTCTGGTCTTGTGCTTTCAACACCTAAAGTATATACGTCTGAAACATCTATTTGGATTTCTTTATCACTTTTTGTGTTTACACTTCTTAATTTATCGATTGCAGTGTTACGTGTAATTCTAAAAAGCCAAGTAAAAAGTTTTGCTTTTTTAGGGTCGTAAGAATCTGCTTTCTTCCAAATTTTCACAAACGATTCTTGAACCACGTCTTGTGCAAGTTCTGGATCCCGTACTACTTTATTGGCAACACCCAATAGGGTATCAGCATAGTTATCGTACAAAAGGGAAATCGCTTTTTCGTTTCGCTCTTGTAATAATTCAACAATATGATTTTCTAATAGAGTGCTCATAATTTAAAAAGATGTACATATTTTTTTATAATGGACATCCAAATGCTAAGATTGAACCGTATATGCTTAAACGCTAAATTATAAAATTGATTGTTAAAGTGGCGTTTTCTAAAAATATATATTGAATAAGTGGTCAGCTGGTAACTGCCCACTTTGTTTTTGGTTGGTTTGGTTTGGTAATAACCCCTGTAAATTTTACAGGGGTTATTTTATTAGATTGACCTCTGGACTAATTTCAATTTCGAATTTTCTTTTGACCTCTTTAATAATTTTTGCTGCAAGATCTAGAATGTCTTTACCGGTAGCACTATCATAATTGACCAGTACCAACGCTTGATTTTTATGTACGCCGGCATCGCCAAAACGTTTTCCTTTAAAGCCACATTGTTCTATTAACCAACCTGCAGGAATTTTATAATAGTCCTCTGATACTTTGTAAAAAGGTGCCTCTGGATATGTTGTGCTGAACCGGGTGAAAATTTCTTTTGTGACAATCGGATTTTTAAAAAAACTACCACTATTTCCTAATTCTTTTGGGTCTGGCAACTTACTTTGGCGAATTGCTATTACGGCATTGGAAATATCTTTTATTGTAGGATTTGAAATAGACTCCTTAAGCAATTGATTTTCTATAGCACCGTAATCAGAATTAATATTATGGTTCTTTTTTGTAAAGGAGAAAGTTACCGATGTAATTACGTACTTGTCTTTTCCTTCATTTTTAAAGAACGAATCTCTATAGCCAAATTGACATTCCTCCTTAGAAAGAGTTACCAATTGTTGATCTTCTATTCTGACAGCTTCACAACTTACAAAACAATCTTTTAATTCTACCCCATAGGCACCAATGTTCTGGATAGGAGCCGTACCGGTATTACCAGGTATTAAAGACATATTTTCCAATCCGCCAAAATCATGGTCAATTGCCCACATTACCATATTGTGCCAATTTTCTCCGGCCATTACTTTGACGATCACATTATTGTCATCTTGTGAAACTATCTGCTTGCCCTTTAAATTAACGTGTATAAAAAGAGCATCAATATAGTCTGTAAGCAACATGTTACTACCACCACCAATAAGAATTTTTCTTGGATACGCGTTATTCTCTAAAATATCCTGTAATTCTTCAATAGTGGTTACTTCCACAAAGTATCTAGCCGTGGCATCAATACCAAAAGTATTGTAGTTCTTTAAAGAAAAGTGGTCATAAATGATCATTAACCCTTGTAATTTTTAAGTGCTTCGCTTAAAATGTGTACTGCGCGTTTTAGACTTTCTTTATCCAGAACGTAAGCAATTCTAATTTGTTTTTTACCCAGACCTTCTGTAGCGTAAAATCCAGCTGCAGGTGCTACCATGACAGTTTCGTTATTTAAGCTAAAGTCTTCTAATAGCCATTGCGCAAAATGGTCGGCATCTTCAATAGGCAATTCGGCAATACAATAAAACGCACCTTGAGGTTTGGCAATCTTAATGCCTTCTATTTTTTCAAGTTCAGTAATAAGAAGATTTCTTCGGGCAACGTATTCTTCTTTAACTTCGGCAAAATAACTATCAGGAGTGTCCAAAGCTGCCTCGCTAGCAATTTGTGCGTAGGTTGGTGGTGATAATCGCGCTTGTGCAAATTTGAGAGCCGTTGCAATAAAGTCTTTGTTTTTAGAAACTAAATAACCAATTCTAGCTCCGCACATACTATATCTTTTTGAAACGGAATCAATGACAATGGCGTGTTCTTCTAAGTCTTTTTCCTTTAAAATTGAAGTGTGTGTCTTGTTGTCATATGTAAACTCTCGGTATACTTCATCGGCAACCAAGAATATATTATGCTTTTTAACCAGTGTAGCTAATTTTTGTATTTCTTCTTTGCTATATAGATATCCCGTAGGGTTACCTGGGTTGCAAATTAAAATAGCCTTGGTTCTTGAGGTAATCAATTTCTCGAATTCCTCGATTGGAGGAAGGGCGAAATTATCTTCAAGCTTAGAAACGACGGGAACCACAGTTACGCCACAGGCAGTTGCAAAGCCATTGTAATTTGCATAAAAAGGTTCTGGAATTATAATTTCATCGTCAGTATCTGCAATGGTATTCATGGCAAAGGACAAAGCTTCAGACCCACCAGTGGTCACTATAATTTCATTGGCATTTACAGGAATATCATTTTTAATGTAATACTGGGCAATTTTGCTTCTAAATTCGTCAGAACCTTCGGTACGGCTATATTCCAAGACATTAATGTTGTTGTTCTTTACGGCATCTAATGCTTGTTGAGGAGTCTTTATGTCCGGTTGTCCAATATTTAAATGAATGACTTTAATCCCTTTCTTTTTAGCCCCTTCTGCGAAAGGAACTAGTTTTCTAATGGGTGATTGGGGCATGGTAAGCCCTTTGTTTGAGACAGATGGCATATAATTATATTTTACGCAAAAGTGATAAATGATAATGGTACTTACAATTAAATTGTATTTTATTTAAACTTCTATGTGCTGTTAAATATAGCGATCGTATTAAAAATTTACGTATCTTAAAAAGACTTAACTAATTCATATAGATTATGTTACGTAGATATATTCTTTTTTTAATTCTCTTTGCTGGTTTTGCGGGTTTATCTGTAAATGCACAAACATACCAACTGCCAAAGGCCAAGAAGTTTCAAAAGGTAAAATTTCAGCTCATTAATAATCTTATTATTATTCCTGTAGAGGTAAACGGAACTGAATTGTCTTTTGTGTTAGATTCTGGTGTGGGCACGCCCATACTGTTCAATTTGGCGGATCAGGATTCCATTCAGTTAAATAATGTTACGGAGATAACCATTAACGGTTTGGGGGAAGGTGATCCCATTAACGCATTAAAGTCTACCAATAATAGGGTGGAACTGGGTGGTGTAAAGAACCTTTATCAAAATATTTATGTAGTGATGGATGCTGGAATTAATTTTTCTCCAAGTCTGGGTATTCCTGTGCATGGTATTATTGGGTATGATTTATTTAGGGATTTTGTTGTGGATGTCAATTATGTCAAAAAGACCATTAAGTTTTATGATCCAGCGCTTTATACATATAAAACGTCTAAGCATACTAGGGTAGTGGACATGTCGGTAATTAGAAGAAAAGCATATTTAGATGCTCATGTGATGATCAATAAAACCGATGAAATTCCTGTTAAGTTATTGTTGGATACGGGTAGTAGTGATGCGGTTTGGTTGTTTGAAGATGAGAGAATTCAACTTCCAAAAAAACACTATCAGGATTTTCTTGGCAAAGGTTTGGCAGGAGATATTTTTGGAAAGAGAACCAAAATAAATCATTTAAAGATTTCTGATTTTATTTTGAGCGATGCCAAGGCAGCATTTCCTGATATGGAAACATTTAATACTATTGCTGATTTTGGTGGTAGAAATGGCAGTCTTGGCGGGGAGATTATAAAGCGCTTTCATGTGGTGTTTGATTATGCTAATGAAAAGCTCATACTAACCAAGAATTCAAACTTTGGTAAACTATTTCAGTATAATATAAGTGGTATTGATCTTCAACATGCCGGTATGCGGTATGTTTCAGAAAGAATTACCGATGCTAACGGTGTTGTCCATAGTAATGCAAAATCTTATGGAGATGTTCAAATTTTGCTTCAAGGAGCTACTAGGTTGAGTTTGGTGCCAGAGATAATTGTATCGGGAATTCGTCAAGGGAGTCCGGCACATTCAGCAGGCTTGCGTGAGGGTGATGTAATTTTGGCTGTAAATGGTAAGCGTATTCATAGATACAAATTACAAGAGATCATGCACATGCTTAATGTAAAAAAAGATAAAAGGATAAAGGTTTTGGTAGAGCGTTATGACAATGATTTGTTGTTCAGCTTTGAGTTAAAACCCCTTTTTGATGATCAATAAGACAAAAAAAAGCCCAACTGAAAAGTTGGGCTTTTAATTTTACAACAGTAATTTTTATTTGGTACCGGTAGAAGCTTTTACTTCTCCTTTGATCTTTAAAACTTTTGTTGGCGTATCTGCATTAGATATTACCGTAATCGCTTTACGAATAGGTCCAACTCTGTTAGTATCATACTTAACTTGAATTTCACCTGTTTTACCTGGTAAAATTGGGTCTTCCGGTTTTTTTGGAATTGTACATCCACAGCTAGAACTTACTTTACTTACAATAAGCGGAGCAGTACCGGTGTTGGTAAATTCAAAAACTCTAACTCCGTCAGAACCTTTTGCTATTTCACCATAATCAACCGTTTCTGACTTAAACTCTATTTTGGCCGCAGTGTCTTGAGCGGTCAAGCTAAATCCTAGTAAGCCTACAAATAATACAAGTACTATTTTTTTCATCATTTTTAATTTTGGGTGGATTTCAAAATTAAATCTTTTCAGATCAACCTCAAAATCCTTTTGTTATACTCTAACGTTACTTATTTTTGTTTCGTATTTAATTTTAGGTAAAATTTAGCTGAAATGACCGTTAGAATGTCAGTTCGGCTTTATTTTTAATAACCACATATTTATTTATTCAAAAACTGTTCCAAATATGGAAATTCCTTCAAAATATAATCCGCAGTCCACAGAATCTCAATGGTATGAGTATTGGATGAAAAACGGATATTTTCATTCGGTTCCCGATGATAGGGAACCTTATAGTATTGTAATACCACCACCAAACGTAACCGGTATTCTTCATATGGGGCATATGCTGAACAATACTATACAAGATGTATTGATCAGAAGAGCTCGTTTATTAGGTAAAAATGCATGCTGGGTACCTGGTACGGATCACGCATCTATTGCTACAGAGGCAAAAGTGGTGGCTAAACTAAAAGAGCAAGGTATCAATAAAAATGACCTTACAAGGGAAGAGTTTTTGAAACATGCTTGGGACTGGACACACCAGTATGGGGGTATCATACTAGAGCAGTTAAAGAAATTGGGCTGTTCTTGTGATTGGGACCGTACAGCGTTTACTATGGACCAAGAAAGATATGATAGTGTTATAAAAGTGTTCATAGACCTTTATAATAAAGGGTTGATTTATCGCGGTTATCGTATGGTAAATTGGGATCCAGAGGCGCAAACAACATTGTCTGATGAAGAAGTGGTGTATGAAGAAAAACAAGGTTTGTTGTACTATTTGTCATATGCCATAGAAAATTCAGATGAAAAAGTGACCATTGCTACCACAAGACCAGAGACTATTTTGGGTGATACTGCTATATGTATTAACCCTAACGATGAGCGCTTTACCTATTTAAAAGGTAAAAACGTTATTGTTCCTATTTGTAATAGGGTAATACCTATTATAGAAGACGAGTACGTTGATGTAGAGTTCGGTACCGGTTGTTTAAAGGTGACACCTGCGCATGACATAAATGACAAAGCGCTAGGCGAAAAGCATAACTTGGAGACTATAGATATCTTTAATGATGATGCCACTTTAAATAGCTTTGGTATGCATTACGAGGGTAAAGATCGTTTTGTAGTTAGAAAAGAAATCTCAAAAGAATTGGAGGAAAAGGGTATTTTGGTAAAAACCGAAACCCATATCAATAAAGTAGGTACTTCAGAAAGAACCAAAGCTGTCATTGAACCTAAACTGTCTGATCAGTGGTTTTTAAAAATGGAAGATTTGGCAAAACCCGCTTTAGAAGCAGTGTTGGAAAGTGGAGATGTAAAACTGCATCCAAAGAAATTTGAAAATACATATCGCCATTGGATGGAGAACGTTCGTGATTGGAACATCTCTAGACAATTGTGGTGGGGACAACAGATACCGGCGTTCTATTTTGGTGACGGTCAAGAAGATTTTGTGGTTGCCGCTAATTTAAATGAGGCCTTAGAACTGGCAAAGGAGAAATCTGGTAATTCAGATTTGCAGGAAAGTGATTTAAGGCAAGATGCCGATGTGCTAGATACTTGGTTTTCATCTTGGTTGTGGCCAATGAGTGTATTTGGAGGCATTATGGATCCGGATAATGAAGAGGTGAATTATTACTATCCTACCAACGATTTGGTTACGGGTCCGGATATTCTATTCTTTTGGGTAGCTAGAATGATAGTTGCCGGGTATGAGTTTAGAGGTAAGAAACCTTTTGAGAATGTTTATTTCACAGGTTTGGTAAGGGATAAGCAACGTCGCAAGATGTCTAAATCTTTGGGGAACTCGCCAGATGCATTAAAATTAATTGAAGATTATGGAGCGGATGGCGTACGTGTTGGTTTATTGTTAAGTTCGGCGGCAGGTAACGATTTAATGTTCGATGAAGATCTGTGTCAGCAAGGAAAAAACTTTGCCAATAAAATTTGGAACGGTTTCCGATTGGTTAAAGGTTGGGAGGTTGCAGATATACCACAGCCCGAAGCATCAAAACTTGGTTTAGAGTGGTACGAGTCTAAATTGAACAAGACCTTGGTAGAGATAGAGGATCACTTTAGCAAGTTCCGTATTTCCGATGCTTTAATGTCAATTTATAAATTGGTTTGGGATGATTATAGTTCTTCTTTATTGGAGATTATTAAACCTGCATACCAACAACCTATTGATAAAATTACTTTTGATAAGGTAATTCAGCTATTTGAGCAGAACTTGAAATTGTTACATCCGTTCATGCCATTTTTGACCGAGGAGGTGTGGCAGCATATTTCAAAAAGGAGCGAGAGCGAAGCATTGGTGATTGCAAAGTGGCCAACAATAGGTAAAATAGATGAACAATTATTGGAAGAGTTCGATTTTGCCGCTGAGGTTATTGCCGGGATTAGAACTATAAGAAAGAACAAGAATATTCCTATGAAAGAAGCATTGGAATTATCTGTTTTGAATACTGAAAAGGTGACTGATCGTTTTGATGTTGTTATATCAAAACTTACCAATGTTTCTGATATTGCTTATACAGAAGAGCAGTTAGAAGGTGCATTGACATTTAGGGTAAAGAGTAACGAATACTTTGTACCTATGGAAGGTGCTATAGATATTGAGGCTGAAATTGTGAAGATTAATGAAGAGTTGAAATATACCAAAGGATTCTTACAGTCTGTTCAGAAGAAATTATCTAATGAGCGTTTTGTCAATAATGCCCCCGAAAAGGTAATAGCAATTGAGCGTCAAAAATTAGCTGATGCCGAGGCTAAAATTGAAACTTTAGAAAAGAGTTTAGCAAGTTTAGGCTAATATTCTTTAATAAATAACAAAGCCTCATTCCTATTTTTTGGGAGTGAGGCTTTTTCTATTGTTAAAATCATGGACGCACTCAAGTGCTTTTTGTAATTTTAAATAGAACCAAAAAGCTTTGAAAATGAAATCATTAAGAAAAGAGGATATTAAACAAGAAGTGTTCGACCTTTACGATGCCTATGCGCATAATAAATTAGAACGGCGAGACTTTGTGCAAAAACTATCAATGTATGCAGTAGGTGGTATTACTGTACCTTCGTTAATGAGTTTTTTAATGCCAGATTACGAAACTACGTTATTGGTCGATAAAAACAATCCTGATCTTGATTCTGGTTTTATTACCTATGATTCGCCAAAAGGCGGTGGAGAGATTAAGGCATTACTATCAAAACCAAAATCAGCTGACGTAAAGTTACCGGGTATAGTGGTGGTACATGAAAATAGAGGTTTGAATCCGTATATTGAGGATACGGCAAGAAGAGCTGCTCTAGCAGGTTTTATCACGATTGCCCCAGATGCTTTGAGTCCGTTAGGTGGTTATCCGGGAAATGATGATGAAGGTAGGGAAATGCAACGGAAAAGAGACAGAAATGAAATGCTTGAGGATTTTATTGCAGCATTTAATTATTTAAAGAATCATGAAGGGTGTACAGGTAAGATAGGGGTTGTAGGTTTTTGTTTCGGTGGATGGATCTCTAATATGATGGCAGTGAAAGTGCCGGAATTGGCAGCTGCTGTTCCATTTTATGGTGGTCAACCTACGGAAGGAATAGAAGATATAAACGCTCCTTTATTACTGCAATACGCAGGTTTGGACGAACGCGTAAATGCCGGATGGCCTGAATATGAAAAAAAGCTTAATGAGCTGGGTAAAGATAATACAGCCTATTTCTATCCGAATGTTAATCATGGTTTTCATAATACGTCAACTCCAAGATATGACGAACCGGCAGCAGAACTGGCATGGTCGCGAACCATTGATTTTTTTAAGGAAAATTTAATGTAAGTGGTTGGTTTTAAATGTTTATAGAGAAGTGCGTTGATGGTATGGCTCTGATTTAGAGCTAGTAATCAATTGGTTTGAGTTAAGGGTGCAGGAGTAATCCCTTTAAATTTACCATATAAACAATCTAAAAACACACATTATGAGAAGTCTATTATGGTTAGTAGCAGTTATTTGTATAATTATATGGTTATTAGGAATGCTAGGAATTGTTCCTGGACTTGCAACCGGTAGTTTAGTACATATTTTATTGGTGATTGCAGTTATTGTAATCTTATACAACATTATATCTGGTAAAAAAGTCCTGTAAGTACATAACATTAAGTAAATAATATACGGACCCTTGAATTTATTCAAGGGTTTTTTTATGCGTATATAGTATCTTTAATGCTATGATACGACCATATATACTAGCAGAAACAAACTGGAATCATTTAAAGGATGAAAATATAGAACTGGCGGTATTACCGTGGGGTGCAACAGAAGCACATAATTATCATCTGCCATATGGCACAGATAACTACCAAGCTGAAAATATGGTTGAAGCAGCGGGTAAGATCGCATGGGAAAAGGGTAAAAAAGTAATTATTTTGCCCACCATACCTTACGGTGTCAATACAGGGCAAAAGGATATTTATTTAGATATGAATTTAAATCCGTCTACCCAACTGGCAATATTGAAAGACTTGGTAACCGTGTTAGATAGACAGGGAATTAGAAAACTATTATTATTTAATGGGCATGGTGGTAATAACTTTAAACCAATTGTTAGGGAGCTGGGTTTAATGTTTCCAAAGATGTTCATCAGCTTCTGCTTTTTTCCACCAATGTTAGATAAATCTAAATATTTCAAGGAAAAAGGTGATCATGCAGATGAGATGGAGACTAGCCTAATGCTTTATTTAAGACCAGAACTGGTATTGGCGAAAGAATCATGGGGTAGTGGTAGTGCTAAAAAATTTAAGATCAAAGCTTATAATGAGGGTTGGGCTTGGGCAGAACGCCAATGGTCTAAAGTTAGTAGTGACACAGGGATAGGTAATCCAGAGTATGCAACTGCTGAAAAAGGGCAACGTTTTTTTAATGATGTATGTGAAAAATTAGAAGATCTTATCTGTTCTCTTTGTGATGCGGATTTAGAAGATTTATATCATTGATTTTTAATGGCAATCAATTGTTCTGACGATGGTTCCGTACTGGCAGTTTTTTCAAGATTGTTGTTTAAATCTATTTTTAAGGATAAAAGGGCACTCAAAATGATTATATTCTTAACTATATATTGCCCTGCCAAGGTAAAAACCAATTCACCTTTGCCAAAAATTTCTTCTGGTAATAAAAATAAAGGAGTAAACGTAAAAAGTATGTGAACTATAGCTATACTGATAAAAATCCTGGGTTTCCAGTTTGCAATGAGAAAGACGCCTATTAAGGTTTCAACAACTGCTAATACAATTAAGCTTAAGGAGGAAGGCAAAATTCCAAAAGTCAAAATTCCGATTGTATTGGTGGCTAAATCTTCGGCCGGACTTAGATTGGGTATAAATTTTATAAAGCCAAAAAATAGATAAACAAGTCCTATGGAGATTCTGAGAATGTTGAGTTTTAATTTTTCTAGTTGTTTCATTTGGCACGGGTCATATGTTTAAATAAATTTTAAACTCTACTGCAACAACTATAAATTTAAATTAAATTTTACAAAAGGTCATTGTCCTGCCTTCAATTCTTTCGTAGCCAATTCAATATAAGCTTGCATAGCCTTTTTTTTGCTCATATTCTTGGCTTGAAAAAGGGCGTTTGCCTTAAATGCATTTATCAAGGGAGTTTTACTGCCTGGGTTTTCAAAATTAGCATTCGCTATTTTGTAATAGGCATAAAGTTTTAAAAGAACATCTGCAGGTATAGGTTCAGTATAGTTATTTACCAAATCAACCGTCTTCTCAAATTCAGTATGTAAGTTCGTCTTTTTCATTTGGGTCAATAAAAGTAGCAATACACGTGCCGGCGCCTTTAACTTTTTGGTTAAGTTTTACATTAATTTGGCAGTCTAGTGGTAAAAACAAATCTACTCTTGAGCCAAACTTGATAAAACCGGCATCGTCACCTTGCTGCACACTTTCACCTTCTTCAGCATAATTTACAATTCGTCTGGCCAATGCACCCGCAATTTGTCGGTAAAGAATTTCTCCGAATTTGGGTGTTTTAATGACTACCGTTGTTCTTTCGTTTTCTTCGCTTGATTTTGGGTGCCATGCTACTAGGTACTTACCTGGGTGATATTTTGAGAAAGTAATACTACCGCTTGCAGGGTATCTGGTAACATGTACGTTAACGGGAGACATGAAGATAGATACTTGTCTTCTCTTATCCTTAAAATATTCTTTCTCTTCTACTTCTTCAATAACTACAACCTTGCCATCTACAGGAGACAAAATTTCATTAAAATCTTTTTTGGCCAGTCTTTTAGGGTTTCTAAAAAACTGTAGTATGATTATCAAGATAATTAAGCCAAGTATTTGTACCGTTAGCTTCAGCCATGCTATATCAATAAAGAAATGGGCCAATAGTATACTAACCCCAACAAGTAAAAAAGAAAACAATATTATTTTTTGTCCCTCTCTATGAAACATAACTAAAAATATTTAAAGTTAAATATGCAAACGGTGCTGCAAAAACCAAACTATCCAAACGATCAAGCATACCACCATGACCTGGTAATATGGCTCCACTATCCTTAACGCCAGCTGTTCGTTTGAATTTAGATTCTATTAAATCTCCTAAACTACCCGCAACAACTATAACAGTAGCAAGTATCATCCATTGAATAGGACTAATTAGCTCCTCAAAAGTTGCCATAAGATAAGCTGCTGCCAGTGCAAATATAAAACCTCCTAAAGTACCTTCAATAGTTTTTTTAGGAGAAACTGATGGAAAAAGTTTAGTACGCCCAATACTTTTGCCAACTAAATATGCAAATGAATCATTTACCCATATCAATATAAAAATGCCCATGATCAATAATTTGGCAAATGCATCATTTTTATAAGGTATCATAGTAAGAAAAATACATCCTCCACCAATGTAAAACAATCCTACTATAAATTTTAATGGAGTGTTGAGTACTAAAGGTTTTTTTGTAAAAAGGTTGATCAATAGAAATATATCTACTACTATAGTAATTAGCATAAGTATATTAATAACCTGCTGGTCTTTTACCAAATATATAAATGCCCACCAAAGCGCTAAGTATGCTGCAAATATGTGATATCCTTTAAGACGAACCAATTTTTTATACTCGTAAAGACATGCTAGTCCAAAGGTCATAAATAGAAAATCGAACGCATCGGAGCTTAAAAATACTGCTGACAGCAATAAAATGATATATACAGCCCCAGTTAATGACCTTCGTAAAATTTCTTTCATACTATAAATCTTCCAGTAGTAAAAGATAAAGATTTTTAGTACTACTACCATACGTTAGAAAATCATCTGAATTTTCTGCGGTAGCTTTAAAGTGTTTTAAAGTGGTTATGTTGGCCGGTATTTTTTGGCCATACTTCTTTTTTATGGTCTTAAGACCTTCTCCAATAGATTCTACCAATTGACTTGTAGTCGCAAAAACAACTACGTTACTTGGTAGTTCATTAACCTTTTTTTCCAGTAATTGGTTAGAGCAAACTAAAATACTACCATTTTGCGCAATTAAATGTTCGCAGGTAGTAAAGAATACTTCGCTTTGTCTAGCATTGTCGGTAAAGGTAATAGGTTCTTTAGAAAATTTTTGGGCTAGCCTTTCATTGAGAACAAAGAAAGGCTCATTCTCCCAATTATTTTCAGTAACTATGTTCTGTATGGCTCGTGAAACCTCATTGTCAGAATCGCAATAGATAAATTTACCTCCATTCTGTTTAAAATGAATAGTAAATTTTTCATCAACAGGTATATTTAAATCGGGCATATGGTCACCACGCGTTTCTGCTGTTTCTTTCGAAACTTTCTTCTTGCCGCCACCAAATAAAATATCTAAAAACCCCATTTATACTATTGAACTAATTGCTTATCTAAAGTACTGCAATTTTACTTATTTTCAGTAATTTCTTTCTGCTCTGTAGAATTATTATCCTCTTCTTCTTTAAGTTTCTTTTCGTTTTCTAACGCTAAAATATCTTTTTCAAAATTTCGCTTACCAAAGATTTTTTCCAAATCTTCCTTAAAGATAACCTCTTTCTCCAACAATCGTTCTGCTAAAGTGGTTAGTTTATCTTTATTGTCCGTTAAAACTTTAATGGCACGTTGATACTGTTCTTCAATAATTTTTGAAATTTCGGCATCTATTTTACGAGCGGTGTCTTCGCTGTATGGTTTTGAGAATCCATAAGAATCTTGACCTGATGAATCATAATAAGTAATGTTTCCTATTTCATCATTAAGTCCGTAAATAGTAACCATTGCCCTAGCTTGTTTGGTTACTTTCTCCAGGTCACTCAAAGCGCCTGTGGAAATTTTGTTGAAAATCACCTTTTCAGCAGCTCTACCGCCCATAGTTGCACACATTTCATCAAGCATTTGTTCAGGCCTAACGATCAAGCGCTCTTCAGGTAAATACCAAGCTGCTCCTAAAGATTGTCCTCTTGGTACAATAGTAACTTTTACCAACGGTGCAGCGTGTTCTAGCATCCAACTTGTGGTTGCGTGACCAGCTTCGTGGTAAGCAATGGTTTCTTTTTCACCAGGTGTTATAATCTTATTTTTCTTTTCAAGGCCACCAACAATTCTATCTACAGCGTCTAGGAAATCTTGTTTGGTTACCGCTTTCTTTTCATTACGAGCAGCTATTAAAGCAGCTTCATTACATACATTGGCGATATCAGCACCTGAGAAACCAGGTGTTTGTCTTGCCAAGAAATCTAAATCTAAAGTCTCGGCAGTTTTAATAGGTCTTAAATGAACTTCAAAAATTTCCTTACGCTCACGAATATCCGGTAGGTCAACATAAATCTGTCTATCAAATCTACCGGCACGCATTAATGCTTTATCCAAAACATCTGCACGGTTGGTAGCAGCAAGTACTATTACATTGGTGTTAGTGCCAAAACCATCCATTTCGGTCAATAACTGGTTCAATGTATTTTCACGTTCATCATTAGATCCCGTGAAGTTATTTTTTCCTCTGGCTCTACCTATAGCATCAATTTCATCAATAAATATAATTGCTGGAGATTTGTCTTTAGCTTGCTTAAACAGGTCACGTACTCTAGATGCACCTACACCTACGAACATTTCAACGAAATCTGAACCGGATAAAGAGAAGAAAGGTACCTTAGCTTCACCTGCAACGGCTTTGGCCAAAAGTGTTTTACCTGTTCCTGGAGGTCCTACAAGTAATGCACCTTTTGGTATTTTACCACCTAATGATGTATACTTATCCGGATTTCTTAAGAATTCTACAATCTCTTCAACTTCTTCTTTTGCACCTTCTAAACCGGCAACGTCTTTAAAAGAAGTTCTTGTATCTGTCTTTTCGTCAAACAACTTCGCTTTAGATTTTCCGATATTGAAGATCTGTCCACCGGCACCGCCTCCGCCTCCGCCAGACATTCTACGCATTAGATAGATCCAAATACCAATAATCAATACAAATGGTAATAAGGATAAAAGGAAATCTAAAATGGCTGTAGATTCTTTTCCAAATTCAATAATGGTATCTAAGTTGTTCTCTTTTTTGATTTCAGTTATTTCATTTTGAAATATTTGAAGATCACCATAGTCTAATGTATACTGAGGTACATTGCCAGATGATGGAAGAAAAGACTTCTCGTTTACATCTTTATGTACTTCTTTTGCGATAGCCTCATCGGTTAAAAAAACCTTAGCTTGATTGGTATTGGTGATGATCAATATCTTTTTTACATCACCATTTCTCAAATACTGCTGTAATTCTGAAGTAGTCGTTTTTTGTGTGCTAGCTAGGTCATCACTATTGAACAGTTGAAATCCAATAAGTAATACTGCTACCAATCCGTAAATCCACCAAGAACTAAATTTTGGTTTTTTCGGATTTGTTTTGTTTTCTTTTGCCATTTTAATTTTTTATTGATTAACGCTACTTTCTATGGTCGTGAATTTTGCATCACCCCATAAACCTTCTATGTCATAAAATTCTCGAACTTGCTTTTGGAATACGTGGACTACTACGTTTACATAGTCCATCAATACCCATTCGGCATTGTCCTCGCCTTCTACGTGCCAGGGTTTATCTTGAATCGCTTTACTTACTGTTTTTTGGATAGAACCTACGATCGCATTTACATGCGTATTGGACGTACCGTTACAAACTATGAAGTAATCACAAACGGTGTTTTCAATTTCTCTTAAATCTAATAGATTTACATTTTGTCCTTTTACTTCGTCAACTCCTTGTATAATTAATGCAATTAACTCATCTGCGCTAGTTTTATTTTCCTGCATTCAAAAATTTTAATTTTTACAAAGTTATTATTTTTTTGTTCTTTTAGGTCTAGTTTTTAACAATACATTAAAGATTCACAATAAGAACTGTAAATGCAAATAATCAAACTTGATGCCACGCAATCTACAAATACCTATTTAAAAGATTTGTCATTTAAAAGGGAGTTAGATGATTTTACTGTCGTAACTACCAAAAATCAAACTTCAGGTAGGGGGCAGTTAAATGCGAAATGGGAATCTGAGCCTGGTAAGAATCTAGCATTCAGTATATTGAAAAAGAATTTGGATATTCCTATTCAACGAGTTTTTCTTGTAAGTGTTTGTGTTTCATTGGCTATAATAGAGAGCTTAAAAGATTTTGATATACCTGATTTAAGTATTAAATGGCCAAACGACATTCTGTCAGGTAATTACAAAATCGGCGGTATTTTGATCGAAAATATCATAACTGGTTCTAAAATAAAGCGGAGTATAATAGGTTTTGGTTTAAATGTAAACCAAAAATCATTTAAAAGCGCACCACATGCCTCTTCATTAAATGCGATAACGGGTACTGATTTTGATCTTGATGAAATTTTTTATTCTCTGATAGAACATTTACATCAAAACATGATCAAACCTTTGCAATTAATGGAAAGTGAATTGTATGCACAGTATCATGCCCATTTATTTAAAAAAAGGCAAATGAGTACGTTCAAGATTCACGATGACATACAAATTACAGGTACAATTGAAAAAGTTTCTATTGACGGTAAATTGGTAGTGAAACTAGTAAATGGTGATTTTCAAGAATTTGGCTTAAAAGAAATACAGTTACTGTATTAGATTTTTGACAAATTTGTTGACAGCGTATTTATAAAATTCGTGATTGGTGATTTGATCATCATGGCCATCATGGCATTAAATTCACCTTTAAAGCTTAAAATAACTTCACTTTGCTGACCATCAACTTCTTTGATGTCTGCCGTTAAGGTGAATGGTAGTTTATCACTGGCCGCACCTAAAATTATTTGTTCAAAAGGAGTTTGCTCTTTTTTTTCCAATACAATTTCGGGCATGCCTTTTAAGGCAAAAAGAAATCTATTTTCATTAAGTACTTCGAACTTATCAATGTTTTCTGGCATTAACTGTCTAAAATTAGATAGTTCGTTTAAAAAGTTAAAAGTATCTTCTTTGCTTTTTGCTACTTGTGCCTTAGGCGTTTCTATAAACATATATTATTTATTTGTCCATTTAGAAGGGTCTTTCCTCCATTCCATTAAAGTTGCTAATTGCTCTTCTTTTACATAACCAGTGTCAGAAGCTTGTTCAATTAAATGAGCGTAATTGCTTAACGTGTGCAACTCTGTATTTTCTTCTTTAAAATTAGAATCGGCAGTTTCAAAACCATAGGTAAAAATAGCCAACATACCTTTAACTTTGGCATCTATAGCTTTTAGTGCCTTTACGGCATTTAGGCTGCTTTTACCGGTACTGATCAAATCTTCGATCACAACCACCGTTTGGTGTGCTTCTAAATGACCTTCTATTTGATTTTGACGCCCGTGCGATTTAGGCTCAGGACGTACATATACGAATGGTAGGTTAAGTTTGTCCGCTACCAAAGCACCAATGCCAATTGCCCCGGTGGCAACCCCAACAATACAATCTGGCTTGCCATATAATTGTTCAACTTGCTTAGCCATTTCATCACGAATATAGTTTCGGATGATAGGGTAAGAAAGTAAAATCCTATTGTCGCAATATATAGGAGATTTCCAACCCGAAGCCCATGTAAAAGGATTTTCGGGTTTCAATTTTATTGCATTAATTTGCAAGAGAAGCTCTGCCGTTTTTTTTGCAGTGTTTTTGTCTAAAACCATGACGCAAATGTATAAAGTTTTTGTTAATGAATTGCCTTTGATTTTAACAAATAAACTCTCCGATACCACAAAGGGTGAGTATTTTTTGTTAAATAAGGAGTCTATTGAGGAGGCTATAAGTTCATTGAGGAAGGGGAAGTTGGAGGAAGCGTTCATATACCACCCAAACCACGATGAAATTTTAAAAAAGTTTACGCAAGAAATACCACTGGTTATTGCAGGAGGTGGTGTTGTGTACAATAAGGAAAGAAAAGTTCTTTTCATTTATAGAAACGATAAGTGGGATCTGCCAAAAGGAAAACTTGATAAAGGCGAAACAATTGAAGAGTGTGCCATACGTGAAGTAGAGGAAGAAACAGGGGTCAAAGGCCTCCGATTGGATAATTACTTGCGCACTACATATCATGTTTTTAGGCGTAACGGTATTACCAAACTCAAACAAGTATTTTGGTACGAAATGAGTACCGATTATGAGGGTAAATTAAAACCTGAAAAAAAAGAAGGCATTTTTAAAGTTAGATGGAAAGGTCCTGAAAAAATTAAAAAAGCCTTGGAGAATTCTTATGTGAACATAAGAATTCTATTTGAAGAAGATTAAATTCAGTTAGTTATTCTATAGATTGGATATTGCATGTAAGCCTCTTCATAATGTTTACTATGTTTAAATAACCATTTTAGTTGTAGGTACCAGTTGTTCTTAAAATCTAAATCTTCTATCTTCTTATTTTCAAATTCAGATTTTAGTATGGTATCATTTTTTAGCATCTCTAAAGCGGTGTCTTCAAAAACATAAGGAGAAAATCCTTCTTTTTGTTGTAGAATAGTATCAAAAAAGTTCCAGTTAAAAAATGAATCTACGGCACTAGGCTCCAACGTTTCAATAATATACCTAAGACCGGGTTGATCTACTGGTATTACAATATCGCCAGCTTTGAATTCTTTAGTAATATTGGTCACGTTTACAGAAGTATTATAATGAGGATAATGACCTTCGTAAGGTGATGTATACGTACTGTAATCGTCAATTTGATATGATTCGACCAATATCGTGGAATCTTGTTTTAATTCAGTGTACGAAATTTTATTCAAGTCTAATCTTTTAATAACATTGTGCCACTGCTTTCCTAGTACGTATGCTTTTGGTATGCGTATGGAGTCAGATGCCTTAAAATAATCTTGATAAGTTATTTCAGTTTCTATAGGTACTTCTCGGTTATATTTTAGTCTGTTAAAACCAGTAATTTCACTAGTTAATGTATCGGCCTTAAACCCTTTAAATATAAAATTTGAAGCTTTAGTGGTATCTACTTGCCATTGAGTAGGGTAGTAATCATTCTGCTGAAAAGCGTTTTTTGCAGCATTTCTCATTTCTTTTATTTTGCTGCCATCTTTTTCTGCAATGGCAATCATGTTCAACATGAGTTGGTATGTTCCCGCTACACGTTGATCGTAGGGTTTTAGCATATGTGTCTCTACCATCATACCTACGGTATTCCATAGCGTGGTGTACCCCGTAGAGTACCTAGGGTTATCCAGAAATTGCTGAAATCCATTTTCTGGCGGTGAGTTAAATACATTTACATAGGGCGTAATATCCCACCCGTTGTTCAATAAAGAGTCTTGTAGTTGGGGCATTAGATCATCATGAACATATTTACCCAATTTTCCTCCTAATTTATTGTGCTGGGTAAATAAATGGGTAAGGGTGTATTGATAGTCCGCACCGTTGCTAACATGGTTATCTATAAAAACATCTGGATCAATTAGTTGAAAAATCTTGGTAAAGGTTTCTGTGTTTTTGGTATCCGTTTTTATAAAATCCCTATTAAGGTCATAGTTCTTGGCATTACCTCTAAAACCATATTCAACCGGGCCATTTTGGTTGGCACGTGTGGTACTGTTCCTATTAAGGGCGCCACCAACATTATAAACAGGTATGGTAGCAATAATGGTTTCTTTAGGCGTTTTAATTTCATTGCTTGCCAAATCTCTAAAAAGTAACATGGTAGCATCTATACCATCACTCTCCCCAGGATGAATACCGTTATTAATCAATAACATGGTATTGTTCATCGCTAATTTTTTGAAATCGAAATCACCTTTGCTACTAAATGTTACCACATGTAGCGGCTTGCCACTATCAGTAGTGCCAATGGTCTGTATGTTTATAGTTGAAAATTCTTTGGCAAGTTTTATGTAAAAATCTATTACCTGTTCATAGGTTGCCGTTTCGGTTTTATTGGAAGTTTCAAACGGTGTAGGAAAATCTGTTTTGGTATCTTCAATTTTATTCTCGCAAGAAATCAATGAAAAAAATAATAATAGAGGTAGGATCGCTTTCATGAACAATCAATTAAATTGGTTTAAAGGCCATTAATTGATTGTAAAAATAAGGATTACTTTATTGGTTTATGCAACTTGGGTAATTTCTACAATTTTATTTCTATCAATGGGTTTTTGGTTAAAAGTTATGAGATGATGACTTTTACCTTTAAAATATTCCCATTGTTGTTGGTCACGAGGGTCAATTGAAGAGGTGACAATATTAATTCTAATTTTATCGGTAATGGGAAGATTGATGAAAGCTTCTAAAAACTCCCATCCATCCATAATAGGCATATTGATATCTAAAAATATAATTTGCGGAATTTGTTGTTCATTATTAAAAAAATTGATCATAGCGTCTATGGCAATTTTGCCATTTGCATATGATGCAATCGTATTACAATCTACGCTAGAAGAGATTAATTTTCGCAAACCAAAAACGGTAATTGCGTCGTCATCTATAATAGTGATATCACTAATTTTTTTCATTAAAGAAAATTTTAAATTCTGTTCCTTCTCCTTCTACACTACTAACTTCAACTTTACCGTTCATAGCGTCAATTTGGTTTTTGGTTAGGTATAGTCCTATACCTCTGGCATCTTTATGGTCATGAAAGGTTTTATACATACCAAAGAGTTTTTTGCCATATTTCTCCAAATTTATTCCTAAACCATTGTCTTTTATGGTCAATATTGAATAATTATCTTTTTTCTCTGCACTTAATTCAACCTTGGCTTTTCTTTCTGGGTGTTTATATTTTACCGCATTAGAAATAAAGTTGGTTAAAATGCTATCTAAATATGCCGGTACTGAACTTACCGTGAAATCTTCTGGTATGTTATTTTCAATAATGGCATTATTATTTAAAATAAGTGAAGATAAACCTTGCTTAGCATCTGTTATCTTTTCATTTAAATAAAGTTCTTTAATTTCTATATTGGTGTTTGTATTTATTGAAACTACTTCATTTAAATTGTCTAAGGTTTCAAGTAAGCTATTAGAGGCCTTGGTCAACATTTCTACGATCTTTGTCTTTTCATCTTCATCTTTTTCATTTTCTAAAAAGTTCAGCAGCATTGAAAAATTTGCCGAGTGAGAACGTAAATTATGTGAGACTATATGTGCAAAGTTCAGTAGTTTTTTGTTTTGTACCGAGGCAATGTTTATAATGTTTCTTAACTCTTTTTCCTTTTCTTTAAGTTTTGTAATGTCTAAACTAATGCCAACAATGCCATAAGCTATCCCTTTACTGTTTAATAATGGAATTTTAGAACTAAGAAAAGATGTAGACTTGCCGTCTAAAGTTGTTTTTTTTGTTTCCTTGCCAATAATTGGTTCAAGGGTATTCATTACTTTTAAATCCTCTTCTCGTATTTTTTCTGCAGCTTTTAAGGGGTATAGGTCAAAATCATTTTTGCCAATAATTTCTTTAGGGTCTTTTACGCCTAGGTATTCGCATTCCGCTTTATTGATCAATACCTTTCTGGATTCCGTATCTTTAATGTATACGTTAACAGGTAAATTGTCAATTAGCGTTCTTAACAGTTTTTCATTATCTATAGTTTTAATGTTTGCTTCAACCTGCTCATGTATATCTTGAAAAGTACCTATAAGACCAACCATTTCACCTTTATTATAAATAGGTTTCCCCCCGGCCATTACCCATTTTTCTTTTCCGGCAGCTGTTATGATCTGCAATTTTAAATTACTCCAAGCCTTCCCTTTATTTTGTGCTTCGTACAAAGCCATTGATATGGTATTTCTACTATGTCCCTCTTTGTAATAAAATAAGGCATTTTCAATGTTCGGAGAAAAATTTTGCGGTACCTCGTGTATGGCTTTGGTAGTTTCGCACCAAATAAGTTGGTTTTCGGCAATGTTATACTCCCATCTACCAATTTTGCTAATTTCTGCTTGTTGTTGAAGAAATAGTTCTTTCTTGTTCAATTCAAGCTCATTGTTTACTGCATCGGTAATGTTACTTAATTGAATGATGGCCCCAACGATATTTTCATCAACATCATACCAAGGCGCATTGCTCCACTCGAACCAAAGCTCTTGTCCGTCGCAATCAGTGGCTTTATGAATGCCCATTGGCTGAGGATTACCGTTAAAACAATTTTCTATTACCATTTTCCATTTATGGCTTAAATCGGGAAAAACGTCAAATAAGCTATCAGATTTACAGCACTCATTATTTTTATTAAAAAGACTCGTCCATTTGTCAGAAGTCTGAACAATATTAAAATTAGTATCAATGAAGGCTGTTGGTGCCGGCAATTGTCTAATTAAGTACGAGGCATTTGATGTTAGGGGAACTTTTATCATACCGATGAAATTTCTTACGAATTTAACGGGAATGACATATTTAACTATATAATTGTTGTGAATGCTGCCATTTACGTTGTAAAAGATTTAAAAAACTACTTTTTAATTATATTTTTACTTTTTGTTAAAATGAAACCTAAAAATAGAACCTTGCCCAGGTGTGCTTTCTACAGTGATTTTACCGTTCATGGCTTCCATTTGGTTTTTTGTGATGTAAAGACCAATACCTCTAGATTCTTTGTTTCTATGAAAGGTCTTATAAAAACCAAAAAGTTGGTCTCCATACTTTTCCAAATCTATCCCCAATCCGTTATCCTCAACGCTTAAAGTGGTATAGTTTTTATCTTCCTGTACGCTTAAAATTATGATAGGTTTTTTTTCTTCACACCTATATTTAATAGAATTGGTAATGCAGTTGGTCAAAATACTATTTAAATAGGCGGGTAATGCCTTAATGGTCGTATCATCTGAAATTTCATTAATGATTTTGCCGTTGGTCTGTTTAAGTAACCCAGCTACATTTTGCTCTACAACAAAAACACTTTCGTTAAGGTTTAGTGATTTTTTTTCATTGTTTACATTTGATTTTACCGCTACAATTTCCCTAAGACCTTTAATTGTTTCAGATAAATTGTCAGATGCGTTAAAAAGCATGGTCATATACTTATTTCGCTGGGTTAGGCCTTTCTCGTCATTAAGAAAGTTTAATAGCAACGAAAAGTTAGTGGCATGTGTTTTAAGGTTGTGAGAAACCATGTGGGCAAAATTAAGAAGTTGGTCATTTTTTTCTCTTGATGCCGAAATGGTATTCTTTAATTTTTTTTCTAATTTGGTTTGTGTGGTAATATTTTCTACAGTGCAGAGAATACTCTTTTTATTGTTTTTACCCACCACTAAATTACCTGTAACCTTTAAATTTAAATGATGTTTTAGTTTATTGGTGAAGGTGAATTTAACAGGCTTAAATGCGCCATTTTCTTCTAATTGATCTGCTAAACTTTCTAATTTTCCGGTGACTGAAGAATTAACGAATTTTTTAAAGCTCTTGTTTAAGAAAGTGGGCTTCTCAAATCCAGATAATTTTAAAAATTGATGATTGACATTTATAAATCTCCCAGTTTCAAAATCAACAATGGCAAGACCTTGAGGAATTTTTTCAAATAATGGGTATTCATTAAGTTCGTCTTCTAATTTTGAAAGTTGAACATCTATTTGATTTTCTTTATCAACCTCTTGAATGGTTCCTATGACTCTAATGCATTTACCATCTTTAAACTTTGGTCTACCAATGGTGTTTACCCAAATAATATTCCCATTCTGTTGTTTAAGTTGAGCTTTTACATTCCAAGGCTTTCCTAGGTTGATAGCCTCTTCCACTGCTTTTTGTATTATTTTTTTAGAGTCATCTACATAAAAAGTAATAGCATTTTCTAAAGTTGGTTCAAAGTCGGTTTTTACACCATATATTTTATTTACAATTGGAGTCCAGTGTAAAGAGTTGTTAATAATATCAAGCTCCCAACTGCCTATTTTTGCGACAGAACTTTTATTATTAAGTAACAGTTTTGTTTTATTCAGTTCCAGTTCTAATTCTTCTGTTTTTGAAATGGGCTCAACTTTAATGATCACACCAATTATATTTCCATATCCATCTTTCCAAGGATTTAAGTGCCATATGGAATCTTCAGATGAATAATGACAATCTTTAGCGTTGTATTTGAACTTAATGTCCCGTAAACCGTCTAAACTATATTTTAAACGGGTAGAAAGATCTTGAGACAGTTCAGGAAATAGACTTATAAAGTTTTCACCTTCTATTTGGTCAAGATCCAATTGAAAATTGGCAAGCCATCTAGGTGATGCACTCATTAAATTAAAACCAGTATCTATTATGGCAATAGACGATGGAATTTGGTTGATCCAATCTAAAGAAAATGATGAACTATATTTTGATTTAAGCATAGGTGGAAAGAATTTTCCTACTAAATTATAAGAATATTCTAACCTTGCCTCGTAAATTGTTGTGTTTTTGCGAAAAAGTGTGGTTGAGGTAGCCTTTTATGTTGTCAGGCCGATGAAATGCATCTATTTTCTTACAGAATCGGGTACTAGACCTGTATAATCGCCTCCATTGCGTATTACGTCTCTTACAATAGAAGAACTAATGTACGATTTGCCCGATGAGGTCAATAAAAACACGGTTTCTATCTCAGATAACTTTCTATTTGTATGGGCTATGGCCTTCTCAAATTCAAAATCTCCAGGATTACGTAATCCCCTTAAAATAAAATTAGCATCTACTTTCTTACAAAAATCTACTGTTAGTCCTTCATACGACTTAACGGATATAGATGGTACATCTTTGAAAGCTTCCTCAATAAATTTTATACGTTGTTCTAGACTGAACATGTATTTTTTGTCTGCATTTTTTCCTATAGCAATAATTACTTCATCAAATAAAGTAATACCTCTCATAATAATATCATGATGACCTAGGGTCAATGGGTCAAAAGAACCAGGTAAAATTGCGCGTCTCATAAATTGGTTTTACTTTCTAAATATAGGTAATTTAAGACAATGCCTCTGTTATAGCATGTTCAAATAACATGCCCAGGTCAATACCTGCCTCTTTTGCTTGTTGAGGTAAGATACTTTCAGTGGTTAAACCCGGTGTAGTGTTCATTTCCAATAAATAAGGCTCGTCACCAATAAAGATGAATTCACTTCGGGAAAAACCGGTCATTTTTAAAACATCGTATATTTTCTTGGAGGCTTGAGTAACATTTTTCAATTGTGTATCATTAATTCTAGCAGGGGTAATTTCTTGTGATTTACCTTCATACTTGGCTTCGTAATCAAAGAAATCGTTTTCAGAAACAATTTCGGTAATAGGGAAAACAGTTGTTTCTCCCTTCAGTTTTAAAACACCTACGGATACTTCGGTTCCTTCAAGAAAACCTTCAATAATAATTTCATCGTCTTCTTTGTATGCTGTTTCAATGGCACTTTTTAGGTCTTTGGCTTCATATACTTTGGTGATGCCATAACTACTTCCAGATTTGTTCGCTTTAACAAAACAGGGAAGTTTTACTTTTTCTATGATCTCATTTTCATTGATATCATCGCCTAAGTTTAAGTAATAAGATGGAGCTGCTTTAATGCCGTAAGGTTTAAGAACACTTAATAGATCTCTTTTATTAAAGGTAAGGGCGGCCTGGTAAAAATCACATGAAGTATGTTTTAGTCCTAAGAGTTCAAAATAGGCTTGCATTAAGCCATCTTCACCTGGTGATCCGTGAATAGCATTGAAAATACAATCAAACGTTACCGATGTGCCATTAAGGGGAATGGAAAAATTATTTCGGTCAATGGGGGTTTCCTTTTCATTATCATCGACATGAACCCATTTATCCTTAAAAATATGAATTCTATAAAGGTTGAACTTTTCTTTATCTAGGTAATTATAGACCACATTACCACTTTTAAGCGATATTTTATATTCACTAGAATAGCCGCCCATTATAATTGCAATATTTTTTTTCATCTATTTGGTCAGTTAAGTATGCTTTAGCAAAGATGAAGCATTGAAATAAAATATAAAAGAAAACCTTTAGCATTCATCTAAGGGAATATATTTTTATGGATATGGTCTAACTATAGATCTATGCGCATGAATTGGTACGGGGGCATTTACTATATTTGTCGGGTCAAATAATATCTATGAGGAATTTTTTCAATTTTTTAAAAAGCAAAACCTTTTTAATTCAACTAGGTCTTGCGGTACTGGTATTGATAATCACCATTTTTCTTGTGTTAAGGTACTTGAACAGTACTACTAATCATGGTGAGTTTGTAGAAGTGCCCGATTTTTCTAAGAAGTCTGTCATGGAAATGAGAAAATCTATTGAAGAGGCCGGTTTGCGATATGAAGTGTTGGACTCTGCAAATTACAATCCAGATTATCCTAGATTTTCAATCATAGAACAAAACCCTACGGCAGGATCAAAAGTAAAGGAAAATAGAAAGGTGTATTTTACGGTAAATCCTTCTGGATATAAGAAAGTTACCGTTCCTCAAATAATTCAAGTGACCAAGCGTAATGCCTCTTCAATGTTAAAGGCAGTTGGTTTAGACGTACAAAGGGTTACCTATATAGATGAGTTGGGTAAAGATATGGTGTACCGTATAAAATTTAAGGGTAAGGATATTAAGCCCGGTGATAAGTTGCCAAAAACATCTAAGATAGAATTGATCTGTGGAAATGGTAGTATTACCGAAAGAGCCATTATTAAATCTGAATCAGAAGATTAGATGGAAGAGAACATGGAGCGCCCTGAGAATGAAGATGGCGAACTTTTTGAACATCATAGAGTTGTAGCGTCTAAAGGTCAAGTACCTTTAAGAGTGGATAAGTTTTTAATGAATTTCATTGAAAATGCTACGCGAAATAAAATTCAACAATCTGCGAAAGATGGTCATGTTTGGGTCAACGATCAGATTGTAAAATCTAACTACAAGGTAAAGGCAGGTGATGAGGTAAAGGTTCTTTTTGAGCATCCACCGCATGAGTTTTTATTGGTTCCAGAAGATATACCTTTAGACATTGTTTATGAAGATGATGTATTATTAGTGGTGAATAAACCTGCAGGCATGGTTGTACATCCCGGGCATGGTAACTATTCAGGAACCTTAATTAATGCCTTAATACATCATACAGATAATTTGCCATCTAACAGTAACGAGAGACCCGGTTTGGTGCATCGTATAGATAAAGATACATCGGGCTTACTGGTCGTAGCAAAAACTGAAGCCGCAATGACCCATTTGGCCAAGCAGTTTTTTGACAAGACTTCAGAAAGGGAGTATATAGCTTTAGTTTGGGGTAATATTGAAGAAGATGAAGGCACTGTGGAGGGTCATGTAGGTAGAAACCCTAAAAATAGATTGCAAATGCATGTTTTTCCTGAAGGGGAAGAAGGTAAAGAAGCAGTTACCCATTTTAAGGTTTTGGAAAGATTAGGTTACGTTACTTTAGTATCATGTAAACTAGAAACGGGTAGAACACATCAAATTAGGGTTCATATGAAATATATAGGTCATACCCTTTTTAATGATGAGCGTTATGGTGGTGAAAAAATATTGAAGGGAACAACCTTTACAAAGTATAAACAATTTGTAGAAAATACCTTTAAACTATTGCCTAGACAGGCATTACATGCCAAAACTTTAGGTTTTGTACATCCTGTTACGGGTGAGCATATGAGTTTTGATTCTGAAATACCAGATGATATGGCCAATGCAATTGAAAAATGGCGTAGCTATAGCAAGAACAGTACAGCATAAGATTTTTCAATACCACTATTTAAACTCTTTTATATCTTTTGTAGGTCTTCAAGTTGATCATGTTTATTTTTGGAGAATTAAAATTGCATTATGAAAATTGTTATTTCTCCGGCAAAGTCATTGAACTATGAAAGTGACTTGCCAACAACTAAATATACATCGCCAGAATTTATTGAAGATGCTGAAAAGCTGAATAAAATATTAAAGAAGAAAAAGCCAAAAGCACTTTCTGAATTGATGTCCATTTCAGATAACTTGGCACAATTAAACTGGCAGCGTAATCAAGATTTTACAACACCGTTTACACCTGAAAATGCCAGACCGGCAATTTATGCCTTTAGCGGTGATGTATACCAAGGCTTAGATGCTTATACGTTAACCGAAGAGAAGATTGAAATTTTACAACAATCGCTCAGAATTCTTTCGGGGCAGTATGGTATATTGAAACCTCTAGACCTTATGCAACCTTACCGTTTAGAGATGGGAACATCTTTAAAAATTGGAAGAAAGAAAAACCTATATGAATATTGGGGAGAAAGGCTTACCGATCATTTGAACAATGAAATGGAAGAAGGGGAGCTATTGGTGAACTTAGCCAGTAACGAATATTATAGTGCATTAAAACCGAAAAAAATTAAGGCAGATATTATTACTCCGGTATTTAAAGATTGGAAGAATGATAAGTTAAAGATAATTAGCTTTTTTGCCAAAAAAGCTAGGGGTTCTATGGTGAGGTATATTATTGATACAAATGCAAAAACTCTTGAAGATATAAAAGGTTTTAATTTAGATGGTTATCAGTTTAGTAGAGAGCATACTTTAAAAGAAAATCAACCCGTTTTCATTAGATAAAATATTATTATCTCTTTTTCGTTCTAAAGGTATAACAATACGTCTATGAAAAGGGTTTATTTGCTATCTGTAATTATCGTTGTCCTATTATTCTCGTGTACTGATAGGGATGATGAGGTTAATCTTGTCAATATTCGTATTCACAATAACACAGAACTTTTTTTTAGTGAAGTAAGAATTGCGGATAAAGATACTGTGTATGAGAATATTGCGGCAGATGAGTTTTCAACTTATATGGAGTTTGAAACTGCATTCGCCAATCCTGCAATAGCGATACTTACAGATTCAACAAGTCTTAACTATTTTCCAACAGATGTTTTATCAGATTCCTTACCTATTGGTTTTTATACCTATGAAATATCTTTGGATGAAGATAACCAAGTAGATTTAACCTTTAGAATAGACGATTAGAACTATTTCTTTTTACTGATTTTTATTTTTTCTTCTACGGTAGGTCTCTTTTTAATTTTACGAGGTCTTCTTGCCCCGTAAGAATTATTAGATATTTTTCCTTTTTTAGATTTTCTGTCTCCTTTACCCATAATATTGTTCTTTCTATTAAAGTAAGTAATTTAGTCATGATCGGTCATTTTAATAGGCTCAAGAGAATAAATCACTAATGCAAAAGATTTTTAAGCATATTCACCCATATGAACCATTTATTGACAATTCTACTGAAAAACTTATAGTGGGGACCTTACCGCCACCTCGTTTTACTACCGGTGATTTAAAAGAAGGAGATGTAAACTTTTGTTACGGAAGCAGGGACGGGCAGCTATGGCCTATTTTAAATAAAATCTTTGATCTTAATTTGAAATTTGAAACCACTAGTAAAGCTATTGATCAGCGCAAAATATTTTTGAAGGATAGAAAAATTGGCATATGCGACATAGTAGCTTCTGCAGAAAGAGAGAAAATTGATGCCTCTGATTTAGGTATGCAGAATATAGCATTAAGAAATGTTCTCGGGTATCTAGAAGAATATCAAAAAATACACACGCTTTTATTTACAGGTGGTAATAGTAAAAATGGACCGGAATATTTTTTCCGAAAACATTTAAAGGAAAGTGCGGTAGCATTAAAATTGATTTCTAATGAGGTGCCTAGAATTCATGAGTTTGTACACCCAAGTACTAATAAACTTATAAGAACGGTTTCGTTAACGGCACCTTCTGGTGCAGCAAATAGGGCAGTAGGTAGTTTGGATTTGTATAAAAAAATGAAAAGTGAAAATCCTAAATTCAATACTATAGACTTTAGAGTGTTACAGTATAAAAAATATTTTTAATAGAGGTGATGGTTCTGTAAGTGGATAAACTAAAAAGAGTCTTGCTTTTAAGACAAGACTCTTTTACGAGAACACTATATGAAAATGAAAAAATTTTTTACTTATTTACATTGTAAAGATATATAGGCACTACTGTTTTTTGGAATATTTGTTGTCAATACAGACAATTTTGTGGTATACTTCTATGAATATGATATTTCACAAAAATCATTCTCTAAATTCTCTTGGAATAGCGATATTTATGTTCGAAATTTAAAGAGTTTGTCGTAATGGTACGACTAAAAGTTTTTTAATATATGCAACAAAAAGAAAGATTAGCAGAATTTAAGAAATCTGTTCAAAATAAATTTAATGTTTACAATAGTCTATTCTTAAACCTTCCCTACGAGAATATTGAAAATGTAGGTATGTTGATTCCTTTATTACTGAATCAATCTGAAAAGGGGTTAAGTGACGGACTAAACCCAAAAGAAATTCTTGAGAATTTTTTCGAGAATTTTGTAGAAATAAAATCAGAAAAAGAACAAATAGACTTTATGTTTCGCATCATACAGTATGTAGAAAGACAAGTTGTTCTTTATGATAGTGTAGAAGATGCGGCGTTCCCAAAGTTACACAAGCATTCTAGTTCATTGTCATTAAAAGATTATTTTCAGTTGGTTGAAAAAAATAAATCTTGGGATACTATTTGGGACAAGTTGAGTACGTTCAGTGCACGTATAGTTTTAACGGCGCACCCAACACAATTTTATACTCCGGCAGTTTTAGATATCATTACAAACCTTAGAACTTTAATATTAGAAGATAAAATTGATGAAATAGATGTAGGTCTTCAACAACTAGGTCTTACGTCTTTGATCAATGCAAAAAAACCGACACCTTTAGATGAAGCCAAAAATATAATCTACACGCTAAGACATGTATATTATGATGCAATTGGTGATATGTATGCTTATATCAAGGGTAGTACAGGGTCAAAGAATTTTGAAAATCATGATATTGTCAAGTTAGGTTTTTGGCCTGGCGGCGATAGAGATGGAAATCCGTTTGTAACTGCAGATATCACCAGAGATGTAATGAACGAGCTTCGTTTAACGTTAATGAAGTGCTATTATAATGACCTTAAAGGTTTGGTGCATAAACTTACCTTTAAAGATGTACAAGAACCGTTGCAGAAGCTTAGGGGTAATTTATACACGGCCATGTTCGATAGTTCTAAGGATATTGGTTATGAAGATTTAATTGTTCCTTTGGAAGAAATACAATCCATATTAATAGAAAAATACCAAAGTCTTTATCTAAAAGATTTGGAAAAATTTATTGATAAGGTAAAGATATTCAAGGTGCACTTTGCTACAATAGACATACGTCAAGACCATAGTATGCATACCAAAGTAATGGTAGAAGTATTAAAAAAGAATGGTTTTATAAATGATGAGCTAAGTGAGTTATCTGACGAGGAATTATTGGATATTCTTTTGCATAAGAATTTAAATTTGGTAGCAGATGATTATGAAGAAGATATTGTAAAAGATACTATTAAGAACATACTTCAATTACAGACCATACAGGCTAAAAATGGAGAAGAAGGATGTAATAGATACATTATCAGTAATTCTGAAGATAAGTATTCCATTTTGTTTGTTTACGCACTGTTTAGATGGTGTGGCTGGGCAGACAAAGAAATAACGTTTGATATAGTGCCGTTGTTCGAAACAATGAACGGAATGGATACAGCTCAAGATACCATGAAGTTTTTATTCAGTTTACCTGAGTATATGGCCCATTTAGAAAATAGAAATAAAAAGCAGACTATAATGCTTGGATTTTCCGATGGAACTAAAGATGGGGGCTATTTAAAAGCCAACTGGTCAATTTTAAAGACAAAAGAAGAGCTTTCAGAGGTTTGTGATCAGAATGATATTGCTGCCGTATTTTTTGATGGTAGGGGAGGTCCACCGGCAAGAGGAGGTGGAAAAACGCATCGTTTTTATGCTGCCCAGACCAATAAAGTGGCGAACAATGAAATTCAATTAACTATTCAAGGGCAGACCATAACAAGTACTTATGGTACCAAAGAACAGTTTATTTATAATAGTGAGCAACTATTGACCGCCGGATTGTCTAACACAATTTTAGGAAAAGAAATTGTTATATCTGATGCTGATAGAGAGTTGATTGAAGAGCTGTCAGAACTAAGTTTTAAAAAGTATGATGATCTAAAACACCATGATAAGTTTATGCCGTACTTGGAAAACATGAGTACGCTTAAATATTACACAAAAGCAAATATTGGTAGTAGACCTGGAAAAAGAGGAAATAAGGCTAAACTTGAATTGTCTGATTTAAGGGCAATTTCATTTGTAGGGTCATGGAGTCAATTAAAGCAGAACGTACCAGGTTATTATGGTATTGGTACTGCTCTTGAGAAACTTGAAAAAGATGGAAGATTTGAAGAGGCCAAAAGGTTGTACCAAGAAGTACCGTTCTTTCAAGCTTTGATGATGAACAGTATGATGAGTCTTACCAAATGTTATTTTGAATTGACCAGTTACATGAAAGAAAATAAGGAGTATGGTGCTTTTTGGGAGATTCTTCATGCAGAATATGAATTATCTAAAGCAATGCTTCTAAAACTATCTGGCATGGAAATATTAATGAAGAAAGAAGCAATTTCTAGGGAGTCCATCAAAATTCGTGAGAGTATAGTCTTGCCTTTATTGGTTATTCAACAATATGCGCTTCAAAGGATTGGAGAAGGTACGGAGTATAAAGAATTGTACGAAAAGATTGTTACCAGATCACTATACGGTAATATCAATGCTAGTAGAAACTCAGCATAGTTTTTTATAAAAATAACATCCTAATAAAAGCCCGATTCAATATTTTGAATCGGGCTTTTTACTTTGTTGGATATAGTGTACTATTTTTTATTCTGTTGATTTTTAATAGTCTCCTTATCTATATCAAAATCGTTTGTGTCTATATTGGTATTCCCCGTCGGATTTGTTGGGTTATTCTGTTCTACTTTTCTTTTAAACTTTTTATTATCTTTTATAATTCCCATAATTTCAATTTTTTAGGTTCATATTTAAGATAACAAATTGAAAATGAGAACTCCGTTAATTGGTTGATAAAGCTTTGTTATAGAATGTTAAACTAAATTATTCATTTTCACTTGGGCTAAGTAATGCATAAAACAATTTTATACCATACGCAATTTGTCCAATTTTTAAATTCTCATTGGGGCTATGTTGATTGTTATCTGGGTTTACCATGGGAATTATGAATGCAGGAATTTTTAGTTCATTGATAAATGGTGAAATAGGTACAGTACCGCCCATTATACGGATTTGAACAGGTTTTTCTCCAAATTTGGATTCCATGGTTTTAACTATGTTATTTCCAAAAGGGTTATTTAGATCGGTTCTAAAAGCATCCGTAACTGAGCCTTCCTTAATAGTAACAATTTTATCAAATTTTAGGCGGTCTTCCAGAGTGGGTTCCGTACTCATTACATGAAAACCTTGATTTTTTATGTGTTCTTTTACAAGGTTTTTAAGTTTTGTACCATCACTTTCAGGTACTAACCTTAAATCTAATTCAGCTGTGGCGGTGGCCGGCACAATTGTTCTTGCTTTTTCTCCAACCCAGCCAGAGCCTAGTCCTCTAATATTTAAAGAAGGGTATTGCAATGCTTCTTGATAAAAACCGCCAACCTTTTCTGGGTTAGAGATGGCTAAATTGCTATTGATGACATCGGCATTGTCCGGAACGCTTTTTAAAATAGCTAATGTTGCATCATCTAATGAAATTCCATCATAATATCCTTTTATAAGAACTTTTCCATTGGTATCTTTCATTGTTGCTAGTAGCTGTGCCAATTGAAAACCAGGGTTAGGAGCGTAGTTTCCGTAATGACCACTATGTTGTGGTTTTATAGGTCCGTGAGTTGTTATTGATAATGTTGTGATTCCTCTACAACCATAAACTATTGTTGGTTTCCCGGAAACGTGAACCGGACCATCGTTTATCACCAAAAAATCGGCTTTCAATAAATCTTTATACGTGCGCACCGCTTGTGGTAATGGTGCGCTACTTTTTTCTTCTTCGCTATCTAGAATTACCTTTACATTAAAAGGTATGTCTATAGCATCTTTTTTAAGTGCGTCTATAGCATTTAAGAACATGATAATAGGTCCTTTATCGTCTGAAGTTGATCTTCCAAAAAGGCGCCAGTCATAATTTATATCGTCGTTAAGTTCTGAGAAAGATTCAGTTTTCCAATCGTCTTCGGTTTTGGATTTTAAAACTACTTTATACGGATCTGGTTGATCCCATTTTGAAGCGTCTACAGATTGCCCATCTAAATGCATATAGAACAAAATAGTTGGCTTGTTGTCGTCCATGGGTAAGGCGGCAAAAAACAACGGTAGGCCTTCAGTTTCTAAAATGGTACTATTAAAGCCACGTTCAGTGAATTTTTTTCTCAGCCAATAAAGGTTAGAATCAATATCGTCTGCATTTAATGCATCATTAGGTATTGCCACAAATTCCCTTAATTCGCCAATGGCATTCGCTACTTTAGATTTTATTAAAATGGAGTCTTGAGAATGAGCGGTAAAAAGTAATAAAAGGAATGTAAGTGTAAGAAGTTTTTTCATGGTTGTTCATGTAAATATATTCTTTAAAAGTAAGCAAAAAGCAGTGAAAAGAACATCTAAAACATACCTTACATATGTTAAAGGATACTATTGTTAAAAGATCGTTGATTGAGATTTGATGTTAGAAAGATTAAGGTGTCATCTCTAAATAGGATAGCTGCCTCATTTTCAAACCTATGCTAAGAAAAAAGGTATAAAAGCGAATGAAGACTAGCTACTTTTATACCTTGAAATATTGAAATATTGAGTTGGTTTCTAACGAATAGTATTCACAAATTCTGAAATGGAGTCTACGCCATTAGCCGTTAAATGTTTAATAAAGGCAGAACCAATTATTGCACCTTTAGCGGTTTTGGTTGCTTGCTTAAATGTTTCTTCGTCTTTAATTCCAAAACCGACAATTTGTGGGTTTTTTAAATTCATTTTGGCAATGCGCTCAAAATAACTTTCTTGCTCTTGACCAAAGCCAGATTTTGATCCTGTAACACTTGCAGAACTTACCATATAGATAAATCCGTTAGAGGCATTGTCTATTTGGTGAATACGGTCATCACTGGTCTGCGGCGTAATTAGAAATACGTTTAAGAGTCCGTGTTTTTTAAAAATTTCCTCGTATTCTTCCTGGTAAACATCTAACGGTAAATCTGGTAAAATGAGTCCGTCAATTCCAATTTCTTGACACTTTTTACAAAATGCCTCAACACCGTATTGCAACATGGGGTTAAAGTATCCCATAATAATCAATGGTATAGAAACCGTTTTACGAATATCTTTCAGTTGACTAAAAAGAATTTCGGTGGTCATTCCATTTTTCAAAGCGGCGGTAGAACTTTCTTGAATTGTTGGTCCGTCTGCCAAAGGATCACTGAACGGTAATCCTATTTCAATCATATCAACACCATTGATTTCTAAATCTTCAATGATTTTTACTGTGTTGTTTAATGATGGGTAACCAGCTGTAAAATATATAGATAGAAGCTTTTTATCTTCTTTTAATTTTGATGTTATTCTATTGCTCATAATAAGGTTATGCTAACTTAAAGTAATCAATATAAGTGTTCAGATCTTTATCTCCACGGCCGGAAAGGCTAATAACGACCACATCGTCTTTTTTGAATTTCCTATGTTCAAAAATGGCAAATGCATGCCCTGTTTCTATAGCGGGAATAATACCTTCTAATTTTGATAATTCCAATCCTGCAGCCATGGCTTCATCATCTGTAGCCGAATAAAACTCTGCACGACCAGATTTGTAAAGGTGAGAATGCATAGGACCAACGCCAGGATAATCTAATCCGGCAGAAATGGAGTAAGGCTCGGTAATTTGTCCATCTATGGTTTGCATCAACATGGTTTTACATCCATGAATGATTCCTACTTTACCAAGGGCGGATGTTGCTGCGCTCTCACCAGAATCCACGCCTTTACCTGCAGCTTCAACTGCAATAATGCCAACCTCAGGCTCGTGTAGAAAATGATAATAGGTACCTGCGGCATTACTGCCACCACCAATACAAGCTACCACGTAATCTGGGTTTTCACGACCTTCTTTCTCTTTTAACTGCCATTTTATTTCCTCGGATATTACCGATTGAAAACGAGTGACCATATCTGGGTAAGGGTGCGGGCCAATGGCAGAACCAATGATATAATGGGTGTTTACCGGATTGTTGATCCAATCTCTAATGGCTTCGTTGGTAGCATCTTTAAGTGTTCTGCTTCCAGATTTTGCAGGTCTTACTTCAGCACCCAACATTTTCATACGGGCAACATTTGGCGCTTGGCGTGCAATATCTATTTCCCCCATGTAAACAATACATTCCATACCCATAAGAGCACAAACGGTTGCCGTAGCCACACCGTGTTGTCCAGCACCTGTTTCGGCAATAATTCTTGTTTTGCCCAACTTTTGAGCCATAAGAATTTGACCTATGGTGTTGTTCACTTTATGTGCACCAGTATGATTAAGATCTTCTCTTTTTAAGTATATTTTGCAACCATGTTTTTCAGAAAGGCGTTTAGCAAAATATAGGGGGGAAGGTCTACCCACATAATCTCTTAACAGCTGATGAAACTCTTTTTGAAAAGAATCTTCATGCATCAATTTTAAATAATTTTGGCGTAGTTCCTCTACATTTGGGTACAACATTTCCGGTATATAGGCACCACCAAATTCACCGTAGTATCCTTTTTCGTCAGCATTATAATTCATAGCGCTTCTTTAAACTTTTGTAATTCTTCAATATTTTTTAACCCTGGATTTATTTCAAATTTGCTATTTACATCAATGGCATAGCAGAATTTAGACTCGGGTGATTTCATAAACTCATTAATTTTATCAAGACTGTTCAAACCAATTCCCCCACTTAAAAAAAAAGGCTTGTTAGAAGGATAATTCTTAAGGACAGACCAATTAAAGGTATAGCCATTGCCCCCAGGGAGTTTCCCTTTAGTATCAAAAAGATAAAAATCGCACACATCTTCATAGGACGTTAAACTTTCAAAATCAAACTCATCTTTAATGGAAAATACTTTAATGATCTCAATTTTTTTATTCAACTTCATAAGTTTTTCTGCAACTTGTCTACAATATTCAGGGCTCTCGTGACCATGCAATTGAAGACCCTGTAATTGATGTTTTTTGACCAGTGTAATAATATAGTCTATATCGGCATCAACAAAAACGCCTACTTTGTTGATAGTGTGTGGTAATTCGGGAATTTCCCCATCAAGAAATCTAGCTGAATGTTCCCAAAATATAAAACCAAGATAATCTGGTCGCAATTGTGCAACTTCAGAAGTATTTAGTTTCATACCGCAGATTTTGAGTTTCATTTTATTTCTTTTAGATCTTTAATAAATTGAATGGCACTCTCGCCTGGAGTATCGGTTTTCATAAAATTCTCTCCGATTAAAAATCCTTTATAACCAAACGTTTTTAATTCCTTAATTGCTTCAATAGAACTTATTCCGCTTTCAGATACTTTTACAAAATCATCAGGAATTAGGGATGAAAGCGATTTACTGGTCTCTAAGCTAACTTCAAAAGTCTTTAGATTTCTATTATTGACTCCCAACATATCTATGCTGGGCATGATTGATTTATGAAGTTCGTCTTCATTGTGTACTTCTAATAAGACATCTAAACCTAAACTTTTTGCCAATTCAGAGAATTTTTTTATTTCTTCTCTAGTTAGCACGGCAGCAATAAGAAGAATAACATCTGCGCCATAAGCTTTGGCTTCTATAATTTGGTATTCACTAATTATGAACTCCTTACGTAATAACGGTAACTGTGCCGATGCCCTTGCAATGATCAAGTCTTCTAAAGAACCACCAAAATATTTAATATCGGTAAGCACGCTCATACCACAAACACCTGCTTTTTCATACCCCATGGCAACCTGCCCAACATTTGCATTTTGATTGATGCTTTCTTTGGATGGTGATCTTCTTTTAAATTCAGAAATAATACCGGTGTCACTATCTTTAAGAGCTTGAGCCAGTGAAAAAGTCTCTCTGTTGAATAATACAGAATGTTCATATTGTGAAGAAGGGAAAATCAAATTTTTCAATTCTACTTCCTTTCGTTTATCCGCTACAATTTTGTCTAGAATATTCATTACATGTGTGTTTAGATAATCCCATTTCATTGAGACGCAAAGTGTGCTGTTTAATTTTTGCTCAACTCTTGTATTTTTTTCAATGCGTTCAATCCTTTTCCACTCAACAAAGATTCTTTGGCTTTTTCAAATCCTTGAATAGGAGTTAGGTTGTTTACTGTGGCTATGGCAATACCGGCATTGGCACAAACTACATTATTTTGCGCTTCTGTGCCTTTACCTTGTAATACATTCATAAAAATTTGAGCGGAAGATTCAATGCCGTCACCGCCGACAATATCGGTTTGTTTAATTTCGGGCACCCCAAAATCAGAAGGCTTTAGCATTGTTTCGGTATGGTTAGAAATAGTTTTGGTATTTCCTGTCAATGATATTTCATCATAACCGTCCAAGGCATGTAATACGGTGAAATTTTTATCTGTTTTTTGATAAAGGTATCCGTACATACGAGCTAATTCAAGGTTAAAAACACCTACCATTTGGTTTTTTGGAAATGCAGGATTTACCATAGGCCCTAACATATTAAAGAATGTTTTTACCGCCAGATCTTTACGAATAGGGGCAACGTTTTTCATAGCCGGATGAAATAGGGGCGCATGTAATACACAAATACCAGCCTCATCAATACATTTTTCTAAAAAGCCGGCATTGTTACTGAACTTGATTCCTAAAAACTCCATTACATTACTACTTCCGCATTTAGAGGAAACACCATAGTTGCCATGTTTGGTAACTTTTACACCGGCACCGGCAGTAACAAAAGATGCCAATGTAGAAATATTAAAAGTGTCTTTGCCATCACCACCAGTACCGCAAAGGTCTATGGGGTTGTAAGCAGATAAATCTACTGCCAAGCATAAATCTAGCAATGCATCTCTAAACCCTTCTAATTCTTCAATGGTAATACTTCGCATCATATAAACGGTCAAAAAAGCTGCTATTTGACTTGTGTTGTAGTCGCCTTTAGCAATATTGACTAATATGCGCTTTGCATCTTCTTTGGAAAGTATCTCGTGATTTATGAGCTTATTTAATGTTTCTTTCATTTTTTAAATACTATACAGTTCAACCTTAAGTTTAGTTCGCTTTAATTATGATTTAAGCGTTCAGCCAGTTCTCTAACATTTTTTTTCCTTGAGGAGTAAGTACGGATTCTGGATGAAATTGTACCGCATGTACGTCGTATTTTTTGTGTTGTAAAGACATTATTTGTCCGTTTTCATCTACTGATGTTGCTTCTAGAACATCTGGTAAATTAGTGTCTACGACCCATGAATGATATCTGCCAACTTCTATTTCTTTGGGAATATCTTTAAAAATTACGGCATCTTTGGTAATGTAGATCTTAGTGGCTATGCCGTGGTATACTTCCTTTAGATTGATCAATGATCCTCCAAAAACTTCCGCTATTGCTTGTTGACCTAGGCATACCCCAAAAATACTTTTGGTTGGGGCATACTTTTCTATAATTGGTTTAAGAAGTCCGGCTTCATCTGGAATACCAGGTCCGGGAGATAATACAATTTTATCAAAAGCATCAATCTCTTCAAGTGTAAGTTGGTCATTACGCTTTACAACGACCTCGCATTCCAATTCTTCTAGATAATGAACAAGGTTATAAGTAAAGCTGTCGTAATTGTCTATGACTAATATTTTTTTCATTTTAAATGTCTTCTGCTATTTCTAAAGCCTTGGTTAATGCACCTAGTTTGTTATACGTTTCTTGTAGTTCACTTTCTGGGTCAGAAGCAGCAACAAGACCTGCACCAGCTTGATAATGGAGATTATGATTTTTGCTTAAAAACGTTCTGATCATTATGGCATGGTTAAAGTTTCCAGAGAAATCCATAAAACCTATGGCTCCACCATAATATCCCCTGCTAGTCTTCTCATATTTTTCAATAAGCTGCATGGCCATATGTTTTGGGGCGCCACTCAATGTACCTGCAGGAAAAGTGTCTGCCACCACTTTCATGGTAGGTATATCTGGTTTTTTCATGCCTGTAACTTTAGATACCAAATGGATCACGTGAGAGAAAAACTGTACTTCCCTATAATTCTCGACTTTAACTACATTACCATTTCTGCTCAAGTCGTTCCTAGCTAAATCTACCAGCATAACGTGCTCACTATTCTCTTTGTCATCGGTCTTTAGCTCTTTGGCGAGTTGTGCATCTTGTTCATCATTACCAGTTCTTTTAAAAGTACCGGCTATAGGGTGAATTTCGGCTTTGCCTTCGCTTACAATAAGTTGCGCTTCAGGTGAACTTCCAAAAATTTTAAAATCCCCGAAATCAAAATAAAACAAATAGGGCGAAGGATTTACCGAGCGCAAAGCTCTATAAACATTAAATTCATCACCTTTAAAACCTTGCGAAAAACGTCTACTTAAAACCAACTGAAATACATCGCCACGTTGACAGTGTTTTTTTGCCAAAGCAACATGCTCTCTATATTCCTCATCTTTAAGATTAGACTTTCGGTCACCATCTATTTTAAAGTTGTAAGTGGCAAAATTTCTAATATTTAGTAGTTGTTCTAGTTCTGGAATGTTATTATCGGTATTATAGCAATGCGCAAAAAGGTATGCTTCGTTTTTGTAATGATTGATTGCAATAATGTTTTGGTAAACCGCATAATACACATCTGGTATGCTTACCGAATCTGATTTTTGAGATATTTCCAAATCTTCAAAATACCGAACTGCATCATATGACATATAACCAAATAGTCCATTATTAATGAATTTATAATCATTGCTATCTGCCTTAAAAGCTTTGCTGAAAGAATCAATACTTTCAACAACGTCTATTTCTGGTGTTATTTGAATTTCTTCAACCGCACCATCGGGAAATTGTTTTGTAATGATTTCGTTTTCCACTTTAATTGATGCAATTGGATTGCAGCAGATATATGAGAAACTGTTGTTATTGGCATGATAGTCGCTACTTTCCAAAAGAATACTATTTGGAAAACGGTCTCTAATTTTTAAATAAACACTTACCGGTGTTACCGTATCGGCAAGAATTTTTTTATGGTATGTTTTAAATTGATAGGCCATAGGTACTTTTATAAAATAAAGAAGGCTTGTCGTGATGACAAGCCTTTATATAGTTTTACTACAATGATGCTTTGCTCACGATGTTTTTCGTAAGTTGTTCCACCACCAAGTATTTGCGATTAAATTTTTCATTGAGGTTCAAATATAAAAAGGAAATTTAAACTTACAAACTTTACCTTATCAAAAATAAAAATCCCTTTGAATATATCTCAAAGGGATTTTAAATTGTTGTAATTCCACAAGTTTTATAGCTATCTAAAGCTTATAGTGCTAAATCTACCACTAAATCAAAGTCATCATAAATAGCTTTGTCACCTAAATTATCAAAAAAGCTTCCTGAGCCATATTTAATATCATATTTAGTTCTATCTATTTTAAGCGTAGCTGAAGCCTTATTTTCAAACATAGATACAACTAAAGTAACAGGCTTGGTAATTCCTTTAATTGTAAGGTCACCGGTTACCGTATATGAGTTATCGTTCATGGGTTTAACCGAAGTAAAAACCAATTTGGAAGTAGGGTTACTTTCAACACCAAAGAAATCTGCAGACTTCAAGTGTCCCTCTAATTTTTCTTTTCCTTTTCCTGCTTCTAGGTCGGTAACAACTATAGAAGTCATATCAACTACGAATTCTCCACCAACTAATTTTTTGCCCTTCATTTCTAAGTGACCAGATTTTAGATTAATGTTTCCATCATGTGAACCAGTAACCTTATATCCTTTCCAGGTAACTTTACTTTCGCTGACTTTTACTTCTTTCTTTTCGCCATCAATTGGGGTGGTAGCGGTTGCAGAGAAGCCAAAAACAGCTACGAATACTAAACTTAATAATGATTTTTTCATGTTTCTAATTTTAAATGATTGTGTTTAATTTATATGTGTGTAATTATTTGTTCTTGTGAATGTCTCACCTTTGGGTAGTGTTGCGTATCGTCTTCGGTTGATCTATAACCGACAGCTAAAACTACTGCTGCGTTTAGACCTTTTTTGGTTAAGCCCAAAATTTTATTATACTGTTCTTTATTAAAACCTTCCATTGGGCAAGTATCTATTTCCATTTCTGCAGCAAGGGTCATTAAGTTTCCTAACACAATATATGCTTGGTTAGATGACCATTTATTTTTATCGTCATTAGGTAGGTCTAATAGTGCAGATTTCATACTTTGGGAATACCCCTCAAGATCTTCTTTTGTAACCCCTCTAGTGCTTACAATATTATCTATATAATCGTCAATTAATGCTTCGTCAAAATTAGGTTTGTTAGCAAAAACGAAAAGGTAAGATGAATCGGTAATTTGTGGTTGGTTGTATGAAGCTTTTCTTAACTCTTGTCTAATATTATCATTTTTAATAACATAAATTTCATAAGGTTGTAAACCATAAGAGGAGGCTGTTAGTTTTGCCCCTTCTAGTAAAGTGTCTAGATCAGCCTTACTAACTTGTTTAGAGCTATCGAATTTTTTAGTGGCATAGCGCCAGTTTAATTTATTTAATATCGTATTCATAGTTATGCTTAAAATTTATCTAATAATTCATTGAATTGATGTAACTCTTCTTCTGTAAAATTTTTAAGCATATTTTCTTCTGCTTCAAAAAGTATTCCATCAATTTGTTTTAAGATGTTCAATCCATCTTCGGTAATTACAATTTCTACTTTTCTTCTATTTTTTTCGCATACGGTTCTGTTAACATACCCCTTTAAAATTAGCTTATCTACTAAGCGGGTAGTGTTACTCATTTTAGTAACCATTCGCTCATTAATGGTAGAAAGATTTGCAGGTTTTCCATTTTGACCTCTTAATATTCTTAGTACATTAAACTGCTGAACCGAAATGTCAAATGGCTTCAACACCATAGAAACTTCCTCATTTAGTTTATTGGCTACCAGAGCTACATGAATTAATGTCCGTTTGGCCAACGGCATTTTTTTGTTTGTTTTTAAAATTTCCTCTACATTCATGTGTGTACAATAATTGTATATACAAATGTAAAGTTATTTTGTTAGGATTAGTGATTGTTCAGATTAATTTTTTGTTAAAAATAGTTGTGAGGTATAAATAAATAAAAATCGATTATTTTTACGGTATATAATTTACACTATGGCAGATTTATCACAACAAGAATGGGAAGAGCAATTGGAGAAAGATTCTAATGCAATAATTCTCGATGTAAGAACAGAAGAAGAAGTAGAGGAAGGTATAATTCCTAATTCAATTAATATAGATATCTATAAAGGACAAGAGTTTGTGGCTGAACTTGAGAAGTTAGATAAGACCAAAAATTATTACGTGTATTGTAGGTCTGGTAATAGAAGTGGTCAAGCTTGTGCAATTATGAAGAATTTAGGTTTTGATAAGGCTTTTAATCTTCAAGGCGGATTTATGAATTGGGAAGGTGAAACCGCTTAATTTTATTTCTTTAAGAAAATATGCCCGCTTTACAGCGGGTTTTTTATTTTTATGAAATGAAGGAAGATTTGCTTCATTTTATATGGAAGTACAAAAAATATCCAGTAAATGGATTAGAAACTACATCTAATGAACCCGTTTACATAAAGTCTGCCGGGAGCCATAATCATTTAAGTGGTCCTGATTTTTTTAACGCGCAACTAGAGTTGAATGGTCAATTGTGGGCAGGTAATGTTGAGATACATGTAAAATCATCAGACTGGTATGCGCATAACCATCAAGAAGATCGTAATTATGATAATGTAATTTTACATGTAGTATGGGAAGATGATATAGGTGTATATAGAAAAGATGGAGGTCAAATACCAACACTTTCCCTTAAGAACTATATTCCTGTGCAAGTGCTAGAGAATTATCAAAAATTGTTCAATGTTAAAAACCATAGGTTCATAAACTGTGAAAATGATTTTGACAAGGTAGACGGATTTATAAGGAATAATTGGTTAGATCGCTTGTTTATAGAGCGTCTAGAACAAAAATCGGTCTACATTAATGAACTATTGTGCTATACCAATAATAACTGGGAACAAGTTTTGTTTTTAATGTTATTAAAATCTTTCGGTTCAAAAATTAATCGTGAAATATTTGTTGAAATAGGCAAGTCTATTGATTTTTCGATCATTAGAAAATTGTATAAAAAGCCACTTCAGATGGAAAGCTTGCTTTTAGGGCAGGCAAATTTATTGGAAACTACCATAGATGATGATCAGTACTTAAATGAATTAAAAAAGGAATATACTTTTCTGAGCCATAAGTTTAATTTGATCTCGGTTTTCAAGTCCCCAGAATATTTTAGGCTTAGACCAATGAACTTTCCTACTATAAGATTAGCCCAATTGAGTGCCATTTATGCTGAGAATAATAATTTATTCCATTCATTAATTGAAAATAATGAGTTAGATTTTCAGGAATATTTTAAAGTAGGTACTTCTCAATATTGGGATACCCATTATAATTTTGGTAAGAACTCTAAAAAAGGCAAAAAGAAAATATCAAATTCATTTTTAAATTTATTGATCATTAATACCATAATACCTTTAAAGTTTGCTTACAATAGGTATAAGGGCGCTCAGGATAATGAAGGTTTATTTAAAATGATGGCTAAAATTAAAAAGGAAGAAAACAGTATTATAGCTAACTTTGATAAATTAGAAACATCAATCTTTAGTGCTAAAGATTCTCAAGCCTATCTTCAATTGTACAATAATTACTGTACAAAAGATAAATGTTTAGATTGTGCCATAGGTGCATCTTTATTGAATGTAAAAGTCTAATTTTATACGCAATGAATGTATTCTATAAATTATTGCTTTATTTTCAAAAAAGAGGATTCGAAGTGTGCGGTAGAATTGCCGAGCGCTTAGGTATAAGGGCAAGAGTGGTTAGAACTTCTTTTATTTATCTGACCTTTGTAACGGTAGGTTTTGGTTTTGCTCTTTATCTTTTTCTCGCCTTTTGGTTGAAAATTAAGGATCTTGTTTATACCAAACGAAATTCAGTCTTTGATCTGTAATGTATGATAAACTTATTTCGGTCTAAAATATATTTGGCACTGACATTAATGCTAATGGTTTTGACCTTTGGTGTGTTGGGCTATAGGTTTATTGCAGATTATAGTTGGGTAGATGCTTTTTATATGACTATAATTACGGTCACTACTGTAGGGTTTTCCGAAGTAAGGCCTATGGGACCAGAAGGCAAGATCTTTACAATAATTCTTATAGTTACAAGTGTATTTATAGTTGGTTTTGCGATATCAATAGTCACCGAATACCTACTTTCCAGAAATTCAGTAGAACTGCTTAAAAAGAAGAAAATGAAGAATGCTATCGAAAATTTAAATCAGCATGTGATCGTCTGTGGTTTTGGGCGAAATGGAATGCAAGCGGCAGAAAAATTAAAGGCGTATAGGCGACCTTTTGTGGTAATAGAAAAAGATAAGGAGATAATAGAAAGGTTTGAAGATGACGTATTGTTTATTGAAGGCGATGCAAATGATGATGATGTGCTATTGCAGGCAGGTATAGAGCGAGCAAAATTTTTAATAGCAACATTACCTGATGATGCAGCTAATCTGTTTGTAGTTTTATCGGCAAGGCAAATGAAGAAAAATCTATTCATTATAAGCAGAGCTTCTTTAGTAAATTCTCAGAAAAAATTGTTTTTGGCAGGTGCTAATAAAGTAATTATGCCAGATAAAATAGGTGGAGACCATATGGCATCCTTAGTAGTGATGCCAGATTTAATAACATTTATGGACAAGCTTTCCACAGAAGGAGAAAACACTACTAACCTAGAGGAAGTGGCAATAGAAGATTTTTCGGATCAAATAGAATGTAACTCTTTAAGGGATTTGGATTTAAGAAGAAAAACCGGATGTACCATAATAGGTTACATATCACCTGATGGTAATTATATCATCAACCCAGAAGCGGATATGGAACTGCAACCAAAAAGTAAGGTCATTGTGCTGGGAAGACCGGAACAAATTAAAAAATTAAACGAGATGTTCCATATAGAATAATCATCTTTCTATCATATATATTTGATTGCATCCATTATTTTTAGGATATTGCTAGACTAACTGACTAATTCAAAAAATTTTAAAACTTATGAAGTATAGACTTCTAACTCTATTAACACTGTTAATACCATTTCTTTCAATTGCACAAGAAAAAGGTTTGGATGAAAAAGTAAATGACGCCTTTATGCCTTTTGCAACATGGTGGGAAGCTACAGTATTGACTTCTGTTCCAATTGCCGGGTATAACATACCAATTGTATTGATTCTTTTGATAGCAGGAGCTACCTTTTTTACCATTTATTTCAAATTTCCGGGTATAACTAAATTTCCATTGGCAATTAATGTTGTAAGGGGTAAATATGAGGAAATTGAAAAATACGGGCTGGAAAAAGTCCAGCAGCATATGACCGAAGATGGTGATATACCTGATACTATTAGAGACGAAAGTGAAGAGGGTGAGGTAAGTCACTTTCAAGCTTTGGCAACTGCTGTTTCTGGTACAGTAGGTCTGGGTAATATAGCGGGGGTTGCCGTAGCAATTGCTTTGGGTGGTCCTGGGGCAACATTTTGGATGATCGCTTGCGGACTTATTGGTATGTCAACAAAATTTGTAGAATGTACTTTAGGGGTTAAATATCGTGATGTAGGTCCTGATGGCACTGTTTACGGTGGTCCAATGTACTATTTGTCGCGTGGACTTAGTGAAAGTAACTTTAAGATTTTAGGTAAAATTTTAGCCGGTATCTTCGCAGTGCTATGTGTGGGTGCATCTTTTGGTGGTGGTAACGCTTTTCAATCTAATCAAGCTGCCGTACAATTGACTTCAATGTTAAATTTAGAAGGTGGGGCTACAGGTGTGATTATTGGAGTAATACTTGCAGTATTGGTAGGTATTGTAATCATTGGAGGAATTAAAAAGATTGCCAGTGTTACAGAAAAGATAGTTCCTTTTATGGCAGGTATTTATGTATTGGCTTCTTTGGTAATCATATTTGCAAACATAAAGTATATAGGTGATGCGTTCGGGATGATTTTCGCTGGTGCGTTTTCTCCAGATGCTGCAATTGGTGGTATTATTGGGGTTATCATTGTAGGTTTTCAAAGAGCGGCTTTCTCTAATGAGGCTGGAGCAGGGTCTGCTGCAATAGCACACTCGGCGGTAAAGACAAGATATCCGGCAAGTGAAGGTATAGTAGCGTTATTGGAACCGTTTATTGATACCGTGGTCATTTGTACTATGACCGCGTTAGTGATCATTTTCTTTAATATGGATGCCGGTGCTTTTGATTATGGTAATGGTATTGGTAGTACGGTAATGTTAAATGATACTGGAGCATATGTTGGTGGTGTGGACTTAACTTCAATGGCATATGACTCTGTAATACCTGGGTTTAGATATGTACTTACCATTGCAATTATACTATTTGCCTTTTCAACAATGATATCTTGGTCTTATTACGGACTTCAATCTTGGAAATATTTGTTTGGAAGAGGGAAAACTGCAGATATCGTGTATAAGGTTCTTTTCTTAATGTTCGTGGTTATTGGTGCGGCAGCAACGCTAGACGCTGTAATCAAGTTTTCAGATGCTATGATTTTGGCATTGGTATTTCCAAATATGATAGGTCTGCTTATCCTTTTTCCTAAGGTTAAGAAGAGTTTTGATAGGTATTTGACAGCCATTAAAAAGGTGTACTAATATTTTTATAGATTTTGAAAAATCTCAAATCCCACTTCAAGTTTAATAAACAAGAACGAAGTGGGATTTTCTTTTTGTTGTTATTGCTTATCCTTGTTCAAATAGGTTACTATGTCTACAGATCCTATTCTTCAAAAGTGTCAGGTCCTTTAATTTTAGAAAATTCCCTTCAGGTCCAGGTAGATTCTCTAAAAACCATAGCAGCAAAGAATAATAAGGAGCGTGTCTACCCATTTAATCCTAATTTTATTACTGATTTTAAAGGATATTCTTTGGGTATGACAATAGAAGAGATTGATAGGCTACATGAATATAGAAAGCGAAATAAGTTTGTGAATTCAGCGGAAGAGTTTCAGGAGGTTACCAAGGTTTCAGATTCCTTATTAAATGTAATCTCTAAGGATTTCAAGTTTCCGGAATGGACACAAAATGCTAAACCTAAATCTACCCATGAGTCTAGGTCTATTAAATCTGAAAAGGTCAATAAAGTAGTTTTGAAGGATTTGAACGCTGTTACTGCGCAAGACTTGCAGAAAATAAGTGGAATTGGTGAGAAATTGTCTGCTAGGATTATAAAATTTAGAGATAGGTTGGGTGGTTTTTTAATCGATGAGCAATTGTATGATGTTTATGGTCTTGAAAAAGATGTGGTAAAAAGAACTTTGAATGAGTTCAGGGTGATCAGTAAACCAAAAATCGTGAAAATTAACGTAAATATTGCAACTGCTTCAGAATTGTCAAAATTGATATATCTTCAAAAACACGTATCAGAAAGCATAGTAAATTATCGTAATCTCAACGGAAGTATCAATTCTTTGAACGAATTATCAAAAATAGAAAATTTTCCTATAGAGCGTATTGATAGAATTGCCTTATATTTGTCATTATAAAAATAACGCTATGCAAAGTATGTACTTCACCGAAGAACATCAATTATTTAGGGCCAGCCTTAAAGATTTTTTACAAAAAGAAGTAGTTTCCCATATAGACAAGTGGGAAGAAACAGGGACTATAGAAAGGTTTATTTGGAAGAAGTTTGGGGATATGGGCTATTTTGGTTTGGCAACTCCTGAAGAAGATGGTGGACTTGGACTTGATCTCTTTTATACTATTATACTGTTAGAGGAACTTCAGAAAATTAATTCTGGAGGATTTGCGGCGGCAATATGGGCACATGCATATTTGGCAATGACCCACTTGAACAAAGAGGCAGATTCTTTTTTAAAGGAAAAATATCTGCGTCCAAGTGTAGATGGTGATAAAATTGGCTGTTTATGTATATCTGAACCTTTTGGTGGTAGTGATGTAGCTGCAATGAGAACAACTGCAATTAAAAAAGGTGATCATTATGTTTTAAATGGTTCTAAGACCTTTATTACTAATGGGGTTTATGCGGATTATATGATTGTTGCGGCTAAAACAAATCCTGAATTAGGGAATAAAGGAATAAGCATATTTGCAGTAGATAGAAACAGTGAAGGTGTAACGGCTAATAAGTTGAATAAACTGGGTTGGCGAGCATCCGATACTGCAGAATTGGCTTTTGATAATGTTAAAATACCTGTTGAGAATTTAATGGGTGTTGAAAATATGGGCTTTTCTTATATAATGGAGCACTTTTCATTAGAAAGGTTGATCATGGGGGTAAATGCCCATGCCCGTTCTGAGCATGTTTTGGAGTATGCATTGAATTATATGTCAGAAAGAGAGGCGTTTGGTAAATCTATCAATCAATTTCAAGCGTTAAGGCATAGGGTTGTTGATCTTTATGCGGATATAGATATGTGTAAAGAGTATAATTACTCTGTAGCCTATAAATTGGATAAGGGGCAATATGTGGTGAAAGAAGCCACTATTTCAAAATTGAAATCCACAAAGGTTGCAGATGAGGTTGCTTATGAGTGTTTACAATTTTTAGGTGGTTACGGGTATATTGAGGACTACCCCATGGCACGAAATTTTAGAGACAGCAGGTTAGGACCTATTGGTGGTGGAACATCTGAAATATTAAGGGAAATAATTTCTAAGATTATCATTGATAAAAAAGAATATAAGCCGGCTACGGTTTAGTTCTAGAAATTTTATAGTTTAAAAAATAGATTAAAGGTTGCCCATTTAAATATAGTTAGTATATTTGCAGCCTTAATCATAAAGAAAGGAGGTTGTAGCCCATGTTAATAATACCAGTAAAAGAAGGAGAAAACATCGATAGAGCTTTAAAGCGTTTCAAGCGTAAGTTTGATAAGACAGGTACAATGAGACAGTTGCGTAAGCGTCAACAGTTCACAAAACCTTCAGTTGAGCGTAGAGCACAGATACAAAAAGCAGAATATATTCAAGGTCTAAGAGATCAAGAAGAAGTTTAGGCTTTGTTTTAGAAAATAAAAATCCCGCAATTTGCGGGATTTTTTTTGCTCCATAATCAAGTAATTTAAAACTTTGATACCTTTAGGTAATGTATTTATCAGAATTTATATCATACCTCACATTAGAGAAAAAATACTCTGCACATACGGTTAAGGCGTACCAAAATGATGTTCTGGAGTTTAAGAATTTTTGTGGGGCCAATTATGAGATTGAAGATATTGATACGGTAGAATATGTTTTAATTCGTCATTGGATAGTAGAATTGTCTGAAAAGCAGATTGATAATAGGACAATAAATAGGAAAATTTCATCATTGAAGGCGTATTTCAAATTCCTTCAAAAAATTGATGTGATTACTGTTAGTCCTTTGAGTATGCACAGAGCATTAAAGACAGCAAAAAAGATAGAGATTCCTTTTTCTGAGCTTGAGATGGAGAAAGTATTATCTGAAATTGAATATGCTGATGATTTTGAAGGGGTGCGGGATGAATTATTAATACATGTTCTTTATGTTACTGGTATGCGTAGGGCAGAGGTTATTTCTTTAAAAGTGTCAGATGTAGATTTTGCGAATATGACCATAAAGGTGCTGGGGAAAAGAAATAAAGAGCGACTTGTGCCAATGCTTTTGGAAACAAAGGAAAAGTTTAAGATTTATTTGGATAACAGAAAGGATTTAAAGGAAATTAATGACGGTTCATATATGTTTTTGACTTTGTCAGGTAATAAATTATATGAAACACTTGTTTATAGATTAATAAAAAAGTATTTTAGAGAGGTTTCCTCAAAGGTGAAAACGAGTCCGCATATTCTTAGGCATACGTTTGCAACACATCTTTTGAACAAAGGTGCAGATTTAAATGCGGTCAAAGAATTATTGGGTCATTCTAGTCTGGCATCAACCCAGGTATATACGCATAATAGTATTGCTGAATTAAAGAAAGTGCATGCTAAAGCTCATCCAAGGGGAAATAAAAAATAAGTGTTTAATCTGGCTATATTCTTAAGGCCTATAAATTTCCTGACTATGAAAGTAAATACGCAATCGGTAAATTTTAATGCAGACAGAAAATTGATAAATTTTCTTCAAAACAGACTTGATAAGGTGGAAACCTTTTATTCTAAGGTAATTAGCTCTGATGTTTATATGAAAGTGGAAAATACGAGTGCAAAGGAGAATAAGATAGTTGAGATTAAAATTTCTGTACCTAAAGATAAATTTGTGGTAAAAAAGCAATGTAAGTCATTTGAGGAGGCTGTGGATTCAGCTTGTAGTTCGCTGGAACGCAGGCTAATAAAACAAAAGCAGAAATTAAGATTACAAGTTTGAGAAAAATTTTTCAAAATTTGTTTTGAATAAATAAAAAATACTATACATTTGCAGTCCGTTAGAAATAGCGGGCTTTTTTATGACAGAAAAAGTTGTGAAATAAGCCGATGTAGCTCAGCTGGCTAGAGCAGCTGATTTGTAATCAGCAGGTCGTGGGTTCGAGTCCCTCCATCGGCTCTGAAGTTCTTTAAAATAATAGTTTGAGGGGAGATACTCAAGCGGCCAACGAGGGCAGACTGTAAATCTGCTGACTACGTCTTCGCAGGTTCGAATCCTGCTCTCCCCACAAAACTTTTTTCTTGAAGGATTTTATTGAAATATTGTAATATTATAAGCGGGAGTAGCTCAGTTGGTAGAGCGTCAGCCTTCCAAGCTGAATGTCGCCGGTTCGAACCCGGTCTCCCGCTCTATAAATTTTGACAGAAATGTCATTCCTGCGAAGGCAGGAATCTGCTATTTGGTAGATTCAACACTTTACGCCGGTGTAGCTCAGGGGTAGAGCGTTTCCTTGGTAAGGAAGAGGTCACGAGTTCAAATCTCGTCATTGGCTCAATTAAGGTATAAATTTGTACACTAATATAAACTAAGATTAAAATACATTAAACATGGCAAAGGAAACTTTCGATCGTTCCAAACCGCACTTAAATATAGGTACTATTGGACACGTGGATCACGGTAAAACTACATTGACTGCTGCTATTACTACTGTTTTGGCAAATGCAGGTCTTTCTGAATTGAGAAGTTTCGATTCTATCGATAACGCTCCTGAGGAAAAAGAAAGAGGTATTACAATTAACACTTCTCACGTAGAGTATTCTACAGCTAACCGTCACTATGCACACGTTGACTGTCCTGGTCACGCGGATTATGTAAAGAACATGGTTACTGGTGCTGCTCAGATGGACGGTGCTATTTTGGTTGTTGCTGCTACAGATGGTCCTATGCCTCAAACTCGTGAGCACATCCTTTTAGGTCGTCAGGTAGGTATTCCAAGAATCGTTGTATTCATGAACAAAGTGGATATGGTGGATGATGCTGAGTTGATCGAATTGGTAGAGATGGAAGTAAGAGAATTACTTTCTTTCTATGAGTATGATGGTGATAATGGTCCTGTAATCGCTGGTTCTGCATTAGGTGCATTGAACGGTGAGCAAAAGTGGGTTGATACGGTTATGGAGTTGATGGAAGCTGTTGATAACTGGATCGAACTTCCTGCTAGAGATGTTGATAAGGATTTCTTAATGCCGGTTGAAGATGTATTTACTATTACTGGTCGTGGTACTGTTGCTACTGGTCGTATAGAAACTGGTATTGCAAACACTGGTGATCCTGTTGAGATTATTGGTATGGGTGCTGAGAAATTGAACTCTACTATTACTGGGGTTGAAATGTTCCGTAAAATATTAGATAGAGGTGAAGCTGGTGATAACGTAGGTATCTTGTTAAGAGGTATTGAAAAATCTCAAATTAGCCGTGGAATGGTAATCTGTAAGCCAGGTTCTGTAAAGCCACATGCTAAATTTGAAGCTGAGGTTTACGTATTGAAAAAAGAAGAAGGTGGTCGTCACACACCATTCCATAATAACTATCGTCCACAGTTCTACGTAAGAACTACTGACGTAACAGGTAACATTTCTTTACCTTCTGGAGTTGAAATGGTAATGCCAGGTGATAACCTTACGATTACAGTTGAGTTGATTCAGCCAATCGCATTAAGCGTAGGTTTACGTTTCGCTATCCGTGAAGGTGGTAGAACAGTAGGTGCTGGTCAGGTTACTAAGATTATAGATTAATTTAGTCTTAAAAGAGTATTGTGTATAAGGGTGTTCTGCTCAAGCGGGACACCTTTACATGCAAATAATAGAATTGGTGATTTGGTTCACCGTTCATACGGGTGTAGCTCAGTTGGTAGAGCACTGGTCTCCAAAACCAGGTGTCGGGAGTTCGAGTCTCTCCTCCCGTGCACAATAGAATTTGGATGAATAATCCTATTTGTTGAAATTGTAAAACAGTATTTAAATGTTCACATATATAAAAGAATCCGTTGAAGAGTTAAGGAATAATGTTACTCTTCCTTCACGTGCAGAATCATCTAATTTGATGGTTGTTGTAGCTGTGTTTTCTATCCTTTTTGCTTTGGCTACTTGGGGTGTGGATACGGTCTTTAGTAAAGTGATAAAAGCATATTTCAACTACGTTTTAAACTAATAGGACTATGTCAGAGGTTTTAGAGAAAAAATGGTACGTTGTACGAGCTGTAAGTGGTCAAGAGAATAAAATCAAAGGATACATTGAAAGCGAAGTAGAGCGTCATGGTTTTTCAGACTATTTAGAGGATGTTCTTGTTCCTACTGAAAAGGTAGTTCAGATTAGAAACGGCAAGAAAATTAATAAAGAAAGGGTTTATTTTCCTGGGTATATCATGATCAAAGCCAATTTAGGTGGGGAGATGGTGCATATCATCCGTTCAATAACCAATGTTATTGGGTTTTTAGGAGAAACTAAGGGAGGAGATCCTGTTCCTTTGAGAAAAAATGAGGTTAACCGTATGCTTGGTAAGGTAGATGAGTTAGCTGTGAATACGGATAGTGTTGCAATTCCATTTGTTTTTGGTGAAACAGTTAAGGTAATTGATGGTCCTTTTAATGGCTTCAATGGAACTGTCGAGAAAATTAATGAAGAAAAACGCAAGCTAGAGGTTATGGTTAAGATTTTTGGTAGAAAAACGCCATTAGAGCTTAGCTATATGCAAGTAGAGAAGATTTAAGTATTTAGATTAAGTGTTACATACATATAATTAAAGTAGTGTTGCTTCCGTAAACACGCTTTTAATTTAATTTTAAACAATGGCAAAAGAAGTAGGTAAAGTAGTTAAACTACAAGTTAGGGGAGGTGCAGCGAATCCATCGCCACCGGTTGGACCCGCCTTAGGTGCTGCTGGTGTTAACATTATGGAATTCTGTAAGCAGTTCAACGCTCGTACGCAGGATAAACCAGGTAAAGTATTACCAGTTGTTATCACCGTTTACAAAGATAAGTCTTTCGACTTCGTTGTAAAAACACCACCGGCGGCAATTCAGCTATTGGAAGCGGCTAAGATTAAAAAAGGATCTGGCGAACCTAACAGGGTGAAATTAGGTAGTGTTACCTGGGACCAAATCAAGGCGATTGCCGAAGATAAAATGGTTGACCTTAATGCGTTTACAGTTGAATCTGCAATGAGTATGATTGCTGGTACTGCACGTTCAATGGGTATGAAGGTAGCTGGTAAAAGACCTTTTTAAAATCTTAAAAGTAATTAAATGGCAAAGTTAACGAAGAAGCAAAAGGAGGCGCATTCTAAAATAGAGAAAGATAAACTATACTCTGTTGCAGAAGCTTCTGCTTTAATAAAAGAAATTACCAATACAAAGTTTGATGCATCAGTAGATTTAGCGGTTCGTTTGGGTGTAGATCCAAGAAAAGCTAATCAAATGGTTCGTGGTGTGGTAACATTACCTCATGGAACTGGTAAAGATGTAAAAGTTTTGGCTTTGGTAACCCCAGATAAAGAAGCGGAGGCTCAAGAGGCAGGTGCTGATTATGTTGGGTTAGATGAGTATTTGGAAAAAATTAAAGGCGGTTGGACAGATGTTGATGTTATTATCACAATGCCAAGCGTAATGGGTAAATTAGGACCGTTAGGTCGTGTATTAGGACCTAGAGGTTTAATGCCTAATCCAAAAACAGGTACTGTAACTATGGATGTAGCAAAAGCTGTATCTGAAGTTAAAGCAGGTAAAATAGATTTTAAAGTTGATAAAACAGGTATCGTACATGCTGCGATAGGTAAGGCTTCTTTTTCCGCTGATAAAATAGCGGATAATGCTAAGGAGTTGTTGGATACTTTGAATAAGATGAAGCCAACTGCGGCAAAAGGTGTTTACATGAAAACTATTTTCATGTCTAGCACTATGAGTCCTAGTTTGCAATTAGATCCAAAGTCAGTTTAACAGCTGGTAGTTAAAAATTAATAGTATGACAAGAGAAGAAAAAGCAACGGTTATAAAAGATTTGACTACGCAGTTGGCAGATAGTGCCACTATTTATGTGGCTGATATTTCTGGTTTGGATGCAGGTACAACTTCTGATTTAAGAAGAGCTTGTTTCAAAGCTAATATTAGACTGGCTGTAGTTAAAAACACATTGCTTGCTAAAGCAATGGAGGCTTCTGAAAAAGAATTTGGTGAATTACCTGAAACGTTAAAAGGAAATACTTCTTTAATGTTTTCAGATGTAGCCAACGCTCCGGCAAAATTGATAAAGAATTTTAGAAAAAAATCTAATAAACCTTTATTAAAAGGAGCTTTTGTTGAAGAAGCAATTTACATAGGTGATGAGAACTTGGATGCGTTAGTAAGCATTAAGTCTAAAGAAGAGATGATTGGTGAGATTATTGGATTGTTACAATCTCCAGCCAAAAATGTTATTTCTGGACTTAAGTCTGGTGGTGGTAAAATCGCTGGTATCCTTAAAACATTATCTGAAAAATAAGTACGCACAATAAACTAAGTATATTTTAAAAATTTTATTAAACGATAGAAAATGGCAGATTTAAAAGATTTCGCAGAACAATTAGTTAACTTGACAGTAAAAGAAGTAAACGAGTTAGCTGATATATTAAAAGAAGAGTACGGTATTGAGCCTGCAGCAGCAGCAGTAGCAGTAGCTGCCGGTGGTGGTGGTGAAGCTGGTGAAGCAGCAGAGGAAAAAACTGAATTCGATGTTATTTTGAAAGCAGCAGGTGCTTCTAAGTTAGCAGTTGTAAAATTAGTTAAGGAATTAACTGGTTTAGGATTAAAAGATGCTAAAGATATCGTTGATAGCGCACCAAAAGCTGTTAAAGAAGGTGTTACTAAAGACGAAGCTGAAGGTATCAAAAAATCATTGGAAGAAGCTGGAGCAGAAGTTGAGCTTAAATAATAGCAACAACCATATTACTTTTGGTTTAGGTCTTTGCGCTTTTTTTGCGTTTAGACCTAAGCCTTTTTATAGAATTAGGTATATTAAGAAGTATACAACCCAACTAGTACTCACGATCAAAACACTGTCCGTAGATGTTCACAAATAATACTGAAAGAATAAGCTTTGCTTCTGCAAGAAACACACCGGACTATCCGGATTTCTTAGATATTCAGATTAAATCTTTCCAAGACTTTTTTCAACTTGAGACTAAATCAGATGAAAGAGGTAATGAAGGTCTTTATAATACCTTCATGGAAAATTTCCCAATTACTGATACCAGAAATCAGTTTGTATTGGAATTCCTTGATTATTTCATAGACCCACCTAGATATTCTATCCAAGAATGTATAGAGCGTGGTCTTACTTATAGCGTTCCCTTAAAAGCTCGTTTAAAATTATATTGTACAGACCCAGAGCATGAAGACTTTGAAACTATTGTACAAGATGTTTACTTAGGTACAATTCCTTACATGACACCTAGTGGTACTTTTGTTATCAATGGTGCTGAGAGAGTTGTAGTTTCTCAATTGCATAGATCTCCAGGGGTTTTCTTTGGTCAGTCTTTCCATGCAAACGGGACAAAATTATATTCTGCAAGAGTAATTCCTTTTAAAGGATCTTGGATAGAATTTGCTACCGATATCAACGGCGTAATGTATGCTTATATCGATAGAAAGAAAAAATTACCGGTTACTACTTTGTTTAGAGCTATTGGCTTTGAACGTGATAAGGATATATTAGAGATTTTTGACCTTTCTGAAGAGGTGAAGGTTTCTAATGCCGGTCTTAAAAAAGTACTAGGTCGTAAATTAGCGGCAAGAGTATTGAACACTTGGCATGAGGATTTTGTTGATGAGGATACTGGTGAGGTAGTATCTATTGAGCGTAATGAGATTGTTCTTGACCGTGATACTATTTTAGAAAAGGAACACATAGCTGAAATTATTGATGCTGATGTAAAAACTATTCTTTTACATAAAGAGAATAATGCTCAGTCAGATTATGCTATAATTCACAATACACTACAGAAAGATCCAACGAATTCTGAAAAAGAAGCCGTTGAGCATATCTATCGTCAATTACGTAATGCGGAGCCGCCAGATGAGGAAACGGCACGTGGTATTATTGATAAATTATTCTTTTCTGATCAACGTTATAACTTAGGTGAAGTTGGTCGTTATAGAATGAACAAAAAATTACAGTTGGATATTGGAATGGACAAGCAAGTCTTGACTAAAGAAGATATCATAACTATTATAAAATATTTAATTGAGTTAATAAACTCAAAAGCTGAAATTGATGATATTGATCACTTATCTAACCGTCGTGTAAGAACTGTAGGTGAACAATTATCTTCTCAGTTTGGTGTTGGTCTTGCGCGTATGGCAAGAACAATACGTGAGCGTATGAACGTTCGTGATAATGAAGTGTTTACACCAATTGATTTGATTAATGCTAAGACGTTGTCTTCAGTAATTAATTCTTTCTTTGGTACGAACCAATTATCTCAGTTTATGGATCAAACGAATCCTTTGGCAGAGATTACGCACAAAAGAAGATTATCGGCATTAGGTCCAGGTGGTTTATCAAGAGAGCGTGCAGGTTTTGAGGTTCGTGATGTTCACTATACACACTACGGTCGTTTATGTCCTATTGAAACTCCTGAAGGTCCAAACATTGGTTTGATATCTTCATTGTCGGTGTTTGCGAAAGTAAACCCAATGGGCTTCTTGGAAACTCCTTATAGAAAAGTGGAGAATTCAGTAGTAGACTACAAAAACTATACTTATTTAAGTGCTGAGGAAGAAGAAGGAATGAAAATAGCTCAGGCTAACATTCCAATGAAGGAAGATGGTACTATAGATGCGGAAAAAGTAATTGCTAGGGAAGAAGGTGATTTCCCAGTTGTAGATCCATCGGAAATTCAATATACCGATGTTGCTCCTAATCAAATTGCTTCAATTTCTGCTTCCTTGATTCCGTTCTTGGAACATGATGATGCAAACAGGGCTTTGATGGGATCTAACATGATGCGTCAAGCAGTTCCTTTGTTGAAACCACAATCTCCAATTGTTGGTACTGGTCTTGAGCGTCAAGTTGCTTCAGATTCAAGAGTATTGATCAATGCTGAAGGAGATGGGGTTATTGAGTATGTTGATGCTCAAAAAATCACTATCAAATATGATAGAACTGATGAGGAAAGATTAATCAGTTTTGAAGAAGATAGCAAGACTTATTTCTTGGTGAAGTTTAGAAAAACCAACCAAGGTACTAACATTAACTTGAAGCCAATTGTACAAGTAGGTGATAGAGTTAAGAAAGGACAAGTTCTTTGTGAAGGTTATGCAACTGAAAAAGGAGAATTAGCATTAGGTAGAAACTTAACCGTTGCATTTATGCCATGGAAGGGGTATAACTTTGAGGATGCAATTGTAATTTCGGAGAAAGTTGTACGTGAAGATATTTTTACATCTATTCATGTTGATGAGTATTCTCTAGAAGTTAGGGATACTAAATTAGGAGCGGAAGAACTTACACATGATATACCTAACGTTTCTGAAGAGGCTACAAAAGACTTAGATGAAAATGGTATGATTAGAATAGGTGCAGAGGTTAAACCTGGTGATATTTTAATTGGTAAGATTACACCAAAAGGAGAGTCTGATCCAACTCCTGAAGAAAAATTATTACGTGCCATATTTGGTGACAAAGCTGGTGATGTAAAAGATGCTTCATTAAAAGCGTCACCTTCTTTAAGAGGTGTTGTTATTGATAAGAAATTATTCTCTAGATCAGTAAAGGATAAGAGAAAACGTTCTGAAGATAAAGAAGAACTATCTAAATTAGAATTGGAATACGAAGTGAAATTCCAAGAATTAAAAGATATTCTTGTTGAGAAATTATTTACTATAGTAAATGGTAAGACCTCTCAAGGTGTTCTTAATGATTTAGGTGAAGAAGTATTACCTAAGGGTAAGAAGTATTCAATGAAAATGTTGAATTCTGTTGATGATTTTGCTCACTTAGTAGGTGGTAGTTGGACAACGGATGCAGATACAAATGCATTGGTAGCTGATCTTCTTCATAACTATAAGATCAAGCTTAACGATTTACAAGGTAACTTAAGAAGAGATAAGTTTACTATATCTGTTGGTGATGAATTGCCTGCTGGTATTATGAAACTTGCTAAGGTGTATATCGCCAAAAAGCGTAAGCTTAAAGTTGGTGATAAAATGGCAGGTCGTCATGGTAACAAAGGTATTGTTTCAAGAATTGTTCGTCACGAAGACATGCCTTTCTTGGAAGATGGAACACCAGTTGATATTGTATTGAATCCGTTAGGTGTACCTTCTCGTATGAATATTGGTCAAATCTATGAAACAGTTTTAGGTTGGGCTGGTCTTAAGCTTGGAAGAAAATATGCTACACCAATTTTTGATGGGGCAACTTTAGAGGAGATAAACAAGTATACAGATGACGCGGGTATTCCAAGATTTGGACATACTTACTTATTCGATGGTGGAACCGGTCAACGTTTTGATCAACCTGCAACAGTAGGTGTGATCTATATGTTGAAACTTGGTCACATGGTAGATGATAAGATGCACGCACGTTCAATTGGACCATACTCTCTAATTACACAACAACCATTGGGTGGTAAAGCTCAGTTTGGTGGTCAGAGATTTGGTGAAATGGAGGTTTGGGCATTAGAAGCTTATGGTGCATCTGCAACTTTACGTGAGATACTTACAGTTAAGTCCGATGATGTAATTGGAAGGGCTAAGACTTATGAATCTATTGTTAAAGGAGAAACAATGCCAGAGCCTGGTTTACCAGAATCTTTCAACGTTTTAATGCACGAACTTAAGGGATTAGGTTTGGATATTAGACTGGAAGAATAGTTCAATAGTTAGTATTGAAGACTATTAAGTAAAACAAATTAAAACATTATCAGAACGCTATTATGGCTAGAATAAAAGATAATAACCAAGTAAAAAGGTTTGATAAAATTTCCATAGGTTTAGCTTCTCCAGAATCTATTTTGGCAGAATCTAGAGGTGAAGTTTTAAAGCCGGAAACAATTAACTATAGAACTCACAAACCAGAACGTGATGGTTTGTTCTGTGAGCGTATTTTTGGTCCTGTTAAGGATTATGAATGTGCTTGTGGTAAATACAAGCGTATTCGTTACCGTGGTATCGTTTGTGACCGTTGTGGTGTAGAGGTAACGGAAAAGAAAGTTCGTAGAGATCGTGTAGGTCATATTAACTTGGTGGTACCAGTAGCTCATATTTGGTACTTCCGTTCTTTACCTAATAAAATAGGTTACCTTTTAGGTTTACCTTCCAAGAAATTGGATATGATTATTTACTACGAGCGTTACGTAGTAATACAACCGGGTATCGCTAAAGGACCTGAAGGTGAAGAAATCAATAAAATGGATTTCTTGACAGAAGAAGAGTACTTGAATATATTAGATACTATTCCTCAAGAAAATCAATATTTAGAAGATACTGACCCTAATAAGTTTATTGCTAAAATGGGTGCAGAGTGTTTAATCGATTTGTTGGGTAGAATAAATCTTAAAGAACTTTCTTTTGAGTTAAGACACAAAGCAAATACTGAGACTTCAAAGCAGAGAAAAACTGAAGCTTTAAAGCGTTTGCAAGTAGTTGAGGCACTTAGGGAATCTCAAGAAAATAGAGAAAACGAACCAGAATGGATGATTATGAAGGTAATTCCGGTGATTCCACCAGAATTACGTCCATTGGTACCATTAGATGGTGGACGTTTTGCAACATCAGATTTAAATGATCTTTATAGAAGGGTAATTATTCGTAATAACCGTTTAAAAAGATTGGTTGAAATAAAGGCTCCTGAAGTAATTTTACGTAATGAAAAACGTATGCTTCAGGAAGCGGTAGATTCTTTGTTCGATAATACGAGGAAAGCGTCTGCAGTAAAAACGGAATCTAATAGACCTTTAAAATCTCTTTCAGATTCATTAAAAGGTAAACAAGGTCGTTTCCGTCAAAACTTACTTGGTAAGCGTGTAGATTATTCTGCTCGTTCGGTAATTGTTGTAGGACCAGAGTTGAACTTATATGAATGTGGTCTTCCAAAAGACATGGCTGCTGAACTTTACAAGCCTTTTGTAATCAGAAAATTGATTGAAAGAGGTATCGTAAAAACAGTTAAGTCCGCTAAGAAAATTATAGATAAAAAAGAGCCTGTAGTTTGGGATATTTTGGAAAATGTATTGAAAGGTCATCCTGTATTATTGAACAGGGCTCCTACTTTGCACCGTTTGGGTATCCAAGCTTTCCAACCTAAATTAATAGAAGGTAAAGCAATTCGTCTACACCCATTGGCATGTACTGCATTTAATGCGGATTTTGATGGGGATCAAATGGCGGTTCACTTACCATTAGGGCCAGAGGCTATTCTAGAAGCACAGTTGTTGATGCTTGCTTCTCAGAACATATTAAACCCTGCTAATGGTTCGCCGATTACTGTACCATCACAGGATATGGTCTTGGGTCTGTATTACATGACCAAAGAGCGTAAATCAACTCCAGAAGTTCCAATTATCGGTGAAGGTTTAACATTTTATTCTGCAGAAGAAGTAGAGATAGCTTTTAATGAAGGTAAAGTAAATCTTAATGCTGGTATAAAGGTTAGAGCTAAGGATTTTAATGAGGAGGGTGAATTGGTTAATCAAATTATACCTACAACTGTTGGGCGTGTTTTATTTAATAAAAACGTACCAGAGGAAGCGGGTTATATTAACCAAGTATTGAACAAGAAGGCATTAAGAAATATCATTGGTGATATTTTAGCCGTAACAAGTGTTCCTGCAACTGCAGCTTTCTTGGATAAGATTAAGACTATGGGGTATGAATTTGCCTTCAAAGGTGGATTGTCCTTTAGTTTAGGTGATATTATTATCCCGGCTGAAAAAATGGATATGATCGGTGAGGCCAATGGTCAGGTTGATGGCATTATGGCTAACTATAACATGGGTCTTATTACTAATAACGAGAGATACAATCAGGTTATTGATGTATGGACATCAACAAATGCTATGTTGACTGAGTTGGCTATGAAACGTATCCGTGAGGATCAGCAAGGTTTCAACTCGGTGTATATGATGCTTGATTCTGGTGCAAGGGGTTCTAAGGAACAAATTCGTCAGTTAACAGGTATGCGTGGTTTGATGGCCAAGCCTAAAAAATCAACAGCTGGTGGTGGAGAAATTATTGAAAACCCTATTCTTTCTAACTTTAAGGAAGGTCTTTCAATTTTGGAATACTTTATTTCTACACACGGTGCACGTAAAGGACTTGCGGATACGGCATTGAAAACTGCGGATGCTGGTTACTTAACGAGAAGACTTGTTGATGTTTCTCAGGATGTTATTATTAACACCGAAGATTGTGAAACATTAAGAGGGGTGGAAGTTCAGGCACTTAAGAAGAATGAAGAAGTTGTTGAAAGCTTAGGTGAAAGAATTTTAGGTCGTGTTTCTCTACATGATGTATATAACCCAATGACAGAAGAATTGGTTCTTCAAGCGGGTCAACAGATTATGGAAGCCGATGTTAAGAGAGTGGAAGCATCTCCTATTGAAAAAATAGAAGTACGTTCAGCACTTACATGTGAAGCTGAGAAAGGTATTTGTGCTAAATGTTACGGTAGAAACCTTTCAACCAATAAAATGGTACAAAGAGGTGAAGCTGTTGGTGTTGTGGCCGCACAATCAATTGGTGAGCCGGGTACACAACTTACACTTAGAACATTCCACGTAGGTGGTATTGCAGGTAACATTTCTGAGGATAATAAATTAGAAGTAAGATTCTCGGGTATTGCTGAAATTGAAGATTTAAGAACGGTTACAGGTGAAGGTTCTGATGGTAAACCAGCAGAGATCGTAATTTCTAGAACAACTGAGATTAAAGTTGTTGATGCCAAAACCGGTATTACTTTGAGTACAAGCAATATTCCTTATGGGTCTCAGTTGTTTGTGGAAAATGGAGCTAAAGTTGTAAAGGGCGATGTAATTTGTTCTTGGGATCCATATAACGGGGTAATCGTTTCTGAATTCCCAGGTAAAATTGCTTATGAGAATATTGAGCAAGGTGTTACTTATCAAGTTGAAATAGATGAGCAAACAGGTTTCCAAGAGAAAGTAATTTCAGAATCTAGAAACAAGAAGTTGATACCAACTTTATTGATTCAAGATGCTAAAGGTGAAACATTACGTTCTTACAACCTACCGGTAGGTTCTCATATAATGGTTGATGATGGCGATAAGATTAAAGAAGGTAAGACTTTGGTTAAGATTCCACGTAAATCTGCAAAAGCGGGTGATATTACAGGAGGTCTTCCAAGAGTAACCGAATTGTTTGAAGCTAGAAATCCATCTAACCCTGCAGTTGTATCTGAGATTGACGGTGTTGTTTCTTTCGGTAAAATAAAGCGTGGTAATAGAGAGATAATCATTGAATCTAAATTAGGTGAGGTTAAGAAATATCTTGTGAAATTATCTAATCAGATCCTGGTACAGGAGAATGATTATGTAAGAGCAGGTATGCCATTGTCAGATGGATCAATTACACCAGAGGATATTTTAGCAATAAAAGGTCCTTCCGCTGTACAACAGTACTTGGTAAATGAAGTTCAGGAAGTTTATAGACTGCAAGGGGTGAAGATTAATGATAAGCACTTTGAAGTAGTTGTTAGACAGATGATGCGTAAAGTAAGAATTCAAGATCCAGGTGATACTATCTTCTTAGAGAATCAATTGATTCATAAAGATGATTTCATTAAAGAAAATGATGAAATCTTTGGTAAGAAAGTAGTAATGGAAGCTGGTGATTCTGACAATCTTAAACCGGGTCAAATTGTAACTCCAAGAGAGTTAAGAGATGAAAACTCGTTGTTAAGACGTGGAGATAAGGCATTGGTTGAGGCAAGAGATGCAGTTTCTGCAACGGCAACTCCAATCCTTCAAGGTATCACTAGAGCATCGTTGCAGACGAAATCATTTATTTCTGCTGCATCGTTTCAAGAAACGACTAAGGTATTAAATGAAGCCGCTGTAAGTGGAAAAGTAGATACTTTAGAAGGTCTTAAGGAGAATGTTATCGTTGGTCATAAGATTCCTGCTGGTACAGGTATGCGAGACTATGATAGTATTATCGTTGGGTCCAAAGAAGAATATGATGAGATAATGGCCAGAAAAGAGGCATTAAGATTCTAATTATAATAATGACCCTCAAATTTTATTTGAGGGTCATTTTTTTTAATATGATATAAACATGAGTGAACATAAGAACCCAAATCAAAAGCAGATAAATATTGAATTGGACGAAAAAATGGCAGAAGGTATATACTCTAATCTAGCTATTATTAATCATTCAGTTTCTGAATTTGTGGTTGATTTTATTAGTATGATGCCAGGAGCTCCAAAGGCAAAAGTTAAAAGTAGGATTATTTTGACTCCTCAACATGCTAAAAAGTTTTTAAAAGCTTTAAACGATAATGTACAACGTTTTGAGAAAGCACACGGAACAATAAAGGATTATGAGCAACCTTCAATACCAATTAATTTTGGTCCTACAGGAGAAGCATAAAAAAAGCCCAATTTTTAAATTGGGCTTTTTTTATTCAAATTCAGAAGTAAAATGTAGTTTAACTGATGGATATTTTTGCTGGGTCATTTGAAGGGAGAATTGAGAATCTGCTAAAAATACCAATTGACCTCTCTTGTCCTTTGCAAGGAACTTTTGCTTAACTCGTTCAAATTCCTTGAATTCATCTGATTTTCTGTTTTCGGTACCTACCCAACATGCCTTATATACGTTGAAATTTTCATAGCTACATTTGGCGCCATATTCATGTTCCAGCCGGTATTGGATAACTTCAAACTGTAATGCACCCACGGTACCTATAACTTTTCTGCCATTCATTTCTAAAGTAAATAATTGTGCAACACCCTCATCCATTAATTGGTCTATTCCTTTATTTAGCTGTTTGGATTTTAATGGGTCTGCGTTATTAATATATCTAAAATGTTCTGGTGAAAAACTAGGTATGCCTTTATAATGTAAGGTTTCGCCTTCCGTTAACGTATCACCAATTTTAAAATTACCCGTATCATGAAGACCTACAATATCACCGGGATAAGAAATATCAACTATTTCCTTTTTTTCTGCAAAAAAGGCATTAGGACTTGAAAATTTTAAATTTTTACCATGTCTTACATGTAAGTAAGGTTTATTTCTTTCAAATGTACCAGATACAATTTTAATAAAAGCAAGTCGGTCTCTATGTTTAGGATCCATGTTTGCATGTATTTTAAATACGAACCCGGTCATAGCTTTTTCGTTTGCTTCTACCAAACGTTCTTCAGCATTTTTAGAACGTGGTGTAGGGGCAATTTGGATAAAACAATCTAATAATTCCCGAACTCCAAAATTATTAAGGGCGGATCCAAAGAAAACTGGCTGTTGATCACCTTTTAAGTATAGTTCTTTGTTGAATTTTGGATACACGCCCCATACCAATTCAAGGTTATCCCTTAATTCCGATGCGGCGTTGCTTCCTATAATTTTGTCCAGTTCAGGATTTGTAACGTCATCAAAAGCAATCGTTTCTTCAATATTCTTTTTACTATCTCCACTAAAAAGATTAATATTTTTTTCAAAAATGTTGTAAATACCTTTAAAATCATAGCCCATTCCAATAGGAAAACTTAACGGAGTAACGGAAAGTCCAAGCTTTTGTTCTAATTCATCCAATAAATCAAAAGCATCTTGACCTTCTCTGTCCAATTTATTAATGAATACGAGCATTGGAATTTTCCGCATTCGACAAACTTCTACTAGTTTGACTGTTTGTTCCTCTACACCTTTAGCAACATCAATTACAACTATGACACTATCTACAGCGGTAAGGGTTCTAAAAGTATCTTCGGCAAAATCTTTGTGTCCTGGGGTATCTAAAATGTTAATTTTCTTGTTCTTGTAGTTAAAGGCAAGAACAGAGGTTGCGACGGAAATACCTCTTTGTCTTTCAATTTCCATGAAATCACTGGTCGCGGATTTTTTTATTTTATTGTTTTTTACGGCACCCGCTTCTTGAATGGCACCTCCAAAAAGTAATAGTTTTTCAGTAAGTGTAGTTTTACCAGCATCGGGGTGTGAAATGATACCAAAGGTTCTTCTTCGTTCTATTTCTTGTTTGAAGGTCATATAAAAAATTTGTGCAAAAATAAGATAAAATAGATTCTTACCATTTAAGAAAGCTCAGTGATAATTTAAGTAAGATGTATTCAATGTAGACTATATACATGATATTTGAATATTATTTACAATTGTTTTAATGAATATGATCTATATTGCTAGATTGATCGTATTTAAAAGAAATGTTAATATATTGACAACTGTTTGTCCATTTTTTATGCAGATTGCCTATTGAATTTGAGGGTTAATCGAAAAAGAATTTGAGTTAAATTCATTTTAATATATCTTAGCAACGTTTTAATAAGACTGCCCCACTTTCTTATCGAAAACATTAAAAACACTACCATTTGCCATGGTGATTAGTAAAACACTAACACTTATGGGTAAAATTACTTTTTTAAAAATTAATAGGTTTTTCTTAAATAGTACTAACTATTTATATTCTACTTTCCTTACAGTTTTCTGCGTCATTAATTTGTTTGGTAGTCAAGCTAAATTACCTAGTATGTTATCCACAAACGCTATAGAAAGTGAGGTAGAATGCACGGTACATGATTCCAAGGAAATCAGTTCTCAGGATTTAGGTGTTCAAAATGGTATTGATAATGGGACTTTAGCTGTAAATAACGTTGATGTTAGTTATAAATGGGGTTTGCCAGAAGGTAGTATTTTGATTAGTATGACCGGTGGTAGTACGTTTAATTCTGGGTTGTTCATGGTTCAGAATGGTAAGAAAATAAATTTTTCTATAACGGGGTCTGTACCTGTTAAAATTACGGCTAAACACTCTGAGTTAGTTGCAGGGAATAGTACTGATGGTATTATTGCTTTAGATGGAGTTGTTTATGAATTTACAAATACCATACTCGCAGATGGTCTTACTTCAGGTATGAATGGTAATAATTATTTTGTACATAACAATACCAATGTCTTAGTTGATGAGCATGAAAGATTTACATGGGAATCTCAAGAAGTAGCTAGTCAAATTGAATTTTATACAACTTCGCACTTGAAAAGTGCAGTAATTTTATTTTTGAAACCGATTGTTTGTCAAAATGAAATTGATACGGACGGGGACGGAGTTCCGGACAGTGCGGATCTTGACGATGATAACGATGGTATCCTGGATACGGAGGAAGATTCCAACCTTGACGGTGACAATGATCCTTTAACGGATCCGCTGGATACAGATAACGATGGTATACCGAACCACTTGGATATCGACAGTGACGATGACGGTATACCCGACAACGTGGAGGCACAGACCACCGATGGTTATATAGCCCCTAACGAGGACGATGCGGCGACCTACGCTTCCAATGACGGTGTGAACAGTGCATATCCTGACGGATTGGTTCCTGTGAACACGGATGGTACGGATAATGTGGATTATCTTGATGACGATAGCGACAACGATCTGGTTCCTGACAATAATGAGGGCAACGACTTTAATTTTGACGGAGTTCCTGACCAGACCTACACCGGTATCGATACCGATGGTGACGGTCTGGACGATGGTTACGAGGGTTTCGATGTGAACGATGGATTCGATGTGAACGATGAGATCGATGATCCGGCGAACGACCTACCGGATACGGACGGTACAGAGGATGTTAACTACCGTGATCTTGACGACGATGGTGACGGCGTTGATACCCCTGACGAGGATGTCGATAATGATGGCGACCCGACCAATGATGATAGTGACAATGACGGTACTCCGGATTATTTGGACCCTGATAGCCCGGGTCCGGATACGGACGGGGACGGAGTTCCGGACAGTGCAGATCTTGACGATGATAACGATGGTATCCTGGATACGGAGGAAGATCCCAACCTTGACGGTGACAATGATCCTTTAACGGATCCGCTGGATACCGATAACGATGGTATACCGAACCACTTGGATATCGACAGTGACGATGACGGAATACCCGACAACGTGGAGGCACAGACCACCGATGGTTATATAGCTCCTAACGAGGACGATGCGGCGACCTACGCTTCCAATGACGGTGTGAACAGTGCTTATCCTGACGGATTGGTTCCTGTGAACACGGATGGTACGGATAATGTGGATTATCTTGATGACGATAGCGACAACGATCTGGTTCCTGACAATAATGAGGGCAACGACTTTAATTTTGACGGAGTTCCTGACCAGACCTACTCCGGTATCGATACCGATGGTGACGGTCTGGACGATGGTTACGAGGGTTTCGATGTGAACGATGGATTCGATGTGAACGATGAGATCGACGATCCGGCGAACGACCTACCGGATACGGACGGTACAGAGGATGTTAACTACCGTGATCTTGACGACGATGGTGACGGCGTTGATACCCCTGACGAGGATGTCGATAATGACGGCGACCCGACCAATGATGATAGTGACAATGACGGTACACCGGATTATTTGGACCCTGATAGCAATGTTGATCTAGATGTAGTAGACGATGCTGTGAGCACTCCTGTGAATACACCGATAGAAATCGATATATTGGATAATGATTTCGGTATTCCAACCGATGGAACGTTAACGGTTACCGACCCTTCTAGTGGAACGGTTGAAGTTAATGACGGAGGAACGCCGGATGATATTTCGGATGATACGATTACCTATGTTCCAAATGATGGTTTTGAAGGTGCCGATACTTTCGAATATACCGTATGTGATTTAGAAGGTAATTGTGATACTGCAACAATTACGATTACGGTAGGGGAGCCTATTGAATTAGATGTTGTAGACGATGCCGTGACCACTCCTGTGAATACACCGATAGAAATCGATATGTTGGATAATGATTTCGATATTCCAACCGATGGAACTTTAACGGTTACCGACCCTTCTAATGGAACGGTTGAAGTTAATGACGGAGGAACGCCGGATGATATTTCGGATGATACGATTACCTATGTTCCCAATGATGTTTTTGAAGGAACCGATACTTTCGAATATACCGTATGTGATTTAGAGGGTAATTGTGATACTGCAACAATTACGATTACGGTAGGGGAGCCTATTGAATTAGATGTTGTAGACGATGCCGTGACCACTCCTGTGAATACACCGATAGAAATCGATATGTTGGATAATG
>NZ_JAYLVV010000008.1:0-17660 GCF_048059195.1 Maribacter sp. HS
AATGATTTCGGTATTCCAACCGATGGGACGTTAACGGTTACCGACCCTTCTAGTGGAACGGTTGAAGTTAATGACGGAGGAACGCCGGATGATATTTCGGATGATATGATTACCTATGTTCCAAATGATGGTTTTGAAGGAACTGATACTTTTGAATATACCGTATGTGATTTAGAGGGTAATTGTGATACCGCAACAATAGAAATAAATGTGGTGAATGATAATCCTACTGATCCAACTGACAATGCCATTGAGGTAAATCAATTGGTTACACCGAATGGGGATGGCAGAAATGAATTTTTGTTTATTAGAGGAGTTGATAAAATTCGAAATAGCACTTTAAGAATCTTTAATAGATGGGGAGTTGCGGTTTATGAAGGTGAGAATTACAACAATCAAAATAATGTTTTTGATGGAAGATCAAGAGGGCGATCAACCCTAAGTGTTGAAGAATATCTTCCATCCGGAATTTATTTCTATATTTTTGATTACACAACCCTTGATGGGGAAAGTAAAGTAGATAGTGAATATCTGTATATTAGTAGATAATAGATTATAAAATATGAATATTAAGAATAAGGTTTTAATTCTATTTGGAGGTTTACTACTTGTTTGTGGAACTTCTTTCGCCCAACAAGATGCACAATATACCCAGTATATGTTTAATACCATGAGTGTAAATCCGGCTTATGCAGGTAGCAGGGGACAATTAAGCATAACAGGTTTATACCGATCGCAATGGGTAGGTTTAGAAGGTGCTCCAAAAACACAAACCCTCAACATTCAATCTCCAATTAGAAACAGCAAGCTAGGTTATGGTGTTTCAATTGTAAATGATGAAATAGGTGATGGTGTTGTACAAGAAACATATTTTGATGCTGTTATTTCATATACCATAGATGTATCCGCAGAAGGAAAACTTTCATTTGGACTTAAAGCAGGTGGTAATCTTTTAAATCTTGATTTCAATAAATTAAGAAATTTTGATTCGGAGCCGGTTAATTCAGATAATATAGAAAATAGATTCTCACCAAATGTTGGCGTGGGTCTATATTATCATTCTAATGAATTTTATGCAGGACTTTCAGCACCTAATCTTTTCCAAACGGAACATTTTGATAATTCTCAGCAAGATGCCAATTCTGTTAGGTTTTTATCTAAAGAAAGAATTAACTTTTATTTGATTACCGGTTATGTTTTTGATTTGAACGGCAATTTAAAGTTTAAGCCCGCTTTACTTACTAAGGTAGTTGGTGGCGCTCCGTTACAAGTTGACGTATCTGCCAATTTTATGTTTAATGAGAAATTTACATTCGGTGCAGCATATCGTTGGGATGCCGCAGTCAGCGCTATGGCAGGTTTCCAAATATCAGACCAATTTATGATTGGGCTTGCATATGATAGAGAAACCACTGATTTAGGTGGTACACAGTTTAATGATGGATCATTTGAGGTACTCTTAAGGTATGAGTTGGTAAAATCATTTCAAAAATTGGTTTCACCACGATTTTTCTAAAAGGCAATTTTATATATGAAACATAAAGTAAAGTTTATTATCCTAACCTTTTTGATTTGTAACGGATTGGCATTTGCCCAAGAGCGATTAATTCAAAAAGGAAATGAGAAATTTGAATCATACTCGTTTAGTCCGGCAATAGATATTTATAAAAAGGTCTTGGAAAAAGGATATGTTTCTGCAGACTTACTACGAAAATTAGGGAATTCTTATTACTATAATGCTGACTACAAAGATGCTGCAAATATATACAAGCAGTTAGTATCGGATTACTCAAATGAAGTAACTGCTGAAGACTATTTTAAATATGCTCAAGCATTAAAATCAACTGGCGAGTATGACACCTCTAAGTCTATAATGAACAAGTTTATAGATATAACTAAGAAGGATGGTCGAGCAACTGCTTTTAATGATGAAGCGGATTTTATGGCTGATATAGAAAAAAATTCAGGGAGGTATAATTTGGGTCCTTTTGAATTTAACTCCCCTTATTCAGAATTTGCTCCTTCATTTTATAAAGAAGGTTTGATTTTTTCTTCTGATCGAGATACAGGTAATTTTGCAAGATATCGTCATACGTGGAATGCTAAAGATTTTTTAGACTTATATGAGGTAAATGCGGATAGTTCTTCCTTAAATCAGGTTAAAAAGCTTGGGGAAAATGTAAATACCCGTTATCATGAGTCGACCTCCGCAATAACAAAAGACGGTAAAACTTTATTTTTTACGCGCAATAATATAGAGAAGCGAAAGACTGTAAAAGATGAAAAGGGAATCGTACGTTTAAAAATTTTACGTGCGCAAATGACTGATGAAGGAATATGGGGCGAAGTAGAAGAGCTACCGTTTAATAGCGATTCTTATTCTGTAGCAAACCCTGCTTTGAGTCCAGATGAAAAAACCTTATATTTTGCTTCGGATATGCCGGGTACATTTGGGGAATCGGACTTATTTATGGTTTCAATCAATCAAGATGGCACTTTTAGTACACCACAAAACTTAGGCTCTAATATTAATACGGAGGCAAGAGAGACATTTCCTTTTATAACAAGTGAGGAAATATTATATTTTTCATCTGATGGTCATCCTGGTTTAGGTGGGTTGGATGTTTTTGCTACCAAAATTAAAAGACAAGATTTTTCAGGTAAAGTATTTAATTTAGGTAAACCTATAAATAGTAGCAGTGATGATTTTACTTTTATATTTAATGAAGAGTTAAGAACGGGTTATGTTGCTTCCAATCGAGATGAGGGATTAGGTAATGATGATATCTATAGTTTTACGGAGACAAAAGAATTAATTTTTGATTGTAATCAAAAAGTTACTGGAACGGTTAGGGATAAAATTTCCAATGAAGTTTTAATAGGGGCTACTGTAAAAGTTTTGGATGAAAACAATGAAGAATTACTATCGACCATAACTGATTCTAAAGGTAACTATAGTTTAGAATTAGATTGTCATAAAGGGAATTTTGTAAGAGCTTTAATGGAGGGCTATATTCCATTTGAAGAATATATAGGTGCATCGGATGGAAAACCTAAAATAATTGATTTTTATTTGGAAAGAGATCGTTTAACTGCTGGTTTTGGAGATGATTTGGCAAAACTTTTACAATTGAGTACAATATATTTTGATTTTGATAAGTATAATATCAGGAAAGATTCTGAGGTAGAAATAGAAAAGGTAATTGCGGCTATGGAAAAGTACCCAAGCCTAAAATTAAAAGTAAATTCCCATACTGATAGTAGAGGACCTGCAGCATATAATTTGTGGCTTTCTCAAAAAAGAGCAGAATCTACGGTGAATTATATGATTAAAGAGGGGATAGATTCTTCCAGACTTGTAAGTGAGGGCTTTGGTGAAACAAAATTGCTAAATGAGTGTGAAGATGGTATTAAATGTTCATCAGCAAAACATGATGTAAATAGAAGGTCTGAGTTTATTATTTTAGAATAATTTGTATAAAATATTACAATCAAAAGCAACTCTATTAGGGTTGCTTTTTTAGTTAGTAATACGCTTGAAAGCCTAGTATATAAGGTTGATAATAGACCAATTACCTAATAATTTTTTATTTTAACAGCTCCATTTAAGGTATTCACTTAGGTTATTTCCAACTTCACAACATTTATTGTGCCCTGCTTTAAGACATAGTTATTTTTACGGATGATATTGATTGTAGATAAACTTTGCATTTCAATACCCCCATTAATTTGATTATGAGATTAAAACAATATTATTACTTAATTTTTCTTTTTTGTTCAACTAGTTTCTTTGCTCAAGAAACATATTTGGATACATTTAGCAGTACTTCTTATTCAAATAATAACGGGACACAAAATTTTAGTGGTAATTGGGTAGAGCAAAATGATAATAATTCGGCATTCAATGGAAGAATAAGAGTTACTGGTGGAAGGCTTCGTTTTAGGAATTTAGATAGCGGATGGATTTATCGTTTTGTTCCTCTTGCAGGTGCGTCTTCGGCCACCTTAACTTTAGATTATGATGCAACTTCAGCAGGTGGCGAGGCAATAGACGTTTTTATGTATAATGCCGATAGTAATCAATGGAACTTTATTCAAAGGATTGATAATGGAACGGGTTCCATAACCTATAATTTAAGTGCGGCTGAAATCGATTCAAACCCTGCAATAATATTTTATCGAGGAGATACTAGTTGGGGTAATGCAGATACTATATATGTAGACAATGTTCAGTTTACTGCTACTTACGGCGCGGAGTTAGAAATAGAAGATGTCACTGTAAATGAGGATGATGGTACAGCTATATTTACAGTTAGACATATAGGTAGCAGCACAAGTGCTTATAGTGTAAATTATACAACCAACGATATATCTGCCATTTCCGGTCAGGATTATTCTGTTTCATCTGGTACGTTAAATTTTAATGGAAATATAAATGATACGGAGACTATAACTGTCCCTATTACTGATGATACTATTTTTGAAGGTGACGAAACTTTTGGTTTGTCATTTACCTCTACAACGAATACAGATGTTGATATTACAGATACCGCTATCGGTACTATCTTGGCAAATGACGCTTTAATTATGACTGATGGGGGCTCTGCAACTACCTGTGATGATACATTTTTAGATTCTGGCGGGATCAGTAATTACTCTGATAACGAAGATTTGGTTTATACTATTTGTCCAGATACCGCAAATAATTATACGCAAGTTAATTTTGAACAGTTTGATGTAATTCCCGGTGATATTTTATACGTATATGATGGTAATAGTACCGGTGCAACTTTAATTGGACAATATGATAATGATAATGTACCCACACAAATTTTTGCCACTAATACTAACGGTTGCTTAACATTTAGGTTTACATCAAATAATAATACAACAGGTAATGGTTGGCAGGCTAGTGTTAGTTGTTCGCCTCCCGGACCTAAAATTGTAGTAGAAGACGTATATGTGGATGAAGATTCTGGTAGTGCTATTTTTACGGTAACACATGTACGCGATCGGCATGGTTATCAATCTTTCTTCTTTGGTTTTATAGAAACGCCGTTTACCGTAGAGTATATGGTAAGTGATGGAACTGCAAATAATGGTAGTGATTATATTTCTGTAAACGGAACACTTACATTTACCGGTGAGGTAGGCAACGTTCAAACTTTTTCAGTTCCCATTGTAGACGATGGCGTACCTGAATTAGTAGAGTTCTTTACGGTTGGGTTTTCTGATGCAACGGCACAATATGCTTCTGTTGATTATAGTGACACCGCCAATGGTTATATTAATTCTCAAATATTGGCAAATGATCCCCTTACGTTATTTCAAGAATTTGACGGTTATTTTGATTATTCTACCACAGGTGGTTCGTTAAGAACAAATGATAATAATACAGATGCCTGTTCAATAACGACTTCATCTTCAAATACCCTGATTTCACCAATACCCAATACAGGCACAATAAAAAAAGCATACTTATATTGGGCGCACTCTAGTACGGTGGTAGACGGAACCGTTACTTTTGAGGGACAAACAGTTAATGCCAATTATCAATATCAAACTACGTTAACGAATAGAAATTTTTACGGTTATGTAAGTGATGTAACCAATATTGTTGAAGGTGTGGCAGACCCATCAACCAATGTATTTGATTTTTCTGGCTTGTCAGTAGATAATTCCAACACCTATTGTTCTTCTGCTACGGTATTGGGTGGTTGGACGTTGTTCGTTTTCTATGAAGACCCAAATTTACCAGCGGTGAACATTAATCTATACCAAGGTTTTGATGGTTTAAGTAATGACGGCAATTCTTTTACTTTGGACAGTTTTTATGCTATTGCAGGTGCTGGTGCCAAGGCATCGTTTTTATCTTGGGAAGGAGATTCTACCCTTGACGGTAATAGTTCGGGTACAACAAATCCAAATGGAGAACGATTATCAATTACGAACCAAGCAAATCAAGATTTTACGTTAGCTGGTGACGGTGGTCAAACAGGTAATAACGCATATAACTCTACAATGTATGATAATACCACCACGCCAGATTATAATGTTAGTACAACGTATGGGGTAGATTTAGATACCTATGATATTTCAACTTTTGTATCACCAGGAGATTCTCAAGTCACGGCAAATGTAGATGTTGGACAGGATTTTGTGATATCTGCGGCAGTTGTATTAAAGGTGCCTTCAAACCTAATTGCAGGTACTGTCTTTGAAGATGTAAATTACGGTGGCGGGCAAGGTAGAAATATGACCAATGCCAACGGTGTAGGTATATCTAGTGCCATTGTAGAATTATATGAAAGCGATGGTACTTTTGTGAGAAGAACTACTTCTAAAGTGAGTGGTGATTATAGCTTTGGGGGTATGGCAGATGGTGATTATTTTGTAAAACTTGTAAACTCCACAGTTAGATCAACCCGAGCAAATGGTATTAATTGTACTACTTGTGTACCTGTACAAACTTTTAGAAGTTATGGGGATGTTAACAATAATATTGAGGTATTGGATGAAATTGGAGGAGCAGACCCAACTGCCTTCTCAGATTCTGCCTTAGGGGTTTTTGAAGATTCTCAGAGTTTATCATTGGTAAGTATAGCAAGTAGTGGTGTTGCCAATATCGATTTTGGATACAACTTTAATACTATTGTAAATACTAATGAATTTGGTCAGGGTTCTCTAGAACAGTTTATTCTAAATAGTAACACCTTGGGTGAAGTTGGTTTGGATATTGAAGCAAATGCTATATTTGATCCCGCAGCAGAAGAAGATGTATCAATTTTTATGATACCACCTACCGGAGATAGTTTTGGTAGAACAGCCGATGTAAATTATAATGCTGCAGGTTACTTTGATATTTTATTGGATAATGCAAATACCTTTTCTGTAATTACAGGAACAAATACAATCATAGATGGTAGAACCCAAACGGCTTATTCAGGTGATTCAAATGCTGGCACAGTTGGTTCTGGTGGAGCCGGTGTAGGCATTGCAAATACGGCATTGCCTAATTATACTAGACCGGAAATACAAATTCATAGAAATGGTGGTGATGTTTTACGATTAAACGGTTCAAATGTCACGATACGAGATATATCATTATATGCGAATAATAATGCAGGGGTTAGAGTTCAAGGAGGGTCGGCAACCATTTCAAACAATTTGTTGGGAGTAAACGCGCTAGGTGCGTCTGCTGGAAACATAGATTATGGTATTGAGCAAACAGGTGGTGATTTATCGGCATTTTCAAATTATTTATCCTCAAATACCATAGCTGGTATTTTTATAGATGGTGGTACACGTAGCACCGTTCAGTTCAATCATTTAGACTCCAACGGTAACTCGGCATGTGATGATAATATTCTTATAGAAGATGGTAGTACAATTGTCATTCAAGAGAATCTTATAGAATCGGCAGCAGCATCTGGTATTGAGATTAATAATGTAGACGGAGTTACGGTCTCAAACAATAACATTCTTCTATCAGGTCAAAACGGAGGTGATTGTAGCGGTAGCTACGAAGGTATGGCTATAAAACTCTCAGGTGATGATTCTGTAATTGATCAGAATAGAATTTATTCTAATGGCAGTGAGGGAGTGGTAGTTCTTTCTGGTGCATCAAACACCATTTCCCAGAACAGTATTTATGCAAATGGTACCGTAGTGCCTAGCTTGGGTATTGACCTAGGCATGGATGGCGTAACCCTTAACGATAATTCCGATTCAGATTCCGGTCCAAACAATTTAGAAAATTTCCCAATCATTAATTCCGCGTTTATTTCAGGATCTAATTTGGTGGTTACTGGTTGGGCATCTCCAGGTAGTATAATTGAGGTGTTTTTTACAGATGTTAATGAAGGTACAGCTACTTTAGGAGACAATCGGTTGGGGCTTACCCAAGATTATGGTGAAGGTCAAACCTATATTGGAACAGCCTTAGAAGGTAGTGGGGATGACCAAGATGCTACCACCTCTTCGTATGCAGACCCGGACGGTAATTCTGACAATACTAATAAATATAAATTTGTATTTCCATTACCTTCAGGTACCGTTGTAGGAGATTTAATTACAACCACTGGTACAAGAAGTAACTCAACATCTGAGTTTTCTCCAGAAATTATTATAAGCGCTTATACGGTAATTACTAATAGAAATATTACCTATCGTATTAAAGCTAATTAGAATTTACGTTAGGCTGTTTATATATGTGAACCCTGGCAGGGTTTGTTTCCTATTGGTTAGGCTAGGTCACTCTACATAATAGTATGAGTTCACCGTTACATTATAAGCTTTTGCAACAATTATTTCACGCCTTGTACATATATTCTGATTTTTATATGGTAAAATCATGCTATAAACTCCCTCATTTAGCATAATAAAGAAAAGTTAATGGAATTTTATCTACAAAAAAGGATAAAATTAGGGTTTGTTGGTTGTGTAATTATTGTTTTATTTTCGGGTATTGGACTAAATGCACAAACGAGCTTTACAGAAAGCGCGGCTGCTTTTGGCCTAGATTTAGGACAAAGAAAAGATGGTGGGCACGCTTGGTCAGATTTTGATAATGACGGTGATTTAGATGTACTCGTTCTCGAAAATAATAATAATGCCAACGTAAAAAGTTTCTTAATGCGCAACAATGGTAACAATACGTTTACCAATGTGCAATCAATTTTGGCACCCGGCATGTTAGGGGATTATGCCGAAAGACAAGCAGTTTGGGGAGATGTCAATAATGATGGCAGACCAGATTTCATGATAAATTCATCTGGTAATAGTAATGCCAGACAGGCTATTCAAATTTTTATTCAAAATACAGACGGTACATTCGGTGACGGTATTGGGGGGTACAACCCAATAACCATAGGTAGATCGGGTTCAACAATAGTAGTTCCAGCTGTAAATTCAGAAGGCGTTGGTTTTTTTGATTTTGAAGGTGATGGTGATTTAGACGTTTTTTTTGATAATCATGATATGGGTATTGAGTTGTTGCGAAATAACTTTATTGACCATACAAATCATACTGTTGCAAACCCGGCACCAAATGCCTTGTTCACTCATATTACGACCGGTAACGGTAGTGGCGTAACTGAATTTGGTCTAAACCAATTTGCCACGGATGGGGATTATGGTACCGCAGCCGATGTAAATGATGATGGTTGGGTTGATATTTTCATGCGTAAACGAGATGAAAATGACTTTTTCTTAAATCAAGGTGGCTCATTTTCAAATGGAGCAGATCTAGGTCAGGCGGCCAACAATAATAAAGGGGGTAATGGATTATGGGATTTGGATAACGACGGTGATCTAGATGCGGTATGGACGGAGAATGGCCTTACGCAAATACATAGAAATGATGGGGGAGGGGTATTTACTCCTTTAGGAGCAGCTTCTTTTCCAGGGTTACCACAACCGGGTAATGTAAACAATGGTAGTTCAGGCGCTCGTATAGATGCTTTGTCAGGTGGAGATATAGATAATGATGGTGATATAGATATTATTTTAGTAGGTAACAGTAGAAGTTATTTGTACATCAATCAATTGAATAGTCCAACTCCCGCTCCAGGTGTAATTGGTAGTGGTGCGGCAATGAATTTTGCACTAGATGCTGAACAATTTAACTCAGGAAGAGACGGTGAAGGTACTACAATGGTTGATGTAGATGATGACGGTGATCTGGATATTTACATCAATATAAACAATAGTGCTAACCAATTATATATTAATAATTTACCGGCAGCCAATAGAAATAATCATCTATTGATAGATGTTACCGAAGATAGAGGTGCTAATGGTAATACAGGCGGTTTTTTAGGGAGGGTAGCCATTGGTACAAATGTGTTGATCAGAGATTGTTCGGGAAATATTATTAGTGGATTAAGACAAGTAAATGGAGTCTATGGTCATGGTACCCAACAACCGGAAGAAGTACATTTTGGTTTGCCTTTAGGTGAGAATGAAACTTATATTATAGAAGTTCATTATCCAAATTTTTATGATTCATCTGATCCTAGTGGCTATTCCAGATTAGTGGCTACTGCTATTGCGCAGCCAAGTACTATCGCAGGAACAAATCACTATACATTGACCACTACAGATGCTGAACTAATTGAAAATCCTAATGCCCCTGAGGCAAATAATGATCAAGAACAAGTATCATATGGAAATAATGTATCGGTTCAGATAGATCTATTTGCAAACGATTCTGATGCTGACGGAGATGATTTTTCTGTTGAAAGTATTACTCAACCATCAGTGGGTTCTGTGGTTATAGATGATGCGGATAATGGCTTGGTAACATTTACGTATAATGAAGCAACACCTTTTCCCGGCGAAACTACTTTTGACTACACCATAACAGACTCTACCAATTCTCTTTGTCCCTCATTAGGAAAAAGTGATACGGCAACAGTACGGATCTTTGAGCCGTGTACGGACCCTACGGGTATAGATACTGATGGTGACGGTATTAATGATGTTTGTGATCTAGATAATGATAACGACGGTATTTTAGATGTCGATGAATGTAACATATCGGCCGCATTGGTTGATAATGGCGATTTTGGATATTGGATTTTCAATGCTCCGGGATGGACAGGAAGCGGTAATCAATGGAATATGGACACCAATAGGGCTTGGTTTCCTCAATGGAACGGTACGGGTACTGCCAGTTTTTATCAGACTATAAATGTAGTGCCAGGTGTTGAGAATACTATCACCTTTGACTTAGGAGCTGACAACAGTTATGGTCGCGAAGTTACCTTGAATGTCTTAATAGGTGGGCAGGTTGAATTTACCGAAACTTCCAATCAAATAGTTTCAGCAAACGGAGGGAGGGCGCAAAATAATAATGAAACCTTGAACATGTCAACGAGGACATTTTCATTCATTCCAACTTCTAATAGTATAGAACTAAGGTTTAATGGTATTTCATCTGCTACAAATCATGATAGAATGTATGTGGATAATGTAGTTCTTTCAACTGGTTGTGGTGATACCGATGGTGATGGTATTGTGGATATTTACGATTTAGACAGTGATGGAGATGGTTGTTTTGATGCTTTGGAAGGTAGCGAGAGTTTAAATTTTTCAGATTTAAATGGCGATGGAAGTATTTCAGGAGGGGTAGATAGTAATGGTGTTCCTCTGACGGCAAATGGTGGGCAAGGTTTAGGTAGTAGTAATGATTATACGGTAACAGCAGATGAATGTGATGATGATGGTGATGGTGTGAACAATGCAAATGATAAATGTCCTTATTTTGATGATGCCATTGATAGTGATAATGATGGCGTTCCCGACGGATGTGATAACGATGATGATAATGATGGCATATCCGATTGTGACGAGTCTTTAGAAAGTGTTTCTAGTCAGTTTGCATGGACATTAAACTCACCTTCCGGAAATTTGAATATGGATGCTACCTACGCTTCGGAAACAAATGATTGGGTTTTGGAGAATACAGATGCCATGATATTGAATACGTCTATATTTAATGTAAATGGAAGTAATATAGAAATACGGCCAATAACGGCAGTTGATAAAGGAGAGGCAATAATAAATGAAGATTATATAGAGGTTTCTTTTACAACTGGTTCTGAGGTATCCTCGTTTGAATTGAGCGGAATTACTTCTGGTTGGTATCAACCTTACAGGGGAGATTCCTATTATTCATCAGCAGTATTTACAAGAACAGGTTCTAACGCGTGGACTACCCTTTCTACAGATGTTTTCCATACGGATAATGGTAGTAATTACGCCACATTTCAGCATTTGGATATAGGGTCTGTATATTTAGAGGCAAATACAGAATATACTTTTAGATTTTATGTCTATGGTCAAATTAATGATTCATCAGAAAACTACTCAATTATAGACGACATTCATTTTAATTTTATTGCTTGTAGGTCTGGTAATTTAGATGGCGATGCATACCCAAATCATTTGGATGATGACAGTGACGGCGATGGGTGTAATGACGCAGATGAAGCCTATGCAAATACATCATCCGATGCAGATGGCAATGGTATGTATGGTTCAGGTATACCCGCGGTAAATGAAAATGGATTGGTAACGGCTGCTTCATATAGTGAACCTATTGACGGTGATAATAATGGTAATTATGATTTTTTACAGGTTGGGCAAGCACCTGTAATAACGGATCAACCAGAAGATGCCAACGCTTGTCCAGGTGGATCGGCTTCATTTAGTGTGAGCAGTTCGGCAGGAGATATGTATCTATGGCAAGAAATTATTAGCGGTACTTGGACTAATATCTCTGAAGGAGGAAAATATAGCGGTACCGATACAAATACCTTAACAATAACAAACACTTCGCTATCAGATCATAATAATAGATATAGGGTCGTGATATCTAATCCGGCTTATGTATGTGAAAATACTACATCAGAAGAAGCGGTGCTAATTGTTCAAGTGCCGATAGCAAATGCTGGTTCAGATCAGACCATATGTGATGGCGAATCCGCAACATTAACAGCTTCGGCTACTGGAGGAAGTGGTAGTGGTTATACATATGAGTGGAGCACAGGCGCAACAACTCCAAGTATCACCGTTTCACCTTCAGGAAATACTAGTGGAAATGTAATGGTCAATTATATGGTTACCGTTACAGATAGTAGTGGATGTACAGATACAGATGAGGTCACCGTTACTGTTGAGCCTACACCTACCATCACGGTTACGAGCTCACCAAGTTGTAATTTTAGATTGTTTCAACCAACAACCTACTCTTTTGAAGTTGCCGTTAGCGGTGGTACGGTAACTGCCACAGATGGTACGGTAACCAACGTTTCGGGTGATGTTTGGAGAATAGCAGATATTCCCGATGGTACAGATGTGGTTGTGACTTCAACACAAGGTAATTGTAGCAGAGATTTACCGGTAACGGCACCAAACTGTGTTTGTCCGGTAGTAGATCCTCCTACTAGTGACGGTAATAAAGAATATTGTCAAGGAGATACAGTACCTGAAATTTCTGCAAGTACGAGTGGAGGTACAGAAACTATAGACTGGTATGATGCTTCTTCAGGAGGTAACTTACTTCAAAATAATAGTTTAACATATCAGCCGTCTTCGGCAGGAACGTACTATGCCGAAGCAAGAAATACTTCTACAGGTTGTGTTAGTGGTACTAGAACAGCTGTAACAATTATCGAAAATGCACCTCCTTTGGCTAATGCTGGTTCAAATCAAACCATTTGTGACGGTGAGTCCGCAACATTATCAGCCACGGCAACTGGTGGTAGTGGTTCTGGCTACTCTTATGTTTGGAGCACCGGGGAAACAACACCTACAATAACTGTAACTCCGACAGGCAATCCAAATTCAAATACTACAACAACGTATACGGTAACCGTAACAGATGCTAATGGATGTAGTGATACCGATACTGTTAATGTTACTGTTTATTCTAATCCAACCGTAACCATAAATACTGATAATGCTTCTTGTGGAATAGATAATGGTGCAATTACCTTTAATTTTCCAGACCACCCAAATAGAACCGGTATTAAGTTTAGTATCGATGATGGGGCAAATTATACCAGTGCGGCAGATAATAGTGGCAGTTATACGTTTTCAAACCTTCCTGCAGGAACATACCCGCTATGGGTACGCTGGGGTAATAACGCTTGCCCGGTAAGCTTGGGAGATTATGATATTAATACCACCCCGGAAGTTATGGTTGTAACACAACCAGTGGATCGGACTGTATTAACTGGTGAAAATGCCCAGTTTACGGCTAATGTAACCAATGCGGATACATATCAATGGCAAGTAAGTGTCGATGGGGTTAACTATGTAAACTTAGTGGATGATTCTGAGCATTCTGGTACTCAAACGTTAACTTTAAATGTGTTGAACGTTCCTAAGGAAAAAGAAGGGTATTCTTATAGACTTCTCGCCTCAAATTCCGGTACATCTTGTACGGAAACACCATCTAACGCAGCATTATTATTTGTAAATGTTAGAACTGTAATTACAAATAAACGTATAACATACCGTATAAAACCTAATTAAAATTTAGTGTTCCTTCTTTTGTAATTCCTTGAATGTGGAAACTCTAAACCAATGTTTTTTTAAGCATATAATTATAGGCTAAAGAAGGTTTGTTTAGAAGTTTAGGTTATCGTTTGCATTAATGTTAAACAGTACTTTTTTTAGTGGTCAATAAAAAGTCCTTGGTTTTTTATAGAACCAAAAACTACCCGAATAACAGTGTATACTCGACGAACGACAATAACATTTTGCAAAGTTTTAACATGTCTATACCTCATATATATAAGACTATATGTCATAAATATTGGCTTACACAACATTTATTTTAGTGAGCACTACTTAAAATGAATATTTGTGTATTGTGATTACCATAGATCCATCTAGTATGAATCGATTATTAATGTTTTTTGGTAATTACCTTTTTTTAAGACCTATATGATCAAAGAATTTTTGAAGGTGGAATTGAATATTAAAAGTATGAAAAGTCGAACTACTACAACCTTGGGTAATGCCATTAAATTTACAATGGTGTTATTTGCATTACTGCTATCTGGTATTTCTATGGCACAGACGACCGTGACCCTAGAGGATCAATGTAATTGTGAAGTACTTCAGGGAACTGATGTTACTGCACCAGGTGGTGTAACACCTGCAGGAGCGGATTTAGGAGATTTGTATGTAAATACGGATACCGGTACAATTTATTTCTGGGATGGTGATTCTTGGGAATATACATCTACAGATGCAAATACAACCAATGCTTCCTTGACCGAAGATGGGGTAAACTTGATTCTCACCGATAGTGACTTAAATACAGTTTCAATACCTTTAGCGGACATAGCAGCAATTGTAGATACAAATACTACTAATGTAACTTTTACAGTAAATAATACTAATGGTACTTTGGATATCATTGATTCTGATAGTAATGTAGTAGCTGTTCCTTTAGCGGATGTTGCAGCACTTGTTAATACCGACGAACAAGAAGGTACGGAAGTCTTATTGACCAATCCTTTGGATGTTGATGGCGATAGTGTAGACGAGACAACAGTGGAAGAGGCCATAGCGGATATAGCTGCAGCCAATGCATTAGATCTGGATATTGACCCAACGAACGAACTTACAACAAGTGGTACAGGTGCACCAACAGGAACTCCGGCAAATAATAATCCTGGGGTAACGTATTTGGATACGGTTACAAATGAACTATATGTTTACGATGGTACAAACTGGACTATGGTTACCGATAATCAAAATGCAGGTGAGGTTGAGGTAACCCCGGCAGGAAACATTACTACAACCAATGTACAATCCGCTTTAGAAGAGTTGGATGGCATTATCACATCAAGCGAGCTTACGACCACGGTTGTTGAGGGAGGTGGTGTAGATGTGACATCAACGGTAGTCGGGAACAATACGGAATATACTGTAGCGTCTGAGATCAGTGCTGCAGCAGGAAACAATCTTAGCGTAGAAACTGACGGACTTTTTGCAGCTGACGACCAGAATGCAGGTGAGGTTGAGGTAACCCCGGCAGGAAACATTACTACAACCAATGTACAATCCGCTTTAGAAGAGTTGGATGGCATTATCACATCAAGCGAGCTTACGACCACGGTTGTTGAGGGAGATGGTGTGGATGTGACATCAACGGTAGTCGGGAACAATACGGAATATACTGTAGCGTCTGAGATCAGTGCTGCAGCAGGAAACAATCTTAGCGTAGAAACTGACGGACTTTTTGCAGCTGACGACCAGAATGCAGGTGAGGTTGAGGTAACCCCGGCAGGAAACATTACTACAACCAATGTACAATCCGCTTTAGAAGAGTTGGATGGCATTATTACATCAAGCGAGCTTACGACCACGGTTGTTGAGGGAGATGGTGTAGATGTGACATCAACGGTAGTCGGGAACAATACGGAATATACCGTAGCGTCTGAGATCAGTGCTGCAGCAGGAAACAATCTTAGTGTAGAAACTGACGGACTTTTTGCAGCTGACGATCAGAATGCAGGTGAGGTTGAGGTAACCCCGGCAGGAAACATTACTACAACCAATGTACAATCCGCTTTAGAAGAGTTGGATGGTATTATTACATCAAGCGAGCTTACGACCACGGTTGTCGAAGGAACGGGAATAGATGTAACATCATCGGTTACCGGAAACAATACGGAATATACGGTTACGGTAGATCCTACGGATATCGTTGGTGACGGTAGTATTACATCAAGTGATATTGATATTACCGGTGGAGCTAATTCAACTTTGAACGACGTTACATTAACAATCGCAGATAACGCAATTACAAATGCAAAGATGGCAGATGATGCCATAACTACCACTGAAATTTTAGATGGTACCATTGTAAGTGAAGATATCGCAGCGGATGCGGTGAACGCGGCAACCATTAACGCAGATGTAGCGGGAGCAGGACTTGCGCAGAATGCAACGACAGGCGCTTTGGAAGTCGACGAAGTGGCAATAGCCGACGGAACGATCTCGTCAACGAACAGTACCATAGATATTACAGGAGGTGACGATTCTGTGTTCAAGGACGTGACCTTGGATGTTGCGGACGATGCCATCACTACGGAAAAAATAGCTGCGGGCGCAGTGGAATCTTCGGATATCGCGGCGGATGCGGTGAACGCGGCAACCATTAACGCAGATGTAGCGGGAGCAGGTCTTGCGCAGAATGCAACGACAGGTGCATTGGAAGTGGACGAAGCGGCAATAGCCGACGGAGCGATCTCGTCAACGAACAGTACCATAGATATTACGGGAGGTGACGATTCTGTGTTCAAGGACGTGACCTTGGATGTTGCGGACGATGCCATCACCACGGATAAAATAGCTGCGGGCGCAGTGGAATCTTCGGATATTGCGGCGGATGCGGTGAACGCGGCGACCATTAACGCAGATGTAGCTGGAGCAGGTCTTGCGCAGAATGCAACGACAGGCGCTTTGGAAGTCGACGAAGCGGCAATCGCCGACGGAACGATCTCGTCAACGAACAGTACCATAGATATTACGGGAGGTGACGATTCAGTGTTCAAGGACGTGACCTTGGATGTAGCGGACGATGCCATCACCACGGATAAAATAGCTGCAGGTGCAGTGGAGACATCCGATATTTCGGATGATGCCGTAGCCTTGGAAAAATTGGCGAACGGTACTGCCAACGGTCAAGTAATGCAATGGAACGGTACCGATTGGATTTTAATCGATTTAGGTTCGGTAACGGTAACGGAAAATGATGGTATAATAGGAAATGAGGTGGTTGGTCCATCAAATGGAACATTAACTTTATCTGGAGCAGGCTCTACGGTAGACCCATTAAGATTAGCGGTTTCTACGGACGGAATAACAACCAATGAAATAGCTCCTGGAGCAGTAGAGACAGCAGATTTAGCTGACGAGGCTGTAACCTTGGGGAAATTGGCAGATGGTAACAATGCCGGAGAAATGATTCAATGGAACGGTACGGATTGGGAATATATAGACCCAAGTACCTTAATTCCTGCAACTACGGTATCCAACACAAGTACTGGCAACACTTTATCGACTACGGTTAATGGTGTTACCGGAGCAGGGGTTCCAATAGTTAATAGTAACGTACTAGGTTTAGATACTAA
>NZ_JAYLVV010000009.1:0-313661 GCF_048059195.1 Maribacter sp. HS
CGGGTGCAGGTGTACAGTGACGGCGGCACGGATCTCGTGAGTATCCATTTGCGCGGCCGTGGTGGCGTTTCCGGTTATGTGGACGACAGTTCCACCGCCACGAAGGCGACGCTGGTACAATACCTTCCGGTATCGTCCATATCCTCCAAAACGAGTGAGAGCCCTGGCAACGGTATGGTCGTTTATCCGAACCCTGCCGTTGATGAAACATCGGTAAGTTTCGATCTCCCGACCACTGTAGGTATCATTCAAATATTCGATGTAACGGGTAGGTTGGTTCAGACCATCAAAGGTGGACCGATCGACGATAGGGGTTTACCTATAAGTGTAAGGGATATGCCGGAGGGGGTGTATTTTGTAAAAACAACGGATACCGCAGGTGTTGAGTTCCAACAGAAAATGTTGATCCAACGGCAATAGGTTTTATCGACTAACCTAAAAACAAAAAAAGGAGACCTGACAAGGTCTCCTTTTTTATTTATTAAAAATGATAAATATTATTCTTCCATTGAATGATATACATTTTGTACATCATCATCTTCTTCTAGTTTTTCTAAGAGCTTTTCTACGTCTGCAGCTTCTTCCTCGTTTAACTTTTTAGTGACTTGGGGAATTCTTTCAAATCCAGATGATAAAATTTCTATATCACGGTTTTCCAATTCTTTTTGTAAAGCTCCAAAGCTCTCGAAAGGTCCGTAGATTAGAATTCCATCGTCATCAACAAAGACTTCTTCTGCTCCAAAATCGATCAATTCCAGTTCCAATTCTTCTGGGTCAATACCTTCTGCAGGTATTCTAAAATTACAAGTATGGTCAAACATAAATTCAACAGAGCCAGAAGTACCTAAATTACCATTACATTTATTAAAATAACTTCTAACATTGGCAACCGTTCTTGTATTATTATCTGTTGCTGTTTCTACTAAAACAGCTATGCCGTGAGGTGCATACCCTTCAAAAAGAACTTCCTTATAATCACCAAGACTTTTGTCACTAGCTCTTTTTATAGCGCGTTCAACATTGTCTTTAGGCATGTTGACAGATTTCGCGTTTTGTATAACGGCTCTTAGTCTGGAATTGGAGTCTGGATCTGGTCCACCTTCCTTTACGGCCATTACAATGTCTTTACCTATACGAGTAAAGGCTTTTGACATTGCCGACCATCTTTTCATTTTACGTGCTTTTCTAAATTCAAAAGCTCTTCCCATGGTAAATTATTTTAAACAAATGTACAAAAACGGGTAATGTTCAGAAATCATTGAAATGAATTTCTTTAGTGCACCGTTTTAATTAAAATTCACTTTCTATAATATCTTCTATAGTTCTAGCTAAAACAAAGTCTTTTTCCGTAACACCATTGGCATCATGGGTGTTTAAGCGAATATTCAATGTGTTATAAACATTGCTCCAATCTGGGTGATGGCCTTGAGCCTCACATTCAAAAGCAATACGTGTCATCACTGAAAACGCTTCTTTAAAATTTTTAAATTCAAAGGTGGTTTCTATGGCTCCATCCACATACTCCCATCCGTCAAGTTGACCTAAATAGTCCGCTATTTGTTGATCTGTAAATTTTTCCATTTCTTTCATAATTGTTTCTAATTTAAAACATGATGGTCAATAATATCTTGAAAAGTAAATTGTAAATTTTTGGGTAACTTATTTGTTTTTGGAAGTACGGCTAAATATCTATCCTCATTGGTAGTATAGACTCTTTTAATTATAGGGTTAAAATTGCCTACGCGTTCTAGTATTTCTTTTATAAAATCTTCATGATGGGTAAGGTCATTACTGCCTAAGTGATAAATACCCGTTTTATTTCTATTAATAAGGTAGTGAATTTGTTGAGTAAGCTTGTCATCATTTGTCACATTTAATATCAAATTGGGAAAAACTTCTACCGATTCATTTTCTATAATAGATTTTTTCATTGCCTTGATTCTTGGCGATGCGTTACCAAAAACCATAGGGACCCGTAGAATTGCCATTTTTTCTTTTGGCAATCTAAGAAGCATATTTTCGATCTTTATTTTTAGTCTGCCATACACACTCTCAGATAATGTTTTGTCCATTTCATAAGAAGGGTATTTACTGTAGGCGTCAAAAACGTTCGCAGATGAAATAAAATATAGCTTACATTTTTCTTCAGCGACATATTTGACCATATGGTCATGGGCAATAACTAAGGCCGCAAAATTTCCTCTCAAGGCGGAAATTATAATTTGAGGCTTTATCTCTTCTAAAACTTCAACAATATCATCTTCTTCCACATTGTAATGCACAAATTGTTTGTTAGATGAATATGAATTTGCCGCATGACAATAAGTGCCATAAGTGTCAAAGTAATTACAAAGTTCTTTGTATATAGCATTACCTATGAAGCCACTTGCGCCAATAATCAGTATTTTCTTTGTATCTATTTTCAAAAAATGGAAAGTTCTGTTTCTGTGGTCAATTTTTCCAGCGCAAGCATACCTAATTTTGAATTCCCTTTAGGGTTGAGTCCCGGAGACCAAGTTGCTACGCAAAATTTGTTTGGTAGTAAAGCTACGATGCCGCCACCAACACCACTTTTACCTGGTAGCCCAACTTCAAATGCAAATTCACCGGCTTCATCATAAAAACCACATGTAAGCATGATAGCATTAATTCTTTTTACCTGAGATAAGGTTAAAAATGTTTTGTTTCTTTTGCATTTGCCATGATTCATGAATACATAAAAAACATGAGTTAGTTGTTCGCAATTCATGGCAAGTGAGCATTGATGAAAATAGAAGTCTAAAACAGCATCAACATCATTATTTAAATTTTTATATGACTTCAAAAGATTGGCAGCCGCAAAATTCCGGAATCCTGTTTTCTTTTCGGAAAGTGCCACGGTTTCATCATAATCTATGGTGTCGTCATTTGCAATTTGGCGTACGAAGGATAAAAAATCATCTTTAGGGTTCTTCAATTGAGAAACTAAAATATCTGCAATAACGATTGCCCCAGGATTTATTAATGGATTTCTGGGGATACCATTTTCCAATTCCAATAGGGACAAATGGTTGAACGGATCGCCAGAAGGTTCAACATCTACCCGTTTCCAAACATCTTCCCCAATAAGGCCTAAAGCCATTGAGAGTGTTAAAACTTTAGAAATACTCTGTATGGAAAAAAGTTCATTTGAATCTCCTGCAGAAAAATTATTTTGATGATTGTCAATTAGATGTATGCCAAAATTGTTAACATCAACTTTTGCCAATTCCGGTATGTAATCTGCAATTTTTCCTCTTTCCTTTTCTTTGGATGCGGTTTCATTAATTGCATTTAGAACACTTTGGTAATATATCATTTACTTTTGTAAAATGGTAATTTAACTATCGTGGCAGGTATTGCATTTTTTCTGATCTGTATGTTAATTTTACTGCCAACTTCGGAGAAAATAGGCGGTACATAGCCTAATCCAATTCCAGTTCCCATTGAAGGTGACATAGTGCCAGAGGTGACTTCACCTATGGTTTTACCGCTACCGTCAACAATGTCATAGCCTTGTCTAGGTATGCCACGTTCATCTAATTCAAATGCGACTAATTTACGTTCAGGACCCTGTTGTTTCTCTTTTTGCAAAGCTTCAGAATTAACAAAGTCTTTCGTGAATTTGGTTATCCAGCCCAAACCAGCCTCAAAAGGAGAGGTAGTGTCGTTAATATCATTTCCATATAGACAATATCCCATTTCTAATCTTAAGGTATCTCTTGCGGCCAAGCCAATTGGTTTTATTCCAAAATTGGCTCCAGCTTCAAAAACCTTGTCCCAAATTTGTTTTACTTCTTCATTTTTACAGTAAATTTCAAATCCGCCAGAACCTGTATAGCCCGTTGCAGATATGATTACATTTTCTATTCCAGCAAAATCGGATACTTCAAAATGATAAAATTTAATATCGGATAAATTCACGGATGTTAGGGACTGCATTGCCTCTACGGCTTTTGGACCCTGTATGGCCAAAAGCGAATAACCTTCAGATATGTCTCTCATATCTGCCTTAAATTCTTTATTATAAGAAGAAATATGATTCCAATCTTTTTCAATATTGGATGCATTTACGACTAAAAGATATTGTTCTTCTTTTATGCGATATACAATAAGGTCGTCAACAATACCGCCATTTTCATTTGGTAAGCAGCTATATTGAGCTCGCCCTATGGTTAACTTAGATGCATCATTAGAAGTTACTTTTTGTATTAAATCTAAGGCGGTAGGACCAGAGATTAAAAATTCGCCCATATGTGATACATCGAAAACCCCAACACCGTTACGAACAGTTTCATGTTCAGCATTTACACCTTCGTAGGAAACAGGCATGTTGTAACCGGCAAATGGAACCATTTTGGCACCAAGAGATTCATGTGTTGAAGTAAGCGCAGTATTTTTCATCTTCTATATATATTGACGATGCAAATTTATCGAAAATAAATAGAAGCCAATGTGGCTAACCAGGGAATTGAGAAAATATTATAACCTTGAAGTTATCTAAGAACTTAAAAGAAAATTTTTAAGTTCATCATAACTAGCAATTTTAATGGATGCCTTGGTTTTATTCATTACTTTTTTAATTTGTGCTGGAATCTCCAGCTTTTCATCAAGGGTTTCCTCAACAATATCTAAAAACTTGACCGGGTGAGCGGTTTCTAAGAAAATGCCATAAGTATTAGGATGTAGCTCTTGATATTTCTTTAGTCCTAAATAACCTACGGCACCATGTGGGTCGGCAACATAACCATTTATTTCATTAATCTCTTTTAAGGCTTTCTTTGTTTCATTATCTGTAAAAGAGTAGGCAGAAAGATTGTCCTTTAGCAAATCAAAATTATTCTGAAACAAGTGTCTAATTCTAATAAAGTTACTTGGGTCTCCAACGTCCATAGCATTAGAGATAGTAGCTGTAGACGGCTTTGGTGAATATTCTTTGGTTTGCATAAATTGGGGCACGGTATCATTTACATTTGTAGCTGCGATAAAGTGTTTTACCGGCATGCCTAAACGTTGTGCCATTAGCCCTGCACAGATATTCCCGAAATTGCCGGAAGGGACTGAGAATATGATTTCCTTATCTTGTGATTTAGCTTGTTTGTAAGCAAAAAGAAAATAGAATAACTGCGGTAACCAACGTGCAACATTAATGGAGTTAGCAGAAGTTAATTTCATGTTATCAAGCAATTCCTTATCCAAAAATGCATTTTTTACCATAGCCTGGCAGTCATCGAACATACCGTCTACCTCTAGTGCCGTAATATTTTGTCCTAAAGTAGTCAGTTGTCTTTCTTGAATGTCACTTACTTTGCCGCTTGGGTACAGTATAACAACTTTTACACCATCTACGCCTAGAAAACCATTAGCAACTGCGCCACCGGTATCGCCCGATGTAGCTACAAGTACGGTTACTTCATTTTTTGATGCTCTAGAAAAATATCCTAGGCACTGTGCCATAAAACGAGCGCCAACATCTTTAAAAGCCATGGTTGGACCATGAAAAAGTTCTAATGTACCAATGTTGGAAGTAATGTCAATAACCGGAAAATCGAAGTCTAGCACCTCTTTTAGTATATCTTTCAATACATTATCTGGTATAACCTCTGTTACAAATTGACGAATAGCCGTAAAAGCGATTTCCTCATTGGTAAGATTTTCAATATGCTCAAAAAACGAAGTTGGTAGAGGGGTTATTTCTTCTGGAAAATATAAGCCTTTATCTGGTGCAATACCATTGACAACGGCGGTGTCAAAAGAAACTTTGGGTGCAGTATTGTTTAAACTATAGAATTTCAAGATGAGTATGTTTAATGGTTAGTAGTAAACTACTTTTTATTTATAAAATTTTTACGCCTTCAGTGTTTATTTTAGAGACATGAATTTCGTAGTCTATTCCAATTTTATCATAGACTTTTTTCATGGACTCACCTACTTTTAAAGCGGTATCTTTTCCTTTGCTGAATGCAAAAATAGAAGGTCCTGATCCAGATATACCAGATCCTAATGCTCCGGCTTCCAAAGACACCTTTTTAACTTCGTCAAACCCCGGAATTAAAATAGAACGTATTGGTTCAACAATATGATCTTCTAGGGAACGACCGATTAAATCATAATCTTTTTTGAAAAGTCCGGCTACTAATCCACCTACATTTCCCCATTGCTTAATTCCTGTTTCCATAGAGATAGTTGTTTTCAAAATCTTTCTGGAATCAGAAGTTTTTATTTCTATCTGCGGATGAATTATGGTCAAATATAATTCAGTTGGAGCCGGTATATCAATGATATCTAGCGGACTATAGCTGCGTACTAAAGTGAAACCGCCAAACAGTGCGGGAGCCACATTGTCTGCGTGGGCTACATCACTTGCCAAACGTTCACCTTCCATGGCAAATTTTACCAATTCAGTTTTGCTAAAGGGGTTGCCCAATAAGTGGTTCATGGCCCAAACAGCACCTGCAGAACTAGCAGCGCTACTACCTATACCACTGCCAGGTTTTATTTTTTTATCTATTTCGATTTCAAATCCGCCGTCATAATCAGAGGCTAATAGAAATGCGTTACCAGCAACTCCTGCCACATTGTTCAATGTCTCTTTTGGTAAATCTTGTCCGGTAAGTTTTGTTATTTTAATACCTTTTTGAGGCACTTTTCTAACCACCATTTCATCACCGACCGAGTCTAGGGCGACACCAAGCACATCAAATCCGCATGAAACGTTGGCAACTGTTGCAGGGCAAAATACTTTAATTTCGTTTGTAGCCATAATGAAAGTTATAGTTATGAAATTTAGAAATTACCTATTCGTATAATATCGGCGAATATTCCTGAGGCCGTTACAGCAGCGCCCGCACCCGCACCTTTAATTATCATTGGCTGGTTAGGGTATCTTTCAGTGTAGAAAAGAACAATGTTATCACTACCTTCTAAATTATAGAAATCATGACCTTTAGGTATTTCCTGTAATCCTACACTTGCTTTTCCATCATCGAACTGGGCCACATACTTAAGCTTGCTATCGGATTTTTTTGCACTTGAAAACAAAGACTGAAAATGTGGCTCATACTTAATCAAAGAGGCAAAAAAGTCTTCATTGTTGTCAGTATTTAAACTTTCTTCGGGTAAAAACGGATTGTTTTTTATATCGCTAATTTCTAGCTGATTACCACTTTCGCGCGCTAAAATCAAAATTTTGCGCATGACATCAACACCACTTAAATCAATTTTCGGATCAGGCTCTGTATAGCCCTCTTCTTGAGCTTGTTTCACCACATCATGAAAAGTAGTTTGATCATTGAAATTATTGAAAACAAAGTTTAAACTACCAGAAAGAACAGCTTGTATTTTCAATATTTTATCACCCGAAGCAATCAAATGTTTAAGAGTATCGATTATTGGTAAACCGGCACCAACATTGGTTTCAAATAAAAACGGAGCGTTGTATGTTCTGGCTAAGGATTTTAAATGTGAATAGTTCTCAAATTCAGATGAACATGCAATTTTATTACATGTAACTACAGATATGCTATTGCCCAGATATTCACTGTAGGTTTTTGATACTTCTTCACTGGCTGTGTTATCTACGAAAATACTATTTCGGTAGTTTAGACTATTTACTAAGGCTAAGAATTTGACTTTATCCGCTTTTTCTCCATTCGCAAGTTTGGTAGCCCAATCATTTAGGTCAATTCCTTTTTCATCAAAAAGCATTGTTCTAGAGTTGGACATTCCAATAACCCTAATGTTCAATTTTAAATTCTCTTTTAGGAATTTACGTTGCTCTCTAATTTGCTCTAAAAATTTAGCTCCAACATTACCAACACCCATTACAAATAGATTCAATTGTTTAATGTTTTCTTCAAAAAACTCCTCGTGCAAAGCGTTTAATGCCTTTTTGACATCTTTTTCGTCAATAATGCAAGAAATATTTCTTTCGGAGGCACCTTGGGCAATTACTCTAATATTTACATTGTTTTTACCTAAAGTACTGAACATTTTACCGCTTAGACCTTGGTGACTTTTCATATTATCACCCACTAAGGCCACAATGGCTAAATCACTTTCAGGAATAACCATTTTAATGCGTCCCCTTTCAATTTCGTATTCAAAAGCTTCGTTAACGATACTAATTGCCTTTTCTACATCATTGGCAGATATACCTACACAAATAGAATGTTCAGAAGATGCTTGTGTAATTAAAACAACACTTATATCAGCTTGAGAAAGTACTTCAAAAAAACGTTTAGATATTCCTGGTATACCTACCATACCTGGACCTTCTAAAGATAATAGGGCAATGTTGCCAATATGGCTAATACCGCGTACCGTTTTACCTTTTTCGTTTTTAGATTTGGTTATTAAAGTTCCTTTTTCCTCTGGGCTAAAAGTGTTTTTTATAACTATGGATATTCCTTTAGATAGAACGGGCTGTATTGTTGGAGGATAAAGTACTTTTGCTCCAAAATGCGATAGTTCCATTGCTTCTTCATAGGAAATATGCGGAATGGCCTTCGCTTGTTTTACCATTTTTGGGTTAGCCGTGTACATACCGCTCACATCTGTCCATATTTCCAAAATATCGGCATCTACCGCAGCAGCATAAATAGCAGCGGTATAATCTGAACCACCACGGCCTAACGTAGTAGATATGCCTTCTTCCGATATGGCTATAAATCCTGGGCAAACTGAAACCTGTTTTTTTGAAGAATTAAAAAATTCCTCGCAATTAGCGTTGGTTTTGGTGAAATTCACCACATTTTTACCGTTTAGTTTATGTGTGATTATTAATTCTCTACTATCCTTAAAAACGGCATCAAGCTTTTCATTAATTAGATATTCACTAATGATATATGAAGAAAGAAGTTCACCGTAACTTACTATTTTGTCAGATAATTTAGGTGTTATTTCTCCAATAAAGTAAGCGCCCTCAAGTAGTGTTTCAAGCACATTGAATTCGCTTTTTACTTTGCTAAGCACCTTACTTTGAGTAGTAACGGGAATTAACTCTTTAACCGTAGCTAAATGTCTTTCTTCTAATGTATGTAGTATTTCTTTGTATTTCTGATCTTGTGCAGATGCCAAAGAACCGGCTTGCAATAATAAATCTGTTACACCTCCAAAAGCTGAAACAACCAAAATTATATGGTCGTTATATTTAGAGATTATATTTTTAATTTTAACTATATTTTCAGGCTTGGCTACAGATGAACCACCGAATTTTAGAACTTTCATGATGTGTAATGTTGACTTTGTAATTTAAGATATGGTGTAATTAAACACGGGTACGGAGATATATAGTTTTTAACCCCAAAGGGTGAAACGTGCCGTAGCTGTACCATAAGTAATAGTAGCTGAAGTGAAATCTAATGTTATGTCTGTTATATAGCAGTCCATAAATACTAATGGTTGAAAGTCAAAAGTAGTACATTTGATAACTTAAACAAATCATTCCACAATTTTTTACGGAATAGTTATTTTTTAGATATAAATACAATAAAGAATGAAATTATATAGCGCAAAACAAATTTATAAAGCAGATCAGATTTCTATAAAAAAGGAGGAAATTGGTAGTAATGAATTAATGGAACGTGCTGCTTTGCAACTTTTTAATTGGATGCATTTGCGTATGCAAGGAGCTCCAGTGAAAATTCATTTATTCTGTGGAATAGGTAATAACGGGGGCGATGGTATTGCGCTGGCCAGACATCTTGTGGATCATGGTTATAATTTAGAAGTATATGTTATCAATTATAGTGAAAAGAGGTCAAAAGACTTTTTAATTAACCTAGATCGATTAAAAGATCGAAAAATTTGGCCGCATTTTATGAATTCTGATGATGAACTACCGGCAATAGGTAGGGAAGATATCATTGTGGACGGCATTTTTGGAATAGGTTTAAATAGAACACCTGATGATTGGGTGATAAAAGTTATTCAGCACTTAAATAATTCTCAGGCATTTATTCTTTCAATTGATATTCCTTCAGGATTGTTCACCGATCAAGGACCTGAAAATTTTGATGCTATTATAAAATCAAATTATGTATTGAGTTTTCAAACTCCTAAACTAGTTTTCTTTTTACCGGAAACTGGTGGTTTCATTGAGCAATGGGAGGTATTGGATATAGGTTTGGATCCTGAGTATTTAATGCAGACCGAAACGGAATATGAGTTAATAGGGAAGAATGAAGTATTGACATTGTATAAGCCTAGGGAAAAATTTGGACATAAGGGTACCTATGGCCATTCATTAATTGTTGGAGGAAGTTATGGGAAAATAGGTTCCGTTTGTCTTTCGTCTAAGGCTGCTATTTGTGCCGGTAGCGGGTTGGTCACATCCTATGTTCCCAGAATTGGTTATACTATATTACAGACCGCATTACCCGAAATAATGGTGTTGACAGATCTTGAAGAAAAAGAACTTACTGAAATTAAGTTTGATATTGAGCCAAGCGTTGTAGGGATAGGAATGGGAATGGGTACAAGCGATGTGTCTATTAAGGCATTTGCAAGTTTCTTAGAGCAAAATAAATCTCCCTTGGTAATTGATGCAGATGCACTTAATATACTTTCTAAAAAGAAAGAACTGTTAAAAGAGCTTCCTGAAAAAACTATTTTAACGCCTCATCCAAAAGAGTTGGAGCGATTGATCGGCAGTTGGAAAGATGACTTTGAAAAGTTGAAAAAAGTAAAGGAGTTTTCAAAAAAATATAATTGTATTGTAGTTGTAAAGGGTGCACACACTATTGTGGTTTATAATGACAAGGGATATGTAAATACCACTGGTAATCCTGGTATGGCTACAGCAGGAACAGGTGATGTGTTAACAGGTGTGATTACAGGGTTGTTGGCGCAAGGTTACCCGGCACTGGATGCTTCAATCTTTGGGGTCTATTTACATGGCAGATCTGGAGATATAGCCGTAGAGTCTACTGGTTTTCAGTCCTTAACCGCTTCAGATGTTATAGATAATTTGGCAAATGCATATTTGGATTTGTTTAAATTGCCAGAACAACCCGTTACGGAAGAAGAAAATCAGTCCAATCAATAATTCTTAAGAATTCACCCTTCTTTTAACCCATTTTAATGCGTTATCAAATTCTATGAAGAATTTCATAGGCTTTTTGTAAAACAGTTTTTCGATCTTAAAGTTGTGCATGTCGATTTCTTTTACTGAAACGATTGCAAAAGCTTTAAGATTGTCTAGTTGTTTTAAGTAGTTGTAAATGGTTGGGTCAATGGCAAATGAGTGCCTACGTAGACTAATGAACCCAAAATTCTTATCTCTAAAATGAATTTCAGCTATACCAATAATTTGGTAAGCTCTTTCTAATGTTAATGTAGCGCCCTCGTCAAAGATGGATACCATGTAATTCTCATAAACCTGAATTTTGCCTGTTTCTAATTCGTACTCTCGCACAATTACTTTTTTCTTGGTAGATCCAACTTTCATTCTTTCAGTATTAATATAGTGTGTCTTGAGCGAAAGTAAAGTGAACTACAATCTTTGTGCAAAATTTTAGTTTAAACGCGAAAATATCGTTCGTACTGCGTATAGCTATGAAAGGCTGTATTTCTATTCTTACGACTTAGAAAATATTGTACGAAAAAAGAGCCCTTGTTAGGGCTCTTTTTTTATACTGTAAAAGTGAGAAAATCTACGTTTTAGGAGACTCTTCCTCGGCTTTTTCAATCTTAATGGTCAATTCTTCGCTCTTTTTGTCAAGATCAATATAAATACTGTCACCTTCCTTAAGCTTAGAATTTACTATTTCTTCCGCTAAGGCATCTTCAATGTATTTTTGAATTGCTCTTTTTAACGGTCTTGCACCATACTGCTTATCAAAACCTTTCTCAGCAATATAGTCTTTTGCTTCGTCGGTAAGATTCAAGTGATAACCAATATCCTTGATTCTCTTGAACAATTTAGCTAGTTCTATGTCAATGATCTTATGAATGTCCTCTCTTTCCAGGGCATTGAATACAATAACATCATCAATTCTATTTAAAAACTCTGGGGCAAACGCTTTCTTTAAGGCATTTTCAATAACACCTTTCTGGTGAGCATCTTCCTGAGATTTTTTTGCAGCTGTACCAAAACCTACACCTTGTCCAAAATCTTTTAATTGTCTAGCTCCAATATTGGAGGTCATAATAATGATCGTATTTCTAAAGTCGATCTTACGACCCAAACTATCTGTTAAGAAACCATCATCCAATACCTGTAAAAGCATATTGAAAACATCTGGGTGTGCCTTTTCAACTTCATCCAATAGTATTACCGAATACGGTTTTCTTCTAACTTTTTCTGTTAGTTGACCACCTTCTTCATAACCTACATATCCTGGAGGGGCACCAACCAATCTAGAGATGGCAAACTTCTCCATATACTCACTCATATCAATACGTATAAGTGCGTCTTCAGAATCAAAAAGTTCTTTTGCCAATACTTTGGCAAGTTGGGTTTTACCAACACCGGTCTGACCTAAGAATATAAATGAGCCAATTGGCTTGTTGGGATCTTTAAGTCCCGCTCTATTACGCTGAATAGCTTTGGAAACCTTTGCAACGGCGTCGTTTTGACCAATAACATTAGATTTGATCAATTCCGGTAGACCAGCTAATTTATTACTTTCTGTTTGCGCTATTCTATTAACAGGTATACCGCTCATCATTGAAACAACATCGGCAACATTTTCTTCGCTAACGGTCTCTTTGTTCAGTTTACTGTCATCTTCCCATCGCTCTTGGGCTATGGCAAGTTCTTTTTCCAGACTCTTTTCGTCATCACGTAATTTAGCAGCTTCTTCGTATTTCTGCTTTTTTACCACACTGTTTTTAAGTTCACGAACATCTTCCAATTTCTTTTCTAATTCAAGAATTTGCTTTGGAACATCCATATTAACAATGTGTACTCTAGAGCCAGCCTCATCTAAAGCATCGATAGCCTTGTCCGGTAAAAAACGATCGGTCATGTACCTATTTGTAAGTTTTACGCAAGCTTCAATAGCTTCGTCAGTATAGGTTACATTATGGTGGTCTTCGTATTTACCTTTAATATTATGTAGAATCTCCACTGTTTCTTCAACAGAAGTAGGTTCTACGATAACCTTTTGAAAACGTCTTTCTAGGGCACCATCTTTTTCAATATATTGTCTGTATTCATCTAAAGTAGTTGCGCCAATACATTGAATTTCGCCTCTTGCCAATGCGGGTTTAAACATATTTGAAGCATCTAAACTTCCAGTTGCGCCACCGGCACCAACAATAGTATGAATTTCATCTATGAATAAAATGACATCATCATTCTTTTCAAGTTCGTTCATGACCGCTTTCATGCGTTCTTCAAACTGTCCTCTGTATTTAGTCCCGGCAACCAAAGAAGCAAGGTCAAGCGTTACCACTCTTTTATTGTACAGAATTCTTGAAACTTTTTTATTGATTATTCGAAGGGCAAGACCCTCTGCAATGGCACTTTTACCAACACCTGGTTCACCAATTAACAGTGGATTGTTCTTTTTTCTTCGGCTAAGAATTTGTGAAACCCTTTCAATTTCTTTTTCTCTACCAACAACAGGGTCCAGTTTATTTTCCTCTGCCATTTGTGTAAGGTCCCTACCAAAATTATCCAGAACCGGAGTTTTAGATTTTTTGGCACCTTTTTGATTAGAAGCGGAGCCAAAGGTGCTTTCTTTTCCTTCATTGGACTCTTCAGAATCACTTGGAAAAGATTCGGCCGTTGGGCCATCTACCATATCGTCATCACTTGTAATCATAAATTTAAACTGTTCTTTAACACCGTCGTAATCGACCTTAAGTTTATGTAAAAGTTTTGTTGTAGGATCGTTTTCATTTCTAAGGATACAAAGTAGAAGGTGCGCAGTATTTATAGAAGAACTTTGAAAAAGTTTAGCTTCTAAAAAAGTTGTTTTTAAAGCACGTTCAGCTTGTCTTGTCAAATGCAAGTTCTTTTTATCTTTTTGTACGCCACTAGCGTTAGGGTTAGAAGGACTTAGAATTTCTACCTTTCTACGTAAGTGTTCTAAATCGACTTCTAAAGCATCTAAAATGCTAATGGCCTTCCCGTTTCCATCTCTAAGAAGCCCAAGCATGAGGTGCTCGGTACCGATAAAATCGTGACCAAGTCGCAATGCTTCCTCCTTGCTATAAGCAATAACATCCTTTACTCTTGGGGAAAAATTATCATCCATATACTATATTATCTTCTATAAAATTACTAAATCTCATCCAATCATTGGCAAATACCGTACCTATAATCGTTAAAGTTATTGTAAAAGCCATTAAAACCCGCTTTAATAAGTACGAAATTAGCGGATAAAGTAAAAATTAACATAACTCTGCCAAGTGTTAATAAAAATTAATATTATTAAATCCACATATTCTTGAAACGCCTAGGATTTAAGTATATTGGCATGCTTTTTTACTAATTAAAAAACAGAAGATTTTAAAATGGCTGACGGTGAAAAATTGATTCCCATTAATATTGAAGAGGAAATGAAATCTGCCTACATTGATTACTCAATGTCGGTCATTGTGTCACGTGCCCTGCCAGATGTTAGGGACGGATTAAAACCCGTACACAGAAGAGTTCTTTTCGGAATGCATGAATTAGGAGTTAGAAGTAATAGCTCACATAAGAAATCTGCACGTATTGTAGGGGAAGTTTTAGGTAAGTACCACCCACATGGTGATACTTCTGTATATGATACCATGGTGCGTATGGCTCAAGAATGGAGTTTACGCTACATGCTTGTAGATGGTCAAGGTAACTTTGGATCAATAGATGGTGATAGTCCTGCAGCAATGCGTTATACGGAAGCCCGTATGCGTAAAATTGCAGATGACATGTTGGCTGATATTGATAAAGAAACGGTTGATCATCAATTGAATTTTGATGATTCTTTAAAAGAACCTACGGTTTTGCCAACAAGGGTGCCAAACCTTTTAGTGAACGGTGCGTCTGGTATTGCGGTAGGTATGGCTACCAATATGCCTCCTCATAATTTATCTGAAGTGGTAGATGGTACGGTGGCCTATATTGATAATAATGAAATTGAGATAGACGAGCTTATCACCCATATTAAAGCACCAGATTTTCCAACCGGTGGTATTATATATGGTTATGATGGCGTTAAAGAGGCTTTTCATACAGGTAGAGGTCGTGTAAAAATACGTGCAAAGGCTAGCTTTGAAGAGGTTCAGGGAAGGGAGTGTATTGTGGTTACGGAGATTCCTTATCAGGTGAACAAGGCAGATATGATCAAGAAAACTGCCGATCTTGTTAATGATAAAAAGATAGAGGGTATCTCTAACATTAGAGATGAATCTGACCGTAACGGTATGCGTATCGTTTACATTTTAAAGAGAGATGCTATTCCTAATATAGTATTGAACATGTTGTACAAGTATACGGCATTGCAATCCTCATTTAGTGTAAATAATATTGCATTGGTAAATGGTAGACCGCAGTTGTTGAATGTCAAGGAAATGATACATCATTTTGTTGAGCATAGACATGAAGTAGTGGTTAGACGTACTCAGTTCGAGTTGAAAAAAGCTGAAGATCGTGCCCATATACTAGAAGGTTTAATAATTGCTTCTGATAATATAGATGAGGTAATTGCAATAATTAGAGCTTCCAATAATGCTGATGAGGCAAGGAACAACTTAATTGAACGCTTTAAATTAAGTGAGATTCAAGCCAAGGCCATTGTTGAAATGCGTTTACGTCAGTTGACAGGTCTGGAGCAAGATAAGCTTAGAACCGAGTATGATGAAATTATGCTTCTTATTGCCGATTTAAAAGATATTCTTGATAAAAAGGAGCGAAGAATGCAAATCATCAAAGATGAGCTTCTTGAGGTTAAGGAAAAGTATGGCGATGAAAGAAGGTCTGTAATCAATGTAGCAGGTGGAGATCTTAGTATGGAAGATATGATTCCAGATGAGCAAGTGGTAATTACCATTTCTCACGCAGGTTATATCAAGAGAACTCCTTTGACCGAGTACAAAACGCAAAATAGAGGTGGTGTAGGTCAAAAAGCATCCTCAACCAGAAATGAAGATTTCTTAGAGCATTTGTTCGTTGGTACCAACCACCAATATATGTTGTTCTTTACGCAAAAAGGGAAATGTTTCTGGATGCGTGTGTTTGAAATACCGGAAGGTAGTAGAACGTCTAAAGGTAGGGCAATTCAGAACCTTATCAATATAGAACAGGATGATAGTGTAAAAGCGTTCATTTGTACGCAAGATTTAAAGGATGAAGATTACATAAATGCACATTATGTGATTATGGCTACTAAAAAAGGTGTGGTTAAGAAAACATCTTTAGAGCAATATTCAAGACCACGTCAAAATGGTATCAATGCCATCACCGTTCGAGATGGTGATGAGTTGCTAGAAGCTAAGTTGACTACGGGAACAAGTCAAATATTCCTTGGACTTAAATCTGGTAAGGCAATTAGGTTTGAAGAAAGTAAAACTAGACCAATGGGTAGAAATGCTTCTGGTGTTAGAGGTGTAACTTTGGCAAATGATGAAGACGAAGTAATCGGTATGGTGTCGGTTCATAATTTTGAGGAAGAAATTTTAGTTGTTTCTGAAAAAGGTTATGGAAAAAGATCTAGTATAGAAGATTATAGAGTTACCAATAGAGGAGGTAAAGGGGTTAAGACTATTAGTGTTACTGATAAAACGGGCGGACTTGTAGCTATTAAAAACGTTACCGATTCTGATGATTTAATGATTATCAACAAATCAGGAATAGCAATTCGTATGAGCGTAGAGGATTTACGCGTTATGGGAAGAGCTACGCAAGGTGTTAGGTTGATCAATATTAAAGGTAACGACTCTATTGCTGCAGTTGCTAAGGTTATGAAGGATGAAGATGATCTTGAAGAATCTGAAATCCTTGATATAGAAGTAAATACGGAGGGTGCAACTGAAGTAGATGATACTGAAGAAAAAGATGGCACAGAGATTGATAATCCTGATACCGAAGAATAAACTTAAATAATAAACACTAATAATTAATATATTAAAAATGAAAAATAGGTTATTACTTGTAGCTGCGCTGACATTTACTATGGTCGGTTTTGCTCAAAAGAATGAAATAAAGTCTGCGGAAAAGGCATTAAAATCTGGCGATGCTACAGCAGCCAAAACTGCTATTGAAGCTGCTTCAGGTACTATTGCCGCAGCTGATGAGAAAACTCAGGCGCAATATTACTTTACAAGAGGTAAAATTTATAGCGATTTAGCCAAAAAAGGAGATAATGATGCATTTGAAAAATCTGCGAATTCTTTCAAAAAGGTTATTGAGATAGAAGAAGCTTCTGGTAAACAAAAATATTCTTCAGAAACTAACCAGTATATGGCAGCATTGACTGCAGATTTGGTTAACTCTGCGGTTAGCGATAACAGTAACAATAAGTTTAAAGAAGCGGCTGAGAAGTTGTATATGAGCTATACATTGAGTCCTAAGGATACATCTTACTTGTACTATGCTGCAGGTAGTGCTGTAAACGGTGGTCATTATGAAATGGCGTTAGATTATTATAACAAACTACAAGAAGTAGGTTATGATGGTAGCGGTGTTGTGTATAAGGCTACGAATGCGGCTTCAGGTGAAGTTGAGGAGATGGATAAAGTTCAACGTGACCTTATGGTGAAATCTGGTACTTATACCAATCCTGTAGATGAAAAAACGCCATCTAAAAAAGCTGAAATTGTTAAGAATACAGCATTGATCTACACTCAATTAGGGCAAGATGAAAAAGCTTTAGAAGCATATCAGGCAGCTAGAAAAAATGATCCAGAAGATGTAAATCTTATTTTAAATGAAGCAAACCTTTATTTCAATCAAGGAAATAAAGATAAGTTTAAAGAATTAATGGCTCAGGCAATAGCACTTGCACCAGATAATCCAGATTTACATTACAACGTTGGTGTAATTAGCATGGAGCAAGACAATTATGAAGATGCTCGTGTATCTTACAAAAAAGCGATAGAGCTTGATCCTAAATATACCAATGCATATTTAAATCTTTCTACAACCTATGTAAATGAAGGTAACAACCTTATTGATGAAATGAACTCTTTAGGTAATAGTAGAGCGGATATTGCCAAGTATGATGAATTGAAAGAGAAAAAGGATAGCTTGTTCAAGCAAGGTGCAGATGTTTTGGAAGATGCATTGAAGAACAACCCTGGTAATGAAAATATCATGACACAGCTTAAGAATATTTATGGAGCTATGGGTGATACTGAAAACTTTACTAGAATAAAGAAGTTGTTAGGAGAGTAATTCTAACTTACAGTAAAATGAAAAAGGCCCTAAATAGGGCCTTTTTTTTATACAACTTTTTTAATGACTCTTAATTGATGCGTGTATGTTCTAAGGTCATTATTGAAAATACCGGTATGGTCTAAGCGATCTACTCTTACTTTACCATTTACATGAATTACATAATTATCCTCCATTATGATGCCTACATGGTCAATATCCCCATTAGCGTTATCAAAGAATGCTAAGTCTCCAGCCTCACTTTCTTCTACAAAACTTAATGCGGAACCTTGTTTAGATTGGCTTTCTGCCGTTCTTAGAAGATGGTAGCCGTTTATTCTATATACCATTTGGGCAAAGCCGGCACTGTCAATACCAAAAGGCGTTTTTCCACCTTTAAGTTCGGGTGAGTTTAGGTATAATAATGCGGTTTTTATCAGCTTTTCCTTTGGTTGTTCTGTATTTGTAAATGTTCCATTGAATGTAATGGGTAAAGAAGCAATTTCTGGTATGCATGACCCTATTAGAATTGGTGTTAAAACTTTATTATGGTCTTCAACAAAAGAAATTAAATCTGAGACATATTTCAATTCCTTTCTAGTTTGAATATCATTGAATTCATCTTCAGGTATAAACATAAGTTGGCTATTCATGATCCAACCTTCACATTTGTCAAGGACAGTTTTTATCCTAGACCAGTTTTTTCTGCATTCTAAAACCTTGTAATGTTCCCCGAACAAAAGTTGTGTTACCAGTTCAGATGCCTCATCGGGCATGCTTCGTACAGGTAGAATACTTAAAAAACAAATTCCGTATTGCATGAATATTATTTAAAGCTTAAGCTCTTTCGACAATGATTGCCGATGCGCCTCCACCGCCATTACAAATGGCTGCAGCACCTAGTTTTGCGTTATTTTGCTCCAATACATTTAGCAATGTAATCAATATACGTGCGCCAGAACATCCTAATGGGTGCCCTAGAGAAACGGCACCGCCATTTACATTGACGTTTTTATCGTTCAAGCCTAATATTTTCATATTTGCGAGTCCAACTACGGAGAATGCTTCATTAAATTCAAAGAAATCTATTTCTTCCAATTTTAAATTAGACTTCGCTAGCGCTTTCGGTAATGCTTTTGCCGGTGCTGTAGTAAACCATTCTGGTTCATGCGCTGCATCTGCATAGCTTTTTATTGTTGCTAAAGGTGTAAGATTTAGCTCAATGGCTTTTTCTTTGCTCATTAAGACTAATGCAGCGGCACCGTCATTAATGGTAGAGGCATTAGCAGCGGTAACTGTGCCTTCTTTAGAAAATGCCGGTCTTAAATTGGGTATTTTGTCAATAAATACGTTTGAGTATTCTTCGTCCTTAGTAACCATTTTTGGTTCGCCACGTCTTTGCGGAACAGCTACGGGAATAACCTCATTATCGAATTTACCGTTTTCCCAAGCTTCTGAAGATCTTTTGTATGATTGAATGGCGTAGGCATCTTGATCTTCTCTGCTAAATTCATATTTAGTGGCGCAAGCATCTGCACACACGCCCATTGCATTTTGATCATATGCATCAACCAAGCCATCTTTTTGCATTCCGTCTATTAAAGTAGAAGGACCAAATTTTGTTCCGGTTCTCATATGTACGTAATGCGGTATAAGACTCATATTTTCCATTCCTCCCGCAACTACAATATCGGCATCACCCAAAGCAATTGCTTGAGCCCCTTGCATTACGGCCTTCATGCCCGAAGCACAAACTTTATTTATGGTTGTACAAGGAACGTTATTTGGTATGCCGGCAAATATTGCAGCTTGTCTGGCCGGTGCTTGTCCGGTACCGGCTTGAACTACATTGCCCATTAATACTTCGTCTACTACATCTGGACTAAGATCAATTTTTTTTAAAGCACCTTCAATAGCTATGGCTCCTAATTTTGGAGCTGGTATTGTAGATAATCCGCCCATAAAACTACCTATAGGGGTTCTTACGGCTGAAACAATAACTACCTCTTTCATGTTTTTAAATTTAGATGAAACGAAATTACTAAATTCTAAAGCAACCCAAGTGATATCATCTCAATTACTAGTTATCAGTTTATTATTTTCTATTTTTGAAGAACCTAATACAATTTTCTTTTGGATAATCTTTACAAACAGCAATCGCTCATTTTCAAATATATACTCTATGTAGTAGCGGTTGCATTTATAGTATTCTTCTTGCCCAAAGGAGGTAAATTTAAATATGAGTTTCAAAAAGGAAAACCGTGGCAGTTTGAAAACCTGTATGCCCCTTTTGATTTTTCTATTCAAAAGACCGATGCTGAAATAGCTAAGGAAAAGCAAATTATAGAAAATAATCAATTACCTTACTATAGTTATGATGAGGGTATAGTAGAAAAAGTTAGAGAGTCGTTTGATGATGAATTTGAGTCTCAATGGGGAAATACAGAGCTGACTGGAAACCAAAAAAGCCGATTAAAATATTTTGCCCAAGTCATTTTAGATTCTGTTTATGCAAAGGGAATATTACAGAATAATGGCAAACAGGTACAACGTAATTTCATTTATTTGGTAAAGGGAAATGAGGCAAGTAAAGTACGCGTTTCAGATTTTTTAAAGGTAAGTGAAATCAATAACCTGGTTAGCGCTATACTTGATGATAATAATTTCAGCGCATTTGAAAAGGAAATACAAGCCTTATTTTTTGATATTATTGAGCCTAACGTAAGTTTTGATAATAATCTCACCCAAAAAGCTAGGGCAGAGGCGTTGTCAAAACTTTCTTATACGCGTGGTACCGTTGATCAAGGCCGTTTGATCATAGCTAAAGGAGAAGTGGTAGAGGCAGAAAATTTAAAGATTTTGGAATCTTTAAAGTCAGAGTATGAGTCTGAATTGTGGACTGCCAATAATTATTACTTTATTTTAATAGGTTATACCGTTCTAGTGGCATTGGTATTGATCATGCTATTTTTATTCCTAAAAAAGTATAGAAGAACCGTTTATGAAAACAATGTAAAAGTCACTTTTATATTTTTCAATATTTTATTAATGGTATTTGTAACCACAATGGTTATAAAGTATAATGATCAATTGGTTTTTGTTGTCCCGTTATGTATTCTACCGTTGATCCTAAAAACTTTTTTTGACGCAAGATTAGGGTTATTTGTACATGTCTTGACCATACTTATTCTTGGTTTTGTGGTACCTAATAGTTTTGAATATATATTTCTTCAGATTATTACGGGAATAGTTACTATTCTAACGGTGTCGGAATTATACAAAAGGGCTAACCTTTTTGTTAGCGTAGGGCAGATTACATTAATATATATTATAGGTTATTTGGCTTTTCATACCATTCATGAGGGAGACTTAAGTGATATTGAATGGTATACCTTGGGTCTTTTTCTTCTAAATGGAATGATTACGCTGTTTGTTCAGCCTTTGATCTATATCTACGAGAAAGTTTTTGGATTGGTGTCCGATGTGTCCTTATTAGAGCTTTCCGATACCAATTCTAAACTATTAAAAGAATTAAGCAATAAGGCTCCGGGAACATTTCACCACTCTTTACAGGTAGCCAATTTAGCTGAGGCTGCGGCCAATGAAATTGGTGCTAATGCCATGCTGGTAAGGGTAGGGGCATTGTATCACGATATTGGTAAGATGAACGACCCTACTTATTTTACTGAAAACCAAGTAACCAATGTAAACCCGCACGATGAACTTAGTCCAAAAGACAGTGCTAGAATTATCGTGGACCATGTAATAAAAGGCATTGAAATCGCCAGAAAGAATAATATTCCCGATCGAGTTATAGATTTTATACGTTCTCACCATGGTACTACTTTCGTATTTTACTTCTACAAGAAGCAAAAAGAAATTGATGAAAATGTAAACGAAGAGGATTTTAGATATCCAGGGCCTTTACCTTTTTCAAGGGAGACTGCAATTCTTATGATGGCAGATTCAGTAGAAGCAGCATCAAAAAGTTTAAAGAATCCAACATTTTTAATTATAGATGAGTTTGTCGACAAAATTATTTCTGGTCAAATGAAGGCAAATCAGTTTTTGAATGCTGACATTACGTTCAAAGAAATAGAGACAATCAAGAAAATCTTCAAACAGAAGCTTATAAATATTTATCATTTGCGTGTGGAATATCCTGAGTAACAGCAAGATATTTTTTTATTAAAAAAAAACGTAAAAATTGTTGTGTATAATCAGTTATACTTACTACATTTGCATCCGCTATTTAGAGCAACAGTTCATTGAAGAATTACTGGAGAGGTGCCTGAGTGGCCGAAAGGAGCGGTTTGCTAAATCGTCGTAGGTGGAAACACTTACCCAGGGTTCGAATCCCTGTCTCTCCGCAACAGTATGTTGAGAGACATATTTTTTGATAACCAATTCGGGGTGTAGCGTAGCCCGGTTATCGCGCCGCGTTTGGGACGCGGAGGTCGCAGGTTCGAATCCTGCCACCCCGACAAGAAGCCACTGAGAAATCAGTGGCTTTTTTTTGTTTTTATACGTTCAAAAGGCGGTATTGCCTTTTAAATATAATTACATCTAGAACCTTCAATTGTAATCTATCACAATTAAAAAAATACTATTTTCTCCATAATTTGTTAAACGCCAATAAACTCTTATTTTAATTGATAATTCGGCAATAATTAGCTAAAATTTTGCTATTTTGATTATTAAATATTCTTTACTGCTATAGGATAAGCTATAAAGTTTTAAAGGATCATATTTTAATCGGATTATAATGAAAAGGAAGATACTTTTATTAATTTTTTGTGGCTTACTTAGCTATGTTACCAATGCTCAATTCAACAACTTTAAGTTTGAAAACTTAGATACCGTTGATGGTTTATCGAGCAGTACGTGCTTAACTATTTTTCAAGACTCAGAAGGTTTTATGTGGTTTGGTACTATTGACGGTCTTAATAAGTATAATGGGTATGAGTTTGAAGTGTACAAGTCAATATTAAATGATCAACATTCAATTAGTAATAATAGAATTAATGCCATTGTAGAAGGAGCAGACGGTAATTTATGGATAGGTACTAACAACGGTTTAAATTACTTTAATAAAAAAACCAATAGTTTTCTTAGGGTAGATCTGTACAAGCAACTTTCCTTATCTAACAATCCACGTAAATTTATAAATGCTTTACTTTTTGATGAAGAAAAGAATGCCTTGTGGGTAGCTACCAATAATGGTGTCATAAAAATATTACTGGAAGAGTTTAATGCAGATGTATCTGAATTAAAATTTTACTATTATCTAAATGATGATTCTAACTTAAATTCATTGGATAATAATATTGTTAATGTAATTCTTAAAGATCAAAACAATGAAATTTGGTTAGGAACCAATGGCGAATATTTAAATAGATATAATGCTGAGCAAGATAATTTTGATCGTGTATTAATAGAGAACACTTCTAACTACGAATTAAACCATATACCTAAGAATATATTTGTTGATGCTGACAATGATTTTTGGATAGGAAATAACCTCTCTAACATTATTCATTGGAATAGGTCCAAGAACACCTTTTCCCATATATCATTTACTGATGAAACGGATATTGCTATTCGTGATATGCATTTAGATAAAGATGGTAATATCTGGGCATCAACAGATGGTTATGGCCTGTTCATTTTAAATAAGACCGAAGAAAAAGTAATTCAGAATTTAGTCAATAACTTTTCCGATTCATTTTCACTACCAAACAATAAACCGTCTAAAATTTATGAAGATTTTAATGGTATTTATTGGATAGGTAGCTATGATAAAGGGATAAGTAAATTAGATCCTTCGCAATACGCTTTTGGTCATTATTACTATCAACCGGGAAACCCAAACGGACTAAACGAAAAAATTGTTCAATCTGTTCTCCAAGATTCTAAGGAGCGCCTATGGATAAGCGCCTATAATGGTGGTTTAAATCTATTAAATCAAGAAAACAATACCTTTCAGCATTTTCCACATGACCCCAATAATCGTAACAGTATAAGTTCTAATAGAATTTTGTACACTTTTGAGTCTAAGAATGGGCAAATCTGGGTATGTACTTTAGATGGGGGGGTAAATAGATTTGATCCAGAAAGTTATAATGTTCAACGTTACTTGCACAATGAATCTAACCCCAATACCATAGGTCAAAATTCCGTTTGGTCAGGGGTAGAAGATAATGATAATAGAATATGGCTTGGGTTAAGAACAGAAGGTTTAAGTCTCTTTGATCCTGTAACCAATAAGTTCCATAACTTTAAAAATGTAGCCGGTAAGGAAAATGGCCTTGCCAGTAACTTTATATTTTATTTATTCGTTGATTCTAGAAATAGGTTATTTGTTGGCACTTCATTAGGGTTAAACTATATTGATTTAAACCAGTTCAAAGAAAGAATACCTGAAACATTGACCTTTAATGAGATTAAAATACCGGGTATTGAAGACAACCTTATCAATCATATTTCTGAGGATCATTTAGGAAATATTTGGTTGGGTGCAGATACGGGTATTTATAAATTAGATTCAGATTTTAATGTTCTTAAATCATATACCTCAAAAGAAGGTTTGCCCAATAATTTGGTGGTTGGTGTACAAGAAGATGATAATCACAATTTTTGGATTACAACAAAAAGCGGACTCTCATTTTTAAATACGGAAACAGATCAATTAAAGAACTTTAATATTCATGATGGGTTGCAAGGACCAGAATATCAAAGTAAATCTATTGAGAAAACCAGTGACGGTAGAATTATAATAGGAGGCATAAACGGATTTAATATTTTTCACCCAGATGATATTACATTAAAACCCTCATCACCATTAAAACCTAAGATTACCCAGTTTACATTGAACAATATGCCAGTAGTTGTTGGTGATACGGTCAATGAAAGAATTTTATTAGAAGATAGGGTAGAAGAGTTGGAAAATTTAAAATTGAACTATGATGAAAATTATGTTGCGTTCGATTTTTTGGCACTTCATTTTGAAAACCCAGAAAGGGTACAATATGCCTATAAGTTGCAAGGTCTTGATAACGATTTTGAAACCATTGGCACAAAAAGAGAGGTGAGCTATGCCAACCTAAGTCCGGGAAAATATGGCTTTGAGGTAAAAGCATCTCTAGATGGCAATTGGGAGCAAGCTAAGGCAACCATCGTAAATTTTGAAGTTCTTTCGCCACCTTGGAAAACCTGGTGGGCTTATCTACTTTATTCATTGTTTGGTGTGTTACTGTTTTATTTGATAATGAGATACTACACACAAAAAGTACAAGAAGCACAAGAACATGAACTGGATCAGTTGAAACTTCAATTCTTTGTCAATGTTTCCCATGAATTTAGAACACCGTTGACCTTAATAATGAATCCGGTCGATAAAATATTATCCAATTATTCCTATAATCCGGAAGAGGTGAAGTCTTCAGCTATTTCAATACAGCGTAGTGCACGTAGATTATTGCATTTAGTGAATCAATTATTGGATTATAGAAAAATGGATGTCGGAATGGCACCCCTTCAGCTCGAAAAAGGAAACATTGTTAAATTTAGTGAAGACATATTTTCACTATTTGTAGGTCTTGCCAATAAAAAGGAAATTGAATATAGATTTATCTCAGAGTCTGACAGTATCGACTTATTGTTCGATTTGGATAAGGTTGAAAAAATTATAACCAACCTTATTTCAAATGCCATAAAATTTACCAATGCAGGTGGCGAAATCACCTTTTCAATAAAAAAGGTATCCCAGAAAAAAAGCTCGTCCAAACTATTATTTCTTAAAAAGGAAATGACAGGGGATTTTGTTGAAATTACCGTTACAGATTCGGGAATAGGCTTAGATAAAGAGCAAATTAAAAACATCTTTTCAAGATTTTACCATATAGATGTAACTAAGTCCGGCACGGGAATAGGGCTGAATTTTACGCAGGCTCTGGTGGAAAAACATGGTGGAGAAATTTTTGTGGAAAGTGAATATGGTGTAGGTAGTAAATTTGTGGTGAGATTACCTTTGGATAATAAGTCTACCCCGGTTGAAGTTGAGAATGTAAAGAACGAATTCTTGATCAATTCCATGAAATCTGTAGAATATGAAATGTATATCGCGGATGATGAAAATCTAATTCTGCCAAATCCTAATACTGAAAGTGAAATTGAAAAACCAACTATTTTATTGGTTGAGGATAACAAGGAGCTTCGTCAACACTTAAAGAACGATTTGCAAGACAAATACAAGGTTTTGCAGGCAAAGAATGGGGAAGAGGGCTTAGAAATGGTTAAAAAACGTTACCCAGATTTGGTCATTAGTGATGTTATGATGCCAAAGATGGATGGTTTTGAAATGTGCAGGTTGATGAAGACCGAGTTCGAAACTTGTCATATACCTGTCATACTGCTTACGGCTAGAAGTTTGGAAGTAGACAGGGTTAGTGGTTATGATAATGGTGCAGATGCTTACTTATCCAAACCATTTGTTACCAGTGTGCTAAAATCAAGAATTAGAAACCTAATTGAAGCGAAAAAGAGACTTAGAAAACGCTTTTCTGAAATTGGCGGTATTTTCCCATCAAGTGAGGTTACTACCAATAATATGGATGAGGTGTTCTTAGATAAGGCAACAAAGGTAGTATTGGATAATGTTGATGATGAGGATTTTAAGCAAGATGATATATTAAAGGAACTCGGTATTGGTAGGTCTCAATTTTATAGAAAGATAAATACCTTAACAGGTAATAATCCTAGTCATTTTATAAGGACAATAAGATTAAGGTATGCTGCAGAACTGTTGGAGAAAAATTGCTATTCTATAAAAGAAGTTACCCATATGTGTGGCTTCAATTCAACGGCTTATTTTAGTAAAACCTTTAGAGAATTATTCAATGTAACCCCAACGGAATATATGGAGGGTAATAAAGGTGAGCCTGTAAAAGAGGACAATTAATGTATGATTATCTAAATTGAAATAGGTCATAAAACAGAATGCAATTGTACATATAATATAATTGCATTCTTTTTTAGCATGCCTATTGGCCAGATAACTAATTTGTTTATGTGCTATTGATTCAAAAATACTGACAGCGTATAACGGCAATCAATAAATGAATTGTATGCTTTTCCATTTCAATAAACCGATTCATGTTTACTTTTTATACTTTATTCAAAGGAAAGTTTCTGCATAAAAAAAGGCAGCAATACATTACGTATTACTGCCTTTAAACTAACTCAACACAATTATCTTAGTAACCAGGATTCTGGTTTAGGTTTTCATTTAAACTTGTTTGCGATGTAGGTATAGGAAATAAGTAGTTATCTCTTGTAAAATTGCGTGTAGCAGAAGGTTGAACGATCAACGCTCTTCTTTCGCCCACGCCTGTTTCGGTAACTCCTTCTCCAAAGCCATATCCGCCTGGCGTGTATAGGTCTGGGTTGTTTTCATAAACAGTACCTTCTATAACTGCACCATAAATAGTTTCACCTAGTTCTTCCTCGGCAATACCCCATCTTTTAAGATCATTAAATCTCGTTGCACCTTCGGCATAAAGCTCTATAGTGCGCTCTCTTCTAATTTCGGTTTCAATATCCATATTATTGGTAGCCAAAAAGGAATTTGTTAATGGTGGTAAACCAGCTCTAGCTTTGACCAAGTTGATAGATTCATCCATTTGGGCATCGGTTAGGCTTCCATTCAATTCATACAAAGCTTCTGCGTACATTAAATAAACTTCTGCTAAACGAATAAACGGCATGTCATAAGCTTCAGTTTTTGTAGCTCTGTAGGCTTCATCCGTACCCCATTTCCAACTCATGAATTTAGAGTTGAAATAGCCAAAATTGTTGGTGCCGTTCAACAGAACATCTCCGTTTTGAGGAATTTCTCCAAGGGTTTTATGGTATGTGAAATAAGCTCTCATTCTGTAGTCCCTATCTTGAAATTCATCTGATGTATTTTCATAACCTTGAAATAATGGAGATTGGTCAATTGGCAATCCATCTGAACTTAAGAAAAGGTCCATCATTTTTCTACTAGGCTTAACTCTACCTTCATAAACATGGCTTAAAAGGTCACCGGCCTGTCTAAAGGTGAAATCATATTTGTTATAAAATATGAACTCCTTATTCGTAGCCTTGTCTAAACCTGCTGGGTTAGAACCACCATCTTCTAAGTTGAATAGGAAGTTAGAACTTAAGTTGTCTAACTCATCATTGTAATCCCATAGTTCAAAGCCACCTTGGTCCATTACGGTTTTGGTAAGTGTAACTACTTCTTGTAAATAAACATCTATGTTAGAAGCATTAAAACCTTCACTACCGGCACCTGTACTTGTACCATCGCCATCGGTAGAGGTACCTACGTATTTCATCCAAGTAGCTTCGTGTAATAAAACATCTGCTTTAAAAGCCATTGCAGCCCATTTACTGATCTTACCTTTATCTTCAGAAGCTATTTCTTGCTCCGTAGGTAAACCTGCGATAGCATCATCTAAATCCGCTAAAATTTGAGCAACAACTTGGTATCTGCTACTGCGAGGAGCGTTTAATTCTTCATCACCAACATCTAAAGGTCTGGTAACCAAAGGAACACCTCCAAAACGCTGTACTAAATTAAAATACTGGTACGCTCTGTGAAACTTAGAGGCAGCCACATAAGGAACAATACTTTCTTCACCTTCGTAAGCCTCCGCTCTTTGTAATAAAAGATTGATATCTCTAATAGTAGAGTATGGGGTAGAGTAGTATCCGTCAGATTCAGGAGCTCTAGTATCACCTCTACTATATATTTGCATATCGCTATCTTCGGTATATCCTACCAAATCAGAACCGTGATCAGCATAAATTCCTTGATCATACCTCCACGTCATTAGGTCTGTATAGAATCGGTTAGAGCCGGTTAAAAAATGATCAGCTTCAGTATAGTAAACCTGGTCTGTAATAGATGCAGGTGGATCAAGGTCAATGAATTCGTCCTCACAAGATGTAAAGAAGACCATTAAACATGGTATTATTATATATTTTAATTTTTTCATCTGTATATGATTTTATGATGTATAATCTACTTTTATAATTGTATTAGAGCGATACTTTTAAACCTAATGCCCAAGTACGCATAAAAGGGTATGCACTATTGTTAGAGCTCGCTTGAAACTCTGGATCGTAACCATCTTTAACGCTAGTTAACTCGAACAAATCGTTTCCTGAAAAATAGATACGTAAGTTATTGATAGGTGTATTTCCAATGCTTAAATCTCTAAAGGTATACCCTATGATAAGCGACTTTAATCTCATATATCTATTATTCTGTAAGATATGATCTTTAGAACGGTAGTTCCAAGCAGATAATCCACGTTGAGTGGTCAACCTAGGAAATTCAGCATCTCTATTATCTTCGGTCCAAGTTCTACCTAACCATGTGTTAGATTGATTTTGCCATTCAGCTTGAAAAGGTTGCGCAAAATATCCTGTTCTATAAATGTTATGCTCAAGAGCTCCTTGAAAGAAGGCACTAAGATCAAAGTTCTTATACTTTAAGTCAAAATTGAATCCGTACACATAATGTGGAGCGGCATCTCCACTATAGGTTAAATCTTCGTTATCTAATGTACCATCTCCGTTAGAATCTACAACACGCATATCTCCTGGTCTTAAAGCGTCATTAGATGTTTGTAGCGGTAAAATTCCACCTTCATTTAAGCTAGCATAATAAGCATCAACTTCTGCTTGAGAATCAAAATAACCATCTGTTTCCCATAAGAAGAAAGAGTTGATCGGTCTATTTAAAATATTTCTTCCACGATCAGCATCGTTTAAATTCTCAAAAATTGTTTGAGCGCCATCGTATTGGGTAATCTCATTTCTGGTATCACTCATATTAGCACTAACTGTGAATTCTAAATCGCCAATATTCCCTTGGTATCCTAACATGGCTTCCCAACCATCGGTTTCCAATGTTCCAATATTGGTAAATGGTGTTGCCGTACCTAATACAGATGTTTCAATACCTCTAACCAACATCCCTACGTTTTCTTTTTGGTACAAATCAAAAGAACCAAAAACCTTACTGTTGAACAGTCTAAAGTCAACTCCAATTTCCTTGGTTACAATTCTCTCCCAAGTAGTACTGCTACTAAATAAGCTACTAGCAACAGAAGTTGCCTGTTGACCGGCATTTGTTTCTCCAAATACGGTATTGCCAAAACCTACGGTAGATAAGTAACTAAAATCACCAATACCGGAAGTACTACCCAATTCACCGTAACCACCTCTAAGCTTTAAAAAGGAAATTAAGTTGCTTTCTTTTAAGAAGTCTTCTGAACTAATTACCCAACCACCGGAAACACTACCGTAGTTAGACCATTTAGAGCCTTCGGCAAATCTAGAAGATCCATCTCGTCTACCTTGAACCTCTAATAAGTACTTGCTTTTGTAATCATAGTTAATACGGCCAATGTAACCAAAGAAACCCCAAGATGTACCGCCACCAGAAGTGGTCACCAATTGATCTGTAGCTCCTAAATTAATATCATAAACGCCATAATCAACAAAACCGTTTCTTTTAATGAAGTATTCGTTTACATCGTTTTTTTCAGCTTCAATAGCTAAAAGTCCAGATATATTGTGATCACCAAATTGGTTTGCGTAGTTTAAGGTACCCTTGTAGTTCTTATAAGTAATGTTACCATCATTTCTGTCAGGACCGGTACCTTCTTGAATAGAGGTAGTGTTATTTATATTGTTAGAGAATTTTCCGCCCCAACTGTAAAGAGGTACGGATACAAAGTAAGATTGATATTCACTATTTTGTCTACTAATGGCATAAGACCCGGTAAAATCTAAATGGTCCGTAAATTTGTATTTTGCCAGTGCAGATATTTTAAATTGCTCTACGGTTTTGTTCTCACGACCACCATCTATTACTTGAGCTACACCATTTCTGTCACCTGTAATAAGGTCACCACCAAAGTTGGCATAATATTGACCATCTGGATTGTAGGTTGGAAAAAGAGGGGCATCATAAGTGGCAGCTTCTCTCCCAAGTCCACCTGAAGGTCCAGAGAATTTGTTGTTGAAATATGTAATATTGGTGTTTACACTAAGTCTATCGCTAATATCAGCGCTATAGTTCATGGAGAAGTTATATCTATCAGAACTATCATCTGCAACTTTTAAACCACCTACGTTGTTATCATAACCAGCGGAAATACGAAAGTTGCTCGTCTCGGTACCACCAGAGATACTAATGTTATGTTGGCTAGAATAAGAGTTACCGAACATTTCATCAAATCTAGGGGCGTTACCTAACCAAATATTTCCATTAATGGGTAGGTCATAATATCCTTCATCACCAGAAGCGATTCTATCAACAGTTTCAAGGTCGTTCCAGAAGAAATATCTTGGAGGCTTACCAGATGCAATATCTTCACGGGCCGCTGCAGCATATAACTGTCCGTACTGTGACATGGTTGGTGTTGGTGGGCGTATACCTATGGTTCCTACTCTGGACACCGTGCTGATATCTACAGAAATCTTTCCCTTACCTTTTTTAGTAGTAACCAATATAACACCACCAGCAGCACGAGAACCATATACGGAAGCAGATCCACCTTTTAGTACACTAATACTTTCAATGTCATTAGGGTTCATATCATTAAATGATGATGAGTTTATAGAAGGAATACCGTCAATGACAATTAAAGGTTCTATTCCATTAATAGATGAAGCACCTCTAATTAAGAAGTTGACACCTTCGTCACCAGGTCTAGATGAAGTACGGGTAACAACAAGACCAGGAGTTCTACCTTGAAGGGCAAGAGCGGGGCTACCAACAGCCAAATCTTCAAAAGCCTCTGCCTTTACCTGTTCTACAGAACCGGTTAGGGTTTCTTTTTTGGCAGTACCATAACCAACAACAACTACTTCATCTAAAGCAGTAGTGTCCGGTTCTAGAGATACGTTGATTACAGTTTTGGAACCTACGGTAATCTCTTGCTTTAAGAATCCTAAATAGGAAACAACAAGAATGGCATCTGATGAAGGTACGTTGATAGAATAATTTCCATCAAAATCGGTAACGGTACCTGTTGTTGTGCCTTTAACGACAACGGCAACACCAGGTAGACCCATGCCGTCATCACTACTTACTATAGTACCCGTTATTGTAAGTTGTTGTTCTGAGTTCAACAGGTCAACACCACTATTCATAGTATTACTAGCTGTAATCGCGAACGCGTGGTTTGTGCACAAAACTACAAACCCAACCAATAAAGGTATCATGGTCTGTAATTTCCATTTAGAAAGTTTGATTAGTTTAATCATAAGATTGTTAATTTAATTAGTTAATTAATGTCGTTTCATCAGTTTCCCGATACAGTAATTATCATATTGATATTTGTTAAGCCAATGTTAATTATAATTGGAGCAAAGGGTTATAAATTATTACTCAATGGTTATAAATTATATTCCTTTTTACTGAAACAGGGGTTAAATCCGTTTTTTGGGCAGGCACAAATTGTCTGAAACACATTTTTTTAACAGTTTTTTTGTTGGTTGTTGATTAACAGTACAAGCTAAAATTTTTGCATAATAATCTATACCTATTATATAAGTACATATATTAAATTATCAACACTATTATATAATTATTTGATTTACAGTATTTTGTGTGGAATTTTAACGCATCTGATTATACGGTTTTAGGCTTGTATCAAATTTCACTTCACTGTACGGTAATATGTGCGAATTCACTTTTATGAAGTACAAAGTTGATTTATGGAAATTTCAGAAGGTTTTTATGGAAAAACATAAGGGCTATATGTAAAATGCCAAATATTCTATGATTTATGGGGCATTTTGAACGCTATTTTATAGTGATTGAATGATAGTTTATCTACTTCAAAAGACATTCTTAATAAACTTGTTTAACAGTAATTCATCAGCATTTTTATCAGTGGAATTTTCCATTTCCGAATCATTTCTACTGAATTAAACATTTACAAACTAAGGCAGTTTTTGCCTCATTATTAAGAAAAATATGAATCGATTATTCCTATTACTTTTTGTCTTAACGTTGACTAATTGTTCTAACCAAGAGAAGAATAGCGTTGTTGATACTAAAAAAATATTGTCTCAAAATGTAGAAAAAACAAAAGAAACATTAAAGGTGTTGACTCCAGATCAAGGGTTTGCCAGAAATATACCCAAGGAACAGACCAATTGGGAATTGGTTGGGGTTAAAGATTGGTGTAGCGGATTTTGGCCAGGAGTAATTTGGTATGCTTACGAGGCTTCAGGTGATGAAGAGCTTCGTGAACAAGCAGAGAAATTTACCGCTCCACTTAAAAGTATAGCATATAGCCCGGCAGAAAATCATGATATTGGTTTTATGTTGTATACCAGTTACGGTAATGGTTATAGATTGACCAATAATGAGGAGTATAAGAATGTACTGCTAGCCGCGGCAGACACTTTAGCTACCCTTTATAACCCTAATGTAGGTTCTATATTATCATGGCCTTCGCAAACACAGTTTAGGCACAATACCATCATAGATAATATGATGAATTTAGAACTATTGTTCTGGGCAGCAAAAAATGGGGGAAAACAAGAACTTTATAATGTAGCGGAAAGCCATGCTTTGGTAACAATGAAAAACCTGGTGAGAAAGGATAGTGCTATTTATCATGTAGGATCTTTTGATGAAACTACGGGCGATTTCTTAAAAGGGCAGACCCACCAGGGTTATGCGGATGAATCTATGTGGGCAAGAGGTCAGGCATGGGGTATTTATGGTTTTAGTGTTGCTTATAGAGAAACACACAGAAAAGAATTTTTAGACACGGCAATAAAGGTATCTGAGCACTATTTAAATAGATTGCCCCAAGATGGTATTCCATATTGGGATTTTGATGATGTAAATATACCAGATGCTCCAAAAGATGCTTCCGCAGCCGCAATTGCAGCATGTGGTTTGTTAGAATTGTCAAAGTATGTACCTAGTGAAGAACTTTCTAAAAAATATATAACAGCGGCAAGAAAAACAATTAACCTGTTATCAGAAGCGCCTTATTATAGCGGTGAAACCAATCAAGCCCTATTATTGCATTCAACAGGTCATTTACCTCATGATTCTGAAATAGATATTCCTATTATTTATGCTGATTATTATTTTATGGAGGCATTGCTAAGGTTGCAGAAAATGGATGAAAATTCATCGCAATTGGCAAAATCATAAGAACTGATCTCTAGGATTATCTAGGGTGATACCTCAATATGAATAAATACTATTGAGGTAATACTTGTATTAAAGTCTTTCTTTTTTGAATTAAGAAATATACGAACATGAATAAAAAAATACTTTTATGGTCCATTACCGCTGCCTTGGCCGGGTTTTTATTTGGCTTTGATGTAGTGGTCATTTCCGGTGCGGATAAAAAATTACAGGAACTATGGCAATCGTCAGATTCTTTTCATGGTTGGGTGGTTATGGGTATGGCACTTTGGGGTACTGTAATTGGAGCTATTTTTGGTGGTAAACCAACAAATAAGTATGGTAGAAAAAAAACCTTGATTGTTATTGGCGTCCTTTTTGCCTTTTCCGCAATTGGGTCTGCATTGGCCAACGACCCTTATATATTTGCACTTTTTAGGTTCATAGGCGGTATTGGTGTAGGAGCTTCTACCATTGCGGCACCTGCGTATATATCTGAAATTGCACCGGCAAATGAAAGGGGGAAATTGGTAGCTATGTACCAATTTAATATTGTATTTGGAATATTAATAGCCTTTTTATCAAATTACCTATTAAGTGGTAGTGGTGAAAATGATTGGCGATGGATGCTTGGTGTAGAAGCTATACCGGCCATATTGTACATCTTGTTCGCAATGAAATTGCCTAAAAGTCCTAGATGGTTATTATCAAAATCAAGGTTAGGGGAAGCAAAGGAAGTTTTGGCAATCATAAACCCTAATATTGATGTGAACGAACAGCTAAAAGCGATTAATGGAGCGGACGAACAGCCAGATACTTCAGAAACCATTTTTATCAAAAAATATCGTTTTCCGCTTACTTTAGCCTTTTTAATTGCATTTTTTAATCAATTTTCGGGAATAAATGCCTTTTTATATTATGCGCCAAGAATTTTTGAAGAAGCGGGTTTAGGAGAAAGTACAGCTTTATTAAGTAGTGTAGGTATAGGGGTAACCAATCTTGTTTTTACGCTTTTAGGAGTGTTCTTAATAGATAAATTGGGGAGAAAAACTCTTATGTATTTTGGTTCTGTAGGTTATATAGTTTCTTTGAGCTTAGTGGCTATGGCATTTTTCTTTAACTGGACAGGTATGGCCGTACCCATATTCTTATTCATTTTTATAGCAGCACATGCCGTAGGGCAGGGTGCGGTAATTTGGGTATTCATTTCTGAAATATTTCCAGATCATTTAAGGGCATCCGGTCAATCTTTTGGTAGTGCCACGCATTGGGTTTTGGCTGCATTGATACCCTCATTAATACCCTATTTATTTAGTCATCCATCAATTGGGGCTAGGGCGGTGTTTTTATTTTTTACAGCAATGATGGTTTTACAGTTATTGTTTGTTGCTTTTATGATGCCGGAAACTAAGGGAAAAACTTTAGAGGAACTTCAGAAAATACTATTGAAGAAATAAATTGTAGAAGAATGGGAAACAAGAAATATTTTTTATTGGCATTGCTGTTTCATATGGCCTTAATGGTTACGGCTTCAAGTGTTGATACATTGATCGTACACAGCAAAGCAATGAACAAGGACATTAAAAATGTAGTCATCACTCCCAATGGATATGGAAAAAAGAATACTCCCTATAAAGTGGTTTATTTATTACATGGTGCTGGCGGTGACTATAAAGCTTGGTTAAAAGTAGCACCAAAGTTAACGGCGTATGCTGATCAATATAATATCATTATTGTTTGCCCAGATGGAGATGTAAAAAGTTGGTATTTGGACAGCCCTATAGACTCTACTTTCAAATATGAGACCTATGTGTCAAAAGAACTGGTCGCTGAAATTGATGATAAATACAACACTGTTAAAAATGCAAATGCAAGAGCTATAACGGGCTACAGTATGGGTGGTCATGGTGCCTTATACCTAGCTTTTAAACACTATGACGTTTGGGGAGTTGCCGCTAGTATGAGTGGTGGTGTAGATATTAGACCTTACGCCTTAAAATGGGGAATACCAGATCGTTTGGGCAGTTTTGCCGAAAATCCTGAGCATTGGGAGAACAATAGTGTAATCAATTTGGTGCATTTGATCAGTGATAAGAAGTTGGTTTTTCAAGTAGATTGCGGTACTGAAGATTTCTTCTATGAAGATAATAAGAGGTTACACGAAAAATTAATGGAAAGAAAAATTCCGCATGAATATATAGAACGCCCAGGAAAACATAATCCGGACTATTGGAGAAATTCAATTAAGTATCAATTGTTGTTTTTCAACGAGTTTTTTAATAATCATACAACTGACCAATAATGCATTTATACTCAATTATAATAAATAGAACTTCAATATGCTTACTGCTAGTTTTTGCATTGATTTTGTCATGCTCAAAGGTTCCGGAATATACCGTAACATCACCAAATGGTAAAAATGTATTTACGGTTTTCCCCGGTTATCATAGTGACCATTCTAACGGATTGGGATTTGATATTATGTATGAAGGTAAGCCAGTCTTGCTTCCTTCCGTATTGGAAATTTCTACCAACCATTTTGATTTGAAAGGAGATTGGTCCGTATTGAGAGTCGATGAAAATAATGTTGAAAATAGCTGGACAACAAGGTTTGGAGAATTGAGCGAAGTACCAGATAATTATCGAGAAATAAAAATCCATCTAAAGAAAGGTAAAACACTTGTCAATTTCATTGCTAGGGCGTATGATGAGGGTGTGGCCTTTGCTTATGAAATTCCTGTACAAGCTGACATCAAGAGCCTGGAATTAGATGAAAATATTTATTATAATTTTGAGAAAGACCATATGATGTGGTCTACTCCAAAGCGAGAAAAAGGAGTTTTAACAGCACAAGGCGAGTATAAAAAAATTCCATTATCAAAGATAGAAACGGGTATAGAAAGACCTTTGTTAATTGAAATTGATGAAAACCTAAAAATAGCTCTTGCCGAAGCAAATTTGGTAGATTATGCCCGTTTAAGTTTTTCTAAAGGTGCTTCCAATAACAGTGTGCTATCAACTTTAGATGGTAAAATGGAAGAAGAAATTCAGGATACCATCACGGGGGCTTTAATTTCGGAACGTAAGAATGATGTGTTCAAAGTAAAGAAGCAACTACCATTTCAATCGCCATGGCGTGTGGTAATGATGGCAAAAAATGAAGGTGAATTATTAGAAAACAATTATATACTTCAAAACTTAAGTGAGCCTAATCAACTAAAAGATGATTCTTGGGTAACCCCGGGAAAGGCATTGAGAGAAGCCACGCTAACAACAGAAGGAGGTATGACGGCGATTGATTTTGTTGCGGAACACAACATGCAATACGTTTTGTTCGATGCTGGTTGGTACGGTAATGAAATGTATGAAGAATCAGACGCTACGACCATAACCTTGGATCCTAAAAGATCCAAAGGTCCGTTCGATATTGAAGCCATCACCAAGTATGCCGATGAGAAAGGAATTGGTATAATCTTATATGTCAATAGAAGGGCTTTAGAAAAGCAATTGGATGATATACTGCCCCTGTATAAAAAATGGGGTATTTCAGGAATTAAATTTGGCTTTGTCCGTGTTGGCGATCAAGAAGCTACTGCTTGGTTGCATAATGCTATCAAAAAGGCATCTGAATATGGATTTATTGTAGATGTACATGATGAATACAGACCTACAGGTTTCTCAAGAACATATCCTAATTTATTGACACAGGAAGGTATTGAGGGTGATGAGGAAAGTCCTACCAATGAGCAGACACTTAACACCATGTTTACAAGAATGTTGGCAGGCGCAGCGGATAATACGGTTTGCTATTATAATAGCAGAGTAAATAAAATGGGTTCGCATGCATCTCAGTTGGCAAAAACTGTTTGTCTATTTAGTCCGCTGCAATTGCTTTATTGGTATGACAAGCCTGCTTCTTCTTTAGAGAAAAATGATGGGTTATGGGGAGATACCAAGCACATAGGCAATGAACCCGAACTGGAATTTTTTGATAATGTACCCACAACGTGGGATGAAACAAAAGTGTTGCATGCCAAGGTAGGGGAGATTGGAGTATTGGCAAGAAGAAAAGGCTTGGAATGGTTTGTAGGCGGAATCAATGGAACGGCTCCTCAGCAATTGGAAATCGATTTCAGTTTTTTAAAAGAAGGGGATACCTATAAGGCAAAATTATATACTGATGATGAAACGGTTGAAACCCGTACAAAAGTAAAAATTGAAGATTTGCAGCTTTCAAGTACAGAAACTTTAGATTTAGAGATAAAACCTAATAACGGATTTACCATGCATATAATTCCGGTTAAGTAAAACGAAAATGAAATTAGGCATACAGAACATATTCCAAAGTATATGGTTGATAATAGCATTTGTTATAGTTGGGGGTATAATGGTATATGGTCAAAAAAGTGTTCATCCTAGAATTTATACAACCGATCAAAACAAAGCCGTTTTTCTTCAAACCATTGAGAATGTTCCATGGAAAAAGGAATTGGTAACACGTAAAAAAGAACGGTTACAAAAGTATATAGCCCTTTGGAAAAATGATAAGGAATGGTTGGTGTCCCGTTTACAAATGAACTGGAAAACCAAGCATGATAAAGTGTATTTAGAAGGCGGTGATTTTTCTCATTCAGAAGGTAAGGCACCTGTACCCACTGTTCGTTTTTCTGGCACAAGAGATTGGGCAACAGAATATAGATCTCCTTCGTTAGAAAATATAACTCCGTATTCGGACAACCCTAAGGGACTGTATTTAGAGCATAAAAAGACAGGTAAAAAAGAATGGGTAGCACCTAAAGAATCTGGTCATATCATTGAAGGTATTAACCGAAAGATCATGTCTTTAGTAGAAGATGCAGCCTTTTTATATTGGGTAACGGGCGATAGGGTATATGCGGATTTTGCTACCCCTGTTTTTGCAACTTACATTGAGGGTATGTACCACAGAGATGCCCCGGTAGACTTGGCAAATACCAATCAACAATTTCTTTCTGGGCTGGCAACTTTTGAGGTTATCCATGAAAAAGTACTGATACATCTCATTACCACGTACGACTTTTTATATGATCATTTAAAGGCACAGAAAATAAACCTTTCAAATGCAGAAGCTGTGTTTCAAAAATGGGGTGATCAAATTATTAAGAATGGTGTACCCAATAATAACTGGAATCTTTTTCAAGCACGTTTTCTTACTTATGTGGCCTTGGTTTTAGAACCAAATAGTAATTATAAAAATGGTAAGGGTAGGGAGTATTACTTAGATCATACTTTTAATACGTCAACCGAAAGACAAATTTCCATAAAGGAATCATTGTTGGTTTACGATCAAGAAAACGGTATATGGCCAGAGTCTGCATCTTATTCAGTGCATGTAATTACTACCTTATTAAATATTATAACCCTTTTGGACCATTTTACCAATGCCAATGAGTTATCTAATTTTCCTATAGTTGAAAAAGCAGCTTTGGCATCTTTTCAGTATTTGTTTCCTTCTGGGCATACCATTGGATTTGGAGATTCTTCACATAAAAAATTACCTGCTGAAAATTTTGAGTTATTGATTACCAACTATCAGAAATACGGTGCGAACGAAAAACGGAACATAATTGCCAATTTACTGAACGATATGATTGCCGAGGGCGATTATAAAAGGGAAGCTAAAGACTTGTTTCAATTATTTTTCTATGTCAATAATGTGGTGCCAAATGAGGAGGAAAATGAATTTGATCTTCCATTGGTTTCGCCTACATTTTACGCACCAAACGTAAGCTGGTTCAATCAAAGACTGGGTAGTGAAGCAAATGCTATGATGGTTGCCACAACAGGATCTTATGGTAACCATGCGCATAGTAACGGTATATCTATAGAGTTGTTTGCCAAGGGATCAGTACTTGCACCAGATATGGGAAAAGGGTCAAGTTATTGGCACAAAGATCATACAGAATACTATTCCAGAATGCCGGCACATAATACGGTGGTAGTCAATGGTATTTCGGATTATGAACCTATGAGAAGCCATCATCCATTTCATTTGGAAAATAGTTTCCCCAAAACTGGTGAAACCCCAATTTTTGATCAAGTTACTTTTTCTAATGTTTCATTTGTTGAGCCTAAAACCAAGGCTCGGCAATTACGATTTACTTCGTTGATAAAAGGTCCTTCAGGAGCCGGTTATGTCGTTGATGTTTTTAGGTCTAGAAAACCAGGTAGTGATGAGCAAAGGCATGATTATTTTTATCACAACCTTGGGGATGCATTAAAGATCAGTTCAAATGAAGAGGTTTTGAAATTGGAAGATACCGAAGATTTAGGGAGTCATCAAGGTGATTTAAAGGCATATGATTATCTCACCGAAAAAAAGAAGTTGACAACCGCCAAAGCGGTTAGTGCTAATTTTAGTTTAACAGCAGAAGATGGTACCTCAGATTTAATGGAAGTCTGGGTAAAGGGCAGTGCTAATCAAACACTTTATTCAGCTATGGCGCCCAAGTCTAAAGCGATAACAAGTGGTACTTCTCCGAAAGAATTATTGAACAAACCAATACCAACATTGATCGTTCAACGAAATGCCGAAGCATGGGAGAATCCGTTTGCCATGGTATTTAACCCTTTAGGAACAGATGAAGATAATCCTATTTTAGAAGTTGAATTTGCTCAAAAAATAGAAAATAGCACTGCTCAACAGATTCAGGTAAAATTTAAAGATGATGCAACGCAAGATAACATTGTACTAAATGAAAATGAAAGTACTATTTATGATCAAGGTGATCTGTATCAAAAAGGATTGTTGTCCATAACGAGAACCGAAGAAAACAAAGCGCAACCATCGTTTATTTTTCTTTCGGGTATGTACAGGTATGAACATAACAATTGGGGAATTCAGGCATCTGGTGCCCCAGTGACTCTTTCCTTTCACATTAATGAAAATGAAATAATACTACAGAACGATCAGCCTGTTGTTTTGAATATACCTAAACCTAAAAACGGTAGTGAGGCAATATTATATATCTATGAAGATAATGAGTTAATTGACACACGTAAAGGACTGAAAAGCTGGACCAATGATGAGCAATTAGAATTTAGATTATCAAAAGGTTATGCAAAAGCTGTCATAAAATTTAAAAGTAGTAATAATGAAAAATAAAAAGCCACATCATATTCTGACTCGCAGCCTCATTGTATTGATCATTTTAATTGGTGGTCCTTTAACGGCACAGAACAATTGGAGTACAACCATACCTGGTAAGGACTTAAAAGAGTTAGTGTATAAGGTAGTCGATGGCGATACGTTAAAAATGCAATTATACTCTCCGGATAATTGGAGTACCGCAAAAGCATATCCGACAATTGTATTCTATTTTGGAGGAGGTTGGAATGGTGGTAGCTTAGACCAGTTTAGGGCACAAGCTGGGTATTTTGCTTCAAGGGGCATGGTAACGGTATTGGCAGACTACAGGGTAAAAAGTAGACATGGTACCACACCATATGAATCCGTAAAAGATGCAAAATCTGCAGTTAGGTATTTAAAGGAGAATGCGGTTAATTTACAAGTAGATACTACAAGAATGGTTACGGCAGGTGGTTCTGCTGGCGGACATTTAGCCGCGGCAGTAGCTTTATTGCCAGGTGTTAATGAAATCACGGACAATTTAAAAATAGACACCAAGGTAAGCGCAGTAATATTGTACAATGCCGTGGTGGACAATGGTCCGGGTGAGGGCGGTTTTCAGCATGAGAGAATGGGTGAAAACTATCTCGAAATTTCGCCTATACATCATATAGAAAAAGGTGCGCCACCTACATTATTGTTTTTAGGTGCTCAAGACCATTTAATACCGGTTTCTGTGGCAGAAGAGTATAAGTCAAAAATGGATGCGGTAGGTAGTAGATGTGATATTTTTATTTATGAAGGGCAAGGTCATGGATTCTTTAATCCTAAAGTAAAAACAGCTGAGTATTATAAAAAGACAACTTACGAAGCAGACAAGTTTTTAAATTCTTTAGGTCATATTAAAGGAAAACCAACAATAGAATAACATAAAATTTATGAGAAATTATTGTCTTTTGGTTTTGATTTTAACTTTTGTGTATTCATGTACCACAGAGCAAAAAACCGTTGATTTATATGTTGATGTCAATGTAAATGGTTATGGTGACGGCAGTATGGACAATCCTTTCACAACATTTTCAAATGCTTTGACCAAAGCCAAAGAAATTAAATCAACTTCTCTGAATACGCATGTAAACGTTAATCTTTTAGAAGGTGAATATTACTTGGATAAACCTATAATGATAGATAGCTCTTTAAGCGAACTTTCCATAATTGGAGCTCATCCGGCTAAGGTAATACTTAAGGGGTCCAGAAAACTAGTGGCAAAATGGCAGAAGTTCAATGAAAATATCTACGTAACACAAGTGCCCCAAAATTTAAATTTTGATCAATTGATCATTGATGACGGACCACAAATATTAGCGAGATACCCAAATTATGATGAGAATGGGGGGTACTGGCAAGGGCATGCTGCAGATGCTATTGGTAAAGAGAAAGTAGCTACGTGGAAAAATCCCATTGGTGCGTATTTTCATGTATTACATAATGGCAGATGGGGAGGTTTTCATTATAAAATCATAGGATTGAACGAAGATGGTACACCAAAATTGGAGGGCGGGCATCAAAATAACAGACCATCTAGGCCACATGAAGAATACCGTATGGTGGAGAATGTATTTGAAGAGTTAGATGCACCAGGCGAATGGTTTTTAGATAAGGCGAATGCTAAGTTATATTATTATCCTACTACTAAGATCAATTTGGAAAATGCCAAGGTTGAGGTCTCTACCCTAAAAAGTTTGATTCAGGTTATTGGTACGACCAAAAATCCGGTTAAAAATGTTACTATATCAAACATTGGTTTTCAGCATACGGAACGCACTTTTATGGAAAAGTATGAGCCATTATTGCGAAGCGATTGGACTATTTATCGCGGAGGAGTAGTGTTCTTTGAAGGTACTGAAAATTGTACCATAACAAATAGTATTCTTAAAGATTTAGGCGGTAATGCCATTCTGGCCAGTAAGTATAATGCTAACTTGAGAATAACCGAAAATCATATCTATAATTGTGGAGGCAGTGCCATTAGTTTTATAGGTGATCCTACTGCCGTTAGGTCACCGGCTTTTCAATATGGTGAAATTGTTCCATATTCTGAGATGGATACTTTACCCGGTCCAAAAAATGAACTATACCCAAGAAATAGCTTGGTAGAGAATAATTTAATTCATCGTATCGGTAGAACCGAAAAGCAAACAGCGGGTGTACAAATTGCCATGGCTATGGATATCACCATACGTTCCAATAGTATTTATGACGTACCACGGGCAGGTATAAACATTGGTGATGGCACCTGGGGCGGTCATTTAATTGAAAAAAACGATGTATTCAATACCGTACAGGAGACCAGTGACCATGGGTCTTTTAATTCGTGGGGGCGCGATCGTTTTTGGCACCCTAATAGAAAAGTGATGGATAGCATGACCTTAGAGCACCCCAAAATGTATACTTGGGATGCCATAAAAACAACGACCATTCGCCAAAATAGATTTAGATGTGATCACGGTTGGGACATTGATCTGGACGATGGATCTTCTAATTATCATATTTACAATAATCTCTGTTTAAATAATGGTATTAAGCTCAGAGAGGGTTTTGAGCGAGTTGTAGAGAACAATATTCTGGTGAACAACTCACTGCATCCGCATGTATGGTTTGCCAATAGTTTAGATGTATTTAAACACAACATTGTTGCCAAAGCATATCAAGATGTAGGTTTAAAGGGCTGGGGAGATGATTTGGACTATAATTTATTTTCTAATGAAGAGAGTATGATGAAATCTCAAATTTATAGTAGGGATATTCATAGTACTTATGGTGATCCACAATTTAAAGATCCCTCAACATTGGATTTTACCGTAACTGCAGATTCTTTAGCTTCGACAATAGGGTTTAAAAATTTTCCAATGAATGAGTTTGGAGTACAAATTCCCGCATTAAAGAAACAGGCGAAGACTCCTACAGTTCCTGTACTTAATACCAATAACACGTTGGTGGAAGATAAGAGTCCTACTGTAGAATGGCTTCGTAACAGCTTAAAAAGTATAGATTCTGAACAAGAGCAATCTGCCTACGGATTAAATTCTGCGGCAGGAGTGATCGTTTTAGGCGTTTGGAACAAGAGTCCCGCGGTACAGAATAACGGACTCAAAAAAGGAGACGTGATCATTGCGGTAGAGGGGCAACCTATTTCAACCGTAAAAGATTTTTTTACCATGAACCAAAACCATCAAAATAAAGGAAGTTTAGAGGTAGTGGTCATGCGTAATCAATCAGAGAAAAAACTAACAATTCAAACAAAATAATAATCAAATTAAGTAAACAACAACGACATGAAGAAATTAACTAAAATACTAACGGCATTTGTACTGGTAGCTAGTATGAATACTGGTTGTGCACAAACCAAAAAAGTGGTGCAATTATCTGATGATGAACGAATGGAATGGTGGCGTGATGCCAAATTCGGTATGTTCATACATTGGGGTGCATACTCAATAATTGGAGGGGAAAGAGGAGAGAAAATTGCAGGCGGTGGCGCAGAATGGGCCATGGATAAATTAGATTATACCATAGAAGAGTATGAGAAGTTTCCGGCAATGTTCAACCCAGAATTGTTTAATGCCGATGACTGGGTGAAAATGGCGAAAGATGCCGGTATGAAATACATTGTTATCACTTCTAAACATCATGATGGTTTTGGTTTGTGGGATTCAAAAGTATCGGATTATGATATTATGGATGCCTCACCATTTAAACGTGATATTATTAGGGAACTAGCGGAAGCTTCAAGAAAGCAAGGCATTAGATTTGGTGTATATCATTCCATAGTAGATTGGCATCATCCTCAAGCACAAGGCAATTTATTTCCAAACTATAATGCAGGTCAAAAAGACCAGACCGTGGTTAATCCAGAGTTTCCTCAATACTATAAAAATTACCTAAAGCCACAGGTAAAGGAATTGCTTACCAATTACGGCGATATTGATATTGTTTGGTTTGATGGTGATTGGATCGCCGATTATACCACGGAAATGGGTAAGGATATGTACGGGTTTATTCGTGAAATGCAACCCAATACCATTATAAACAATAGAGTGGACAAAGGACGAAAAGGTATGGAAGGCATGGATCGTGAAGGTAATTTTGCAGGCGATTTTGGTACACCTGAACAAGAGATACCAGCAACCGGTATTGCTGAAGATTGGGAAGCTTGTATGACCATGAACGGTACATGGGGCTACAAACCAGACGATACCAAATGGAAAAGTAGTGAAGATCTTATTCAAAAATTGGTAGATATCGTATCAAAAGGGGGCAACTTCTTATTGAATATAGGGCCTGATGGTTACGGTAGGTTTCCATCACAAAGTATTAGAAGGTTAAAAGCATTGGGTGAGTGGACAGATGCCAATGGCGAGGCAGTTTATGGGGCAAAAGCCAGTCCATTTAATATGCCGGAGTGGGGTAGGTATACCTCAAAAGATGGCGTTATTTACGCACACATTTTCAATTGGCCAGAAGATGGAAAGTTGAAGTTGAACAAGGCGATTAAGTTGAAAAAGGCATCGTTTTTATCCAATCCTCAAACTAATATCAATTTTACTACAACAGATGAAGGCCTTATATTGGAATTGCCCGAAACTTCAAAAGAAGATTTTGTAACAGTTTTAAAATTAAGTAGTTAAATATAGGATAGAAGGTTGTTTGATAGGTGGTGAGTTTTATTTTTAATCTTACAATCAATCAGATATTACTAATTCATATAGAAAACATCATAGTTTATAGTTAATGGACTATGATTTAAAAACATTTTCAATTTAAAAGATAACATTGCTATCAGCTTAATAAAGTGATGCAATGTTATTTTTTTGCCTTCACATTTCAGTATTATTTGAAATTAGACTATGATAAAATTATTCCATAAAACAAGACAAACCATTTTTCCGACTTTGCTGTTGATAATGATATTCTCTTGCGTTAGTCAAAATAACAAGGAGCCTTTAAAATTGGATATGAATGTCTATCTAAGCCTTGCAGATAAAGACACTATTTATCCTACTGACAAGCAATTGGCAATGCTTAAAGAAATAATGCCAAGAGAAGCATTTCAGCCAGCACGTAAAATATCGAATAGGGAGTATTGGAAAGGTATTGCAGAAACGAGCTCAGGTAAAGAATACTTGTCGAAGGCATTGGAGCTTTTAGATAAAAAACCCGAAGTACCCATTACGGACAGTATTTATAGACTTGCCAACAAAGAAGGTAACCGGGGTATTTACAAACCAAGGTATTACAGAACTATGGATCGTTTAGAACGCTTTATTCTTGCAGAATGTCTGGAGAACGAAGGACGTTTTTTACCACAGATCAAGACATATAGCAAAGCTATAATGAGTATGAAATCATGGTTGCACCCTAATCATGATGATGATAAAAACGGAGTTTTAGAAGGTAGGCGAATATCCATTGACTTGGGTGCACGAAAATTTGGGGGTGTACTGGCATTGGCTGAAAATTTGTTGGAAGATAAATTGCCAAAGTCATTACAAGATGAAATTCATAAACAGTTGCAAAGACGTATTACGGATTCTTATTTAAAAAGTACAAAGTTTTTAGATGAGAATAATAAGTGGATAAAGAGTACCAGTAATTGGAATTCCGTTTGTACCAGTGGCACGGTGTTGACCACGATCACCAGTTCAGAAAGTTATGAGAAGCGTTTGGCAACTGTAGGTGCTGCGATTAATAGCATGGCGTATTATTTAAGCGGTTTTGGTGATGATGGGTATTGTTCAGAAGGTTTGGGATATTGGGGTTATGGCTTTGGGCATTATTTGTATTTGGCTCAAATATTACATGATTATACCAATGGAAGTATAGATTTATTTACTTTTAATAATGCTGAAAAAATGGAGAATGTTGGCAATTTTCCCGAAGGATTTGAAATTCAGAAAAATGTTTGTTCTCCGTTTTCAGATGGGGTTTCATCCATCTCAAGAAAGGGTAGTAATTTCGCCGATGTTTTATCTGCAAAGCATTATGGTGCCATTCCACCGACCGAAATAAGAATGGAGGAAGCAGCAGAGCAATTGATCGCTTGGCAATACCCGGAAATGTTTCAAGTTGTTGAAAAATCGAAACCATCGGAATTACCTGATCATACATACTTCAATGATTTTGGAATGGTCATTTCAAGGGGAAAACAGGAAATTCCATTTTCAGTAGCCTTAAAAGCAGGTCATAATGCCGAAAATCACAATCATAGTGATGTGGGTACGTATAGCCTGGTATTGAACGATGAAATTATAGCAGGAGACATAGGTGCGCCATCATATAGGGCAGGATCTTTTTCTCCGGATAATAAAGCCAGAAGTTCTTGGGGGCATCCCGTACCCATGGTCAACAACACCTTACAGTCTAACGGAATTGAATTTAAGGGAATTATTACGGAAACAGATTTCAGTGATCAAATAGATAAGGTGGTTATGGATATTTTACCTGCCTATGAATTACCAATGCTAAAAACCTTGGAAAGGACGGTAACAAATAATAAGTCTGGTAAAGGCACCATTATTATTGAAGATCATTTTGTAGCAACGGAGCCTGTTAGTTTTGGATCGGCTATAATGACTTTAAATGAATATGAAATTGTAGATGGTAAAACCGTTATTTTAAAGACAGCCAACCAGCAAGTAAAAGCCGAGATTAAGGGCAAAGGTTTTGAATTTCACATTAAAGATGAAAAAGTACCAGTGGAACATTTAAGGGAAGGTGGTCCTGCTTATAAAATTGGAATAGAGTTTACTGAACCTAGTGTAGAGGGAATTCTGACCATTAAATTTACACCAATATCATAATGCGAAATAGACTTTTAGTGATTTGCTGTTTACTCGTTTCTATAGTTCATAGCCAAAACAATATTTTAGATAAATTGGGTGTTGCACCAGTTGAAGGCGGACTCATTATGGAAGATTATTGGGTTTGGGGAAGTTCTGTGATAAAGGGAGAAGATGGAAAATATCATATGTATGCTTCAAGATGGCCAAAATATTTAAAGTTTCATCCTGGGTGGATGATTGCTTCTGAAATTGTACATGCTGTTTCAGATTCAGCTGAAGGTCCTTATGAATTTAAAGATGTAGCGCTTGGAGCTAGGGGTGCACAGTATTGGGATGGTAGGTCTTGTCATAATCCAAAGATTGTGAAATATAAAGAGCATTATTTGCTCTATTATATGGGCTCTACCCATCCGTTTGAAGAGTTGACAGAAGAAAATTCAGATGCGCTAACGTTAGATAGCAAATGGTGTATTGCCGGTAGATGGGGTAAAAGGGTAGGTTTAGCCACTTCTAAGAGTCCAAATGGACCATGGAAACGGTTAGACACTCCAATTTTAGATGTAAAACCAGATTCTTTTTACAGCTATATTACTTCAAATCCTTCGCCATTGATTAAAAAAGATGGTTCTGTGGTATTGTTATTTAAAGGTCGAAGCTATAGAGAAGATAAAATTACGCACACAGACCAGTTTATAGGTGTGGCTACGGCAAATTCTTTTGACGGTAAATATAGCGTTGTTGGTAATGAACCACTTTTCTCGGTAGATAAATTTGGGGAAGTGGAAGACCCACATGTATGGAGCGATGATAATGGTTTTCATATGATAGCGAAAGATATGACAGGTGCAATTACAGATGGGTATCATGGTGGGGTGTTAGCACATTCTAAAGATGGAATTCATTGGGAATTGGATAATAATCCCTTGGCATATACCAGAAAAGTAATATGGAATAACGGACAAACTATTGAGCAAGGTCAGTTGGAAAGACCGTTTGTTTTAGTTGAAGATGGCGAGCCAACCCATATTTTCTTTGCCACAATGGATGGTCCAGGAGGATTTGGAAATGGTACAAAAACATGGAATATGGTAATACCACTAACAGATAATAAATAATACACAAATGAAATTTATAAATAAGGTTCTTTTTCTATTATCGGTTTTTGCGATAACAACATCGTTTATGATCTATGTTGTAGATAACCAACAGGAGGTCATAGAAGTACAAACACTTTCTGAATTCAAAAAGTACTTGAATAAGGACAATGTAAAGGTAAAACTGGCAGCAGGCAATTATCAGATAGATGATGCTAAGAAAATTAGGTTTATGGAGTTTACAGGTAATAACAGCTACTTTGACCTTACCGGGGCAAGATTTATGGTCGATACAAAATTGTTTAGTCGTAATGATCTAGAATCTAGTAATGATGGTAATGACATGTATTGTGCCATTGAGGTTTCTGGTAAAAATGTCACGCTTGAAGGTTTGTATATTGAAACCTATGGAGATACACCAGGTAAGCAGAGCAAGAATAAAATATTCAATGTAGTTGGTGATGATGTTACCCTTAAAGATATAGAAATCCGTACGACAGGATCTAGTCCATGGGGCTATGGAAGTTTATATGGTTTAGGTGGGGGTGATGTTCGAAAAATGAACGGTATTCGTGTAGGTTATCCCGCAAAAAATGCAAAATTAATAGGTTGTAAAGTCCATATGAGAGCCATGGGGCATGCCATTTTTTTACAAGGTGCAGAGAATACGTTGATAGAAGATTGCCATGTAGACGGTTTACTTAGAACAACAAATGCCATTCTTAAGGAAACTTCAGGTTATCTTTTTGATAGGGATTTTTACGCATTAAAGCCAAAACATGAACATAAACCCGGTTATGTTGAAGGAACCATTATTGGTAGAGATGGCAAAATTCTGCCAAATGAGATTATTTCTTTAAGCGAAGACGGAATCCGAATGTATCCGGAATACAACGGTCATAAAACCTTGAATACAACAGTGAAAAATTGTACGGTTACGCAAATGCGAAGAGGTATTTGCACGGGTTTAAGCACATCTGGCGATAAAATTATTGATTGTGTGGTACGCAATTGCGTAGCTACCGGATATAACATAGGTAATGCAGATACCGTAATTAATTGCAGTGCAGATGCAAAATATGCAGAAGCATTTTGCGTACCCTATACAGATGCCAAAGGGGCTTATGTAGAAATGAATATTTTAGATAGTAGAAATGGCTTGGCCAATAATCTGTTGGCTAAAATTAATGGTACGGGGCATGAAGTAATAATTAAAACGGCAGACCCAGCTTACATACCAGAAAATTTAGAGATAAAATTATCGGTTTGGGAGGGCTATGGCAACTTCAATAAAAATGCGGTTATGCATGCCACTGATATCAAATTAGAGAATGAAACTGCAGCGAAAGTGCTTTTATTTCCTGGTACCAAAAATCCCGAAATAAAAAGTGAAGGTGAAGTGGTTAAGGTTTCAAAATCCAAATAAAATCCAATGATGTTTACAATTATAAAAAGACTGAAAATTAAAAGTAGAGCAGTAATATGTACCTATGTTCTAATAGGATGTATCTCATTATCTTTTGCCCAGAGTACTGAAAAGATACCACTACCGACCAATTTAGAACAAGGCTATCCAAGGTTGTATATTACTCAAGACGAGAAAAAAGACCTTCAAAAAACCATTAAAAAAGAAACTTGGGCAAAAGAGGTGTTACAGGGCATTCATGATCGAATTGATACTCATGTAAAGCGCCATCAATCAGATCCGGAGTGGATGGTTTCAAGACTGCAAATGCATTGGAAAACCAAGGCGGCCAACATTTATGTAAACGGGGTAAATTATTCACATGCCGATGGTGAAGCACCAGTGCCTACGGTTCGTTTTGTAGGTGCAAGAGATTATACCACACCCTATGGTAAACCTGATTTAGAAGATATTTTACCTTATATGGATGATCCAAGGGGATTGTATTTGCCCAATAGAAGTAAAGAGGGCAAACCATTTGAGTGGGTACAGCCTGCTAAGACCGGTAGAATTATCTACTCGATAAACGAAGAAATAATAGGTCTTGCACGTGATGCCGCCTTCATCAATTGGTTAGAAAATAAAGAGGAGTATGCTAAATTCTCGTTCGATGTTTTTCATAAATATATGGAGGGCATGTCATATAGAAGTGAGCCTATAGATTTGTTGAACGGTCACATACAGACCCTTGTAGGTTTTACTAATTTTCAGGTAATACATGAAAATGTTCTAATTGAAATAGCTGAACTCTATGATTTTTTACATCCGTATATAGAAGCAAAATATCCGCAGCATATTGCCATGTACGATAAAACCATAAAACGTTGGACAGACCAGATCATTAAGAACGGTGTACCGCAGAATAATTGGAATTTACACCAAGCAAAAATCATACTGAAAGCTGCAATGGTTTTGCAAGATGACCGGTTCTATGAAGACAAAAAAGGCAGGGAATATTACATAGATTATATATTGAACGTAACATCTGCACGTCAATGGTCGTTGACCAAATTTATGGATTATGGTTATGACAAGGAAAATGGAGTTTGGGCAGAATGTCCAGGGTATTCTATGGGTGTCACCAAAGATTTAACGCACTTTGTAGAAGACTTCAATAATACTTTTGATCATAATATTTTACCATACATGCCCATAATGGAAGATGCGGTAAAAATGCTGCCACAGTATCTATTTCCTAATGGGCAAACGGTTGCCTTTGGTGATAGTTATTATGGTCCGCTGAGTTCAGAACCAATGAACGATATGATCCGTATTGCCCAGAAAAATAATAATACAGAGCTAGAAGAGGAATTTACGGCATTGTATCGCCTATTTGCGGATAATAAAGCAGGGCAAAAGAAAAAGCCAAGAGCCAATATAAGTTCGTTCTTTGCCAGTAAACCGTTAGAAATCAATCCGAAATATAAAAAAGGAAATTTGGACGATTATGTTACCCAAACCTTTTATGCTCCTAATGTAAGTTGGCACGTACAACGCATGGGTAAGGGCAAAAACGGAATGATGGTTTCTTTAAATGCATCACTGGGAAATCACATGCATGCAAATGGAATTAACATGGAATTGTACGGAAAAGGATTGGTACAAGGTTCTGATCCAGGTAAAGGTGCTGGCTATTTACAACCGGTGTATTTGGAGTTTTATTCTCAATTTCCGGCACACAATACGGTCATGGTAGATGGTGTATCATCCTATACCGAAATGCTCAGCTATCATGCATTTGATTTGATGGGGCAATACCCAATTTCAGGACAGAAAGAGGGGTATTACAAAGATATTACCTATTCTGATGTCTATTTCTTGGAGCCCGAAACGCGAAGCGACCAATCACGTTTGGTAAGTATCGTAAAAACAGGTGAGGAAACAGGATATTACGTTGATATTTTTCGCTCGAAGAAGCAACGCAAGGGTGATAAATTTCATGATTATTACTACCATAATTTGGGTCAGACCATGAAGGTGATGGATGAGGACGGAAACCCCTTAACACTTTTACCCAGTGAGGAAATGGGTTTTGCGGGCGGACATTTGTACGCGTTAGATTACATGTGGGATAAAAAATCCGTAAAGTTAGAAGACGACTATCAAGCCGAATGGAAAATAGATATGCCAGATAGTGAAGATGATATTTTCATGAACCTTTGGATGAAAGGAACAGAAGGTCGTGAAGTATTCTCCATTAAATCACCACCTAATAAAGGGTTTAAGGGTAACCACGGTTTACCATATGATGTTGATAAAGCCCCTTATTTAACGTTGACGGCAAGACAACATGGCGAGGCTTGGGAGCATCCATTTGTGTCGGTATATGAACCTTTTACGTCTTCTAAAGGAAAAAGTATAGAGAAGATTTCAAGTTTTGAAGACCAAAATAACAGTAAAGGTTTTGTTGGATTAAATATTACACATACGTCTGGAAGAAAAGATTTGGTGTTCTCTACGGTCAATAATCAAACAGCAACTTATGGTGAAGTAAGTACAAATGCTACGTATGCATTGATTGGTACTGAGAAAAATGAGAATGTAGTACTATTTATGGGCAATGGTACACAATTGAAAACAAAAGATTTCGTGATTACTTCAGTTGATAAAGGTAATGTGGTTTTAGAACAAAAAGATGGTAAACTGTATTTACATAATGAAGTTCCTGTAAGTATTACCCAAAATGGCAAAAGTCAACAGTTCAAAGTTGGTGGTTTTAGGGCAGTTGGTATTTAATAGTATAAAAATTGTAGTGTAGATATTTAAAGAAGTCAAATGAAAAACCAACCAGCATCCTTGAAATTAATGTCTTTATGTTTTTTAATGGCATTTTGGACGGTAGCTTTAATGCAGGCTCAAAAAGCTGAATCTGACCTTAAATTATGGTATACGGCACCAGCGGCAGATTGGAATGAAGCTTTGCCAATTGGTAACGGTCGTTTGGCGGCCATGGTTTTTGGGAATCCCATTACCGAGAATATTCAATTGAACGAAAGTACCTTATGGGCTGGCGGTCCGCACCGTAATGATAATCCAAGGGCAAAAGAATCTTTGTCCAATATACGACAACTCATTTTTGAAGAAGACTATGATCAAGCTCACGGTATCGCTAATCGCGATTTTATTTCAAATACCTCTCATGGCATGCCCTATGAAACGGTGGGAAATTTAAGGTTGAATTTTAAAGACCAAGAAAATTACACCAATTACTACAGGGAATTGGATATTGAAAATGCAGTGAATACCACCATGTATTCGGTAAATGGTGTGGAATTTAAAAGAGAGGTTTTTACCTCTTTTACGGATGAGGTCATTGTAATGAGGTTAACAGCCAATAAAGAAGCTCAAATTAGTTTTACGGCAACTATGGATCGCCCAGAACCGGCTAAAGTTAGGTTGTTTACTGAAAACAGTGATGTTTTGGTCATGACAGGTTATGGTAGTGATAATAAGAACAAGCGTTTGCCAGAAGAGGCTGAGTCAGTTAAAGGTGAAGTAGAATTTGATACCAGAATAAAAATTGTTCCGGAAGGTGGAGAAATTGTTTCTACGGCAAGTGAATTAAAGGTAACAAATGCAAATAGTGTGATGCTGTACATTTCAATAGCTACAAATTTTGTGGACTACAATGATGTAAGTGCAGATGCTCATAAAAAGGCAGCAGACTATTTGGCTAAAGCATCCTCTAAAAGATATGACCAATTGTTAAGCCGTCATTCAGATTTTTACCAAAAGTATTTTAATAGGGTCTCATTACATTTAGGTAGTACAGATGCAGCAAAAAATCCTACTGATGTTAGAATAAAAGAATTTAGTACCGGTATAGATCCATCGCTAGTTGCCTTGTATTTTCAATTTGGCAGGTATTTATTGATATCCTCATCGCAACCAGGTGGTCAGCCGGCCAACTTACAGGGCTTATGGAACAACCTATTGGTACCACCTTGGAAAAGTGCCTATACCGTAAATATCAATACAGAAATGAATTACTGGCCTGCTGAGGTTACCAATTTATCTGAAATGCATGAGCCATTAATTGAAATGGTAAAAGATCTTGCAGTAACGGGAAAAGAAACCGCAAAGGTTATGTACGGTGCAGATGGGTGGGTAACCCATCACAATACAGATTTATGGAGAATTACCGGTCCTGTAGATGGGGCAACTTGGGGAATGTGGCCAACTGGCGGAACATGGTTAAGTCAGCATTTATTCGATACCTATGAATTTAGTGGTGATATGAATTATTTAAAAACGGTTTATCCAGCTATGAAAGGTGCCGCTGAGTTTTGTTTGAGTATGTTAACTCCAGAACCTGAAAATGGTTGGTTGGTAATTTCACCTTCGATATCCCCTGAACATGGCCCCAAAAACCGTTCTAAAAATGTATTTATCGCGGCAGGTACTACTATGGATAATCAATTGGTGTTCGATATGTTAACAAAAACAATAAGAGCGGCAAAATTACTAGAGGTAGATGATAAAATGGTATATAAAATGCAGTCGGCTTTAGCTAAACTACCTCCTATGAAAATAGGTCAACATCATCAGCTTCAAGAATGGATGCAAGATTTAGATGACCCCACCGATGATCACCGTCACGTATCTCATTTGTACGGTTTATATCCTTCAAATCAAATATCGCCCTATAGAAATTTGGAGTTATTTCAAGGTGCCAAAAATACTTTGATACAAAGGGGAGATCCTTCTACCGGGTGGTCAATGAACTGGAAAATTAATTTGTGGGCTAGAATGCTAGATGGCAACCATGCCTATAAATTAATGGGCGATCAAATAAAATTAGTTGGCAGACCAGACTCGCCTAAAGGCGGAGGTACTTATGCCAATATGCTAGATGCTCACCCGCCATTTCAAATTGATGGTAATTTTGGGTTCACCTCTGGTGTAGCGGAGATGTTGGTTCAAAGTCATGATGGGGCAATTCACTTATTACCTGCATTACCAGATATATGGGCAAAGGGCAAGGTAATGGGTCTTCGGGCTAGGGGAGGTTTTGAAATCAAGGAGTTGGAATGGAAAGATGGTAGAGTTGTAAAAGCTATAATCCGATCTAATTTAGGCGGAAACCTTCGTGTGCGAGGGTATGATAGATTGAAGGATCAAAACGGTAATGAATTTAAAGTTGCGACCACGGAAAACGTGAACCCGTTTTATCAAGTGCCACAAATTAAAAAGCCCGTCATATCAATAACAGATCCAGAAGAGCTTATTTTAAAACCTACATTCTTATATGATATAGCTACAAAAGTTGGGCATGAAGTTATGCTACTTGCCAAGTAGTTTTATGAGTTAAAATCAGGTTTGCTTTTCAAGTGTAATCTAGGGTGGCATTTTAAAGGTAGTTGATAAAACAGTGCATAGGTAAAATGACTAAAACTGTAATCATTGTTTATCGGTGATATAAAAGTGTGGTTTATTAAATTTTACTGTAAGAGGCTTTATAAATATAAACAAAGACCAATAATTTATATTGAATGAACTATAAATTATATCGCATAGCCATATTAAAAATTACTTTCGATATAAGATCCATAATTCAGCAGTTCTATTGTTATTGGTAAGTTGAACTAGGGAACAGATCTTGATGAAATTAAATGAAATCAAAGAATGAATAAAGACAGAGTTTTGAGCAAAGTAATCGTAGTTTTTTTAATAGCTATTGTTGGTCTTGGTTGTAAGGGTAAAGAGAAGAATAAACCGGTTGAGGTAAAAAAGAAACCTAACTTTTTATTTGTTTTGGTGGATGATCAATCTCCTTTCGATTTTAAATTTTACGATTCTACTTCAACTTTAGATGCCCCAACGATAACCAAATTGGCAAAAGATGGTTTAATAGTAGATGATGCCAGGCACATGGGGGCAATGGTGGGTGCGGTTTGTACCCCATCTAGACATATGATCATGAGTGGAAGAACGGTTTGGAGCCTACCTTCTATGCAAGGATACATCAACCCTAACGAACCTGAAAATTTAGAGGAAAACACCATTGGTGCGGTTTTCAATAGGGCAGGCTATAGCACTATGCGTACTTGTAAAAAGGGAAATTCATATCCAAAGGCGAACAAACAGTTTACCCTGGTGAAAGATGCTACAAAACGCGGAGGAACAGAAGAGTCTGGTAGTGCTTGGCATGCTGATCAAGTATTGACTTATTTAGACGGTAGGGAAGAAACAGCAGACGAAAATCCGTTCTTTATTTATTTTGGTCTCTCGCATCCACATGATATTCGGGACGGTACGCCAGAATTATTGGCAAAGTATGGTGCAACAAATCATACCGATAAGAAAAATCTTCCGCCTGCAAATGAAAATCAACCACCCTTACCGGAAAATTATTTAGATGCCCACCCTTTTCATCATGGGCATTTAGAATTACGTGATGAAGAAAATGTTAGTGGCGTTTGGAAAAACAGGGATGAGCAAACCGTTAGAAACGAAATAGGGAGGGAATATGCCTGTTCAGAAAATATTGATATTCAATTGAACAAGGTCTTAAATAAATTAGAGGCTATGGGAGAATTGGATAACACCTATGTTATTTATACTTCTGACCATGGTATAGCGGTTGGGCGTCACGGTTTAATGGGGAAACAGAATTTATATGAGCATTCATGGAGGGTGCCATTAATAGTAAAAGGTCCTGGTATTAAGGCAAATCAGCGTGTTAAGGGTAATATATATCTGACAGATATTTTGCCTACCCTGTGCGATTTAGCCGAAATAGAAATACCGGAAACGGTACAAGGGAAAAGTTTTAAGCCTATTCTTATGGGAGAGCGAGAAAGCCTTAGAGATGTCATGTACGGCGTATATGCTGGCGGTTCAAAACCAGGTATGCGTACCGTAAAAAAAGGAGATTGGAAATTAATTAAATATGATGTTTTGGACGGTAAGGTTCGTGAGACACAATTGTTCAATCTTGCGGAAAATCCTAATGAATATATAGCAGAACATAGTACATCTATAGAAATGCAAAATGACTTGGCAGAAAACCCAAAATATGCAGCTAAGTTGGCAGAAATGGAAAAATTACTTTTAGAGGAAATGGAAAATTACGGAGATCCATTCAGGTTATGGGATCAAGAAACTAAATAACGATACATGATGATTTTAAAAAACGCACGTAATATTACAATTTTAACGCTACTATTTTTTAGCGTATTAATGAGTTGGGCGCAACAAGCTAAAACAACGGAACAGCCTAATATCATTATTTTTCTTTGTGATGACCTAGGGTATGGAGATCTATCATCTTATGGGCATCCTTTCATAAAAACTCCGAATATTGATAAGTTGGCGGCAACGGGCATTAGAATGACAAATTACTATGCTGCAGCACCGGTTTGTTCTCCTTCCCGTGTAGGGTTGTTAACGGGGCGTAGTCCCAATAGGGCAGGGGTGTACGATTTTATACCGGGTCCTAAGAAAAGTGAGGATTTAAGGGATAAGGTCCACTTGCAAGAAGGAGAGGAAACCATACCGGCAATGTTAAAAACCGTAGGTTATGAAACTGCTTTGGTTGGCAAATGGCACTGTAGTTCTTTATTTAATAATCCTGCACAACCACAACCAGATTATTTCGGGTTCGACCATTGGTACGCCACCCATAACAATGCATCGCCAAGTCATAAAAATCCAAAGAATTTTGTTAGAAACGGAGAGAAGGTTGGTCAGCAAGAAGGGTTCAGTTGTCAGTTGGTGGTAGATGAAGCTATGAGCTGGTTGGACAATAGAAAAGGAGATCATCCATTTTATTTACAGGTAACGTTTCATGAACCTCATGAACCGGTAGCTTCACCAGAAGATCTAGTGCAGGAATACTTGCCATATTCCAATGGTCTTGCTGAAGCCGAGTTTTTTGCAAATGTTGCCAATGTAGATAAGGCTGTGGGCAGGTTATTGGCATATTTGGAAGAAAAAGGAACAGAAAACACCTTGGTCATTTTTACTTCTGATAACGGACCGGAAACATTTACTCGTTACCCTGGCGCAAAAAGAACCTTTGGTCAAACTGGTGGTTTAAAAGGGAGAAAATTATGGACCACAGAGGCCGGTATTCGTGTTCCTGGTATTGTGAATTGGATAGGAAAACCTATGTATACTGGTACTACGGATGCTGTTGTATCCGCATTGGATTTTCTGCCTACATTATCCGAGCTTACCGGAGCCAAATTACCAAATAAAGAGTTGGATGGTGAATCCTTTTTATCCTTGATTAAAACAGGGAAATTTGAAAGAAAGAAACCATTGGTTTGGGGTTTTTACAATGCCTTAAACCAACATAAAATTGCTATGAGATATGGTGATTATAAAATATTGGCACGTTTAAAAAACAACGGTGAATATCTTCCACAGATAATGAATGTATACGATGGTAATGAAGCTTTGATCAAAGAAAGTGAACTAACCGATTATGAGTTATACAATTTAATTGAGGATAAAATGGAGTCCGCAAATCTGGTAGAAACAGAGCCCGAAAAATTTACGGAAATGAAAAAATTACTTCATGCGGAGTACGGTAAGTTGCTGGAAGGTAGTCATATATGGAGAAATGAAGTAGACTAAATAGTATTGGGTGTAATATTAATGTTTTATGTAAATGTGTTTTATGAAAAAGGTGATAGCTTTTGTTTTTATACTTTTTATGAGCTTACATCTCATGGCCCAACAAAAAAACGTGCTTGTTATCTGTATAGATGATTTAAGACCGGAATTAAAATCTTTTGGTGCAGCATATATACATTCCCCTAACATAGACAGCTTAGTAGATAAGGGTAGGGCGTTTACACGGCATTATGTAAATGCCCCAAGTTGCGGCCCATCGCGTTATGCGTTTTTAACAGGACGATATGGATTGCAGTATAGGGGTGATGCTAATCAATCTTTATTTAAAAGGGCAGAAGAACTATCTGAAGATTCCAATGCTATTTCTCCAAGTATGCCAGAATGGTTCCGCAAAAATGGGTATACCACGGTATCGGTAGGTAAAGTTTCTCATCATCCCGGTGGTAGAGGAGGTACACTTTGGAATGATGATCAAGTACCTGAAATATCTAATGCTTGGGATAAGCATATTATGCCCGTTGCGGAATGGGAAACACCTAAAGGAGCAATGCATGGCTTGGCGTATGGTAAAGTGCGTACACCCAATGATAGAGATATCATTGAAACGGTAAATGGTGATGATAAAAGTTATCCGGACGGTCATATTGCAGAAGAAGGTTTGCGGCAGCTTGATCTATTGTCTAAAAATGATAAACCTTTCTTTTTGGCAATAGGGCTTATAAAACCGCATCTTCCTTTTGGGGTTCCTGAGCACTATTTAAAGTATTATGATGATGTTGAAATTCCTGCTTCTCCACATACCTATAAACCAAAAGGGAAAACCACATGGCACGGCTCGGCAGAGTTCATGAATTATAATAGATGGGACAAGGATCCTAATATTGATAAGGAATTCGCTTTACGGCTTAAAAGGTATTACGCCGCATGCGTTAGTTATGCCGATAAGCATGTGGGTGATATCATTAAAAAGTTAAGGCAAACGGGTGCGGATAAAAATACGATAGTGGTATTATGGGGCGATCATGGTTGGCATTTGGGAGAACATGCAATCTGGGGCAAACATAGCTTATTTGAAGAATCTTTAAGATCACCGTTAATAATTTATGACCCTTCCATGACTGGGAAAGGTCAAAAAAGTGATGCCATTGTAGAATCGGTCGATGTCTTTCCAACATTATGCGAATTAACGGATTTGCCCGTTCCTAATTTTACCAAAGGAACATCTTTAATGCCCATTTTAAAAGATGCCAAGGCAAGTGGTCATGAAGCTGTGGCCATTAAGGCACATGCCACTACCATACGAACAGATCAATACAGATTGGTTCAGCATAAAAGCGGTGAAATAGAATTGTATGACCATAATACACCGGAGGGTGAAGTGCTCAATATCGCAGAGGATCATCCAGAGACCGTACGGCGTTTAAAAAAATTGATTACTGCCAAAATGGGAATAAAAGCTTTTGTTTTCGCTGATTGACTCATAGCCCATTGGTAAGTAAGTGTATAGCTAAAGGTTATCATCACTTTGCAATATAATTTATATACATGGAGCATAGATTTATAGCCTTATAAGTTCAAAGAATTGATATTAGTGGACAATTATCAATACAGAAAAAATGGTAGGTATTTTGTCTTTAATAGCTGTTGAACAAAAAATGGCATTATGCTGTAAAATGTTACGGCGAAATATATGGTTACCTATTATTTTGTTTGGTTTGGTTTTGGTAGCACAGGTTAAGGTGTATCCTGCACCAAATGGAATACAATTAGCTAAAACATATAAGGTAGCGGTTAATGGCTTGGATGTTCCTGTTTACTCTACTAAAATACCACCGTCTAAGCCCATACCAAGGTTGAACCCTTTACGGGGTGAATTCGGTAAAGCATCTATTGCTTCTTTTGATATGAAGGGGAGTGCATCAATTTCTATTGCCTATCATGAAAAAGTGGAATCGGTAAAGATTTTGCCTTTGTCGTATAACATAAAACCGAATTTTAAAGGAAATATCGTTGATTTTCAATTAGATGAACCCGATCATGTAACTATTGAAATTAACGGAGAGTGGCATGAGTCTTTACATATTCTAGCGAATCCTTTTGAAGAAAATATACCAGATCCCAATGACCCTAATGTCATTTATTTTGGACCGGGAATTCATAATGTATCACAAATAACAGTTACTGATGGGCAGACCTTGTATGTTGCAGGTGGAGCCTATATAAATTGTGTAGTTCCGGAAATAGAGGAAGAAATTGAAATTAGAGGGCAATTAAGAAAAAAACCAACATTTATTTTAGAAGGAAAAAATGTAAGTATAAGGGGTCGTGGCATAATTGATCAAAGTGGTATTCCAAAAAAAGAAAGACGATACACTATTTTGGCGCTTAAAGCAGAAAACGTAAAGATAGAAGGTGTAACAATCTTTGACCCCAGTCATTGGACCATTCCTATTCAAAGTAGTGATAATATTCATGTTGATAATATAAAAATCATAGGTTGGCGTGGTAATGCAGATGGTGTTGATATTACCAGTAGTAGAGATGTTTTGGTAGAGAATTGCTTTATGAGAACGTTTGATGATGCTGTAGTGATAAAGTCCTTTGGCGGATATGGAGAGGTAAAAAACGTTCACACAAGAAAGTGTGTGGTTTGGAATGAGCTAGCCCATGCTTTTAGCATTGGGGCAGAAGTTCATGAAAATATCAGTAACGTACTTTTTGAAGATAGTGATGTTATACATGACGTTGGTAGGGAGACAGCGTTAAGGGTATATCATTGTGATAATGCGGTAATAAGTGATGTCACTTTTGATAATATCAGAATTGAGGAAGCCCGAAGGTTGATTTCCTGTTGGATAGGCAAAACACGCTGGACGGAAACCATGGAACGCGGACATATTAAAAATGTAACCTTCAAAAATATTACGGCAACTTCCGCGCCAATAGATACCACGTTAACAGGGTTTCAAGATGGACCAGATTGGAAACCTTATAGCATTAAAGATCATGCAAGTATGGAATTGATCGGTTATGATAAAGATCACATTGTTGAAGGGGTAGTTTTTGACAATGTAATTATAGACGGTAAAAAAATTGAAGTTGAAAATGTAATCATCAATGACTTTGTTAAAGATGTTGAGGTCAAGAAATAAATAAGCAACAATCCAGATAAAGCTAACAATCATTCTTAGGAAAATAGAGCAATTTTAAGGTGTAAGAAAAAAGAATATATGAAACAGATAAAGCCATTTGGCAATCATTTATGCGTAATTGCGGTACTAATGATGTTCTTCTCGTGTGCTGAGAATAAAGAAGAAGCACCAAGAAAACGACCAAATATTTTGTTCATCATGTCAGATGATCACGCGTACCAAGCTATAAGTGCGTATGACAGTAAATTGATACAAACACCAAATATAGATCGGTTGGCAAAAGAAGGTATGTTGTTTACCAATGCCAGTGTTACCAATTCAATTTGTGCACCATCAAGGGCAACAATATTAACAGGAAAGCATACCCATATCAATGGTAAAATAGATAATTTAATGCCTTTTGATACTACACAGGTTACTTTTCCTCAGATTTTTCAAGAAAACGGGTATGAAACTGCCATGTTTGGAAAGTTACATTTTGGGAATAATCCAAAAGGTGTAGACGAGTCTATGATATTACCAGATCAGGGATTTTATCTGAATCCGGATTTTATAGATACCAAAGGGGATACTACGACCATTACTGGTTATGTTACGGATATCATTACCGATTTAACATTGGGTTGGTTGCAAGAAAAGCGTAACAAAGAAAAGCCGTTTATGATGATGTACATGCATAAGGCGCCACATAGACCTTGGTGGCCAAGTCCGGAAAAATTTGCGGAGTTTACGAATAAGGAATTTCCAGAACCTGAAACCCTTTTTGATGATTATAAGAATAGGGGCACCGCTGCAAAAACGGCGGAAATGAATCTATTGACCCATATGATGTATAGTCATGATAGTAAAATTAGACCAGAACTTCTTCATGAAATGGGTGATAAGGTATCACCAAAAGTTGAGGAATTCGAGAATGGTTTTTATGGTCCTTATGGCAGGGCAAATGCAGCTCAAAAAACGAAATACGATGTGGTTTTAGACAAAATAAATGCTGATTTTAAAGCAAATTGGCCAAACATGACCGAGCAGGAAAAAATGCGATGGAAGTATCAACGCTACATGCAAGATTATTTAGCTTGTATTTCATCTGTAGATGATAATGTTGGTCGTGTTTTGGATTATTTGGATGAAAGCGGATTGGCAGAAAATACAATAGTTATTTATACTTCTGACCAAGGGTTTTATTTAGGTGAGCATGGCTGGTTCGATAAAAGATTTATTTATGATGAGTCTTTTAAGACACCGTTATTGGTTCGTTGGCCCAATAAAATTACCCCTGGTAGTAAAGAAAATGAAATGGTACAAAACCTGGATTTTGCACCCACCTTACTTGAAGCCGCCAATATTCCTGTACCAACGGATATGCAAGGGGAGAACTTAATGCCCTTACTAACGGGAGAAAAGGAAAAATGGGATAGAGATGCGGTGTATTACCAGTATTATGAATACCCTAGTGTACATATGGTAAAACGTCACTATGGTATTGTGACCAAAGAATATAAGTTGATCCATTTTTATTATGATGTTGATGAATGGGAATTGTATGATAGATTAAAAGATTCTCAAGAGCTCAACAACGTTTTTAATGATCCTGCGTATGCAGCAGTAGTCAAAGAAATGAAAACAAAGTTAGATGAACTTCGGGTAAAATATGGAGATTCATCTGAATTGGATCAGAAGTATATAGAGATTTATAAAAACATGAAAACAGAAAAGGAAAATGATTTTTGGTAAAAAAATAAATAAAAGTATTGTAATAAAAACCTTAGTTGTTGTTCATTTTTTGATTTGTAGTACGTCTTTATCTGCGCAAACCGAAGTTGCTTCATTGGCAGCTTTGGTACCCTATTTAGCGCAAGATAGTGTCAATGTAGTTGTAAAGAAAGGTGTATATAATATCACGGTAAAAGATATAGAAAATGGCACATTTAAGTCTCACACAAATATAGATGATCATAATGCATTGGTGCTATTGTTGTTTAGTGGCAATAATAGTACTTATGATTTTACGGATGTGATTATAAATGTAGAAACAAAGGTTCTTACGGCATTTAAGAACTATCGTGAATTTTATGAACTTCAAATAACGGGTAATAACAATGTTATAAAGAACTTAACCCTGGCAGATGTAGGATCTGTGCATGACCATCCAACTAGAAGGGCTTGTAATGTGGTTATGGATGGAGCTAGCAACAGAATAGAAGGGCTACATTTAAGTACCAAAGGATCTTACCCGTATGGTTATGGAGAAACGTTTGGAAAAGGAGGCAAAAATGTAATCCCTCATTTTAAGCATTCTGCCTTTTTGGTTCGGGGTTATAAGAATCATGTGAAAAATTGTACAATAATTCACCGATCTTATGGACATGCCTTGTTTATGCAGGCGGCAGATGAACCGTTAATTGAAGGTTGTTATATAGAAGGTACCATGCGATCAACAGATGATATGCTTGCCGAAACCGGAACGGGTACAGATGGAGATAAAGCAGGGTTCATGACATATTTTGGGTATAAGTTGCCACCAGGTTATATGATGAGCCTGGGCGAAGGAGGTATAAGAGCATATAATGGAGGGGAAACTATAATTAATGGTGTGGAGTATAACCGTGGGACTTCTAACCCAACGATCATTAATTGCACGGTAAAGAATATGAGGGCAGGTGTAACGCTGACCCATGCAACAGGTAAAAAGTATGTGTCGGGAACTACAACTATTGGTTGTGAAAGAGGTTTTTGCATTGGCACGGGAGATATTGTAGATTGTTATGCAGATACCCAATATGGTCCAGCGCTTGGGGTAGATTATATTACAGACAGTGGTACAAATGCAGATATAACCTTGCTACCGTATGAAGGGGAGTCCTATAACGGTAGTGGTCATGCAGCCATCATTATAGGAAGCAATCATAAAATTACCCTTAGGAGTGCTATCCCTGATCCTGATCAGAATTTAAAAATTCAAATTGGTGGTGATAACAAAACGATAGGCCTACTAAAATCGGATGAAAATTATACCGCATCGCATATTTTACTTCATAATTTAACAGCGTATCCGGTTGTTCTCGATGAAGATAGCAATGGTATTAAGGGAGTGTCTGCGGGTAAGGTTATAGATGAAGGGCAAAATAATCACCTTTCTTATAAATCAATTTTTCAAGATTAGAATACAATTAACGCACAAGAATTATAATATATCTATGTTTTTAAAATCAAATCTATCGGTATTCAAGTTTCATAAAATATCCTTAGTCCTTTTTGGGGCTATGACCATACTATGCACATCTTGTGAAGAGGAGAAAGATTCGGTCTCCACCGTTGAAAAAAAGCCTAATGTAATATTGATATTGGTAGATGATCAAGGTTATGGTGATATCGCGGCTTTGGGTAACCCATATATAAAAACGCCTAATATAGATAAGCTGCACGCTACAAGTGCCAGATTTACGGATTATCATGTAAATCCTACATGTGCGCCAACAAGGGCAGCACTTTTAACAGGGCATAATGCAAATAGAACGGGAGTTTGGCATACCATTAACGGTAGGTCTTTATTATTGGAACGAGAAACGACCATGGCCGAAATATTTAAGGAGAACGGCTATTCCACTTCAATTTTTGGTAAATGGCATTTAGGGGATAACTATCCGTTTAGGCCAGAGGATAATGGTTTTGATGAGGTATTGTCTCACGGCGGTGGCGGTATGGAACAAACTATGGATTATTGGGATAACGATTATTTTGATGACATGTACATACATAATGGGGAATTAAAAAGATTTGAAGGGTACAGTACGGATATTTGGTTCAATGAGGCAATTAAGCATATTGAAAAAAATAAGGATAAACCTTTCTTTTGTTACCTACCTACCAATACTGCGCATTCACCATATTTTGTGGCTGATAAGTATATAGTACCATATAAGGATAATGACGCCATTCCGTTACCAGCTTTTTATGGTATGATTGCCAATATAGATGAAAATATAGGTAAGTTGGTTGACTATCTGGAAACCTCAGAATTGATGGATAATACCATACTTATCTTCACCACCGATAACGGTACCGCACAAGGAGCCAAAACAGATGGACACCGATTAGACGGCTTTATTAAGAAAGGTTTCAATGCAGGTATGCGTGGGGTGAAAGCAAGTAAATACGAGGGTGGTCACCGTGTGCCACTATTTATCCATTGGAAGAATGGAGGAATTACTGTTGGCAAGGATATTAACGAATTGACCGCTCATTTTGATGTATTGCCAACTTTGGTAGAAATGTGTGGTTTAGAGGTGGATGATGATATTTCTTTTGATGGAAAGAGTTTGCTGCCCTTGATCAAAGGGGAAAGCAATGATTTTAAAGAACGTATTGTAATTACCAATTCTCAGCGTACCGAGAATCCTGAGCCATGGCGTAGAACATCCTTAATGCAAGGTAAGTGGCGATTGGTAGATAGTACTGAGCTTTATAATTTAGAAACTGATCCAGAACAGCGAGAGAATATAGCCTCTATGCATCCTGAAAAAATGAAACAATTTAAGGATGCATATGATCAATGGTGGCAAGATTTGCTTCCAACGTATAATGATCTTCCAAGAATTTATGTTGGCAATGAAAAGGAAAATCCTACCAAATTGTATTGTCATGATTGGCATACAGAAGGAGATAGTCCTTGGCACCAAAGGCATATAAGAACGGGTTATAGGGATAATGGTTATTGGGCAATACATGTAGACCAGCCAGGTACATATTCGGTAAAACTGCGTAGATGGCCAGAAGAAACACAGTTGGCCTTAAATGCAGAGGCACCTATTAGACCAGCAAAAGAAGGGACCAGTGTTTCTGCAAGTAAACCCGGTAAATCTTTACCAATTACCAAAGCGAGGTTAAAAGTGCAGCATTTGGATAGTGAAATTAAAGTGGATCCTACTCAGGAATATGCAGAATTTAAGGTGGATTTAACAGAAGGGGAAACTGAACTGCAAACATGGTTTACATTGGATAACAATGAAACACTTGGTGCTTATTTTGTAAGCCTAGAAAAAATTGAATAGGTTAATTGATTGATTTTTAAGGGTTAACTATATTGTGATTCATAATTTATCGATAATGAATCATGAGTTATAAGTATATGGGGATTATTTTTTCATATTGCATAAGGTCATTAGGCAACTTAAACAGGTTATGAGTAAACACAATCAAAATTTTAATTTCGCAGCATTGGTGTTAATGACCTTTCTGTTTAATTATGGCTGTGCCCAAACGGCTAAAGTAATGGTCTTGAATGATTCTTTAGAAGTGCGATCTACACTTTTATATGAGGAAAATTTTAATGAAGACCTAAGTTCTTGGCAGGTAGAACAGATGCCTGGGGGAATAGCTAAAATCAAAGATGAAAAGCTTGAAATTGATGATGTCGCAGGTTGTACAATTTGGTTTAAAAAAGAACTATCCGGACCAATAATGATTGAATACGATGCCTATATCATATCTGACGGAGGTGAAAACGACCGGGTTTCTGATATGAACTGTTTTTGGATGGCGAAAGATGTAGAACATCCTGATAACTTATTTGAAAATTCAGCCAAAAGACACGGTAAGTTTACAAATTATGATAGTCTACGGCTGTATTATATGGGCGTAGGTGGTCATGACAATACCAAAACCAGATTTAGAAGATATGTAGGTAATGGAGAAAGACCGTTATTGGCGGCACATGATTTTTCTAAACAGGAGTTTTTGTTAGAGCCCAATACCACGTATCATATTAAAATCATTGCGTATGACAATGTTATTCAATATTACAGAAATGGAGTCAAAATGATCGATCTAAATGATGATGACCCTTATACCAGTGGATATTTTGGGTTCAGAACGGTGAACAATCATATGACAATTGATAACTTTAAAGTATACAGATTAAAACAATAATAAATATATAATTAAATGTCTACAACCTATAATACAAGATACGCTTCTAGCCCAGAGGCAGTTAAGAAATATGACACAACCGCTTTAAGGGCCGAGTTTTTGATCAATGACCTTATGAAAGAGGGCGAGATCAATTTAACCTACACCCATTACGATCGCTATATTGCTGGTTCTGCAGTGCCAAAATCTAATTTGAAACTAGAAACTATTGATCCTTTAAAGGCAGCGTTTTTCTTGGAGAGAAGAGAAATGGGTATCATCAATGTAGGTGATTCAGGAGCCGTTGAAGTAGACGGTGAAAATTATAGTCTTGGTCATAAAGACGCGCTCTATATTGGCATGGGTGCAAAAGATGTCATTTTTAAAAGTGATGACCCTGAAAAACCGGCTAAGTTTTATATCAATTCAGCACCGGCACATACCAATTTTCCAACTAAAAAAGTAAGCTTGGAAGAGGCGAATAAATTGGAGCTGGGGTCTTTGGAAACTGCAAACCATAGAACGGTTAGTCAAATGATCATTGGTGGAGTGGTAACTACATGTCAGTTGCAAATGGGTATGACCAAGTTAAAGACCGGTAGTGTTTGGAACACTATGCCGGCACACGTCCACGATCGTAGAATGGAGGTATATTTTTATCTAGATGTGCCAGAAGGTCAAGCAGTTTGTCATTTTATGGGCCAACCACAAGAAACAAGACATATATGGATGCATAACCATCAAGCGGTAATTTCACCACCATGGTCTATACATTGTGGGTCAGGAACTTCAAATTACACCTTTATCTGGGGTATGGCAGGTGAGAATTTAGATTACAGTGATATGGATGTTGCTGCAATAACAGAATTAAAGTAAAATTATGTCTACAGAATTATTTAGTTTAAAAGGAAAAGTGGCATTGGTAACCGGTAGCACCCATGGTCTAGGTATGGCAATGGCAAAAGGATTGGGACTTGCAGGTGCAAAGTTGATCGTTAACGGTAATTCATCGCAAACTAAGATTGATGATGCCATTGCATTTTATAAATCATTGGGTATAGATGCATACGGATTCAAGTTTAACGTAACCGATGAAAAAGCGGTTAAAAAAGCTATTAACGATATTCAAGCTTCAGTTGGCACCATTGATATTCTTGTGAATAATGCAGGGATCATTAAAAGAACACCTCTAGAAGAAATGGAAGTTGAGGACTTTAAAGAAGTTATCAATGTTGATTTAGTGAGTCCGTTTATAGTGTCCAAACATGTGGTGAAAACCATGATAGCCAGAAAGCAAGGTAAGATTATTAATATTTGCTCAATGATGAGTGAATTGGGTAGAAATACCGTAGGGGCTTACGCGGCCGCAAAAGGCGGATTAAAAATGTTGACCCAAAATATGGCTACAGAATGGGCTAAGCATAACATACAGGTCAATGGTATAGGACCAGGGTATTTTGCAACCAGTCAAACCGCGCCTATACGTGTAGATGGTCACCCTTTCAATGAATTTATTGTAAATAGGACACCGGCAGCAAAATGGGGAGACCCAGATGATTTGGCAGGTGCAGCGGTATTTTTATCGTCTAAGGCGAGCGATTTCGTAAACGGACATATTTTGTATGTAGATGGTGGTATTTTGGCAACCATTGGTAAACCAAGTAATGAAAACTAAAATTATGATTAACCAGATCCATTTAAAGTATTGTGCAGTAGTAGTTACCTTATTTTTAATAGGCTGTACAGGTGAAAAACCGTTAGAAATTGAAGTTGTAAATCATTTGAATATTGATCGTTCATTGGAAACCGTTGAAATTGATTTGGCACTTTTACAATCTGACGAATCTTTAAAATTGGTCACGGGAAAATCTTACAAGGTCAGTGAAGTAGATAGTGGAACTGAATTAGTTTCGCAACTAAGTGATGTTGATGGAGATGGCTCGGCAGATGTTCTTTTGATTCAACCGGAAATAGCGGCAAATTCAAGTAAAACTTTTAATATCACACTTAAGGAGGCTGTAGCAGGGTCAGAAGATGTTCCAACATGTTATTCAAGATTTGTTCCGGAGCGAACCGATGATTATGCTTGGGAAAATGATAGGGTAGCATTTAGAACCTATGGTCCTGTGGCGCAAAAAATGATAGAGGACAGTATACCCGGTGGAACATTATCCAGTGGTATGGATGCGTGGTTAAAAAGGGTGGATTATCCAATAATCAATAAATGGTACAAGAAAGAATTGGAAACTGAAGGCACTTACCATGAAGATGACGGTGAGGGTTTAGATAATTTTCATGTTGGCACCAGCAGAGGAGTAGGTGGTATTGCTGTCAAGGTGGACACCACATATCAATTTTCAAGAAATTTTACAGATTATAAAACTATTGAAACCGGACCGCTCAGAACTAGTTTTTGGATTACGTACGCACCATGGAAGGCAGGAGATAAAACCATAGCGGAAAAGAAGTTTATTTCTTTGGATCGTGGAAGTAACCTGTCTAAATACAGAGTTGAAGTCAACGGCTCGGAAACCATTTCCGTTGGTCTTACACTTCATGAAAAAGATGGGGAAATTGCTGCTGAGGTAGAACAAGGTTGGGTCAGTTATTGGGAACCATATTTTGGCTCTGAATTAGGAACAGGTGTTGTAGTTCCTGCCAACGCTATGCTGGGATATGATAAATATATGACCAATGCCAAAGATCTAAGTAATTTGTATGCACAAGTTAAAGTGATAAATGGCGAAGCGGTTTATTATACCGGATTTGGATGGAAAAAAAGCAAACAATTTAATACCAAAGAAGAGTGGAACGCTTATTTAAAGGAATTTGCACAAAAGGTGAATGCACCATTAGAAGTTAAAGTGAAGTAGTTGGTTACTTATACGGATGATTGTTTTGCACCATAGTTGAGTTATATGAACTCATAGCAAAACAATCATCCATTTTATATTAGTTGATTTTCTTGATCAAATGATTTGGAAAATCTTTTGTGTTTTCACAGCATACTTGCTCCATTACCTGTTGTAATTCGGTCTTTAATAATGAAATCGTATGATTTCCTCCTTCATTTCCCAATGCCGCTACACCGTACATAAAAGAACGACCTAAAAAGGTGAATTCAGCACCAGAAGCCATTGTTCTGGCAATATCCGGACCAGAGCGTAAGCCGCTATCCATCATAACATTTATTTGGTCGCTATATTTTTCTGCAATTCTAGTCAACGGTCTTATAGTAGATTCCCCTGCATCTAATTGTCTACCACCGTGGTTAGAAACAATAATACCATCAATACCCAGTCGTATGGCTTTTTCGGTATCCATTTCAGAAGCCACGCCTTTGAGTACCAATTTACCTTTCCAAATATCGCGGATAGGTTTAATTTTTTCCTCGTTTAATCTACCGGTAAAAGTTTGGTCCATGAATTTTCCTAGTTGTTTTAAATCTAGGTTTTTGGGCATATAAGGCTTAAGCGTTTCAAAGTTGGGCTGACCATGAATTAGGGTTTTCATTGCCCATTCTGGTTTTCCTAAAATTTGTAGAATGTTCTTTACGCTCATTTTTGGTGGCATAGCCAATCCATTTCTAATATCCCTTGGTCTAAATCCAAAAGTTGGTACATCTGATAAAATGACTAGAACCGGGCATTCTGCCTGTGCAGCTCGGTTGATCATATCATCACGTAATCTATTTTCGGTCGGATGATATAATTGAAACCATGCCTGACCTTCGGTAATTTCAGAAATTCTTTCAATACTACTTGTAGAAACCGTACTTAAAACAAAGGGTACATTGTGTTCAAAAGCCGCCTTAGCTAGAATTTCCGGAGCATTGGGCCACATGAGCCCCTGGAGACCAACTGGTGCTATACCAAAAGGAGCATCGTATGTATGCCCAAAAAGTTCGGTTTTCATATCTGATCCCGTATGCTTACTTAAATAGCTGGGCGATAATTCCACTTTTCTGATATCGCTCGTATTTTTAATGAGGTTCACATCTTCATTACAACCACCATCCAAATATTCAAAAGCAAATTTTGGAATTTTTTTCTTCGCCTTGTTTCTTAAATCGGTAACTGAAGGGTATTTGTTGTTAATGGCAATTTTTGCTTTACTCATAATTCAAATATTTTGTTCATTAGTCGCCATTTTTCTCCTGGTTTTGAGTTTGGTATAGCTTGTTGATACTTCCACATTAAAGTTTCCCATTCTTGCACTTTGACATTTCTTTCATCAGCTTGTTGCTTTTTGTCAAATGAGAATAAGGGGTTGGTTTCCATAATCATGAAAAGCCTGTTTTCTACTAGATAAATATCTAAATTTTCAATGTGAGAACCATTGATACTTTCAATAATTTCTGGCCACACATTTTTATGGTGCTCAATATATTCGTTGATCAACGTTTCATCGTTCTTCAAATCTAACGCAAAACAATGTTTTTGATTCTTCATGCTAATTCTGATAATATTTATGGGTCATTTGTCCGTAGAAAGCAATAACCACAAAACAGATTAATGGTAATATAAAAGAAAAGTTGACCTCGGATAACCCTAGTATTTCCGTGTCATTGACACCAAATCCGCCAACATCTATTATTTTACCCTGTAGACCAGGCATTAAGGCACCACCAACGATAGCCATAACAAGACCTGCAGCACCAATTTTAGATTCCTCTTCTTCTAAATTTTCTAAGGCAATACCATAAATTGTAGGGAACATTACGGACATGCATAATGATAGTGCTACCAAACAATAAAGCCCTATGGTACCTACTAAGAACATGGTTCCCAAAGATGCCATAATAGCAGCAATGGCATATAATAACAGTAATTTTCCAGAGGATATAAACCTTAGAAGATACGTGCCAATTACCCTGCCTACTAAAAAGAGGATAAAGGCGATAATTTGATAATTTGCGGCGGTTTCACTTTCCATACCAATAGCCTCTGCATATTGGTAAATATAGGTCCAACACATAATCTGTGCTCCAACATAGAATATTTGGGACACTACACCAAAGACATATTTTTTATTCTTTTTCAATGAATTAAATGTATGGGACAGGCTAGGTATGTTGCCATCACCTTTTGATTGTGGCATTTTACTAACGGCGATCAATACCAAAATTGCCAAAATAACCAAGCCTAAGACTACATAGGGATCTCTGATCACCATTAAATCTGAAGTTCTTATGAGAGATTTTTTTGCTTCGGATAAGGCACTATAATTTTCAACATCGTCAGATTGTAAATTTTTAAGTACAAATTGCTGGGCCACTAAAAGTCCCAATAACAGACCAATAGGGTTAAAGGCTTGTGCCAAGTTTAATCTTTGGGTCGCGGTTTTAGGGTCGCCCATTGCCAATATGTAAGGGTTGGCGGTTGTTTCTAAAAAGGCAAGACCAAATGTTAGAATATATAGACCTAAGCAGAAGAACCAAAACTGTTCTGTTATGGCCGCAGGATAAAAAAGTAATGCGCCTACGGCATATAAGGCCAAACCAATGATAACACCTACTTTATAGGAATAATTGCGAACAAATAACGCTGCCGGTAAGGCCATACAAAAATAACCACCATAAAAAGCCATTTGTACCCATGCAGCTTGAGAATTAGATAGTTCCAATACCTTTTTAAAGGCTTGTACCATAGGATCCGTAACGGCATTTGCAAAACCCCAAAGAGCGAATAAAGAAGTTATTAAAATAAAGGGTAACAAAGTTTTTCTTGATACAATAGGTGTTTTATCTGTCTTTGACATGGGTGGTGAGTTTTGTTGTTAAGTTGAAAGGTTAGAAAGCAAAGTCAGCGTTATAGGGCGCGGTCCAAATGGCTGTAGCCACCATCTACAAATATGAGTTGACCTGTTGTATGACTGGATTTTTCAGAAAGTAAGAAAGCGACCATATCTGCAATTTCTTCTGCTGTGGTCATTCTATTTTCTAAAGGAATTTTTTCGGTAATCTTACCAAGTCTTTCTTCTGGGTTTGGAAATGATTTTATCCAACGATCGTACAACGGTGTATAGCATTCGGCAACAATTACGGCATTTACACGAATGGAATAGGGTAGTAGCTCAACCGCCCATTCTCTTGTAAGTGCATTTCTGCCTCCGTTTGCTGCGGCATAACCAGAAGTGCCACCTTGACCGGTTACCGAGGTTTTAGAACCGATATTTACTATTGCTCCCTTGTTTCTTTTAAGTTCAGGAAGCGCATAGTGTGCCATCATGTAATAATGGGTAAGATTTCTAGAAATGGAACGCATAAAATCTTCATGATTACCATCTTCTAACCCTACCGAATCATTTACTCCGGCATTATTGACCAAGCCGTCAATTCTACCAAAACGTGCTATACAGCTATCTACGGCCTCTTTACATTTTTGAGGGTCCGTAAGCTCAGCAAAAGCATATCCTGCTTGTCCGCCTTCTTTTTCTATCTCAGAAATTACCGATACAATATTCGCTTTATTTCTACCTAGAATATATGGTATGGCACCTTCTTTTGCTAGGCAAATACTTATACCTCTACCAATTCCAGATGAACCTCCAGATACTATGATAACTTTATTTTTCAGATTTAAATCCATCGTTGGTAATTTTAATATGTTTAATTGATTATGCGTTTAAGTTGTAAAAATCCATAGCGTTCAATCCCATAATTTGTGCTTGCTCTGTAAGCGATAGTTGCTTAATGTAAGACGTGATAATGTCTTTGTTTTTGGAATAACTACCCGCCAATAGGCAAACAGGCCAATCTGACCCGAACATTAAACGGTCTGTGCCAAATGCCTCAAATACAACATCGATATACGGAGTGAAATCGGAAATGTTCCAACTGCTCCAATTTGCTTCAGTAGTTAGTCCCGATAGTTTACAATATACATTTGGGTTTTTGGCAAGTGCTGTAATAGCAGCTTTCCAATCATTTATTTCACCTGATTTTATAGGTGGTTTGGCAATATGGTCAAGAACAAATTTTTGATTTGAAAATTTTGACACCAATTGAGTGCTGTTCTTTAATTGATTAGGGAACACCAAAAGATCGTAGGTTAGATTTAAGGCCGCTAATTCACTAATGCCGTTCATAAAGGCTTGATTTAAAATGAAGTCTTCCTTTTCAGCTTGTAGAATATGGCGCACACCTTTAAAAAGTTTGTTTTGGGCAAAATATTCCAAACGCTTTTTCACGTTGTTATCGCATAAATCTACCCAGCCTACGACTCCCTTTATAAAATTATTATGGGTAGCTAAGTTTAATAAAAAGGTCGTCTCGGTTTCAGACTGATCTGCTTGTACGGCAATACAACCATCAACATTGTTTTCAGTAAGTATTGGTTTTAAATCACTAGGTAAAAAATCGCGCTGAATAATTTTCATTGCACCATTGATCCAACTATCTCTAACCGGGTCATACTTCCAAAAATGTTGATGGCTGTCTATGATCATTTTGTATATGCCTTGGCAACTTGTTTAGAACTACCTAGTTTTTCAATACCTAATTCAACCACATCACCTGGGTTTAAATATCTTGGAGGATTAAAACCTAAACCTACACCAAAAGGAGTACCTGTAGATATGATATCACCCGGTAATAGGGTCATGTATTGGCTAATATAACTAACCAATTCTGGAACATTGAAAACTAAATCTTCGGTATTACTGTTCTGTAATAGTTCTCCATTGACCTTTAACCACAAGTCTAAATTATGTGGATCGCTAACTTCTTCTTTGGTAGCTAAAAACGGACCTATAGGTGCAAAGGTGTCACAACTTTTACCTTTTACCCATTGCCCTTCTTTTTCTAATTGAAATTCCCTTTCACTATAATCATTATGCAATGTGTAACCCGCTACATAGTCCATGGCGTCGGCTTCTTCCACATAGCTTGCTTTTTTACCAATAACGACGGCAAGCTCTACCTCCCAGTCGGTCTTCTTACTATTCTTTGGGATGATAACATCATCATTGGGTCCTACGATAGCAGAGGTTGCCTTAAAGAACAATACAGGTTCGGTAGGTACTTTCATGCCACTTTCTGCTGCATGTTTGGCATAGTTCAACCCAACGCAAACAATTTTAGAAGGTTTTTTTAGGGGAGGTCCCAACCTAGTACTCTTATCTATTTTAGGTAAATCATTAGCTTTTTCATCTACCCAAGACTTAAGTCGTGCTAAACCGTCGTTCTCAAAAAACAGTTCATCATAGTCTTCACCAAAACCTGAAGTATCTATCCAATCGCCATTATCAAGAATTACTCCCGGTTTCTCATTTTCAGGTGTTCCAAATCGTATTAATTTCATTGTATATAATTTATCCGTTAAGTTTTATGAATCCCCCGTCAATAGGGAAATCCGTTCCAGTTATAAAAGAAGCTTCGTCTGAACAAAGGTAAAGGGCTAGGTCAGCAACTTCTTGAGGTTTGCCCATTCTGCCAATTGGCTGTGTGGCAGAAAGGTTTTTGAACATTTCTTCTTCCTGTCCCGGGTAATTTGCTTTTATAAATCCGTCAACAAAAGGAGTGTGTATTCTAGCCGGTGAAATACAATTGCAACGAATGCCCTCTTTAATATAATCTTTGGCTATGGAATAGGTCATGGTCAATATGGCTCCTTTGCTCATAGAATAGGCAAAACGGTCATTTAAACCTACGCTAGAAGCTATAGATGCCATATTAATGATGACTCCCCCATGTTTCTTCATAGTGGGAATAAGAGCATACATGCAGTTATACGGACCTTTAACATTGACATCATAAACGCGATCTAAATCTGTTTCGGCAGTTTTTTCAATATTACCTACATGGGCTATACCTGCATTATTAATTAAAATATGAATATCATGTTTTGAAGCAATTTCATTGATTACCTCAACTACCTGCTTTTGATCCACAACATTGCAGTTATATGCTGTAGCTGATCCACCTTGTTCTTTAATTAAGTTTACAGTGTTTTGGGCATGGTCTGCATTTAATTCCAAAATATGAACGTTGGCTCCTTGCGCAGCAAAAGTTGTAGAAATTGCTTGACCAATACCACTACCACCACCGGTTATTATAGCGTTTTTACCTTTTAGGTTAAACTTCATGTTTCTATCGTTTATTTGTTCTGTAATTCTTCTTTCCAAAATGCCCCATCAGGAAAAGTATAGGTGTCCAATGACTCTTCTTTCATGGTAATACTATAGCCTGGTAGTTTTGGGGGCATGTATGCTCCGTCCTTAATAACCACAGGGTCATAAAAATGTTCGTGCAAATGATCAACAAATTCTATAATTCTATTTTCCATACTACCGCTTATAGCTATAAAGTCTATCATGGATAGGTGTTGAACGTACTCACAAAGCCCTACACCACCTGCATGCGGGCAAACAGGGATGTTGAATTTAGCGGCCATTAACAATATGGCCAAAATTTCGTTTACGCCACCAACCCTACAGCTATCAATTTGGCAAATGCCAATGGCACCGGCCTGCATTAGTTGCTTAAAGATTACCCTATTTTGACAATGTTCACCTGTTGCAACTTCAATGGGTTTAACTGCTTTGGCAATTTTAGCATGACCTAAAATATCATCGGGACTAGTTGGTTCTTCAATCCACCACGGGTTGAATTTTTTAAGCGATTCCATGTTGGTGATCGCTTCGTCAACATCCCATTTTTGATTGGCATCCATCATGAGTTTTAAATCGTCTCCAATTTCTTCACGAATAATTGCGGCACGTCTCATATCATCCTTTAAGTCAGAACCAACTTTGATTTTCATATGCTTAAAGCCACTCTCTTTAGCTTCTTTGCAAAGACGTCTCATTTTATCATCGGAATACCCTAACCAACCTGCCGATGTAGTATATGCAGGGTAACCTTTATCCTTCAGATAAGCAATACGTTCTTGTTTGGTAGCTTCATTTTTATTTAAAAGTTCAAGAGCTTCTTTAGGAGTAATGGCATCTGTAATGTAAGTGAAATCTATACATGAGACCAATTCAGCGGGAGTCATATCTGCCAATAATTTCCAAAGCGGTTTCTGCTCTACCTTGGCATATAGATCCCAAACGGCATTTACAATAGCGCCAGTGGCTAAGTGAATAACCCCTTTTTCAGGACCCAACCATCTCAATTGGCTGTCACCGGTAATCATTTTCCAAAAAGCGCCCATATTCGAGGTAAAGCTTTCCAAAGATTTACCAATGACTAAATGAGAAAGAGATGTTATGGCCTGGGTGCAAAGTTCATTACCTCTACCTATAGTAAAGGTTAATCCGTGACCTTCATGGCCATCAGGTGCATTAGTCTTTAATATAACGTATGCAGCACTATAATCTGGATCAGGATTCATGGCATCTGATCCGTCTAAAGACTTACTTGTAGGAAAGCGAATGTCCCTAGAGATGACGTCAGTAATTATAATTGAATTTGACATTGATTTTGTTTTATTCAAAAATAGGAGAGTAGATGACCTAAAACCACCACATAAAATACCAAATCTGATACTTTTTTTGCATTCAGCTTAAAAATGTTTTCGATGTTGACTTAAAAATGAAGAAGGAGATTCGTCTTTTATGATTTTGAACTGACGATTAAAATTAGAAATGTTTCCAAATCCACACGCATATGCAATTGATGTAATGCTCTCTTTGTTTTCAAGTAGCATTTTGCAAGCAAAGCCAATTCTAATTTCATTCAAGAATCTGGTAAACGGTTTTCTGTGAATTGTCTTAAAAAATCTACTGAAGGATGATGCGTTCATATTAACCAGCAGAGCTACGTCTTTAGAGCTTATTTGGGTATGAAAATTTTGATATACATATTCATAAATAATATTCAACCTTTTATTTTCTGATTTATGAAATGTATTTATAAAACCATTACTTGATAATAGCGTATAGTTTTGTTGTTGCTCTAATTTGCATAATAATTCAATTATTCTCGTAATTTTAAGTGCAGGTTCAAGACTATGTAGATTTATTAATTCATTTTTTATGTTATCCTTAATATGGTTGAATTTTATTCCCTGTGTCGCTTTCTTCAATAATTGAGCAACAGGTTGCATTTCTGGCAGGGATAAAAATTCTTGACCAACGAAGTTATCTTTAAAATGAACGGAAACTGCTTGTGCGGTAAGTGTGGAGTTTTTTTCAAAATATACCTCGTCATTTAACCACATATGCGGAACGTTCTTACCTATTAAAACAACCTCACCGGCTTCAAATTTTTCTATGCTATCTCCAACAAATCTAGTACCGGTACTTTTAATAATATAAACCAATTCTAGCTCTTCATGAAAATGCCACACCTTCAAAAAGTTCTTGTAATTATTTTGAGATACGGTAATGGAGGTATTGGCAACACTAGAACGATCTAGCAGATGAAGTTTCATATCATGTAATTTATTACAAAATACGAACTATTTTAAGATGTATAAAAAATATATGTTTTGTAGTGGTTATATTATATAGTGGAATAGGCTTTTATTGAATTTTGAAGAGGAAAAAGACAAATAAAACCATATCTTCTACATATGAAATCATTTCGTTCATGGTATTATACTAAACTTTATCACTTTTATTGTTCATGAATATTCTCCCGAAAATAGCTTTTTATAAACATACATTTATGCTTAAGGTCTGTAGAAAAATATGTTTGAAACAAGTAAGAATAACAAAGCCACTTTTGGTGATTTTTGGGTTGTTCTTTTCTTTTACAGTAGAGGCACAGGAAAACTTCTATTTTGATCATATTGGTACAGATGATGGTCTTTCGCAAAGTGATGTGAATTGTATATATCAAGATTCCTATGGCTTCATGTGGTTTGGTACGCACGATGGATTAAATAGATATGATGGATATTCTTTCTCCGTTTTTAAACCTGATCAAAAAAGCACGAACATAAATAGTAACCTTATTTACGCCATGACTGGTGATGATAATGGAAATCTGTGGATTGGTAGTACCGGTGATGGTCTATTTTATTATGATAAAAAGAAAGAAACTTTTAGGCAGTTTAAATATAATAAAGAAGACGACCATAGTATTTCTAATAATTACATAACACGTTTATATATTGATAGCAAAAATAGACTGTGGATAGCCACTAAGGAAGATGTCAACATGGTTGACCTCTCGGTATCTATGGATAGTATAAAGTTTGAAAAGTTCAAGTTTGTTATCAAAGATACCGATGAGCGACAAGATGGTAGTGTAATCAATTCTGTATATGAAAATTCTGATGGCGAATTACTTTTAGGCGGTCATTTAGGTATATATCAGCTAAAACTTGATGCTGGCGGTAAATCTTATTTTAAACTAATTAGTGATGACATCGGTTTTGGTACTGAATCGGTCGGTGTAATAGCACAAGACAGATATAACAAATATATTGTTGGTACAGGGCAGGGGTTGTTTGTACAAAATAATGATAAGGACCAAAAATTTATAAAAATCAGAGAAGGAAACTTTACGTCTTTGGCTTTTGATGATATGAACCACATTTGGGCCGGAACTGATAATGGGCTGTTATACTTTGATAATTCTTCTAGCTTAAAGCAACCCCGGTTAATAAAAACCTTCAGCTATAAACCAGAAGATAAAAATAGCATTAGTAAAAATATTATTACTTCTTTGTTCATAGATAGAACAGGTATTTTATGGGTAGGTACCAATGGTGGCGGAGTAAACAAGTTTGATCCTAACAGAAAAAAGTTTAAACATGTAAAACGCAATTTAAAAGAGAACAGCCTAAGCTATGACAAAATAAGATCGATCTTTGAAGATAGTAATGGTACATTTTGGGTAGGTACAGAGGGTGGTGGTTTAAATAAAGGTAATTCGGGTAAAGAGAAATACGCCGCCTTTACTTCAACTAATGAATTAAGAAAAGTTTTTGCCCTTGAAGAGATTTCCATAAAAAATAGAAAATTTCTTTTGGAGGGCGGTCAAAATCATCCGTACCTATTTAAAATAGATATTACTAATCCTAGAGATAAAACTCCTAAAATTACAAGACTAGAAGGTATTCACAGAAGTGTATTCAGTCTTTTGAACGATTCGCAAGATAATTTATGGATAGGTACCTATTCAGGCGGTTTGTACCGATGGATTAAAGACGTGGATGGAAATTTTTCAAAGCAGAATTTTAAGGAAAATACCAATGATGTTAACTCCTTGGCCAACAATATTGTAAGAAATATTTATGAAGATAGTAAGGGGAATATATGGATCGCAACGGGCGATGGACTTAGTCAGCTAACAATTACCGAAAAATATAAAGAGGATCCAAAATTCAAGAATTACAAAAAGGATGAAGATGATCCAAACTCATTAAGCCACAATTATATTTTATCACTTTTTGAAAATAGAAAAGGAGAGCTTTGGATAGGTACTTTTGGTGGTGGATTGAATAAACTTATACCAGGGGAAAATGGTAAAGAAGCGACGTTCAAAAACTATAGTATTGCCCAAGGTCTGCCTAATAATGTAATTAAGGCAATTTTAGAAGATGAACAAGGTCATTTATGGGTTTCTACCAATAAAGGACTGTCCATGTTTGATACTGATCAAGAAATCTTTAAGAATTTTGATGTCTCGGACGGCTTGCAGGATAGTGAGTTTCAAGAATTAGCCTCTTTAAAAAGAAAGGATGGTGAATTGGTTTTTGGCGGGATCAACGGTTTTAACGCATTTTATCCAAGGGAAATAAATGATAATAAAACAGCACCGGAAACGGTAGTTACCAAACTATCTATTTTCAACGAAGAAATTGCAGTAGGCGAAGAAATAAACGGTAGGGTTTTATTAGAAGAAAATATATCCGAGGTAAAGGATATTACTTTAGATTATAGCGAGAATAGCTTTTCATTTGAATTTTCTTCCTTACATTTTTCTGCACCAAAAAAGAACCAATACGCATATAAGTTAGAAGGTTTTGATAATGATTGGGTATATGCAAGTTCGGACAAAAGGTTTGCTACTTATACTAACATTGAACCTGGTAATTATACCTTAAAGGTAAAATCATCCAATAACGATGGTCTTTGGGATAATACACCGTACACCTTACAATTAACTGTTAGACCGCCTATTTACAGAACTACGGTGGCATATATTATTTATGGCCTTTTACTATTGCTTCTTTTGGCCGGTTTATGGAGGTTTACCATAATTAGTAATACCAAAAAACATCAACTGGAACTGGAACACTTGGAGAAAGAGAAAAACGATGAACTGCAAACTTTAAAGCTTGATTTTTTCACCAATATTTCGCACGAGTTCAAGACCCCGCTTACTTTGATCAAAGCTCCTTTGGAGTATTTGTTAAGCAGTAAGGAAGAAATTGGGGCGTCTAATCTGAAAGAGCAATATCAATTAATGCATAAGAACACCAATTACCTTTTAAGGTTGGTGAACCAATTGTTAGATTTTAGAAAGATCAACCAAGGTAAAATGTCACTTGTTGTTAGGCATACGGATATTGTATTTTTTATAAAGGAAGTAGCGGAGCCCTTTCAGTTATTGGCATTTAAAAAATCGGTCAAGTTCAACATTGTCTCAAGTCAAGAACATTTTAAAACTTGGTTCGATCATAATGCATTGGAAAAGGTGATAAACAATCTTCTGTCCAACGCCTTCAAATTTACTCCTGAGGGTGGTGAGATTATAGTAGAAATCGATGTTGACAAAAATGGACCTACAGAAAAAGAAAATGTTATCATTAAAGTAAAGGATAACGGATTGGGTATTTCAGATGTTAAGAAGAATATCATTTTTGAGAAGTATTATACGGAGAAAGAGAACGAAAAAGTAAACTCCAAAGGTGTAGGTATAGGCCTTGCGTTTACCAAAAGTTTGGTAGAGTTGCACTTAGGCAGTATTTCCGTTGAAAATAATGAAGGTGGAGGGTCTTGTTTTACAGTGACCCTACCAACGGATAAACAAGCATACGAAAATGCGGAAGATATCAGCTGTAAAGAAATAACCGATAATGATTATTTGGTAAGATCTTCTGAGGCCGAGTCCTTGGCAATAGATTTGAATGATGAACTAGAAGATTATAATTTATCTAAGGTTAGATCTAAAAACCCCGTATTGCTTATTGTAGATGATAATCCAGATATCATACAGTTCATAAAACAGGTTATGGGTAAAACCTACACCGTCTTTGAAGCCAATAATGGTGAACGTGGTATGGAGATAGCTAAAAAAGTGTTGCCCAATATTATAATCACGGATGTAGTTATGCCGGTTATGGGCGGTATTGAATTCTGTGAAATGATAAAAACAACCAATATCACCAGTCATATTCCGGTAATAATGTTGACTGCCAAGACTTCGCAAGAGAGTGAGATAGAAGGTTTGTCACACGGAGCAGATGCTTATTTAAAGAAGCCGTTTAATGTACAGGTATTAGAGCTTAAAGTAGCCAATATTCTTAAAGATAGGGAAGAGTTGCGTAAAAGATTCAAGAAAGAAATTACGTTACAGCCTAAAGAAGTTACCGTAACCTCATTAGATGAAAAGTTTTTGCAGCAAGCGGTTGAAACGGTAGAGAAACATATGATGAATACTGATTTTAATGTAGAGATGTTGGTAAAGGAAATGGGGCATAGTAGAAGTAATCTATACCTAAAGTTCAAGGAGCTTACCGGTTTGTCTTCAAGTGAGTTCATAAGGAATATTCGATTAAAACGAGCCATTCAACTTCTGGACAATAGTGATTTTTCCGTAAAGGAAATTATGTTCAGAACGGGGTTCAATACAGCCTCCTATTTTTCTAAATGTTTTAAAAAAGAATTTGGTGTAGTACCTAGTGAATACATTAAGAAAACAAAAGTGGAACAAGATTAATTCGCCTTTAACCAAATATGAAACTCGGTAACAACCTATTTTTTAAGTTTTTTGTTCTGGTATTGATATTCAGTTCCTGTAAGGATAGGAATACCATTGAGAAGAAAAAAGCGAACGATTTTGAACGACCCAATGTTATTTTTATAATTACTGATGATCAAGGCTATGGTGACGTAGGTTTTCATGGTAATACTATTATAAAAACGCCCAATATTGATGCTTTAGCGGCGAAGTCTACTGAGTTGACCAACTTTCATGTAGGTACTACCTGTGCGCCCTCTAGGGCGGGATTAATGACAGGTAGAAATAGTAATAGAAACAATGCTTGGCATACCATTGGAGGCTGCTCTATTTTAAATGAAGAGGAGCAAACCATGTCAGAGGTTTTTCAAGAAAATGGGTATGCAACGGCAATGTTCGGCAAATGGCATTTAGGGGATAATTACCCGTTTAGACCGCATGATCGAGGTTTTGATAACGCATTATATCACGGCGGCGGTGGTGTAGGGCAAACGCCGGATTATTGGAATAATGATTATTTTGATGATACTTATTTTAGAAACGGTATTCCAGAAAAGTTTGAAGGCTATTGTACAGATGTTTGGTTCAATGAAACTATAAAATATATTGAAGATCAAGCGGATAAGCCTTTTTTTGCATATTTAGCTTTAAATGCGCCTCATGGTCCATTTAACGTACCGCCAGAGTATTTAGATATGTATGCAGATGCAAATCTTACCGATACCCAAAAACGGTTTTATGGTATGATCAGTAATGTGGATGATAACATAGGTAAGCTTTTAAAATATCTAGAAACATCTGGAAAGCTGGAAAATACAATTTTAGTATTTACGACGGATAATGGCACTGCTGCCGGCATTGGTAAAAAAAATGGATTGACTACGGGGTATAATGCAAACCTCAGAGGAACCAAAAGTAGCCCGTATGAGGGTGGGCATAGGGTACCTTTTTTAATACATTGGCCAAAGGGAAATATAACTTCAAAGAACCAAAAGAATAGTAATGATTTGGTGGCACATGTAGATATCTTGCCCACTTTTGCCGCGTTATGCAAATTAGCATATACACCTAAGTACTATTTAGATGGAATGGATGTCTCCCAAGTATTCCAATCAAATACAAAATTGGAAGATCGTATGTTGGTGGTAGATACCCAACGATTGCAATGGCCTAAAAAAGATAGAAATAGTTGTGTCATGCAAGGGGAGTGGCGCTTGGTAAATGGAGATGAGCTCTATAATATAGAAACTGATATAAGTCAAACAGAGAACCTTAGTGATAAGTTTCCTAAGCGGGTGAATAATATGCAGGCATTTTATGATGAATGGTGGAAAAGTACGGAGGCGGATATGCATTATGCAAGCATTCCTTTAAACACGCCAAACAACGAAAACGTGTTGCTTACCATTCATGATTTACATTCAGAGGATCCAATACCGTGGAATCAAGATTTGATAAGAAAAGGGGAGTTGTCACCTAAGGGGTATTATTTAATAAAAATTACAGAACCGGGAAACTATCAATTCGATTTGTACCGATATCCACCAGAATCTAACTTCGCTATAAACAATACTGTAAAAGAAATAGCCTCTAAACCCAATTGGAATGGACTAGCAAAAGGTATAGGGATAAAGGTAGTTGGTGGTCAAATTAAATTAAATGACCTTGTTTTTAAGCAAAACGGAAATGCATCGGAAAGTCATGTCTCCGTTACCGGTAGGTTAGAGAACGGAACGTATAGGTTGGCTGCCAGTTTTATTACTCCAGATACATCAGAATTCCCAGCATTTTATGTAAAAATCACCAAAATATGAAAAAGCGTTTTCTTATATTATTAGGGGTCATAAGTTGTTTTATTGCATGTAAAGAACAAGAGAAAACACAGAAGAAAGAAAAACCGAATTTCATATTCTTATTTGCTGATGATTACACGTATGACGCTATACACGCTTTGGGCAATGCAGAAATAAAAACGCCTAATTTGAATCGTTTGGTCACAACGGGAACCACGTTTACACATGCTTACAATATGGGCGCGTGGAATGGTGCTGTATGTGTAGCTTCAAGATCAATGATAATATCTGGCTTAAGTGTTTGGGATGCACAAAAGAAGTATGAAGCCTGGAAGAAAGACCAAGACTTGGAACATACTTGGGGGCAATATATGAAAGCTGCGGGTTACGAAACCTATATGGGAGGCAAGTGGCATGTTACCGCCAAGACTCAGAAAGTATTTGATCATGTAAAAAATGAAAGACCAGGTATGCCCAGGGATCGTTGGGACCATGCTGCTATGGTAAAAACTTTTGCAGAGTTACCTAAAGATATCAATCCGGCAACGGTAATGCCTTTGGGTTACAATAGACCAAAGGATGAAAAGGATACCTTGTGGAATCCTGCAGACCCAAAACATGGTGGTTATTGGGAGGGCGGTATACATTGGAGCGAGGTTGTTAAAAACGATGCAGTTGCGTTTTTAGATGAGATCAAAGACCGAGAGAAGCCTGTTTTTATGTATTTGGCTTTTAATGCGCCACACGACCCTAGGCAAGCACCTCAAGAATTTTTGGACATGTATCCTTTAGAGCACATTTCCCTTCCAAAAAATTGGCAAGAAGTCTACCCAGATAGAATAGGTATAGATAATGATTATCAATTGAGAGATGAGGCTTTGGCCCCATTTCCAAGAACAGCCTATGCCACCAAAAAACACATTCAAGAATATTATGCATTAATTACGCATTTAGACCAACAACTTGGGGGAATTTGGAATAAAGTAGAAGAAACTTTAGATCCGAAGAATACCTATATAGTTTTTACTGCCGATCACGGTTTGGCCATAGGCGATCATGGACTAATAGGCAAGCAAAGTTTGTTCGATCATAGTATACGTGCACCTTTTATTATTTACGGACCTGATATTCCTAAAAACAAAAAAGTAAATACCGACATCTATATTCAAGATGCTATGGCCACTGCGCTAGATTTAGCAGGGGCGCCAGCAAAAGAAAAGGTGTTCTTTAATAGCATATTACCACTAGTTAAGGGCACACAGAAAAGTAGTAATTACCCGTCAATTTATGGGTCATATGTTAATTCGCAGCGAATGATCAGAAAAGATGGTTTTAAATTATTGGTTTACCCAAAGTTGAATAAACTATTACTTTTTAGCATGGAAGAAGACCCAAATGAAATGAAGGATTTAGCGACCAAAGCAGAATATAAAGCAAAGGTGGAAGAGCTTTTTGGAGAATTGCAACAGTTACAAATGAAGATGGGAGATTCGTTAGATTTATCAGCCACTTACGCCACGTTTAAATCAAAAATATAACGCTAGATGTTGAAGTTTAATTGGAGATATGGATGCATAGTTCTACTGGCAGTATTATTATTGGCTTGTAAAGAAAAGGTAGAGGAGAAACGATTTACGTTGATATCTGAAAAGCAATCTAATATAGATTTCAATAATAAGATTTGGGAGACAGAAGAAATGCATTATTTCTCATTTCCTTATTTATACATTGGTGCAGGTGTTGGGGTAGGAGATTTTAATAATGATGGCTTGGAAGATATTTTTTTTTCGGGTAACCTAGTACCCTCCAAGCTCTATTTGAATAAAGGGGGCTTTATTTTTGAAGATATTACAGAAGTGGCCGGGATTACTGGTGATTCGTGGGACAATGGAGTTTCTATTGTTGACATTAATCAAGATGGATGGTTAGATATTTATGTTTCCGTTGGTGGATTCACCACTGAAAACAAAAGAAAAAACAAGCTGTATGTTAACAATGGGGATGCTACCTTTACTGAGCAAGCAACTGATTATGGCATTGCCGACAGTGGTTTTTCTACGCAAGCGGCCTTTTTAGATTATGATAAGGATGGTGACTTGGATCTGTACTTGTTAACACATGCCAAGGAGAATACAGATCAAGTAGAAAAGCTTTATACCTTAAAAGATGGGTCGGGTCCCAGTACTGATAAATTATATAGAAATAACGGTATTGGTCCAGACGGTCATCCCGTTTTTAAAAATGTATCGGCAAGTGCAGGTATTCTAACAGAAGGATATGGTCTTGGAGTAGCCGTTGCCGACATCAATAAAGATGGATGGCCCGATATTTATGTAGCCAACGATTTTTTAGCTAGTGATCTATTGTACATCAACAATCAAGATGGTACGTTTTCAGATCAATTGTCATCTTATTTTAGTCATACCGCCCGTAATAGTATGGGAATAGAAATGGCTGATTTTACGAATAATGGACTGCTTGATATTTTTGTATTAGATATGCTTCCCGAGTCAAATGAGCGCCAAAAGACCATGACGGCAAACATGAATCCACAACACTTTAAAGAAACTATAAAAAAAGGATTTCAGCCACAGTTTATTCGTAATGTGTTGCAATTGAACAGAGGTGAAGGTATTGATGGTAAGCCAATATATAGTGAAGTTGGCCGTTTGGCAGATTTGCATGAAACCGATTGGAGTTGGGCTCCTTTAGCGGCGGATTTTGATAATGATGGATCTAAAGATTTATATATTACGAATGGTTTCAGAAGAAATATAACCGACCATGATTTTCAAGATTATTCTAGTCAGCAACATATTTTTCAAAAGGGAACGGGTAAAATGCGCGAAGCGAAGGTTGTGAAGCGAATTTTAGACTTAGATAGTATATACTTGCCCAACTACATGTTTAAAAATGAGGGCGAATTAAAATTTGAAAATAAAGTGAAAGATTGGGGCTTTGACAAGGCTTCTTTAAGTAACGGTGCAGCCTATGCCGATTTTGACAATGATGGTGATTTGGATTTGGTGGTTAATAACATCAATGCCCCTGCATTTTTATATCGTAACAATTTAAATAATAACCATTACCTACAATTAGACGTAATAGGTAAAGAAAATAATAAGAATGCATATGGTGCACAGGTAGGATTGCATTTTAAAGATGGTACAGTGGCGTATCAAGAAAAAAATCCGGTTAAGGGATACATGTCTAGTTCTCAGCAAAAATTACATTTTGGCTTGTCAAAGAATAAAGAGTTGCAAAAAGTATCTATTACATGGCCAGATGGAATTTCAGGTGAATTTTCTCCGGAACGTTTAGATACTATTTATCGCATTGATTCATCAACAATAGAATTGGTTAACGCAAAAGAAAAAAATATGGGTTCTACCTTATTGACATCTTTCATGTTAAACCACACCCACGTAGAAAACAGGGGAAACGATTTTATCCATGAGCCCCTACTTTTACATCAGTTCGATTATAATGGCCCTTCAACTGCCGTTGCGGATTGTAACGGAGACGGTTTAGACGATATTTTTATTGGTGGTAGCCGGGATAATTCAGGACAATTATTGTTTCAACAAAATGATGGTACTTTCATCGCTAAGCCTTTAGCCGAACAGCCTATTTATGAAGATGGAGGAGCATTGTTCTTTGATGCCGATACAGATGGCGACATGGATCTTTATATAGTAAGTGGAGGCAGTGCGGTAAAATACTTTGATAAAGGTCATTATCAAGACAGATTATACTTAAATGATGGAAAGGGCAATTTTAAATATAACCCCGATGCATTACCACCAATCTTGGCAAGTGGTTCTTGTGCAGTGGCCACTGATTTTGATAGGGATGGTGATTTGGATTTGTTTGTAGGTGGTAGGGTTACTCCAGGGAGTTTTCCAATTGCCCCAAAAAGTTATTTACTACGTAATGATGCGGGTACATTTACAGATGTAACCTTACAATGGGCGCCAGAACTATCGGAAATCGGTATGGTTACCTCAGCAATTTTTACTGATGTAGATAATGATGCTGAAATGGATTTGTTAGTGGTAGGTGAGTTTATGTCTATTACATTTTTTAAAAAGAAAGATGGAAAATTAATAAAAACTCCAATTTCACCTTCCATTGATTCAGCAAAAGGTTGGTGGAATAGTATCGTTGGGGGCGATTTCGATAATGATGGCGATACCGACTATGTCGTAGGTAATCTGGGCGGCAACCATGCTTACAAAGTCACCAAGGAAAAACCGCTACGTATTTATGCGAATGATTTTGATAGTAATGGCAGTGTTGATGCCATAGCTACAAGATTTATCCGTGATAAGGAAGTAAGTATAGCTCCTAGAAATTTATTGGCTACCCAATTAAATAGTGTAAAAGGAATGTTTAGAAGTTATAAGGAATTTGCAGAATCTAGTACTCAAGATTTATTGCGGGTGCTAGACACTACTTCTATGCAAATTTTGGAAGCCAATGAATTTGCTTCATTGTATCTGGAAAATACAGGAAATGGAAAGTTAGAACCAATTCTACTGCCGTTGGTTGCTCAATTTTCTGTAGTACAGGGTATGCAAGTTGCCGATGTTAATTTTGATGGAAATTTAGATTTGTTAGCGGTAGGTAATCTATATCATACAGAGGTGATTTCTGGGTATATAGATGGTGGTAATGGATTGGTTCTGTTAGGTGATGGCAAAGGAGGTTTTAGGGAATTAGCTTATAGGGAAAGTGGTTTTTACGCGCCCGGTGACACCAAAAGTTTAGTTCAGTATCAAAATAGTGATCAGCAACCCCAATTTGTGGTTACGGTAAATAATGGAGGAACTAAAGGATTTAAATATCAGAAAGCTAAGATAGATTCAATAATTTCTTGGCCAAAAGGCACTACTAAGGCTGTCTTAGAGTTGCAGAATGGAAAAATTAGAAAAGTAGAAAGATATTGGGGTAGTGGCTACCTGTCCCAACCAGCACAGTATATTTTAAAATCAGATGCAATTCACACTGTTGAATTTAAATAATAGTGAATACACCATAAGTAAAGTAAACAGCTACTCAATATTTAGAAATGTCTAATAACCTGTTTTTAGAGTGTATGGTTGACATGCTTTCAGACTCACATTGAAAGATATTCAGAAAACGATTGGTCTTGCAAAGAAGACGTATTTAATGATGAATGGTAATATTGTTATATAATGATTTATTAGAGAATTAAGTGCTACAAAACAATTTGAAAAGTAAGTATTAGATAGTGGTCAATTAAAATACAATTGCCCTACCTTTTTTTAATTGGTCCCGTTGAATTATCATTTTTATAACCTCAAATAGATCGTAATTCCACTTAACGTAAGAAAGGTTTCAAAAGGTTACTGTATATCAGTCTTAAAACGAGTTGTTTAATCATTTGTTTCATTGATAAAAACAATTGTTGCATTATCCTTAAAGACTTGGGAATACATTTGATGATATAAAATAATAAAGAATACAAAATTATGGGATTAACAAAAGCAATGAAATTATTCGACAGCTGGGTGCCATTGATCTTAGTGGTCATTGGTTTTTTAATGTCGAGTAATCAATATGTCCTGGCTCAAGATGGAACAGTTTCAGGAACAGTAATCGATGGTTCGGGTATGCCACTTGCTGGAGCATCGGTTTTGGAAAAGGGTACTACAAATGGTACACAAACCGACTTTGATGGTAACTATTCCATTGGGAATGTAAATGATGGAATTTTAGTATTTAGTTACATTGGTTTTAAATCTAAGGAAGTCGCTATTTCTGGGCAATCCATTATTGATGTAGTGCTGGAGGAGGATGCAAGTCAATTGGATGAGGTGGTTGTAATTGGATACGGAACACAAAAGAAAAGTGACCTTACAGGAGCTGTTTCACAAGTGGCATCCAAAGATATTGATAAATACACCTATAGCGATGCCTCTCAGGCATTACAGGGTCGTATGGCGGGGGTCAGTGTTCAAACCCAAGGTGGTTCCCCTGGGGCAAGTGCAGTTATAGCCATTAGAGGTACGGGTACGATGTCAGATGCAGGACCGTTATATGTAATCGACGGTATGTTGACCGGAGGGATGGAGTCGCTTAACCCATCGGATATTGAATCGATATCGGTTCTTAAAGATGCTTCTGCAAGTGCCATTTACGGTTCAAGGGCCGCTAACGGTGTTGTAATCATCACAACTAAAAAAGGTAAACGAGGCGGACTTTCCGTAGATTTTGATACAAGTTATGGATTTCAAAGTGTAATCAATACTCTTGATTGGGCCGATGCAAGTCAATATGCCGAAATATCAAATAGGTCAGACGACAATGACGGTTCAGCAAGAAAGCCTGCTAACGATACTGAATTTGACCCCTCATATTCAAGTGACCTGTATAAGGAATCGCTGAGGTCCGCAGCCGTTCAAAATACCAATATAAGATTGGCAGGCGGTGGGGAGAATACGCTGTTCAGCTTTTCGATGAACTATTTTGACCAAGATGGTATTGTTAAATATTCCGATTTTAAAAGATATACGGCAAGGGCTAATGGAAGTTTTACCAAAAACAAGTTTAAATTAGAAACAACCTTAGGACTAACACGAACCGTAAACAATCCTAACCCTTATTTTAACAAAGAGCGAAATATTTTGCCCACTATAAGATTGAAGGATTCGAATGGTGACTGGAGCTCATCGGATCTGGAGGAAAGAGGAATTGATGCTTCTCCTGGTTCGTTCTATGGCCAATCGTCAATCTATAATGAGTTGGGGATGGCCGCTTTGGAAGATCGTACGGTTACCAGAAATACTTTTTTAGGAAACCTGTCTCCTTCTTATGAGATTATCGATGGCCTTACTTACAAGTTGAATTTAGGTCTGGAATACTACAACAACAATAATTACACCTTTACCCCAAACCATCCCGTTTTTTTAGCAACAGGGGTGTCAAGTGGTATGGCTGAATTGAATGAAACCAACGTAACGTACCAATCATGGTTATTGGAAAATACCTTGAACTACCAAAAAGTATTTGGAAATCATTCTATCAATCTACTTGGTGGGTACACCGAGCAGGAGACCAATTCAAGGTCTTTAGGGGTAATTGCTAGAGGCTTTCCTTCCAATGATATTAGGGTGGCGTCCGCTGCTTTGGAAATCCAGAATGTACCTTCTGAGGATATCACTTCCACCATTCAATCATATTTTGCTAGGTTAAACTATGTGTTCGATGACCGTTACCTTCTTACGGCCACGGTTCGTAGAGATGGGTCCTCTTTGTTTACTGATGATTTGCGATGGGGAACTTTTCCTTCTATGGCCTTGGGCTGGAACGTAAGCAACGAGAAATTTATGGAAGACAATTCCTTGATCTCCGATTTAAAGTTACGGGTCAGTTATGGAGAAATAGGTTCAAACAATGTTTCTGCCTACGCGATCGATCCATCATTGAACTTATTTAGCGAGTACATTTTGGGTGAAGCGCAGACCAGGGTTACGGGTTATTCCATCACGCAAGGGGTAAATCAAAACATTACCTGGGAAACCACAAAGACCACTGATATTGGTGCCGAACTTGGTATTTTGGACAATAGGTTGAGGTTTACAATGGACTATTTTATTAAAAAATCTGAAGATGTATTGGTGGGCCTTAGACTACCCTTATACACCGGGTTTGGTAATGAGGTTCCCTTTAATACAGCCAGTGTAGAGAATAAGGGTTTTGAATTTTTAGCCGACTATAAAGAGCAGTTGTCCGACGATTTTGTATTAGGGGTTTCTGCCAATTTTTCATTGCTTGATAATGAGGTTACCGCGTTGGGCGATGCTTCCCCGATCATTCAAGGGTCGTTTACATCAAATACAATTAACAGTACCAGAACCGACGTTGGTCAACCTATATCTTCTTTTTATGGCTATATCGTGGACGGAATCTACCAAACGGATGCCGAGGCTACCGCTGCCAACGATCAAGTTGGTAATCCCAGCGCCGGAGATTTTAAGTTTAAAGATTTGGATGGCGATGGTGATATAGACGATGATGATCGTACCTATATAGGAAACCCTACGCCAGACCTTGAATATGGATTTAACCTAACGGCGGAATACAAAAAGTTTGACCTTAACCTCTTTTTCAACGGTGTTGCGGGCAATGAAATTCTAAACGGAACAAAGTATAGAGGCTATTTTGACTTGGAAGGTAACTATTTTGCAGACGCCTTAAATGCTTGGTCACCAACTAATACTTCTACTAATATCCCTAAAAATACCAGAGCAGATTTAGGGTTTAATAGAAGGATGTCTACTTTTTACCTAGAGCCTGGTGATTACTTCAGGCTTCGTAATGCCCAGTTGGGTTATTCGTTCAGCGATGCGTTACTTGAAAAAATGAAAATCAAAAAAATGAGATTGTATGTATCGGCAACTAATCTGTTTACCATTACCAATTATACTGGTTATTATCCAGAGGTGGGAAGAAACAGTAGGGGTGCTACAGGAAACAACAGTATTTTCAATTCTGGGGTAGATGAAGGTACATATCCAACACCGAGGGAGTTTAGATTAGGGTTACAAGTATCATTTTAAACAAAAAAAAGTTAAGCTATGTACACAATAAAAATATCAAAAAGGGTATTGATCGTCTTTATCGGGATGTTGTTCTACACGATTAGCTGTAGTGATGACATTCTTGATCAGACCAACCCGAATGTAATTACCCCAAATTCATTTTGGAATACCGAGGAGGATGCAGAAAAGGGAATCATCGGTGCATATAGTCCATTTACCAATATTTGGTACTATACTAGATTTGAGATTTTCACATCAGATTATAGAGATGATGTCGTAAACGGGTTCAATACTTCAGAACGTACCGCTGTAGGTTATTTCAGTGGTACATCAGAAAGTAATGCCACATTTTGGGTGTGGAGTGCTATGTATCAATGCGTTACTAGGGCAAACGAGGTGTTGTTCAATGTTCCGAACATAGAAATGGATGCCGATTACAAAGACAATATTTTAGGTGAAGCCTATTTTATTAGGGCATTCAACTATTTCAATTTGGTCAATAACTGGTTAAATGTTCCATTGATTACAACGCCAATTTCTGAAATTGAGCAACCTAATCTTATAGAGCAGGCAGACCCTGCAGAAGTTTGGGCCTTAATTGAATCTGATTTGAAGAATGCGCAAGCGTTATTGCCAGATTCTTGGTCAGCTGACGATGTTGGAAGGGTAACGAGTGGTGCGGCAACAGGAATGTTGGGAAAAGTTTTCTTGTATCAAGAGAAATACGCCGAGGCAAAGGCAGAATTTGAAAAGGTTATGGATGGACGCTACCAATTGGCAGAGGATTATACGCATAACTTTACCGAGGCTTATGAGAATAATGTTGAATCCTTATTCGAAATTCAGTTGATTTCTGATGGAAATTCCGGGTGGGGCGCTGATGCTCCGGGAGTTGGGAAAGGAGCTGCTTTCCAACCCGATTTGGCTCCTAAAGGTTTTACCAATCAAGATGGAATGCGAATCAACGAATGGGTTTTAGATTTGTACAATGATGAAACTACGGTCAACGGAGAAATGGATCCTAGGGCTTTCGCGACCTTGTTTTTTAACTCAAATGATTCAACAGAATATAGAGGTAGGTATTTAAAATCAAGAACTTATGGTAATAAAACCTACGCCGAAGCCTTATCTGAAGATGGTACCGATATTTTTGCCAATAAATATTTGGATTGGGAATATAACGGTTTTACAGAATCTCAACAGCTAGGCTGGTACGGATCGGGAAACAATGTTAGAATTCTAAGATATGCAGATATTCTACTCATGTTCGCAGAGGCAGAGTTTATGCTCAACGGTTCTTCTCAAGCCGCGTTAGATGCCATAAACCAAGTTAGGGAAAGGGCTGATATGCCCCCGCATGCAAGTATTACCATGCAAGATATTGAAGATGAAAGGGTAAAAGAATTGTCTCTTGAACGTACTCGATATTTTGACCTTTTACGCTGGGACAGAGTTGTTGAACGAATCGTAAATAATCCTGAGTTAAAATCGGAAAGTGCTGGTACTAGTGCCTATAAAGCAGGTAGAGAGTATATTGCAATCCCACAAAATGAGATTGACGGTAACCCAAATTTTAAACAAAATCCGGGGTATTAAAGAGAGTTTAGAAATGGCGGCCAAGGGTCGCCATTTCTATTATTAACCTTAAAGTTCCCGTTTATTATATATTTATCATTAAAAAATAAAAGCTCAATACATATCAGAATGAAAAAAGTCTTTAAAATTTTAATGTTTGCATTGGTGCTTTCATCTTTGGCTTGTAACGAAAAATCGACAGATGCTATAGAAGAAAAAAAACAGCCAAATATCATTTTTATTATGGCAGATGACCATACTACCCAAGGTTTGGGCGTTTATGGTAGTAGGTTGGCATCATTGAACCCAACGCCAACATTGGATAAATTGGCAAATGAGGGCATGTTGATGGAAAATGTGTTTGTAAACAATTCTATTTGCGTACCAAGTAGGGCGGCCATTATATCAGGACAAAGAGCACAGACCAACGGTGTGCTAGATTTGGAAGGTGCCTTGCCACCAGCGAAGCAATACCTGCCAAAAGAGATGAAAAAATTAGGTTACCAAACGGCAATTATAGGTAAGTGGCATTTGCATGATGAACCTGCGGAATTTGACTATTACAAGGTACTTCCGGTACAAGGCAAATATTTTAATCCTGATTTTAGAGTTCGTGGAGAGCAAGAATGGCCAAACAATGTAGTACAGACAGAAGGGCATTCTACAGACGTTATTACGGACAATACTATTGAATGGTTAGATAAAGGAAGAGATAAAACTAAACCTTTCTTTTTAATGCATCATTACAAAGCACCACATGACGATTTTGAAAATGCCCCACGTTATAATGATTATCTGGCAGATACCTTTATTCCGGAACCAGAGAGTTTATATGATAATAAGAACAATGGTTCGGTAGCTACTAGGGGATCGAACGATTCCCTATCGCGCATTATTGGTTCATCGGTCTCTAGACGTAATTTAATTCGTAATCAGGCAATGAATATTTATACAGATAGCTCTATTTATAAACAATATAGAGATCAAAATACTATTGGGATAGATGAGCATAAAAAATGGCAGTTGACACCAGAGGAAAAAGAAATCACCTCAAAGGTGTATCAAGATTACTTAAAGCGCTATTTGCGTTGCGTAAAGGGTGTAGATGATAATGTAAAAAGACTGATTCATTATTTGGAGGAAAATAATCTGTTAGAGAATACAATTATTGTGTACACCGGTGATCAAGGTTTTATGTTGGGCGAACATGATTATATAGACAAAAGATGGATGTACGATGAATCTATGCGTATGCCTTTCTTTATTCGTTATCCTGAAAAAATTAAAGCTGGTTCGCGCTCAAATGCTATGGTAAATAATACTGATTTTGCTCCTACTCTTATTGAAATGGCAGGTGGGTCTGCGCCAGATTACATGCAAGGGAGAAGTTTTAAATCAATATTGGAAACAGGGGAAGAACCGGCAGATTGGCCGCAATCTACTTATTATCGTTATTGGATGCATTTGGCACACAGACACCAGAATCCGGCACATTTTGGGCTTAGGACTAAAGATTATAAGTTGATATTTTTTTACGGAAGGTATTGGGTAGATACGGACGACCCCAACGCTGAATATAATAAAGCTAGCTGGGGTAATGATTTTAGCAATAAAACACCGGTAGCGTGGGAGTTCTATGATTTAAAGAACGACCCAAAGGAAATGAACAATGCTTATAATGACCAAAACTATACAGAGGTTATTGCTGAATTAAAAGAAGAGTTGATAAAGGTTAGGGAAGAATTAAATGAAACCGATAAAAATTACCCACATATACAAAAGGTAATTGATGCCCATTGGAATGATTGATGACCATAGTTTTATAAATAGAAAAAGCCAACTTGTTAAAGTTGGCTTTTTTATTAAAGCTATGACAGACTACCAATTAGTTGATTGATAGGTTTTAATATGGTTTTAGATAGCGTGTATTACTTTTCTAATTGAAATATTTGTTCTAAGGCTATCCACTTTTCACCTTTCTTTGCCCATGGAAGTTCTTGTTGAAATCCCCACATCAGTTCTTCCCATTCTTGAACCTTTGGGTTTTCCGCATCCATTTTAGACTTCTTATCGGGATCAAAAGAAGCATCGACTTCCATAATCATGAACATTCTATTACCTGTAAGGTAGATTTGCATATCTATGATACCGGCATCTTTAATGCTCTTTGTAATTTCTGGCCATGCATTGCCTTCTGCATGGTACTTTTTGTACTCCACAATTAATTCTGGGTTATCTTTTAAATCGCAAGCAAAACAAAGACGTTTATTGAAACTCATAAAATGGATTAATTAGTTGGTATGATATTTTTTATAAACAGTTCTTCCGTAAAAGGCAACTACACCAAGACAAATAAGTGATAGTACAAATGAAAATCTCATTTCTGTAACTCCAAAAATAGTAATGTCCTCATATCCAACACCACCTAAATCTAGCATATAACCCTGTAAAAAGGGGAGTAGTGCTCCCCCAACAATAGCCATGACCAAAAATGCAGCTCCAAATTTGGCATCTTCACCTTGGCCTTCTAAAGCAATACCGTAAATGGTGGGGAACATAATGGACATGAACAATGAGGTTGCCACTAATGAATATATACCTAACATACCGGGTAAAAATATTGCGCCCAGCAGGTTTAGCATTCCACCTAATCCAAAAAGCATTAATAATTTTCCAGAGTCTATTTTGGCCATGAGGGCAGTACCTATGGTTCTACCTACTAGAAAAACAATGTAGCCGGCTAAACCGTACCAAACAGCAGATTTTGAGTCAATGGCAAGTGTTTCGGCGTATTGGTACACATAGGTCCAACACATAATCTGGGCACCTACATAAAATGCCTGCGTAACCACCCCAAAAGCAAATTTTGGTTGTTTCCATAATCGTTTTACGGAGTCTTTAAAAACCACCTTTGCCTCTTGATGTTTGTTTTGTGGCATCTTAACCACGCTGATCAATACAAAAAATATCAAAACTACAAGTCCTAAGAGTACATATGGATTTCTAATAATTTCCAGGTCAGATGTTCTAATGACGGCTTTGGCACTTTCGTTCAATGTGTCAAAAATAGGAACACCATCTACTGTTGTGTCATCGGATTGTAATGCGCCCAATACAAAGTTTTGAGCAACCAATAGTCCTAAAATAGAACCCATTGGATTGAACATTTGGGCAAAATTCAAACGTCTGGTGGCCGTTTCTTCTGCACCCATAGAAAGAATGTACGGGTTAGATGTAGTTTCTAAAAACGCCAACCCAAAAGTTAATACATACAATGCCGATAAAAAGAAAGGGTAGCTTTCATAGGCAGCTGCCGGATAAAATAGCAATGCGCCTATGGCATATAATGCCAAGCCTAATAAAACCCCTTTTTTATAAGAGTATTTATTTACGAATAAAGCAGCGGGAATAGCCATGGTAAAATAACCACCATAAAATGCTAACTGTACCAAAGATGCTTGCTTGTTGGATAATTCCAGTACTTTTTGAAAACCGCGTACCATGGGGTTGGTCATATCATTTGCCAAGCCCCATAAAGCAAACAGAGAAGTAATCAATATAAATGGCACCAATACTGATTTGGCAACAACAGGTATTTTTTCAGATGTGTTCATAAGGATTGGTAGGTTTTGTAGAATTATTTTTCGGATAATAAAGATCGGTCTAGATGCACATAGCCACCATCAACAGTTATAAATTGGCCAGTGGTGTGTGATGATCTTTCGGATATAGCGAATAATACGGCATCGGAAATTTCTAAGGGAGAGGTCATTCTGTTTTCAAACGGAATGTTCTTTACAATAGATTGTAATTTTTTATCGCCATTATCTAAACTGTTGATCCAGTTTTCATAGGCTGGTGTCCAACTTTCAGCAATGATCAAAGCATTACTACGAATGCCGAACGGAATTAAATCTACCGCCCATTCACGGGTTAAGCCAAGAACACCACCTTTGGATGCCGCATAGCCAGAAGTACCGCCCTGTCCCGTAAGTGCAACTTTGGAACCTACGTTTAAAATATTGCCTTTCGCCTTTTTTAAGTAGGGTAGACAAAACTTGGTCATGGCAAAAAAACTGACCAGATTAAGCTGTAAAGAGCGCATAAATTTCTCTATGCTATCTTCCAGACCAACCGTGTCGTTAACGCCAACATTATTGATTAAGGCATCTATTTTTCCATATTTATCACCAATGGTCTTCGCCGCTTGTTCTATTTGTACAACATCGGTTAAATCTGTCTTTACAAATATGCTGTCTATACCTTTATCACGTAGCTCTTTTTCATATTCCAATCCGCGATCATTTCTACAAACAATAACAGGAATAGCGCCTTCCTTAGCTAATTCTTCTACAATGGTTTGCCCAATGCTTCCTCGTAGACCGGCTGCACCCGTTATTACTACTACTTTATCTTTTAGTCTTAAATCCATACTTATAAATTGTAAAATTCAACTGCATTGTTTCCCATAATGTTATGTTGTTCGTTATCGCTTAGACCAGAAATGAAATCTGTGACTAAGTTTTTAACCTGGCTATAATTTCCCGCTACCAAGCAAACAGGCCAGTCAGAACCAAAAAGGCATCTTTTTGAACCAAAAGAGGTCAGGACAAGGTCTAGATATTTTGAGAGATCATCAGGCTTCCATTTTTTGTAGTCGGCCTCTGTAATCATACCCGATAGTTTACAGTAAACATTTTCCAGTAATGCTATTTCTCTCATCATGGTAGCCCAACCGTCATAAAAACCATCTTTTATGTAGGGTTTAGCTATATGATCAATCACAAATTTTTGATTTGGAAATTGCTTGACAAACTCTAAAGTTGCCCCAAGCTGATGCGGAAAAATTAGAATGTCATAAGTATATCCAAACGGTTCAAGTTCTTTTATACCGTTCAAAAATGGCTTTCTTAATAGAAAATTATGATCAGGTTCTCCCTGTACCACATGTCTAAATCCCTTTAATATAGTATGGTTGCTTAACTTTTCTAAATCGCTTTTAATGGTAGAAGCACGTAAATCTACCCAGCCCACAACACCTTTTATGAAATTGTTTTCTGCGGCTAGATCAATTAAAAATTCAGTTTCCGTTAATGTTTGATCAGCTTGTACCGCAACACAGCCGTCAATGGCATTGGCTTTTAATTCACCAATGAGGTCATTAGGCATGAAATCTCTTCTAATTACCCTCATATCATCATCGATCCATGAATGCTTTACGGGCTCATACTGCCAAAAATGTTGATGTGCGTCTATGTTCATAGTAAATTGATCAATAGTTACATTAATTTATCATTGTAACAGCTTCTTCAAATCCGTATTTTTCAATATTGCTGAGGTTGTTATAAACCATGTTCGTTAAACCGGTTATTTGGTTCAGGTCCTCTTGCCATATATCAGAATTGCCCAATAATCTGGTAGTCAATGTATTTAAGTCATTGTCGTTTTCTCTAAATTGTTCCCAGGTGTTAGAGAAATATTCAAGTACCGAAGAAGTATCATTTAAATCAATTTTGTCATTGTTGAAACTTCCTTCATAAAAGCGAATTAGAGCACTCAATGCAAATGTGATATTTGCGGGAAGACTTCCTTTTATTTTCAAATAATCTTTTAAGCTAGGTAATAAACGAGTTACAAATTTTGAGGTACTGTTCAATGCAATACTGATCAGCTGATGTTCAAGAGCCGGGTTTTTAAATCTGTTAACGACGTCATTAGCAAATTGCTCTTTATAATCATTTGGAAAATCTAGAGTCTCCAACACTTCGCTCATCAATACTTGATGAATAAAATTAGCGACTTGGGTATTCTTCATGGCGTCTTTAACCAAGCGTTCACCTAATAGGTATGCAACTGGAACCATTGATGTATGGGCACCGTTTAAAATGCGCACTTTTAAATTTCTATAGGATTCCAAGTCTGAAACCAATTCAATATTTAAATCGGTTTTATTGAAAGGAAATTCATTTAAAATGTCATCAGGTCCTTCTAATAACCAACTTTGGTACAGTTCACCGGCAACTGCAAGTTGGTCTTTAAAGCCAAGTTTGGCTTCTATCTCTTCAATTTTATCTTTAGGATAACCAGATACAATACGGTCTACCAAGGTATTGTAAAATATGCATGCTTCAGAAATCCAGTTTTTAAATGCATCGCTCAAAGACCAGTGATTTGCGTATTGTAAAATACATTGTTTTAATGCTTCCCCATTTTTATGAATAAGTTCAACAGGTAAAAGAATGCATCCTTTATCCAAAGCGCCATCAAAGTGTGTAAACCTATGAAATAGCCAAACGGTAAGTTTTGCCGGAAACTCTTTGGGTGGTGTATGGTCAAAGGCATCATCAGAATTAAAAACGATACCCGCTTCCGTAGTGTTCGATATAATAAACCGCAGTTCAGGAGTCTTTGAAAGGTCAATATACTTTTGCCATTCAGAATAAGGATTGATAACTTTTTGAATGCAATCAACAACGGTTAAATCTTGTACAAAAATATTGTTCTCATATCCTTCTAATTGCACGGAGAACAAACCATCTTGTGATTTTAGGACTTGATAGTCACCACGTGCAGTGGGTTTAATTACGGCAACACCGGCATTGAAGGTCGTAGCGTTGTTTATTTTTTGAATACTAATATCTACAAATGCCCTTAGAAAATTACCACCTCCAAATTGCATTACTTTTATGGGTAATGATTTACGATCGGTTATGGCATTACTGTTTAAAATTTCCATATGTATTGTTATAGTGATATTCCTCTTTTCCATGGAATAAAATCGTCTTGTCCCAAACGTACTGCGTTAGGTATTTTTTCTCCGCTTGCCACGGCAATGATGTATTCTAGAAGCTCTTCTCCTTTACTTTCAATAGTTGCCGTAGCCTCTATAATATCACCAGTGTTAAAGTCAATGATATCTGCCATACGCTCGCTGAGTTGCGTATTGCTTGCTATTTTAATGGTAGGGGCAATAGGGTTGCCGGTAGGGGTTCCTAACCCTGTAGTAAAGCAAATAATAGTGCAGCCAGAACCTGCAAGTCCCGTCGTACTTTCTACATCGTTACCAGGAGTACAAAGTAAATTCAAGCCTTTTTTCGTTACCGGTTCGGTATAATCAAGCACATCGGTAATTGTGGAAGTACCACCTTTTTTTGCCGCTCCGGCGGACTTCATTGCGTCTGTAATGAGTCCGTCTTTTATATTACCGGGTGAAGGGTTGTTTTCAAAACCTGATCCCACCTCCTCGGCACGTTTGGCATAGGTTTGCATTAGTCCCGCAAATTTTTTTGCGTTTTCTTTAGACTCACATCTATTCAGAAGTTCCTGTTCAACACCATTTAGCTCAGGAAATTCAGCAAGAACCGTAGATGCGCCAAGTGCCACCAACATATCTGAAACATGACCTAGTGCGGGGTTGGCGGAGATACCTGAAAACCCGTCAGATCCACCACACTCCAGCCCTAGGGTCAGTTTGTTCAGTGGTGCCGGAGCACGTTGGGTTTTATTGGCCTCTATTAAACCTAAAAAGGTTTGTTTAACTGCATCTTCAATAAAATGTTGTTCACTTTTACTTTGTTGTTGTTCTAGTATGATAAGTGGTTTAGAAAACTGAGTATCTCTTTTATTTATGGCATCTTCTAGTATAGGAATCTGAGCGTTTTGGCAACCAAGACTTAATACGGTAGCACCTGCTACATTGGGGTTGGTAATATAGCCGGCCAGTAAATTACAAAGCGTATTGCTATCTTGTCTAATGCCGCCGCAACCGCCATCATGTGTTAAAAATTTAATACCGTCTACATTGGGGAAAACCTGCTCGTCCGTATTCGGAATTTCAGGTTTTAGAATATTGCTTTTTAATAATTCTTCACTAGTAGCTTGATTCTTATACTGCTTTATGAGCGTCTCTGTAGAGATGATGTCTGCTGCTGATGTTTTATATCCTAACGGTTTTAAAAGCGCTGTCTTCAATACTTCAACATTTCTATTCTCACAGAATACTAAAGGGATAACTAGCCAGTAATTAGCGGTACCTACGCTACCATCTTTTCTGTGATAGCCCATGAAAGTTCTGTCCTTAAAAGTATCAATATTTGGAGGGGTAAAGTTCCATTGTTGGTTTTCTATTTGATAGGTAGATGCTGCATGTACTAAATTCTCAGTAGTAATAGTTTCTCCTTTTTTAATAGGCACAACCGCTTTGCCTACAATAGAACCGTACATATATACTAAGGCATCTTTTTTAATAGGCGATAGGGCAAACTTGTGTTTTGCCTTTACTTTTTTAGGAATACGAATGGTAATATTATCATGATGAATATCCGTGCCTTCAGGTATATCTTGTAAGGCAACGAGTATATTATCTTTTGGGTGAATATGTAAAAATCTGTTATCCATAAATTCGTTTACAAGCGTTTGTGAAATAGAACCCATTAGTTGCCTTCTATTTCATATCAGGTTTAGAAAGTGACCATGGCTTTAATTACCCCGGTTTCAGGTTTTAACCAAGCATCAAAATTGGCAATCATTTCTGTGTAAGGTACGGTATGTGTAACAAAAGAAGTTATGGGGAATTGATCAATAACATGGATTATATATTCAAAATCTGCCAAGGTTGCGTTTCTGCTACACATAATGGTAGACTCCTTTGCATGTATTGCAGGGTGATTAAAAGTTAACTCTCCCTTCGATAATCCTACTAATATATATCGCCCACCATGTGCCATATAATTAGGACCGGTTTCTAAGGCATATTTATTTCCTGTGGCATCAAAAACTGCTGTAGCCAAATCATTATTGGTAATTTCATTGACCTTTGCTATTGCATCATCATCTGCTTTTACAATATAGTCTACTCCAATTTTTTCTTTGGCATAGTTTAACCTTTGTTGATTAACATCAATGGCAATTACTTTGGCGCCTTGCAATTGTGCCAATTTCATAATTCCTATGCCTATTGGGCCACAACCTATAACCGCAACGGTTTCTCCTTTTTTTATCTGTGCCCTACGTAAAGCGTGCGCACCAATGGCCAATGGCTCTACAATTGCCATTTGCTCTAAACTTAGATTGCTCGCAGGAAGCAGTAGGGCAATAGGCACGTTTATAATTTCTTGCATACCACCATCGGTATGAACGCCTAAAACCTTAATGTTGGTACAGCAGTTTGTTTTTCCAGCCTTGCAAGCCACACAAGCATTACAACTTATATAAGGCATGACTACTACCTTATCACCTTGTTTGAGCCCTTTTGAATTAGGTTCTATAGCAATAATTTCAGCAGCAAGTTCATGACCTAAAATACGTGGATAGCTAAAAAAAGCTTGATTGCCCGCATAGGCATGCAGATCTGTACCACATATACCAACTCTTTTAATTTTTAGAGTAGCTTCATTAGGTTTAGCTACAGGTGCTTCTTTATCTTTTAGGGTAAACGTGCCGGGTTCTTCGCAAGTTATATATTTCATTATCGTAAATGTTCAAATGCAAGTGGTCGTTTAAAAACGCACCCCGTTAGGGGTGCATCATTTAATTAAAACTAACACAAACAATTATTTTTAAAACTAAATTTTATCGCCTAGGGTAATTTCTAGGCAGAAGGCGTGGTCACCTTTCTTTTCTCCAAGGTTTGCTATTTCAAGACCGTTATTGGTTTGCTTATATGCAATTTCATTATCTGATCCCAATAACGTAATAGATTTAATATCTAGACCCTCTGCGTTGGTGTTTCCTAAAGCCAAGGATTCAATGGTTACCGAATTGTTTTCTGGCCAGGCCAATAGAATGGCATAAAGCTTATTGTCTTTTTTAGTGAATCTAATATCTTGAGCCGTAAACCCTTTGTTTTCACCTTCAGAATGATGTCCTTTTTTAACCTCGGTAGGTCCTTCACCAAAAACGGTCCAATATTCGGTGTTGTAAATGGCATCACCATTTACTTTTAACCAATCGCCAATTTCAAAAAGTATTTTTTGTTGATCTGCTGGAATAGTGCCATCTGCTTTAGGACCTATGTTTAAAAGTAGATTTCCATTTTTAGAAACGATATCTACTAAATCGTCAACTAGTTCATTGGTGTTTTTAGATTCCCAATTGGTAACATAGCCCCATGAGTTTTTACCTATGGAAGTATCGGTCTGCCAAGGCAATTTTCTAATACCTGGCAATTTTCCTCTTTCTAGATCGTAGATAACAGTTCCTTCAGGAAAAGCCTCATGATCAAAATTCTTATCGTTTATGACTACTTCCTTGCCCCATTCTATACCCTTATTGTAGTAGTAAGCAGCAAGCTTAGGTCTGTATTCCTTAAAATCTGGTATGTCTAAATAGAAATCGAACCATAGAATATCTGGTTGGTAATTGTCAATTAAATCAACCGTTCTATTCCACCATAATTTCTTGAACTCTTCAGAAACAGGTTCGGTCAGATCTTTACCTTTTGCAGAATATAAATCCGCAAATTCAGGATCTGTAGTGTCAAAGTGGTCCTTTTTATTATAGAAAGACCAATTAAACGCATAATGGGAAGAAGCGCCCATAATAAGACCTTCTTTTCGGCCTTCTTTAAATAATTCGCCCAGAATATCCTTTTTAGGTCCCATGTCTACTGAATTCCATCTCGTGGTATTGGACTTGTACATGGCAAAACCATCATGGTGGTCTGCAACGGGTATGACATATTTAGCGCCAGATTTTTTAAAAATATCTATCCATTCTGCAGCGTTGAACTTTTCACCTTTAAACTGGGGTATAAAATCTTTGTACCCAAATTCCTTTTGATCGCCATACTTCTTTTTATGATATAGGTACACTTCATTTGGACCAAGTTGTTGGTGGTTCAATTGCGCTGAAAATGTAGCAGTATCCATATACATTCTTCTAGGGTACCACTCAGAACTATATGCCGGTACGGCGTATGCGCCCCAATGAATGAAGATTCCGAATTTTTGGTCATTAAACCATTCTGGGTCTTTATAATTTTTCTTTATGGATTCCCAATTAGGCTCAAAATGTTTTTTGGTTTCAACGGTTTCATTGTTCTTTTTTCCCGATTCAGATTTGCATCCCGTCAGTATCAATAGACCGATCAATGGTAATACAAAGTACTTGTTCATATTCATATGGTAACGATTTATAAAAGGTATGTCTAAGTAAGAGTTGCTAAATTCCGTTTTTTGTTCAATCAAGTTCGTAACAGATGTTTTAATGATTACAACAAATGGTTATCCTTGTTTTTTATTAGGTTTTATATGTATTTCTTTGAGATATATATAATTAATGTTAGTAATGTTTAAATAAAAAGTAAAATTCATATGCAGTTGAAAATACGATGTTTGTGTGTGCTTTTATGTGCTGTTCAGTTTTTGATGAGTCAGGATAACAGCAAAAATTTGCCTAATATAATTTGGATTATGGCAGAAGATATTAGTTTAGATTTGGCGTGTTATGGTGTCAAAGCGGTTAAGACGCCCAACTTGGACCAAATGGCGGCAGATGGCATTCGCTTTAATAATTGTTTTGTGACCAACCCTATTTGTTCACCAAGTAGATCTGCCATGATTTTGGGTACACATCAACAAAAAAGTAATACCCACAATCACCGCAGTAATAGGGATGTAGTATTGCCAAAACCGTTTGTTCCCTTTACGCAATTATTAAGGGATGCGGGTTACACCACTATTTTGGGACATAAAGATGTACGTGGTAAAGGAAGAAAGATCGATGTGAATTTTAAACATACAGCTATTGGTACTTGGGACGGTGAATCAAATTTTGGTATTTATGATAAGTACGATGAGTTTCTGCCAAAAGATGCACCATTTTTTTCGCAGATAACATTGAACGTAACTCACAGGGGCGATTGGTGGGATGAAATCCGTGCAAAATCCAAACATCCTGTAAACCCCAATGATGTGGAACTGCCACCATATTTGGCGGATGATCCCGTAATTAGGTTAGATTGGGCCAAGTATTTAGATCAGATGGAATATATGGATGCTGAAATTGGAATGCTTTTTAAAGAACTGGAACAAAAAGGACTTGCCGAGAATACAGTGGTAATTTTCATAGGTGATAATGGTAGATGTAATATTAGAGGAAAGGGATATTTACACGATTCTGGATTAAGAATTCCGTTATTGGTGAAATGGCCCAAAGGGATAGACAAGGGCCAGATAGATGACCGAATAGTAAGTTCAACAGATATAACGGCAACCATTTTAGATTTGGCACAGGTTAAAATTCCTGATTTTATGACCGGAAAATCATTTTTGGATGAAGATTTTGACCGAACCGAGGTATTTGCATCTCGCGATTTGTGGGATGAAATTCCGGAAAAAAGCAAAGCCATAACCACCAACAAGTTCAAGTACATCAGAAATTTTAAACCAGAGATACCTTGGGATGCCCATCAAGCATATTTAGAATTTTATAGGCCTGCCGTACACGTAATGCGAAGCTTAAAAGAACAGGGTAAATTGAATAAAAATGAATTACTTTTCTTCGGATTAAAACCGGCAGAAGAGCTGTATGATTTAGAAAAAGATCCATTTGAACTGAATAATTTGGTTTTGGATGTTGAATATGCTGCCGTAGTACAAAAAATGAGACAGCAAACCTTAGATTACAATGAAGCCTTTAAACCGATCGGTGAGACTTATGATCCTGTACACGCCGAGTCTGTAGATGTTTTAGAATGGGTTAAGAAAGAGAGACCAAAAGATTACCAAAGAATGTTGGCTGGTGAAGAAATTGGGTTTCACAAAATGTCAAACGAATACAAGGAAACTATCAAATAATAGTAGTATGAAAAATGGTTTTTTAAAACAAATAGGGTGTATAATAGCCATCTTTATTGCAACAAGCTGTGGTGAGCAGAAAGAAAAAAAAGAAGAACAACCATCAAAAAACGAACAACCGAATATTGTCATCATTTATTTGGATGATTTGGGCTATGGTGATGTTGGGGCTTATGGCGCAACCGAATTAAAAACACCGAATATGGACAGGTTGGTTAATGAGGGGGTAAAGTTTACTTCCGGTTATGCCAGTTCTGCAACTTGTACGCCTAGTAGGTATGCATTGCTTACGGGCGAATATCCATGGCGAGTAAACGCGGCGATATTGCCAGGGACGGCACCATTGATAATAGATACCGATCAACCCACAATTCCTAAAATGCTAAAGAAGAAGGGATACCAAACAGGTATCGTAGGTAAATGGCATTTAGGACTGGGTAACGGTAATGTAGACTGGAACCAAGAAATTACTCCCGGTCCCAATCAATTAGGTTTTGATTATTCGTACATATTAGCTGCCACGCAAGACAGGGTGCCAACAGTTTATATAGATAATGGCAAGGTTGATAATTTAGATCCTAACGACCCTATAGAAGTTAGTTATGAGGAAAACTTTGAAGGTGAACCAACTGGTAAGGATAATCCTGAGTTGACCACCATGAAATGGCACCATGGCCATAACCAAAGTATAGTAAACGGTGTACCTAGAATTGGTTATATGAAAGGTGGAGAAGCAGCCAAGTGGACCGATATTGATATGGCAGACCATTTTTTGGAAAAAGCTAAGGCATACGTAGCTAGTCATAAAGACGCTCCTTTTTTTCTGTATTATGCCTTACAACAACCGCATGTGCCAAGAACGCCACATCCTAGATTTGTAGGTGCATCGGGTATGGGACCAAGGGGCGATGTAATCGTTGAGGCAGATTGGGTAATCGGCGAATTTTTAAAAGAACTGGAAACACAAGGTATCTTGGAGAACACTTTAATTGTGTTTACGAGTGATAACGGACCTGTGCTAAATGATGGTTATTATGATGATGCCGTAGAAAAGTTGGGAGAACATACTCCGGCAGGGGGATTGAGAGGAGGAAAATATAGCCTTTTTGAAGCAGGTGCCAGAGTGCCATTTTCGGTCTATTGGAAAGGAAAGATAGCACCCAAAACATCTAATGCACTTGTTTGCCAAATAGATTTATATGCATCTCTTGCCGAACTAGCAGGAGCCGATTCTAAGTTACCCGATAGCCAAAATTTACTCAGCACATTTCTGGGAAAATCTGAAAAAGGCAGAGATCAGCTGATTATTGAGGCCGGTGGTAGAACCGCTCTTAGAAAAGGCGATTGGGCATTTATTCCGCCATACTCGGGCTCAGTAATAAATACTCAAGTGAATATAGAATTGGGTAATGATGAATCTTACCAATTATATAATCTTAAAAATGATCTAGGTCAACAAATAAATGTAGCGGCAGAGAATCCTGAAAAATTAAAAGAACTAAAATCAGTATATGAACGTATTGGAGGGAACGATAATGCATCGGTACCTGAGTTGGAATTACATTAATGGTAATTGTTAGTTTTATTTGTTAGAAGCACCCGATAGGGTGCTTTTTCGTTTAAGCAGAAGTCGTTTCAGTTGTAAGTTTCTATTGCAATAACAAATGTTCTAAACCATGCAACACATGTTTTAAAAGTTTTAGTCATAAGAAGTTAACCCTTAGTTTTATTGGTGTAGAGCTTTAGAACGCAATTATGACAAAACCTTTTCAATTATGCATTTTACTATTTCTTGGCTGTTTGAGTATTACCTGTAATGCCCAAAATTTAAAGAATAGTAATAAGCCGAATATAATTGTAATCTTAACCGATGACCAAGGTTGGTTAGATGTGGGGTTTAATGGTAGCACCGATATTCCCACGCCAAATTTGGATACTTTGGCAAAAGAAGGTGTCATATTCAAAAATGGCTACGTATCTCATCCGTATTGCAGTCCATCCAGAGCCGGGCTCTTGACCGGTAGATATCAAGCACGTTTTGGGCATGATTGTAATATGCCATATGATGGTGAAAATGATGCATCTGTAGGTGCGCCACTATCTGAAAAGATGATATCGGAGGCTTTAAAAGAGCAAGGTTATGCTACTAGCGCAATAGGTAAGTGGCATGTAGGCGATCATGCTGATCTACACCCTCCTCGGCAAGGTTTTGACCATTGGTTCGGTTTTGCAGGCGGTGCAATGAATTATTGGGGAGAATCCAATGGACCATTGCGCACCATATTCAGAAATGAAAATAAAGTACCGGAAAGCGAATTGTCTTATTTAACGGATGATTTCACCAATGAAGCCATCTCATTTATAGAAAATAACAAGCAAGATCCATTTTTTATTTATTTGGCGTACAATGCGCCACATGCTCCAGACCACGCTACCAAACAATACTTAGAAAAGACCAAGCATATAGAATATGGCGGTAGAAGTGTTTATGCGGCCATGGTAAACGGGGTAGATACAGGTGTTGGTAAAATTGATGCATATTTAAAGGAAAAAGGGTTAAAAGAGAATACCATTTTGGTATTCTTGAGCGACAATGGCGGGCGTACCATGCATGCCAATAATGGTCCAAATAGAGGACATAAGGGAATGTTGTTTGAAGGCGGCATAAAAGTACCGTTCTTCATGGTTTGGCAAAATCATATTAAACCCAACGAAGCTTATGATGAGGTTGTAAGTTCCTTAGATTTATTTCCTACGCTACTCAATGCGGCAGGGGGTAATGTTAAAGGTGAAAAACAGCTAGATGGCGTAGACCTTTTACCATTTTTAGATCAAAAGAATGAAAAGCCGCATGAGACTTTATACTGGCGCAGCGTTGGCGGATTTGAGTATGCTGTAAGACACCAAGAATACAAATTATACAAGAGCGCTTACAAAGGCAGAACTATGCTTTTCAATTTAGAAAAAGATCCCTTGGAACGTCATGATATTGCTGAAAACCACCCTGAGATTATTACAAAATTAAAAGCCTTATACACAGCGTGGGATAGCAAAAATGTGGCGCCAGGTTGGGTAGACCCGCATCCGGAAAATGTCATTAAAGAGGAGAAGAATTTTAGAATGATCAGAGAAAAATCACTTAGACCAAAAAATTAAGTATATGAATGTAAACACCCATTTTGCCAGATCACTAACTGTTTTGATTATTACGCTGATCTTTAGAGTGGTACAGGCACAAGAACAGCCTAATTTTATTTTCATTTTAACCGATGACCAATCTTATGGTATGATGGGCTGTACCGGTAATGAAGTAGTACAGACTCCCAATATTGATAAGTTGGCAAAAGACGGTGTACTTTTTACGAACGCACATATTACCAGTGCCATATGTACGCCAAGTAGGGCAAGTATTTTAACGAGCCAGTTTGAACGTAAACACGGCGTAAATTTTAATTCGGGTACGAGTATGTCAGAGGAAGGGTGGAATAATACCTACCCTATGGTGCTTCGTGAAAACGGATATTATTCTGGATGGATAGGTAAAAACCATTTGCCTGTTGGTGATGGTGGTTATACCAGTGGTTTAATGGATAAGAGCTTTGATTATTGGTATGCCGGGCACGGTCATTTGACCTTTTACCCCAAAGACAGACATAAGATATTCAAGCATGCAAAAGATGATACTCAGGTAGAGATTATAAGCGAAGGAATTTCAGATTTCCTGTCTAACGAGCAAAAATTACAAGGTGCACAAAAGTTTTTAGATCAGCGACCAAAAGATAAACCATTCGTGCTTTCGGTCAACTTTAATTTACCACATGGTGCAAGCGTATCTACCATGGCACAGCGAGAAACCGATGATGAAATCTATAAAACTTTGTATGATGATGTAGACTTAAAATTGCCTAAGAATTACATTGCTAAAAAAGATATTGTACATCCTAAATTACCACCGGAAATTCACAAAACAAATGATAGACAAGAGGGGTATGATTATGTAGATTATCCAGATAGCCTTCTGACAAGGTATCAGTTACAATTACAGGCAATGACAGGCATTGACCGTATGGTGGGCGAACTTAGAAAAACGCTAAAAGCCCAAAAATTGGATAAGAATACCATTATCGTTTTTACATCTGATCATGGTTTATTTATGGGGCAATTTGGTATTGGAGGTAAAGCCCTTTGTTATGAAATAACTACGCATGTACCATTAATTATTTATGATCCGAACGAAAAAAAAGCGAATAGGGGTAGAAAGTCCAACGCTCTGGTACAAAGCATAGATATTGCCCCAACTTTACTTAAAAAAGCAGGTATTCCGGTACCGGATACGTATCAAGGTAGCGATTTATCACCACTATTGTCACAAGAGGTAAATGATGTAAGAGAGTATCTGTACACAGAAAATTTATGGTCTACCCAGTTTGGGAATCCAAGATGTGAAGCTGTTAAAGACACGCGCTGGAAATATATTAGATACTATAAGAACGAAAATTTTTCGGCACAAAAAAAGATTGAGACAGCAAAGCAAATGGGCATTAAGATGACGGCGATGTTATATAAAGTCCATGATCCGGATATCGCCCTGTATCGCTCATTCGTAGAGGGACCATTACAAGGCGAAAAAGCAGTTTATGAAGAACTGTTCGATCTGGAAAATGACCCAGATGAAACTACCAATCTAGCAGGGGTGGCGGAACATGCTTCAGTGTTGGAAAAATTGAGAACCGTGTGGAAAGAGAAAATAACCTTTGCCAGAGGAAATGAGGCACCAAAAGTGTTGCGGTATACCTCTGATAGTGAAGCGGAACGTGGTGTAATCATAGAACCAAAATAACAGATAATTTACCAGTAATGACCGAACAAAATATCAACAAAATCATAAATAGTCTTTTATTCATACTATTATTAACGGCACAGGCTTTCTCTCAAGAACTACCTTTTGGCTATCCAGATACTGAGCGTACCAAAATAAGTATCAATCAAGGTTGGAAATTTCACTTAGGAAATCCTGATGCAGCGTACTTTGAAAAAAATACGGATGATACCACGTGGGAAACTGTGAACGTACCACATACCTTGGCATTGACCTCTTTGGCTTTAGATGGTTTGCAAGATGAAAAAACTCAGCTTAAATTTCATAGAAATGTAGGATGGTACAGAAGGAATATAATGGTACCAGAGAACAACAATAAAGTTTTTTTAGAATTTGAGGGGGTACATCAAGTAACCGATGTTTGGGTTAATGGTAAACATATTGGTAAGCATGGTACAGGTGGTTATACACCATTTCATTTTGATATTACGCGGTTTGTGGATAAAGGAAAAGAAAACCAAGTAACCATTTTGGCGGATAATAGAAGAAGCATGATAGTTCCTCCAGATCCAGGTCCTTTTGATTATGTAAAATTTAGTGGTCTGTATAGAGATGTGTATTTGGTAGAAAAGCATCCGGTGCATATTGGTTTTAATTGGGAAGCTAGGCATGCCGGGGTAACCATAACTACGCCAACGGTAGATGTGGTGAACAAAAATGCGACCATAGATATTAAATCCGTCGTAAAAAATACCAACGGCAAAGCTGAAAATGTGACAGTGATCACAAGAGTTATAGATGCTGAAGGTCTTGTGGTGCTAAAGTTGATCGATGATGCAAAAATTGCTCAAAATAGCAACTATGAGTTTGACCAAATAGGAAGTTTAGAAGATAATGTTCAATTATGGGATGTTGAGAATCCTTATTTGTATCGCGTAAATATAGAGGTTTTGGTAAATGGCAAATCTGTAGATGTCGTGGAGAACAATTTAGGCATTAGAAAGTTTGAATTGAATCCCGATCGTGGATTTATGCTAAACGACAAACCAATAGAACTTATGGGTTTCAATAGGCATCAGCACTTTCCATATATAGGCGATGCGGTACCAGATGCCCTGCATTATAAAGATATGTTGCAATTTAAAGAGTTCGGTTTTAACATTATGAGAACCGCTCATTACCCGCAAGATAATGCCATTTTAGATGCCTGTGATAAGCTGGGTATTTTGGTATATGAAGAAGCGCCGTCGTGGATATCGATGAGCACGGATAAGGAGTGGTGGAACAATTTTGAACAATCGGAACGCGCTATGATCCGCAATCATAGAAATCACCCTTCCGTAATAATTTGGGGAGGAGGGATCAACCACAGAGGGTACGTGCCTGTAGCACACAATACCGCTAAACAAGAAGATCCAACAAGGCTTACCGCCTCACAGGGTTCACGGTGGACAGGATGGCAAACATCTGGTCTAGCGGAAATCAATGCAAATATGCTTTACGGACCATTTATCTGGGACCGTGCAGAACCTATGTTCGCTATGGAAGGGCATCATGGACCAGAAGCCTTGGCACCGTTTAGAAAAGATTCCCTAATGACAGGATTAATATCTTGGACGGCCCATGCCTATTATACCTTTCATCCAACACACGATAAAGCTTCCAACAAAATAGACAGAACAAGAAGTGGCGGAATGACCATTTTTAGAAATCCGAGACCAGAGTTATATTGGTATAAGGCAGAGCTTGGAAAAGAACCCTTTGTATATATGCTGGAAGACTGGAAAAAAGGGCAGGATTCCATCACGGTCTATAGCAATGCAGAAAACGTAGAATTAAGTGTAAACGGTAAAACGGTAGCTACCCAAACCTCCTCAAAAGATACTATTTATGATGGTTTACACCATGCGCCCTTTATATTTAAAAATTTAAAATATGCCGATGGTGAGGTTAAGGCCAAAGCCATTTTTAAAGATGGAAAAACCAAAGAAGTAATTCAGAAAACTCCGGGAAAACCCTATGCCATAGAATTAATGGTAGATACCGTAGGTAGAAAGTTTACTGCAGATGGTGCTGATATTCTTATGGTCTACGCTACTGTGGTAGATAAGAACGGCACCGCAATTAAAGAGTACAATGGTAAGGTAACTTTTTCTGTAAGTAAGAATGCCATGGTGGTAGGTGATAATACGAATATCAATGCCAACCCTATGTTCACGGAGTATGGTATTGCACCAGCATTGATTAGAGCAGGTACTACGGCAGGAGAGGTCAAAATTACGGCAAGTGCCAAAGGTTTAAAATCTGCCAATGCAAACGTGCAATTAACAGCCTATGACCCAAATGTTTTGGCAACGAATGCAAGAGCTATTTATGATTTTAAGAAAGTTAAAATAGACATGGGTGCCCATGACCAGTTGGTTCAATTCGGATGGGATTTTTGGCATGGCAAGGACGAGGAAAAAAGTAACTATAAGCTACCCCTTTTCAATAACGCCGAAGTAAATCTGGCAACAAACAGCACTGATGGTGTTTTGCGCTGGTTGGGTGAAATGAACGTTATAGGTAAATACGGATTTGTTTATGGCGATGGTGTCCTTGGTATAGATGAAAATGGGTTAAGCATTAACTTCAAGGGACTACCAAAGGGAAAATACAAGTTGACCACGTACCACCATGCACCACAAAGTAATTCTGATGAAATGGATCCCAATAAGGATAAGTTGAAAGAAATACGAATTTTGAATATTCCCTACGAACGCAAATTAACCATATCGGCAGGGGAGAATACCAAAGAAGTTAAAGTCACGGAAGGAAAAATGATGCAGTTTCAAGAACCAGGTAAAAGTACGATCCTATTTAATGTTCAAGATGATGGTACTGCAAAAGTTAATATTCAAGGAACAGCAGGAAAAGGAATTTGGTTAAACGGAATAGAATTGCAAGAATGGAACAAATAATCAGTAGAAAGTCGGGAAATAGTATACAATGTATTATCACGTGTTGCATGCTCTTTCTATTTATAGGTGAAGTGCATGGGCAACGTTATAGTCCAGAAAATGTAGATGTACGGGTTGGTCCGCCAAAACCGCCACTAGGAAAAAGATGGGTCATGAACCCGGATTTTTCAGATGAATTTAATGGTACAGCGTTAGATAATACAAAATGGATGGATCATCACCCTACTTGGATAGGAAGAGAACCAGGATTATTCATGAAATCTCAAGTATCCGTTGGTGATGGTTACTTACAGCTGAAAGGCGAAATGATGAAAAAGGACACCACAATTAATGCCTATGGTAGCAACAGAACATTTTCAATTGCCGGTGCTGCGGTAGTTTCCAAGAAGAAAACACAGTTCGGGTATTTTGAAACAAGGGCAAAAGCCGCGGCAACTACCATGTCTACTACATTTTGGTTTTCTACCGTAGGTAGTTTTAAAGGACCTAACGGTTGTGATACATATGGCCTAGAATGGGATATTCATGAATCGGTTGGTAGATCAGGCGATTACAATGGTAGCTATTTTGCAAGTGGAATGCACTCCAACAGTCACTTTTGGTATACTGATTGCGAAGGCGAGCGACATGATCGCAGGGCTGCTCAGGTAAGATTTGAAGATAACGAGGTAACCTCAGAAAATTTTCATGTATATGGTGGTTGGTGGCGTAATGAAAGTTCCGCTAGTTACTATTATGACCATAGAGAGCCAAAACATCAAAAATTCTATGATAAGGTAAATGAAAAACCATTTGATCAACCCATGTACATGCGTTTGGTATCTGAAACCTATCCTTTTCCTTGGATAGAACTTCCAAACGAAAGAGAGTTGTCCGATCCAAGTAAAAATGTAGTCTATTATGATTGGGTCCGCGCGTATAAATTAGAGGATATTTCAAAGAAGATATCTCATAGCTCTTTAGAAAAGGAATTACTATTGTATGATGAAAGTGTCATTTTTGATACTACTGAAATTACCTTAGCGAAGGTGTCTAACTTGGAAATTCCGATTTCCTATAAAGCAAACGAACTACGGCAATTGGTTTTGGAAATCTATAATACGGCCGATGAAAAAATAGCTACGGATAAAGTACAATTGCTTGCTGGTTATGGTCATTTTCGTCATAATCTACAATTGGATAGTACTTTGCATATGCGCGGTGAATATAGGCTTCTAGTGAAGTTACAGCCTATAAATGAAGAAGATAAAACCATTTTGGATCGCAACAACCTAATTTTAAAATTCAAGTAGGTCAATAATCTACTTTCAAAACCATTTATAACCCTTAATGGGTCATTTGTAGTGTAGTTTTCGAGCAAATCGTACTATTCTTGTTCAGTCCCTTAATGTTTAATATGGGTACTTAGGCTCCAAATAGTAAAGACTTGAAAACACGTTTGATAAGATTTAAAATAGTACAAATGAAAAAATACATTGGTAAAAAAATAGGTGTGCTGGCTGTAATTGTTGGTATAAGTATACAGTCAAACCTTCATGCACAGACTGAACAATATGAAGAAAGTTGGGAATCATTAGCCAAAGTTAATGCTACGCCAGATTGGTTTTTAGATGCCAAATTGGGTATTTATGCACATTGGGGTCCGGTATCAAGTGCTTTTGTTGGAACCGAACCAAGCAAGCATTATGCAGGTTGGCATGGTATGATGATGTATAATGATGGTAAAATAGTTGAAACCAAAAACGGTAAACCCAGTAACAATTACCTCCATCATAAAAAGAAATACGGTAAACCAGCAAAAAAAGGATATATAGAAATCATAGAAGATTTTTCTCCAACAGCTTTTGACGCCAAGGAGTGGGCAGATTTATTTGCAAAATCGGGGGCAAGGTTTGCCGGTCCTGTGGCAATGCACCATGATAATTTTGCGATGTGGGATAGTAAGGTAACCCGATGGAATGCTATGAATTATGGAGGTATTGATCCGTCTGCAGCACTAAAAAAGGAGATAAATGAAAAAGGCATGCGATTTATAGGATCTTTTCACCATGCATTTACCTGGAAATATTTTGGTCCTGCACACGCACACGGTAACATTGATCCTAAAGATTATGATTTGTATACCAACCCGCACAGTTTGGATAATGACACTCCTGATGAAGCTTTTAGGACAGCATGGTGGGCCGCCTTAAAGGAATATATTGATAATTACCAACCGGATATTATTTGGTTCGATTGGTGGTTAGAGAATCTACCGGAAGAAGACCGACTTAAGTTTTTGGCTTACTACTATAACAAAGGTAAGGAGTGGGGTAAGGAAGTAGCCGTTTGTTATAAAGAAGCAACCTTTAACGAAGATGTTGCTATCAAGGATTATGAACGCGGTAGGCCAAATCAACCCAAACAGAATGCATGGCTAACAGATACTTCACCGGGAGCGTGGTTCTATAGGCCCAATGCCAAATTTAAAACAGCCAATGAGCTCATAGATATACTTGCGGATATTGTGGCAAAAAACGGATTAATGTTGTTGAACGTACCACCAAACCCAGATGGTAGCATTCCACCGGAAATGCAAAAATTATTGACAGATATGGGAGCTTGGTTAGAAATTAACGGCGAGGCAATTTATGATACACGACCATGGACCGTTTTTGGTGAAGGGCCCACTAGACTGCCAGAAGGTGGGCATAAAGTAGAGGAAAAGCTAAAAATAGAATACAATGAGAACGATATAAGATATACCAAGAAAGGCGATAAAGAATTTTTTGCCATTGTATTAGACGAGCCTAAAGGCAATGTAATTATGAAAACGTTGTCCACTGATATTGGAGCATTAAATTCAGCTATTCTAGAGGTGCAACTAATTGGTAGTACGGAGAAATTAAAATGGGAACGGAATGAGAAAGGTTTGGTCATTCAAAAACCATCCTCTTTTCCTACGGAATATGCCCATGCTTTTAAAATTACTTTAGAAGGTTACAAAGAGAATAATATTGGTGGAGATGTAGAGGCGCATATAGATTAATTTTTTCGATGATGAAATATTCGGTCTTTACTATCAAAAAGATGCTAATAGGTCTATACTGTATAGGTCTTGGCTGTATATTTTCCTTGCAATCACAGTCAAGGCCAAATGTTATTTTGGTACTAACCGATGACCAAGGTATTGGCGATTTGGGTGCGCATGGCAATAAGTGGTTAAAAACACCCGAAATTGATGCTTTTTATAATGATGCCGTAAGAATGACCAATTTTCATGTGTCTCCGTTATGCACGCCCACTAGAGCCGCAATAATGACCGGTAAGTATCCAATAAGCAATGGGGCGTGGGCAACATACAAAGGTAGAGATGCCCTTTCCAATCCGGTGACCATGGCAGATGTATTTAAGAAAAATGGCTACAAAACCGCTTTGTTCGGAAAATGGCATTTAGGGGACAATTATCCTAACCGACCAACAGATTCTGGTTTTGACACGGCTATTCATCATTTGGCAGGTGGTATTGGTGAATTGTCCGATTATTGGGGAAACGATTATTTTGATGATGTATACTATGTAAACAATGATCCTAAACAATTTAAAGGGTACTGTACCGATGTTTGGTTCAATGAGACCATAAACTTTATCAAGAACAATAAGGACCAACCATTTTTTGTGTATTTGCCATTGAATGCGCCGCATGATCCGTTAAATGTAGATGAAAAATATGCTGCCCCGTACAAACATTTAGAAGGTAAGGAAATAGTTAGTGCTAATCTTTATGGAATGATAGCCAATATTGACCATAATTTTGGCAAGCTGACCAAGTTTTTAATAGCGGAAAAATTAGAAAAGAATACGATTGTCATTTTTATGTCAGATAACGGTACACGCTATGGGTATCAAGAAGCTGATAATTTAGGCTACAATAAAGGCTATAGCGGAACAAAAGGTAGCAAACAAGAAGGCGGACATAGAGTTCCTTTTTTTATTCGATATCCTGAAGCAAGAATTAATGGAGGTAAAGACAATAATACGTTGGCGGCTCACATAGACCTTATACCAACGCTGGCAAGTTTATGTAAACTAGATACGCCCGATACATTGGGTTTAGAGGGAGTTGATTTTTCTCCCGTATTAAAAAATACAGATGCAATTTTAAAAGATCGAACGCTATTCCTGCATAATCGGCAAGACTGGAGACCGCCCAGGCAAGAATCTGACGGACTTGTTTTACGTAACGAATGGCGATTAATACAGGGTAAAGAGCTTTACAATGTAGTTGCTGACCCCAAGCAAAAGAAGAACATAGCAAAAGAACATCCAAAATTGGTCAAAGATTTACAAAGTGAGAATGCAACCTTTTATACATCGGCTTTGGGTAATCATGTAATTAATGAAATACCGGTAGCCATTATAGGCACGGAACATCAAAAAGAAATAAAATTAACTATTCAGCACGCCATTGGTGACGATAACGGTATTTGGAAAACCGAACATGTGGCTGCGGGTGTAAAAAATAAAAATAATACACACGCTATAGAGGTTGCAAAAGAGGGCATGTATACTATTTCATGCATGCGCTGGTCCAAAGAAGTACCGGGACCTATTCTAGGGGTGCCAAGTAAATTTCCTAAATCAAATTTTGAGTATGTGTCCATTTCTCCGGATAAGGTAAGATTACGGATAGCCAATCAAATTTTTGAAAAGACTATTAACCCAAATGACCAGTCAATAGATTTTAAGGTGTTCTTGGAAAAAGGTAAAACGTTTTTGGTAGCGGACTTTGTGTCTGGCTCTGATACTTACGGAGTCTATTACATCTATATCAATAAAATTTGATATGCTTTTTAAAGTAAGATAGAAGAGATAATTATCATAAACGGGTAGTGAATTACAATACATTAAGGCTGGGTATTGTATTGTTTAACTATTTGTTGTTGAATGTGTTAGTTGTTTGTTCAGTTAATGTCTAGTAACCAAATAATGGGCTTTAAGAAAGGTATTTTAAATTTCAACTTTAAAGAATACATAAAAATTACCCTAAAAAAATTAATTAAACCTAAATTTTTATTTCATAAATGAGAATAATTAAAGCATTACTAGGTATTTATGTTGTATTGGTATTTATAAGTTGCCAAGAGAAAGCTATAAAGTCAACTGAAAGTAATACGGACGAAGAAGATAATTCGACTATAACCCAAGAGCAAATTGACCACTTGGGTATAACCGATGTTGAGCATTTAAGTGCGGCTTCAAAAAGAGCATTAGCTTGGCCAACCGATTTAGGAAACGAGTGGTTTTTAGAATTTAATCAATTAGAACCATTAAAAGGCGATTTGGCATATGAAGAAGGGGTGATTAGAAGAGACCCAAGTGCCATGATCAAAGAAGATGGTAAATACTACGTTTGGTATTCTAAAGGCGTTGGGCCTACACAAGGTTTTGATGGCGATATAGAAAACGAAAAAGTATTTCCTTGGGATCGTTGTGATATCTGGTATGCAACTTCTACAGATGGTATTACTTGGAAAGAAGAGGGAATTGCCGTTGCAAGAGGAGAAAAGGGCGCCTATGATGATCGATCTGTTTTTACAGTAGAGATTATGAAGCATGAAGATATGTACTATCTAACCTATCAAACTGTAAAATCACCGTACAATAAAAGAGTTAAGAACCAGATAGGTTTGGCTTGGTCAACATCTCCCAATGGTCCTTGGATCAAGAGCAAAGAACCAATTTTGAGTCCTGCAGACAATGGTATTTGGGAAGGTGATGATCCTAATGATCGCTTTTCAGTAAAGAAAAAGGGAGACTTTGATAGCCATAAAGTTCATGATCCCTGTATTCTTCCTTTTAAGGGTAAGTTCTACCTGTATTATAAAGGTGAGCAAATGGGCGAGGAAATTACTTTTGGTGGCCGTCAAATAAGACACGGCGTTGCCATTGCCGATAATCCAAAAGGACCATATGTGAAATCTCCATATAACCCAATTAGTAATAGCGGACATGAAATTTGTGTATGGCCGTACAACGGAGGAATTGCATCCCTGATCACAACGGACGGACCCGAGAAAAATACCATTCAATGGGCGGAAGACGGCGTAAACTTCAACATCATGGCGTCAATTCCAAGTCCGCCGCACGCTATAGGTTTAAACAGAGCGGTAGATAGTGAAAAAGAACCTACAGAGGTTTTAAAGTGGGGGTTAACACATGTATATAATAGTAGGGACTATCAAAGTATAATGCGTTTTACCTCTCGTAAAAAAGAGAAATATTAGAATCTATGTACTTCATATGGTAGTAAAAATAAGCAACAATTTTGATGAAGAATTAGCATTTCATGGATACAAGCTCATTCTTTTGGTTTTGTGGATGATAGTGTACCCAGGTTACATGAAAGTTTCTGGAGCAACAAGTGAAGATATAGGCTTGCCCTTGCATCAAAGAACCATTGAAGATAAGTTTAAGCAACAGGATTATACTACTGCCATTTTTAGTATGTAACACAAGAGTAAGTCCGCAGAAAGAATGGATGCGTACAGTGCTCCAAAAATAAGAATGAATAAAGACTAACACAGTACATGAAAACAAGCGTAGAGCATTTTGGGACCATTGAGGATAATGACATACAGTTGGTTACGTTGACAAATGACCATGGGGTAGAAATAAAAATATCAAACTATGGCGCCACCATAACCTCCATTAAAGTACCGGATAAAGAAGGGAATATAGATGAAATCGTGTGCGGATTTGATGATTTAGATAGTTACTTTTCGCCGGCATATACCGGTAACGCCCCATACTTTGGAGGTACCGTAGGGAGATATTGTTCTCAAATTAAAGATTCAAAATTTACATTGGAAGGTGTTGATTATCAATTAAATAAAATAGTAGGTAACAATAATCTTCACGGAGGCAAAAAAGGGTTCGATAAGAAAATTTGGACCGTGGATACCTATGATGAAAACAAGGCATTGGTTACCATGAAATTGGAAAGTGTACATTTAGAAGAAGGCTTTCCTGGCAATGTGGTTGTCTGGGTAACTTTTACCATATCCAATACCAATGAACTACAGATAGATTATATAGCTACTACGGATCAGAGTACACCGTTCACCATAACTAATCATTCTTACTTTAATCTATCAGGATTTAAAGATGATGTTTTGCAGCACACAGTTAAAATAACATCGGATAAAAAACAAGTTTGGGACGATACGGGAGCAGCAACGGGCAATAATATATCAGTGCTAGGCAAGCCGGACGATTTAAGAACACCTAAGAAAATAGGTGAAGTTCATGACGCTATGGGAGACGGTTTTGAGCATTATTACCTGTTTGATGAAAAGGGTTTTGAGCTAGGTAAGGTAGCTGAAATTAAAGAGGAAAACAGCGGTAGAAGTTTGGAAGTATATACGACCGAGCCTGGTATGCTTTTTTACACTGGTAAGTATACTTCAGACGATTTAAATAGGGAGACAGGCTTGCAATATGGAAAATTTAGGGGATTGTGCCTAGAGACACACAGATACTCGAACGGACCAAATATTGACAATGCCCCTAAATCTATTCTAGATAAAGACGAAACCTACCAAAGTACGACCATTTTCAAATTTGGCTGGTAACCATAAAATTAACTAAACCAAAAATTAACTAAGATGATAGAAGGAGTATCGTTGGCAATTTTTGCCGGATTAATGCTAGGTCTTTATGCCCTGCCAGAAAAGTTTACCAAAGACTTTAAATATGAGAACACTTGGAGTTTGTTTTTTCTGCTCACAATGTTCGTTGTACCAATAATAGCCTCGTTAACGCTCATAAATGGGTTCGGTGAAATATTCGGTAATATGCCTATGGATATATGGGTAAAGATGGGACTTACCAGTTTCTTATGGGGAATAGGGGTAATGATGTGGAGCAAGGCAATTAATCACATAGGGCTTTCATTAGGCTTTTCCATTTTTATAGGAACCATAATTCTAGTGGGTTCATTATTACCTTTCATAGAAGACGGTTTACCGACAACCAATGTACTTACCTTTATTTTAATTGGAATTTTTATTGTGTTGGTCGGCGTTATCTTAAATGGTAGGGCAGGTATTTTAAGGGAAAAGGATGAAGCCGGTACCAGTGATAAAAAAGGTTCTATGGTTACCGGTATTATGATTGCCGTAGTTGGTGGGTTATTGGCAACCGGTTTCAGTTATGCAAACGCAGCAGGTAGACCTTATTTACATGAAGCAAGTATAGCTCAAGGAAATGCAGATTGGATAACTGCCGTAGCGGTAATGTTCCCTATATTTTTAAGTGGAGGTATTGTGATGACCGCATATTTCTTGTGGCAATTAAGTAAGAACAATGCTTGGGGCAATTTTAAGACGCCGGCATTTGGTAAAAACGTAGTATTAATTTTGGTCATGGCAGTTTTCCATTATGCCGCATCGGCATTATTTGCGTACGCCGCATTTAAATTGGGTAGCTCTGGTAATACCGTAGGTTATGCTATTTTCAATACATCATCTGTGGCCACGGCAATTGTTAGTGGTCTAATTACCAAAGAATGGATCAATGCCTCTTCAAAAGCGAAAAGTTTTCTATATGCAGGATTAGCATTGATGATTACGGGTATTGTGGTAGTTGCATATTCTAACGGAATAAACTAGCGAAGATTTTTGTTTTGAATAGCTAAAGTGCAAATTGTTTAAAAAGCGGGAGGTTGTACGTCTTCCGCTTTTTTAATTTTTATTCTTTTAAAGTTCAATTGTTTAGATCAATTTTTAAATAGCTGTATCTCGTCATCATTATTGCCTACTAGCAGTCCAGTTTTGCCATTATTGAGATTTATGGACTTTAATGCCTTTACATTTTTTGGGGCGAAAAATCCGCTTGTTAATCTATTTTGGGGTGTAAAGTGTCCCTCTTTTGTGCCCAAGAGTATCAACCCGACCGAAGCATCAGCTCGTGTGGTCTCAATTTCAGATTCAAATTTGTTTCCAGCCAAAGCAATATCCATTACTCCGTCAGCATTGAAATCCCCTGTAACAAAGCCGTTAATACTAGAAAATTGTGCTGGGTAGGGTAAAGGAGTGAGCTTGGCATTACCATCATTGAACTTAATGATTACCGAAGCAAATTCATAAGCATTAAGCTGTAGGGCATTATCAATACCTTCACCGATAATTTGTCTTAGGTTGGACTTGGAAAATTGAGTAAAGGTTTGAAATTTTCTATCTAATCCGGGGAGCTGTTCTGAGCTACACTGTAACCCCCTGATCGGTACTTGTCTGCCTTTGTAGTCTTTCGCCAGAAAAATATCATTGGTTCCGTTTTGATCAAAATCGCTCGCAAAAACTTTAAAAGGTTTTTTATCACTTGCAGTAAACTTATAATTGAGGCCTAGATTACCCAATAAAAGCTCGTTAGTGCCATCTTTATCGAGGTCTGCGGCAGAAATACAGTTGTACCAGCCGTTAGTTTTGCCTAAACCATAAGATGTAGTTTCATTTTGTAGTTTGCCATTGTTGGCTTTAAATATGGTTATGGGCATCCATTCACCAACAATAATCAGTTCTTTTGTATTGTCGCCATCAATATCTGCATATGTAGCATCGGTAACCATACCAATGTGTTCAAGTTCTGGAGCCATTTCTTTTGTAACATCGTTAAAGTTTCCATTATCGTTCAATAAAATTAGACTTTTGGGTGCTTTGGGATATTGACCGGGGACTAATCTGCCCCCTATAAAAAGGTCTAGGTCACCGTCATTGTCAATGTCAAAAGGTAGAACGCAACCACCACTTTCAGCACTGATCATCATTTCTCTTTTTTCGGTAAAAAGCCCCTTACCATTATTGAGGTAGAGTCGGTCTTTGAGTAGGGGAGAATTCTGGGAAAATTCATTTCCGCCGCTGACCACATAAAGATCCAGGTCTTGGTCATTATCTGCATCAAAAAATACGGCATCGACATCTTCATATTTGGCATCGTTCAACAAAATAGGATAGTCTTTTTTAACAAATGATCCACTAGCTGTTTGTTGGTAAAGAGCTCCTGGACTACCAGATGCACCGCCTACGTAAAAGTCCTCTAAACCATCGTTATTAATGTCGCCCACGGCAATGCCAGGACCTTCGGTAGATAGTTTATGTGGTAATAATACCTGAATTCTAAAATCGTCAAACTCGTTTTCTCGATGTTCGTAGACGGAAGAGAAAGAAGTGTTGGTTACATCTTTAAACAATGTTTGTTTTGTTATGGACTTATCAACAGGCTGTTTTGCTTCTTTATAATCGATAATGAGATTGCTACTAGAAGCAACATTTTGAATTAGATGTTCTTTACCGTCTGGCCAGACTATAGAGACGGAGTCTATTTTAGATATTTTTCCAAGCCCAAAATGTACTATTGGTTCTACTGAAGATAGATAGCCGCGCACCGTTTTAAATTCATGGAATTGTATGCTGTCATTAGTTTTTAAAGTGATTTTTGTACCTAAGCCATCTTTATTGGTCGCAGGGCCCTTTAATTTAATTTTTAGGAATTTGTTTTCAGTAGTATTGCTCAAATTTTCATAGAGAAATGCGGGGTCATCCACATTGTTGACGATCAAATCTAAATCACCATCATTGTCCAAATCTGCGGTAGCGGCACCGTTAGAAAAGCTTTGTTGGTCTAAGCCCCATGCCTTGCTCATGTTGGTAAATTTTAAATCGCCATTGTTCTTATAGAGGTAGTTAGAAATTTTGTTCTGTTTAAAAAGTGAAATTATATGCTGGGCATTCTCTTCCTTTGTTCGTTGTGATGCTTCTCTACTTTGCATGTATTGCCTAAATTTTATAGTAGCATCTTTATCCCATATATCTCTTTTAAATCCGTTTGTAATGAAAATATCTCGTAGTCCGTCATTATCAAAATCACTTGCCAGGCATGCCCAGCTCCAATCTGTTTTGGCAATACCGGAGTATTGAGAAACATCGCTAAAGAAACCGTCTCCACGGTTTTTTTGTAGCATGTTATGCATATACTGATAATGAAAACCATTGTTTTTCATACTATTGAATAGTTGAGTATTCATGTCTGCCATAGTAGTTTTGGAGCGTTCGTAATCTTCTGGCATCATTTCTAACTGTACAATATCTTCCCAGCCATCATTATCCAGATCCGCTATATCTACACCCATGGCGTAAAAGGGTATGTGGTTGAACCTAGACTTTAATTGCTCGCTAAAATTTCCTTTGCCTTGGTTCATATATAGGTAATCTCGTTCTAGATAATCATTGGCAACAAAGAGATCCACTTGTCCGTCTTTATCTACATCAGAAGTAACTAGTCCTAGTCCATAACCAAAATTGCCGTTAATACCCTTTTGCTGGCCTACTTCATCAAATTTCCCATTGTTGTTGATATAGAGTTTGTCTCTGTACAAATCATCTTCATTGGCCTTACCGGCTAAAACCTGCTGGTAATTGAGAAAAAAGTGTTCAGGTCTGTTGGTTAGATATAGATCTAAATCATTATCGTTATCCATATCAAAAAAGGAAGCCATTACAGAAAATCCTTCATCTGCCAATCCGTATTCAACTGCAGACTCATTAAAAGTGTTATCGCCTTGGTTGATATAAAGAAGGTTACTTCTTTCTTGCGGAGTATCTTGCCAGCCACCTCTACAGATGTAAATATCTGTATGTCCGTCAGCATTGACATCTGCCATGACTACGCCGTTATGCCAACCGTCTTGTTTGGTAAGATTTGCTTTTTCTGTAATATCTTCAAAAGTGAAATTTCCTTTGTTAAGGTATATTTTATCTGGAGCTTCATTGGCAGTGAAGTAAATGTCCGATAAACCGTCATTGTTAATATCCGCTACGGCAACACCTGCACCGTTGTATACATAGTTGAAAATGGCAAAAAAATTATCATAATTTTCGGCAATCGTATTTTTAAATTTGATTCCTGAATCTTCGGGCTGTACTAATTTAAACAGTGGTGTTTCTTTGGTATCCTTCATTTTTTGAGCCACTTCGTTATCTTCACAACTATGAAATAGAAAGCTGGTCGACAATACAATTATTACGGTTTTAGGGGCTAGAAAACGGTGAAGAAACATATACTGTGTTTTAGCATAAAAGCCTATTCAGAAATGGTGAATAGGCTTTTTGATTATTTGTTTAAGATATTAAAAATATATTACTAGTAACCAGGGTTTTGCACCAGATTAGGGTTGATATCCAACTCTGATTGAGGTATTGGCCAGCGTATTTCAAAATCTTGAAATTCAGGTCCTGGATCGCCGGCATTTGGTCCACCTTGTGTAATACCGGATATTGCTTCATGGTAAACACCAAAACGTATAAGGTCGTTTCGTCTCCATCCTTCAAAGCATAACTCTTTTCTACGCTCTTCTAAAAGTTCTGTTGCATTATCGTCTTGTGAACCTACAACCATATCTGGAACGGCATCTGCAGTCATTCTAGCTCTTGCCCTCAATCTGTTTACGGTAATGTCCAAATCTGCCTGAGTTAGTTTACCTTGCCCGTTTAAAGCCTCGGCGTACATTAATAGAACATCTGCGTACCTAATGTACGGGTTGTCAAATGGTGTATCGTTAGGATAGCTATTTGGTTTTTCGGCATGCCATTTCCATCCTCTCCAATTATTCATTGGTACCGTATGCGTTTCAGGATCAGAGAATCCTTCTTCTGGAGTAAAATCATTTGCATTGTGCTTTGCTATATTATTAAATAATCTTACATCTTCTCTGTCAAAAGAGGCTTCAAAGCTATGGTTGATAAAACAAGTACCCCAGCCTCCACCGTTGTTTACGTTACCGTTTGGACCATAAAAAGTACTTAATAGTCCACCTTCTCCACGTGCAGGACCATCCATGCCAATAGAATACACCATTTCTACACTTTGCTCGTTGCTAAGATTGAAAACCTCTCTGTAATTAGGTAAAAGATCATAAACACCGCTATCCATTACTTCTTTTAAAACAGTTTCGGCACTAGCCAATTTATCTGTTTGATTAAGGGGAAAGCCACTCATTTGTAAATAAACTTTACCTAATAAAGATTTAGCAGCGCCCTGAGTGGCACGACCGCCACCTTGTTCTTCCGGAAGTACACTTGCGGCTTGTTGCAAGTCTTGTATGATGAAGTTATAGGTTTCTTCCGGTGTAACTTGACTAACTTCTACAGACTCCAAATCTGTAGTTTCACTTGTTAATAACGGAATGTTTTCATACGTGGATACTAAAGAAAATAATACCATGGATCTTAAGAACTTAGCTTCGGCAACGAATTTAGTTTTAGATTCATTATCGATTTCATCTTCGTTCATTGCTTCAATTCGGTCAATTGTACTGTTGATTCTGTTCAATGCAACGTATAAATTCTCCCAAATAGATCGCACTACACCATTAGAAGGTGTTAATTGATGCTGATAGATAAATTTTCTATCACCGCCCCATGGCGGAACAACAACTTCGTCAGCAGCTATAGAGCCCCAATGAATGCCCCAGCCATCTTTACCATTTGCGCCAGATGAAACTATTGGTTGTACGGCATCGTACGCACCAATAAGATAGGTTTCCGCACCTTTGGCGTCTACCAAGAGAGCATCAGGAGTCAAGAAGTTACTGGGTGATTCAATTAAAATATCATCATCACAAGATGACACAAGCAGCAGTCCCGCCGCTAGAGTTAATATTCCGTAAAATTTAGTTTTTTTCATCTTTTAATTTTTTTGTTCTTTAATTAGAATCCTACGCTTAAACCTAATCTTATAGTTCTTGATCTTGGGTAAGAGTCTGCATCTAGACCTGGAGTAAGTTGATTGTTGCCAACACTTACGTCTGGATCGTATCCTGAGTATTTTGTGAAAACATGAAGGTTATCTACGGCGGCATATACCCTACAGCTTTTAAGGCCAATGTTTTTCTTTACTCTGGTAGGTAATTCATAACCTAAAGTAACATTGCTAATTCTGAAATACGATCCATCTTCAATAAATGACGAATAAGCAGTTCCATTAATACCGGCATCGCCATCTCCCCAAATAGAAGGGATATCTGTATCAGGGGTTTCTGGTGTCCAACGATTAGCAACTCTGCCATATTTATTTAAAAATGGAATAGCTTGGGCCGTACCTTTACTAAGGCTTTTTAAATAAACATCATTACCATAAGACCATTGGGTAATTACTGAAAGATCTAAGTTCTTGTATCTAAAGTTATTGGTAAAACCACCAAAGTGTTTTGGTAATGCATTACCAATGATTTTTCGGTCATCAGAATTTACAATGCCGTCTGCAGCGTCTGGTACACCGTCACCATCAGTATCAACGGTAAGTTGATCTACGAATTTTGGCATACCCGGTCTGTATTTCGTGTTATCTGGCTGACCTGAGGAAAGCACGGTACCATCTTTTAGCTCGTAAACCACATCATACCAAACAACACCTTGATCTGCAGCGTCTTGTCTAACTTTTGCGGCAGCTTCTTCATTTGATAATCCGTCAAAAGCGGCAAAATCACTATAGTTGTAAATACCATCGACTTCTAAACCATACATGGAACCTAAAGATTCTCCTACTTTTACAATGTAATCATCTTGTATTTGATTGTCACCAATAGAGTTTACCAAAAATTGATCAGCATCACCAAGGTCTAGGACCTGGTTGTCATTGAAACTGATGTTGAAGTTAGTTGTCCACCCAAAGTTTTCATTGTCAAAGTTTACTGTGTTCAGGGCAAATTCAAGACCCTTATTTTCTACTTTTCCTAAGTTTTTAAATACTGTTTTAAATCCGGTAGTTGATGGTAATGGAACTTCTAATAAAAGATCAGAAGTTTCTTTACGGTAATAATCTGCCTCTAAAGAAATTCTATCATTGAACATTCCAATAGAAAGTCCGGCATCAAACTGTTGTGTAGTTTCCCAAGTTAATTCTTCATTTGCCAGTTGTTGAATTGCGGCACCGGTAACCAATTGGTTTCCGTTCAAAATGGTACTTGCTACACCAGCTTGAGCAAAAGATCGGTATGAACCAATGGCGGTATTACCGGTTTCTCCAAAACTTGCCTTAATTCTAAAACGATTTAAGGTGTTGTTTTCTTTAAGAAAGTTTTCATTTGCAACGTTCCAGGCAGCACCTACCGAAGGAAAGAAACCATACTTTTTACCCTCTGCAAATCTAGATGAACCATCATATCTGGCACTGGCATTTAATGTGTATTTACCTTTGTAATCATATTGAACCCTAGCAAGATACGATTGTAGAGCTGTTTTGGTAAATCCAGATGAATTAGGTAAGGTCTCCGTGGCAGAACCCAAATTGTTTAGGTTTACGCCAGGGAGGTCAAAACCTGTTGCTGCTGAATTGTTGAATTCAAATGTATTCTGCTGCTCTTCATAAACCGCCGTAGCATTCAAAGAGTGGTCTCCATAAACCTTGCTGAAGTTTAAATTTTGCTCGGTTATTATACCAGTTCCCATGTTGTTGTTTACGAATGCTCTACCATTTGCTGTTCTACCCCAACTGATTTTCTCTGAAAAGTATGCGGTACCTTTAGTAGAGGATATATTACCTCTAACGGATGACTTAAAAGTAAGTCCATCTGCCAAGGTATATTGAATATACACACTACCGAAAGATTGAAAAGCGGTTCTATTATTACTGTTGAATTCTAGGGTAGCCAAAGGATTGGTAATATCACCATCTCTTACCGAGATTATTCTGCCGTTCTCATCATATTCGGCATCATCATATCTATTGATACCTTGTACTGGTGTAAATAAAATAGCACTAGTAATAATACCGTTTCTACCATTTCCATTTTCATTGGCTGCGTTAACTATTCCGCTATTTTTATTGATACCCAAATTAAGGTTCATACCGGCCTTAAGTTTATCGCTTATATTTTGATTAATGTTTAGGTTACCATTATACCTTTCAAAATCAGATGTTTTTACGATACCCTCTTGATTTAAGTAAGAGAACGAGGCTGAATATGTGTTCTTGTCACCACCTCCGCTCATAGATACTTTATAGCTCTTGGTAATCGCTGGTCTGGTAATTTCTTTTTGCCAATCTGTAACCAATACACGAGAATCGCTTAAATCCAATGGTGTACCATCATCATATCTAAAAGCTCTGGTGTAAGTATCTTCAGCATCTGGGTTCCATGGGAAATAATCGTTCCAGAAATCTACATATTCTTGACCGGTCATTAAATCCAATGGTCTAGCTAAGGTAGATACACCGGTAAACGTTTCAAAGTTTAAAGAAGCCCTGCCTTTTTTACCTTGTTTTGTCGTAATAATGATCACACCATTAGCACCTCTAGAACCGTAAATAGCTGTCGCTGAAGCATCTTTCAATACCTCAATAGATTCAATTGAGCTAGGGTCTATTGTTGATAGCGGACTTGTAGAGGAATTTCCGATACCTACAGCAGTACTGGCGGTGTTACCTTGTAAAGCAAAACCGTCTATCACATAAAGTGGGTCGTTACTGGCCGTAATAGAACTACCACCTCTAATTCTAATATTAAAACCAGATCCTGGTTCACCACCAGATTGTACCACCTGTACACCTGAAGCCCTTGCAGCAAGACCTCCTTCAAAGGAAACAGGTTTTACTTTATCAAGTTCATCCGCTTTTACAGAAACAATAGAACCGGTAAGGTCTTTTCGTTTAGAGCTACCATAACCAATGATAACAACCTCGTCCAAGGCAGATACATCGGTCGTCATAACAACATTTAAATTGGTTTTGCCATTAACGGCAACTTCTTTAGCCTTGTAACCTATATAGGTAAAGACTAGTACATCGTTTGATTGAGCTTTAATGGTATAGTTACCATCAAAATCAGTGGCAACCCCAGAAGTGGTTCCTTTGACAATAACGGACACACCAGGCAACGGACCCGATTCATCACTTACATTACCTTTAACATTCAAGTCTTGGGCATGCATAAATTGGACACTTATTATTGAGTATAATAATAAGAACCAAAATGTTTTTGAGTTAAGTTGTGTTACTCGCATAGTTTGTTAATTTTCAGTTACTGCAATATTTAAAAAAATGTTAAATTTTTACGATACATATGATTTAGAGAGCAGTACATATGGTTTTTGAAATAATAAATGGTAGTATTTTGGCGAATTGATAAAATTTGTGGTAAGCCATTAACCATCTGTGTTATCTGTGGTTGAATTGATTATGTGATATTTTAGGCCTATGCTAAGACTTTGAACAGCCTATTATGATCATTGGATGTAATTGTATGCTGTAGTGGAATGATTAACGAAATATGACAAGCAAGAATGCATAGGCACTTACTACAGCGCCTTAGTTCTAGGTTCGGGTTAACAGTATTACCCAATCTCCTTGACTTTTCTTTGGTGCACTGCCCAAATCTACCTTTTGACCGCCTTGCACTTTTTTTATTTTTGAAGAAATTAATTTTCCCCCAATTTTTGGGTTGTACCACATTACTTTATACGGGTAATTAGATTCACTTAAGTCAAGGATCGCCGTAATTGCGCTGTTGAGGTATACCACATAAGTATGGTTTTGTTTTGCCAAGCAGTATATGGTATTGTCGTTGTCCTTGTTGCCAACCAGTTCATTATGGTTGGTCATGTTCCAGTATTCAATATTGTTATTGGCAAAGAATTGTAAAGCATTATGGGCTTGATCCCAGAATAAATCACGTGAACGGTAATCTTCGCAGGTCAGGTCAGAATGTTCATGCTTGTATCCAAAATACCATTCGTTTCCCCAGCCCCCTGCCATAAGGGTTCCCCATAGTCCGTTTCTTCTGGCTAGATCATGATTTGGGTTTTCGGTATCAGGTAACAGGGCATGTTGAGCGTCCCCTGGCTCATCTACGGCAACTGCCCATTGCTTGCCCGCATTTTTTGAAGCGGACAGCCAATGCAGTACTTCTTTATGGATACTTGCAAAATCCGCTCTATGTGTTTGCACGGAAGGTCCGGTGATACCAGAGTCAAGTCCCAATAAATCGTCGAATTTTATGCCGTTATGTATTACCAAATGATGATTGTACGGATCGTGGTTTTTAAAGTAATGGGCCATTGCCAGGCGCTGCATAGTATCTTGTGGTGGGGTTGTAGGGTTTTTAACCCATTCACCATTTTCTTCGCATAGATTCCAGTTGAGGGCCAGGTGATGTCCAAAACGCGCAATTAATTCTCTGTAATATAATTTACTGTTGGCACCAACACCACCATTATCCAACAAGCCTTGGTTTTCTACTTCTAAGGTTTTAAAGTGTAAAAACAATCCCATTTTTTGGGCATGGCTAAATACTATTTCCCATTGGTCCAGTTTAGAAACATCCATACGGTCCCAAGTATTGTAATCAACGTACGGAAACACATTTTTGTCATCACCCTTAATATTGTTCGTTAAGAAAGAAAATGCATTAAGGCCTTTATTAGATAAATAATTAATTGCGCCAATTATTCCTTTGCCCTTATCATCTTTCCAAACAGGGTCATTGGTTTTCCAATCTTGAATATGTGGTGACCATGTTTTTATAAAGTTATCTCCATGGCCGTCATTATGAAAAGTACCGTCAAAATCTGTATATGCCAGAAAGTTCTCAGGTGCATCTGCACCTTGTTTTAAGAAGTATTCATTGGTTTCCGCAAATTTTAAATAACGTTCACCAACATATTGTAATCTACCCTTTGCCCTAAAGTCTTTTCCTTCTTTATCGGTTTTTGAGATGGTAAAACTGCCTTCATGACCATCCATAAATTCTGCGCTTACACCGGTATCTATTTTATCGCTTACAGCGCTCCAGTTTCCTTTTCTAAAATCAACTTTATAATTCCATTCTCCTATTTCATCTGGGGCAAAATGAACTTTCCATTTATTACCGGCTGTTGCAGAGGTCTCACCTGCATTTCCATCCGCAGCAAAATATCCTGGTACCAGATATGTTTTATTGGTGGTATTATGCGTAAAAAGAACGTTGAGCCTGTAATTTGTAAAAGGGTTGAAATCTGCATCTTCAGAAGACTGTGGTCCATCAAAAATTATAGTGACTTTATGCCATTTTTTAAGCTCTCCTTGTAGCTGGTAATCCATATTCTTAGGGCTTTCTTGAGCGTACAATTGGTTTGCAAAAAAGTAGCTTAAAAATAGGAGTACAGTAATAATGATATTAGAGCGTATCATGGCAACAGTATTGGTTTAAACTTTATTTTTCTTTAAGGGCTTTGTTTTGGGCCTCAATACGTTCTTGTTGCTTTTTGCTTAATCCGTATTCATAATAATCGCTTGGTTTGTAATGCCAAATATTTGAATGTGTTTTCATTTCTTGATCATCCACATCTAGGCTAAGGTCACAATCAAATCGCATTAAAATAGAATGTTGTTTGCCTTTTGCACCTGCGGTTATGGCATGCGATATTCCCCAAGTGATACCCTTGCCATAATCTGTATTGGTAAATGCATCAGGTACATACGGTCCGCCGGCAATTGGCATTAATGAATTGGTAATAGCGGCTATGGAGAAATTTACACCGTCAGGAGCATATTGTACGGTAAAATGTTCGTTACCGTCTTTGATGACTAAAGCGGCAATACCTTCTTTAAAAGGAAATAAAGTGGTTTCGTGACCTGAATTCAAAACCGGATTCAATGGGTTTTTTGTAAAAGGACCAAGTGGATTATCGGCTGTGGCTAACCCCTGCATACGTACTAATCTAGGGTCTCCATCAAAATCAGACTTATAATACAGATATATTTTATCGTTGTAAACAAGTGGGTATGGATCGTGAATGGAAAATTGGTCCCATTCTCCTTTACCACCATTGGGTATTACGATTTTGTTGTGGGCTGTCCAAGGTCCGTTAGGTGAATCGGCATATGACACGGCAACAGGGCAATCATCACCTCTTTTGCCACTGGCTTCCATAAAACCTTGATAATACAAATAGTACTTTCCTTTATAAACTAAAATATCTGTAGTTGAAACAGATCGCCATCCTACGTTAGGTTTTTCCGGTCTTTCTATGGCTACACCTTGTTCTTTCCAAGTTATGCCATCTTCGCTTGTGGCATACCAAATTTCGGCAAGGTCCCAATCGCTAGAAGGTATGGTGTCATTACTTTTGGCCGCACCTTGTGGAGGTGTACTGGTATGTCTATAAGTATACCAAACATAATATTTACCGTTATGAAATATAACTTTTGATGGATCTCTTCTTGATATTGTGCCATCGCCATTGCTATAATCCAACCCTTTTAATTCGGTGTATTTAAATTGGGAATATAGCTCGTTATCTTCTGGGCGTGGAGCTAAATATTGATCATAGTTACGTTGCATTGCCAAGCTTAGCGGTTGGTCAGGTTTCTCCTTAGGTAGATGAAACGGAAAAGCTTTTTGGGCATTCAAAGAACAACCTAAAAAGCCAGAACAAAGTAGTAAAGTAACGCGCTTAAAAGCCATAATTAAATAGTGTGTTTGATTATGTTTTCAAGATAATGCAAATACAACCCGTTTAAATGAAGCATAGAAGGCATTAGTGCAACAAGTGTTCAAAACACTACCACAAATGATTATTGAATGTTTAAAACAACATTGTTAGGGAGTTATAGCTTGGTTTTTTCGATATTTCCCTGGGGTAGTGCCGGTAATTTTTTTAAAGGTTCTGGAGAAGTAAGAGAAGTTTTCCATGCCTATTTTATGGGCTATTTCTTCTAAGGAATGGTTGGTGGTCCATAACAGTAATTGAGCACGTTCAATTCTTTTGGTCTGGATGTATTTTAAGGGTCTCATATTAAACTGTTGTAAAAACAACCTTGAAAAATGATCTGTACTCATATGGTACTTTTTTGCCAAATCCTGTACTTCTAGGCTTTGGTTTAAATGTTCGGCAATATAAACAAGGACATCATTTAATCTACCACTGGAAACATTGGCATTGGTTGCAGGTTCATTTTCAATAAAACGAGAAAGTAAAATGGTCAGTATACCTTGGGTCTCTAAATAACGTTGGGTGTTCATTTGGGCATTGTCCTTGTTAAATTGCAAAAGTTTTTGCGGTTTATGTGAGTAAGCTTTTGGGTCACTGTTTACAATTTTTCTTTTTGGGTACATCTGTGTTAGGCGTTCAAAGAATAAATGATCCCCTTCTTTTAGGGGAACTTCATATCTAAAAGACCGTAAATTGTATATAGAAAGTCCCGGTCTTATTTCTTCAAAGAAACTGATGTAAAACTGCTCATGATAATTTTCGCATTTGTACGTGTTGTATACATAGCTGGGTATAAGGTACATATGACCTTCTTTTAAAGTGTAGGTTCTGTTGTTGTGATAAATGGTTGCAGACCCCTTGGTAACATAGCATAATCGTGTAAACGGACTTATTACATTATCAAAGTTCCATGCCGTGTCAAGTTTGGCATAGCCGGTATGCAGTAAGCTTATTTTAAGGGATTGTAGTAGTTGAAGCATAAATAAAACATTTGTTGCACTTAAAAGAATATATGTACAGGTGTCATCAGAACAAGTGAATTAACTTTAGTCACAACTAATTCAACGTACTGATGAAAAAAGATAATAAACACTCTAAGGTGGTAAAAAAGTCGGAATTGAACAAAAATACTTTTCAAGTTTCAAGAAGAAGTTTTATTACAAAAACAGCTTTGGCCGCTGGGGCGGTTACAATTGTACCAAGACATGTGTTGGGAAAAGGATTTACTGCTCCCAGTGATAAAATTAACCTTGGTTTTATAGGATTGGGAAAACAATCTAGGGGGCTGGCAAAGAACTTTATAAAGCACAATGCCGAAATTATAGCTTGTTCAGATGTTTGGACTTCCAAAAACGATTGGTTTAAAAATCACGTAGCTCAAAATCAGTTGGAGATAAACAATTCTACCAGAAAAAATACCCTGACCTCTTATATCGACTATGTTGAATTACTTGAAAATTCAGCAATTGATTCCGTAGTCATTGCCTCGCCAGACCATTGGCATGCTAAACATGTAATGGATAGTTTAAAGGCGGATAAGGATGTCTATTGTGAAAAACCGCTCTCTCATAATATAAAGGAAGGAAGGGAAATGGTGAAAGCCGTAGAACAATCTGGTCGGGTGTTGCAAGTGGGCAGCATGCAGCGTTCCTGGGATAATTTTAGAAAAGCCTGTGAATTGGTTAGAAATGGTCATTTAGGTGAAATTAAGCGAGTTGAGGTAAATGTAGGAGACCCCGCAAAGGCTTATGATTTAATGGAGGAAGCTATGCCAAATGAAATAGATTGGAACCATTGGTGCGGTCCTGCACCTCTGTTGAAATACAATCATAGGTTGGCACCATCTAGTAATGGTGTTGATTTTTGGCCAGACTGGCGTTTGTTCCAAGAAACAGGTGGAGGTATACTTTCGGATTGGGGCGCGCATATGTTCGATATTGTTCAGTGGGCTTTGGGGATGGATGAATCTGGACCTGTAGAATTTGTACCGCCTACGGATCCTACTGCGGTAAGAGGTTTAAAAATGTATTATGCAAATGGCGTTGAGGTGGAGCACAAAGATTTTGGCAGGGGTTGGGGTGTTCGCTTCTTTGGTAGTGAAGGTCAAATGGATATTAGTAGAGGGTATTTTGAAACCACGCCAGCAAATTTGGTAGATACGGATTATGCTGCAATGAACATACAGTTAATTCATTCTGATAATCATTACGCCAATTGGTTAACTGCTATCAAAAATGGAGGAACACCAATTTGCAATGTAGAAACGGGACATAGAAGTGCCAGTATTTGTCACTTATCCAACATTGCTTATAAATTAAATAGACCGTTAGTGTGGAATCCTGAAAAAGAAAAATTTCACAAAGATTCCGAAGCGAATAAATTAAGGTCAAGAAAAGAACGAAAATTCTAAGATGAATTCTTACATGTCGGAAATGTACAATTATTAGCCTTTTTTGGGCATGGTGCAAAAGTAACTGTTCTTATAGATTTGACTTAACGGAAAACAACATATGTAAATGCGAATGTTAAAACGATTTTTTCTCATACCAATAGTGGGGTTGGTAGTCTCTTGTGGCGGACCAGAGTTGCCAGAGGAAGTAGCGCTTGAATATGAGGCACTACCGAAAACATTAGATTTTAATCAGCATGTAAAACCTATTCTTTCAGATAAATGTTACCTATGTCACGGACCGGATGCCGGTAATATAAAAGGTGGATTACAATTGCATTCCGCTGAGGCAGCATATTCGGAATTGTCTGAGAATCCCGGAAATTTTGCCATTGTACCCGGTAAGTTGGAAAAGAGTGAAATGTTTCATAGAATTATCACTACTGATCCCAATCTGATCATGCCTTCTCCAGATTCCCACTTATCCCTTACCAACAAGGAAAAAGCGATGTTGGTAAAATGGATAGAAGATGGTGCCGAGTATAAAGATCATTGGGCATTTATAAAACCGGAAAAGCATAAGGTGCCTAAAATTATAAATGAAGATTTGGTAGCCAATCCTATAGATAATTTTGTTTTGGCCCAACTAGAGCCTTTAGATTTAAAATTATCGGAAAAGGCGGATAAGGAAACCTTGCTAAGACGTGCATCTATAGATTTAACGGGTTTACAGCCAACTTTAGAGCAAATAGAAGAATTTGTAAATGATGAGTCGCCCAACGCCTTTGAAAAACAGGTAGACCGTATGTTGGCTTCAGAAAAATATGGAGAGCAACGCACGTTAGATTGGATGGATCTGGCACGATATGCAGATACACATGGGTATAGTGTAGATAGGTATAGGGATACGTCGCCTTGGCGAGATTGGGTAATCAAGTCATTCAATGAAAATATGCCATATGATCAGTTTATACTATGGCAGTTAGCAGGCGATATGTTGCCAAACGCAACACGTGAACAGAAACTGGCAACCACCTTTAATCGTTTACATCCGCAAAACATGGAGGGTGGTATCATTGATGAAGAATTTAGGGTTGAGTATGTTGCCGATCGCTCACATGTTGCCAGTCAGGGTTTTTTGGGTTTGACCATGGAATGTGCCAAATGTCATGACCATAAATACGATCCTATCTCTCAAAAGAACTATTTTGAAATGTTCAGCTTCTTTAACAATGTTGATGAAACAGGCCTCATTTCTTGGGATAATGCTACGCCCGTTCCTGCTATGATGATTCCTACGGAAGATCAAGAAAAGGTGCTGGCATATTTAGAGACTTTGGTTAATGAAAAAGAAGAAAAAGTGGTTAAAACTGTTCAGACCGAAGCAGAAAAAGCAGAAGAATGGCTAAAACAGGAAAAATATAAGAACATTTCAAATACGGAAAAACCTGGTGATTTAGTAGTCGCAATGGATTTTGATCAAGGAAAATTATTGAATACAATTGGTGGTAATGGTAAGAACAACATTCGTATGCGCCAAGAATTTGTAGATAATGAAAAACCGGTTTTCAAAGAAGGTAGTAGGGGCAAGGGGTTGCTAATGGATGGTGATACTTGGTTGGATTTAGATAAAATAGGTATTTACCAAAGAGCGGAGTCCTTTTCTATTGGAATAGAAGTGTTTGTGCCCAAAGACCTAGAAACCGGTGTTATTTTCCACAAAATGAATAGTCCAGAACTGCATAGTTTTAGAGGATATCACCTGAAGATAAAGGATAATAAGTTAGAAGCTTTATTGGCACATGTTTGGCCGGATAATGCATTGGTTGTAGAATCTGTAGAAGAAATTCCGAAGGTAAAATGGGTACAATTGACCCTTACTTATAATGGAACGAGTAAAGCAGATGGAGTTTCCATTTATATGGACGGAAAAAAACTGCAAACCAAAACCTTGTATGATAACCTATACAAAGACATCATCTTTCATGGATTGCAATTATATGAAAACAGCCCTATCATTGAACCGGGCTTGCGTATAGGTGCAGTGTGGCGAGGAAAAGGCATAGGTGGTGCCGTTGTAGATAACCTTATGGTTTTTGAAAAAGAATTGACACCTGTAGAAGTTTTGCAGATTTCCAATAAAGAGCAATTATCGACTTTAAAAGAGAAGTCTTATGCCAATTTAACGGCAGATGAAAAATCTAAATTAAAGGAATATTACATCTCGGTAAATTCTAGGTCATATAAGAAAGCTATAGAAGCTTTAGAAAAGGACCGTTTGGTACTTGCCGATAGTATGGATAATGTAAAACAGATAATGGTAATGAAAGAGAGCAAACAAAAAAGGCAGGCGTACCTTTTGGCTCGTGGGCAGTATGACCAACCTACCGATTCTGTTTTTCCAAATACACCAGAAGCGATATTTCCATTTTCTGATAAGTTCGAAAAAAATAGAATTGGTTTGGCCAAATGGATTACCGATAAAGATAATCCATTGACGGCCAGGGTTACGGTAAACCGGTATTGGCAGCATCTTTTTGGAACCGGAATTGTAAAAACTGCCGAAGATTTTGGAAATCAGGGTGAATTGCCATCGCATCCTAAATTATTGGATTGGCTGGCCATTGAGTTCATGGAATCTGGATGGGACGTAAAGGCCTTGCATAAACTTATGGTAATGTCCAACACGTACCAACAAAACAGTATTGCCTCTAGCGAGTTACTGGAGCTAGATGGTGAAAACAGATTGTTGGCCAGAGGACCTTCCAAAAGATTATCGGGAGAAATGCTCAGGGACAATGCACTTTACGCTTCTGGTTTATTGAACGAAAAAATTGGCGGTGAGAGCGTGTACCCATATCAACCACCCGGATTATGGCGTGTCACCGGAGATGAATATGCACAGGGACAAGGAGAAGAACTTTATAGAAGAAGTATATACACCATTTGGAAACGGGCGGTACCACACCCTACGATTTCAACTTTTGATGTCCCATCTCGTGATCTATGCACCACAAGAAGACAAGAAACCAATACCCCATTACAAGCGTTGGTGTTGCTGAACGACCCTACGTTTGTTGAGGCGGCCAGAGTACTCGGTAAAAAGATGATGGAATATGACAGCATTACACAGGGCATAGCCAAAACGTATAAAAAACTTACAGGAAGAACCATTAAGAAAGAAGAGTTGACCATATTAACGGAATTACAGCATACAGAATTTGAAAAGTTTAAGAACAACAAGGCAAAAGCACAAGGTTGGATAAGCATTGGTGAATATGCTATAGCGCCTACGGATGATATAGCTCTGGTAGCGGCCAATGCCGTTGTGGCATCAACGATTATGAATTCTGATGCATTTATTACTAAACGATAAAAAAGAATATTATGTGCGACCATCATGATACATTACGTTCAAATAATAGGGATTTTCAAGAGATTGAAAAACAATTGGACCGTAGGCATTTTTTAAAGAAAACTTCTTTAGGTATCGGTGCTATGGCATTGGGCAGTTTGCTCAGTGCAGATAAGGCATGGGGGGCAATTGGCAATCAAGGAGAAGCATTAAACAATTTCACGCAGAACAAGCTTGGTCTGCCCCATCATTTGCCCAAAGCAAAACGAATTATATACTTGTTTCAAAGTGGTGGTCCATCGCAATTAGATTTGTTCGATTATAAACCTGGGCTTGTAGATATGTTCGGTAAAGATTTGCCAGAATCCGTTATCGGCGGTCAACGACTTACAGGTATGAGTGGTAGCCAATCTACCTTACCCGTGGCACCGTCTATATTCAATTTTAAACAATATGGCGAATCACGTGCTTGGGTTAGTGAACTAATGCCACATACTGCTGAAATAGTCGACGATCTATGTTTTGTGAAATCTATGCAAACAGACCAAATAAATCATACCCCGGCCGTAACTTTTATGCAAACGGGTCATCAATTGCCAGGTAGGCCTTCAATAGGTTCGTGGTTGAGTTATGGTTTGGGATCTGATAATGAAAATTTACCGACCTTCATTACATTAATAAGTAAAAATGGTACAGGACAACCTTTAAAAGCCGGTTTGTGGGGCAATGGTTTCTTGCCCACAGAGCATCAAGGGGTGCAATTTCGTTCTGGTAAAGACCCGGTATTATACTTGAATAATCCTGATAATTATGACGGCAACGATCGCAAAAAAATGTTGGATTATCTAGGGAAATTAAACGCGATTCAACATGATGCTTATGGCGATAAAGAAATACAATCTCGTATGGCTCAATACGAAATGGCTTTTCGTATGCAAACTTCTATTCCCGAAGTTACCGATACAAAAGATGAGCCAGAGCATATTTTTGAAATGTACGGTAAGGACAGTAAAGATCCGGGCACATATGCGGCCAACTGCCTAATGGCGCGTAAGCTATTGGAGAAAGGGGTGAAATTTGTGCAATTGTACCACCAAGGTTGGGATCAACATATTGGTTGTCCAGGTGGGGTTAAGTTCAAGGCAAAACAAACCGATCAGGCCACAGCGGCTTTGATCAAAGATTTAAAGCAACGGGGCATGTTAGAAGATACCTTGGTGGTTTGGGGCGGCGAATTTGGTAGAACGGTGTACTCCCAAGGGCAATTGACCAAAGAGAATTACGGTAGAGACCACCATCCAAAAGCATTTACCATGTGGATGGCGGGAGCAGGCGTAAAACCGGGAATAACTTACGGGCAGACCGATGATTTTAGTTACAACGTAACCGAAAATCCGGTACATGTGCACGATTTTCACGCTACCTTATTGCACTTGTTCGGTGTTGATCATGAACGCTTGACCTTTAAACATCAAGGTAGACGATTTAGATTAACGGATGTACATGGCCATGTGGTCAAAGATATTTTAACCTAACAAACCAATTATGTCCACAAGACGAAATTTTATTAAAACTACTGGGTTGGCTAGCACAGCCATGGCAACTACATCTATGGCATTTGGCGCTACGGTTATTAGTTCTAAAAAGAATTCAGATCGTTTATTAAATGAAACGGAAACCATTTTGGGCCATGGTGATTACAAGTATAAACTCACTAAAAATTGGGCACAGATTAGCGCTACCAGAATTCCTTTGTTGAACTGCCATGAAATGGTGATGGATAGCAAAGGAAGGTTAATTATGGTAGGAGACCATCCTCAGAACAACATCTTGATTTTTGACAAATCAGGTAAATTACTGGATTATTGGGGCACCGCCTACCAAGGAGGTCATGGGTTGACCTTACATGACGAAGGAGGGGAAGATATGCTTTACATTACCGATTCTGGTTGGGCTTTAGGCAAAGGCAACCAAATGGTAAAACACAATGGTCGTGTAGCTAAAACTACCGTAGATGGTAGAGTGTTGTTTGATATTGGTCACCCTATGACTATTGGCGTGTATAAACCTTACGAGTCTTTTTGCCCAACGGAAACCGCCATAGGACCTAACGGTGATATTTATGTAGCCGATGGTTATGGGGAAAGTAGAATTATTCAATACGATAGTAATGGAAGATATATTCGCCATTGGGGCGGAATGGACAATCCGGATCCCAATTACAAACTGGTAAGTGCCCACGGGGTAGCTATAGACTATAGGGACAAAGACAACCCTATGGTAGTAGTAACTTCAAGGTCACAAGAGTGTTTTAAATATTACACCTTAGATGGTGTATATGTGAAAACTATAGAAATGCCCAATATGCAGGTATGCAGGGCGGTTTTTGATGACGATAATTTGTATGCGGGTGTTTGTTGGTCGCAACCCAAAGTAGGCAAGACCAACTGGAAAGACCATACCGGATTTGTGACCATAATGGAAGGAGATAAGGTAGTATCCAATCCTGGTGGTACTGAACCGGAATATAAAAAAGGGGTGTTGCAAAAAAGCTATCAATTGGAAGAAAGACCCATTTTACACGGTCATGATGTCTGTGTTGATGAAGATAAGAATTTATACATCTGTCAATGGAACGCCAATCATTCCGCTCCCTATAAATTAGAGCGAGTTTAATATCGATAATGAGTATGCAAGAAGTTTCAGATTTTGTTTTGTTTTTAGGAAGGTTTCATCCATTAGTGGTGCATTTACCTATCGGGTTTTTAATGTTTGCCTTGGTATTGGAACTTGCGGATAATTATACCAAAATGAAGCACCTAAACGCCGCTGTACCATTGGCACTTTTATTTGGGGCTATTTCTGGTGCCGTAGCCTGTATTTTGGGGTATATGTTATCCCAAAGTGGCGGTTATGATGAAGATATGCTGAACGGACATTTTTGGTTCGGTATCGGTACTACGGTAATTGCATTTTTTGCCTGGGCGGTAAAGTCGGGTAAGCTTAAAATTGCATTTTTACAAAAGGCAAAACCGAATCTGGCCTTATTAACAGTAATGGTTATATTATTAAGTTTAACAGGGCACTATGGCGGAAATTTAACCCATGGGGAAGATTATTTGGTGAAATATGCGCCATTCAGAGAAAAAGAGGAGCCTTTGCCCCAATTGGCAAAGTTTGAAGATGCAACTGTTTATCCTTATTTGGTCAAACCTATATTTGAAGCCAAATGCGTAAGCTGTCATAATGAATCCAAGAAAAAAGGAGGTCTTGCAATGCATTCTTTTGAAGCTTTAATGGTAGGTGGTGATGACGGATCAATTTTTACCCCTGGCGATGCTGAAGGGTCAGAATTGATACGAAGAATAAACCTGCCAGTAAACCATGAGGATGTTATGCCGCCAGAAGGTAAAACGCCATTAACGGATCAGGAAAGTGCCTTACTTAAATTTTGGATAGAACATGGGCAAGCCAATGAGTTGACCACGTTAGGTGAAACCGAGGTGCCAGAAGATGTTTTAGCTTATGCAGCATCTACCTTAGGATTTGCAGCTGCAGGCATGGCACATGGCTCAACTGATGTTTTACCAACAGCAAACCCTTTGAATATGGAAGTTGTACATTCCATTACCGAACAAGGTTTTAAGGTGAAAGAGCTTATAGATGGTTCCGGTTTGGTAGAGGTCACTCTAGAGGACGGACAGATCAATGCGGAGAATATCAACAAGTGGGAAGAAAATTTTAAATTGTTAGCTCCTCTGAAAGACCAAATACTGTGGGCAGATTTTGGCGGGAATGAACTTTCTGATGCCATTCTTGTTCAGATTACAAGTTTTACCAATCTTAGAAAATTAGTGTTAGACAATACGACAATTACAGATACATCCTTACAACCGCTTACAACTTTAAAAAACCTTGAATCGTTAAATATATATAAGACTAATGTGACCAACAATTTGTTACCTATGCTAGGTGAAATGGCGAACCTAAAAAAGGTTTACATCTGGCAAACACAGGTAAGTGCAGATGAAATTGAGCAATTTTCCAAGAATTCTAATTTAGAGGTTGTTTCTGGCGTATAATTTTAAGGTGCTTTGGTTGCATGCTGCTTTCTGTAAAGGTTAGGGGTGGTGTTATATTGAGTTTTGAATTTCTTAAAGAAGAAAGGCAGGGTTTCAAAACCACATTTATAGGCAATATCTGCAACGGTCATGTCAGTGTCAATCAGCATTTTGGCGGCTAAATTTATTCTATATTCATTAAGGTAAACAAAGAATGAACGCCCCATCATTTTTTTGAAAAATCGGGAAAATGCTTGTTGAGATAGGTTGACCATATTTGAAACTTGGTGTAAACTAATAGGGTCGTGATAGTTTGTAGCAACAAAATCGTGAATGATGGCCATTCTATTATTATGTTCCCAAGGAAGTTCTTTGGTAAATTTTGCATTGGATAGCAAAAAGAATTCTGCCTTGGAGAGTTTAAGTAAAATGGATAATAAGACCAAATATTGTTCTGCACTTTTTAGTTGAGGAAGAGACTTAAGGTCTGATAATATAGTTGCGGTCGTTGCTGCTTGGAATAGAATACCTCTACTTGCTTGTTGCATCATATTATGTAATTCTGCTAATTCGGGTATTGAGGTAAATATCTCTTTGTTCCATTGAATTACGATAGAAATACTTTCTTCATCCGCATTATTCTCGTTTTTCCAACAATGTGGTAGGTTGGAATTTAAAAGTACTAATTCTCCCGGTTCATAGCCACTTACGTAATCCCCAATAAATTTAGTGCCCTTGCTTTTTTCAATAAAGGTTAATTCGCACTGAGGGTGCACATGCCAGGGAGCATCAAAATGGCTATCCACAAATCGGTAAGCCAAAATGTTACTGTTCTCTGAAAATGGTATGGCCTCTAATTGTGGTTTCATATTTAAATTTATGTACTATTCAATCAGTATGTTTTAATTATTTTAAGATAATACGACAATATAGATTAATTAATTGCAAATATAGATTATAAATGAAATTTAAATAATGATGATTTTTGTAGTAAGACCAGTTTAAATGTATAGAGTCAATACTTTTTGGTCTTTGTGATCTACAAATAATCAAAACTAGAGATGTAAATGAGCGCAAGCATTTTTTCTGATGCCTTTAAAGACACTAGAGCGTCTAAAGGAACCTGCCCTTTTAATGATCAAGATGATCCTGTAACTATGTTACTTCGTTTTAAGGATGTGAGGAAAACGGCGCATAATGCAAAAGATTTTAGTTCAGCGGCAAAGCCCGGTAGAATAGTGGTTCCGTCAGAGGTAAATATTAGGGATACTAGACAAATTCCCTTTGAAGTAGATCCGCCTGAGCATACAGAATATCGCGCCTTGTTAGAAGATTGGTTCAAACGCCCATTAGATACCGATTATGAATTTAAACTAACAAGGATTGTTGAGGCAGAGATTGATCGTGTATTGCAAAAAGGAGCTATAGAAGTCATCTCAGAATTGTCTTTACCCATACAATCAAAAGCATTGACCTTGTTGTTGAATATTTCTTTAAGTGAAGCTGAAACTTGGATTTCTTGGGGAACGCATGTGTTTAGAAGTGAAGATTCTGATTTAGATGCGGATAAGGCTTCTATTTTATACGATTATATAGATGCCGAAATAGACAAAGCTATAGCAGCTCCAGATGATAGTTTGTATTCCGTTTTACTGAACTCGGAATATCAAGGTCGTAAAATGTCCAAAGAGGAGGTAAAAGGGGTGCTTATTTTAACTTTTGCAGGAGGTAGGGATACCGTTATTAATTATTTGACCAATACCATATGTTATTTAGCCGAACACCCAGAAGCAATTGAGAAATTAAACGATAACCCTGCGTTAGTAAATACGGCAATAGAGGAATTTGTGCGCTACTTTTCACCATTGACCCACATGGGTAGGGTGGTAAAAGAGGAGCAGGAAATTAGCGGGCATATTGCAAAAGAAGATACCCGGGTATCCTTATGTTGGGCATCTGCCAATAGAGATGAAAGTGTATTTGAAAATCCAAACGAGATTGTTTTAGATCGCAAAATGAATCCGCATGTAGCTTTCGGTTTTGGTGCCCATAAATGTTTAGGGGCAACACATGCAAGACAATTAATGAAGGTGTTTTTACGAATATTGACTGAAAAGGTAAGTACTATTGAAATTATTGATGCTGTAGAAAATATTGAAGATTGGGGAGATCATAAACGAAAAGTGGGTTTTGATAAATTAACTATAAGATTAAACGCAAAATAACATGGCAAAAATAACTTACATCACTAAAGCAGGAGAAGAAATACAACTAGAAGCCAATAGTGGTAGTTTAATGGAGTTGGCGGTTAAGCAAAAGGTAGCTGGTATAGATGGGGCCTGCGGTGGAGTCTGTTCTTGTGCCACCTGCCATGTGCATGTTGCACCAGAATTCTATCAAAAATTAGATGCACCAACAGAGATAGAATCAGATATGTTGGAGTTTAATGATCATGTAACGGTGTATAGTAGACTATGTTGTCAAATTCCTATTTCCGCAGCCGTTGATGGTATTACAGTAAGCGTGGCAAATTAAATCAATTGTGGATACTACAAATTTAAATTGCGTAATTATTGGGGCAAGCCATGCGGGTGCTAATTGCGCTATGGAACTTAGAAAGCAAGGTTGGCAAGGCAATATTTATTTAATAGATGCCGATGCACATTTGCCCTACCATAGACCGCCTTTATCAAAAGAATATCTATCAAAAGAAGAGGAAGGGGCAACGAAATTTAAACCGCTGTTTGCACTAGAGCGATACCAAGAAGAAGAAATCACTTTACAGTTAGGTCTTAAGGTAACCAAGGTAATTAAAAAACTGAAGTCCGTTATTTTGAGCAATGGTGAAATTATAAGATATGATAAGCTTGTAATCGCTACAGGGGCTTCTGCGATCGTACCACCCATTGAAGGTATAGAGGCCTGTAGAAAAGTAAGTGTGTTGCGCAGTTCGAAAGATGCCATACAGATACAGCAAGATTTTAAAACAAGTACCAATAAAGAAGTGGTAATCATTGGAGGTGGTTATATTGGGTTGGAAACAGCTGCATCATTAAGGAAATTGGGCGGAAAGATTACCGTTCTAGAACGTGAAGAACGTATTTTGGCACGTGTAGCCCCCATAGCATTAGCCGATTATTTTCAAGAATTACATACGGCAAACGGGGTGAAAATTCACACAGGTACCTCTGCTATTAAAATAAAAGAAACAGATACTGCTATAGAAATACAATGTAATAACGGTAATGTTTTTACTGCCGATGTTTTGATTGTTGGTACTGGTGTAAAGCCAAATACATTTGTGGCGGAAGAAATTGGGGCAGAAATTAATAATGGTATTAAGGTAGATGAGAATTTGCAATCTACAGTGGAAGATGTATATGCCATTGGTGATGTAGCACAATTTTATCATCCTACCTATAAGGAATGGATGCGATTGGAAAGTGTGCAAAATGCCGTAGATCAAGCTAAAATTGTAGCTTGTAATATTGTAGGCAATACACAAAACTATAATGCTATACCGTGGTTTTGGTCAGATCAATATCATGTTAAATTGCAAATGGTTGGCTTATCAAAAGGATTTACATATATGGTAATACGTACCGAAGCAGATAAGAAAGATTGCTTTTCAATTTGGTATTTTAAAAATGATGCGCTTATTGCGGTAGATGCCGTAAATAATGGGAAAGCTTTTGTTCTTGGGGGTAAATTTATCCAGAACAAGATACATGTGGATCAATTGAAAATTGCAGATAATACAATTCCGTTTAAGCCGAATAATTTTATAAAAACCGAAACAAATGCCCATTAAAGTACAAGCAGCTGTTGCCACTGGTGATGGAAAGTTTATAATAGATACCATTACAATTGATGAGCCTAAGATCGATGAGGTTTTGGTAAAAATGAAGGCTGCCGGACTATGTCATACGGACTACGATTCCCTTACTTGGGGCAAACCCATAGTTATGGGGCATGAAGGCGCGGGTATAGTTGAAAAAGTGGGAAATGGTAATTTAGAATTTGAAGTGGGGGACCAAGTCATTTTAAATTGGGCAACACCGTGTATGCACTGTATTCAATGCCAAGAAGGCAATCAGCATATTTGTGATAATAACTCTCCTGTAGTAGCAGGTGATAACGGTCATACGCCTGGGCATGCAACGTTAGAAAGTACAAAATGGCGGGGCAGGGCAATAGAACGTTCCTTTAATTTAGGCTCTTTGAGCGAATATGTATTGGTGAAAGCGTCAGCTTTGGTGAAGGTAAAAGAGGCATTATTGAATTTCTCAGCTGCCGCCATAGTTAGTTGTGGGGTTATGACGGGTTACGGCTCTGTAGTAAACGCCGCAAAATTAAATGCAGGTAGCACAGCTGTAATTTTGGGTTGTGGAGGTGTTGGCTTAAGTGTAATCAACGCCTGTAAAATTTCAGGAGCCAATAGGATTATTGCGATAGACATTAACCCCACTAAATTGGAAATGGCCAAAACGTTTGGGGCAACGGATGTTATTTTAACTCAAAAAAAGGATGTGGGTTTATTGAATGCGGCATCCCAAGTAAAAAACCTTCTAGGAAATAAAATGGCGGACTATGCTTTTGAATGTACCGCCATACCTGCATTAGGTGCAGCTCCTTTGGCTATGGTGCGTAATGCGGGAACGGCTATTCAGGTTAGTGGAATTGAAGAAGAAATAACCATAGATATGCGCTTGTTCGAATGGGACAAAATTTATATAAATCCGCTTTATGGAAAATGTAGGCCACAAATAGATTTTCCAAAAATAATGGGTTTGTATAAAAAAGGAGATTTACTGTTAGATGAGATGATAACCAAAGAATATGAATTGTACCAACTTGACGAAGCTTTTAATGATATGTTAAGCGGGAAAAATGCAAAAGGTGTCATCGTTTTTAAATAAGCTATGCAAGGATCATTTAGAACCATAGAACTTTCAGATACTAAATTAGAATTTGACGGACTCCGATTTTTAACCGTCAAAACCCCAAATTTAAAGGGTAGGGGAGATATTTGCGTATTTGTACCTAAGACAAAAAAACCGCTAACCAATTTACCCATTTATATTTTGTTACATGGCGTATACGGTAGTGCTTGGGTTTGGGCGTTAAAAGGTGGTGCACATATTTCAGCACAAGAAATGATGAACAATGGAGAAATAGAACCGGCCATTATTGCAATGCCATCCGATGGATTGTGGGGAGATGGTTCTGCTTATTTTCCACATCATAACAAGGACTTTGCGAAATGGATTGTTGAAGATGTGCCTTTGGCCATCCAAGAAAATATTCCGGAAGCAGGTAAAAAAAGTAAACTTTGCATTGGCGGCTTATCTATGGGGGGTTATGGAGCATTACGGTTGGGAGCCATGTATCCTGATAAGTTTAGTGCAGTTTCAGCACACAGTGCCATTACCAAATTAGAGGAAATGGAACTTTTTGTAGAAGAACCTTTAAGTAATTATCTCGAAAATGCAAGTCAACCCAATGTGCTAGATGTGATTGCCGATAACAAAACTTCATTGCCACCGTTACGGTTTGATTGTGGCAAATCAGACCAATTAATCGCTGGTAATAGAGATTTACATGCACAATTAACCGAATTGCGAATACCGCATGAATATTTTGAATTTAGGGGCGGTCATCAATGGGAATACTGGCAAGAACATATACGTAAAACCTATTTGTTCTTCAATGCCTCAATCGCCCATAAATAAGTCCGGTAAAAACAGTGTTATTTGTGGAAATAGGGTAATCAAAATCAGTAATAAAAAGCTGATTCCCAAATACGGTAAATTTGCTTTACTTACCTTTTCTAAAGGCACCTTTCCAATACCAGATGCTACAAATAAACACACCCCCAATGGTGGTGTAGTTAAACCAATGATCAAGTTCAGTAATGCGATAATTGCAAAGTGAATAGGGTCAATATCTACACTTAACGCTACCTTTAATAAAATAGGAAACAGAATTAAAAGTGCCGCTATAGTTTCCATAAACGTACCAACTAATATTAAGAGCAAATTTATAAGTAATAGTACCACATATTTGTTGTCTGAAAAGCCAAGAATCATATTTGAAATCTCATGAGGAACTTTTTCAGAAACCAATATGTAACCAAATAGATTGGCGAAACCGATAAGCACCATTAAACTGGCTGAAGTTTTCATGGCATCTATTAAAATTGCCATGGTCTTTTTAAAGTTGAGTCGCTTATAAACGAAAGTGCCCACCAAAAAAGCGTAGAGTACCGCAATTATGGATGCTTCTGTAGGTGTAAATACCCCACCAATGATTCCAAAAAGGATAATGAACGTCATTAGCAAAGACCAGAATGTATCTATAAAACCTGTAAATATCTGTTTAAAGGAACTTCGCTTGTATTTTGGATATTTTCTTTTTTTGGCAATGTAGTAGGTGAGCGCTAACATCGCTACACCCAATAATAACCCGGGCAAGGCTCCGGCTAAAAATAATTTACCTACAGAAAGACCACTTAGGGTAGCCGCAATGATCATAGGAACGCTTGGCGGAATTATTGGTCCTACGGTAGAAGAAGAAGCGGTTACGGCACAGGCAAAATCGGCATCATAACCTTCTTTTTTCATAGCAGGTATCATAACGGAACCTATACTAGCAGTATCTGAAATAGCAGTACCAGAAATACCGGCAAATAACATTGAAGAACCAATATTTGCCAAGGCTAGACCACCGGGTACATGCCCAATAAGATGATTACAGAACTTAATGATTTTAGAGGTAAGTCCACCTTGGTTCATGAGGTTTCCTGCAATAATGAATCCTGGTATGCTTAACAATACAAAAACATCTATGCCAGAATACATTTTCATGGGCATGATAATAAGGTCGGTACCATTGAAAATAAGAAATGCCATGCACGAAATTCCTAATGAAAAAGCTATGGGAAACCGTAATAATAAACATATGACGAAGACGACAAGAAGTATAACGATCATGGTTTAGGCATTTTAGTGTTTTTTGGTTTTTCCTTTAAAAGATGAACAAGAATAGAAATACCCATAATTGCAATTCCTGAAAACGATATGGCCATTGGATATTTTAAGCTTGGAGATTTTTCTACGGTCCCCATCATTATGAATTCAAAAGCGTGGTAGGTAAAAACTAGAATGAAAAGAGAAGTGATGATCCAGATAAAATATTGAATAAGGTCTTGATTTTTTTGACTGAATTTTTCGACCAAGAATCCAAAATTAACGTAGTAAGCACCCCTAACTGCCAAACCTGCTGCAAAGGCAATAGCATAGATAAATGCAACTCTGGCGGCTTCTTCAGTCCAAGAAGGTGCCTTGGTCATAAAAAATCGACCGTAAATTTGAACAAGTGTAATGCCAACAAAAAGTAAGGTACTTATGATAGTACCCCATTTCATTGCTTTTCTGAAAAATTTAAATAAAGACATTAAGGTAAATCTTGTTTTACAGTGTTATATATTTCTTGCATTTCTGGAGATAGGGTATCGTAGATTGTTGTGCCACATTTTTCTATAAAAGCGGCGTTGTCCACATTGACGAAAACCATACCCTTTGCTTCAAGTTCTTCTCTGATTTTCTTTTCATTTTCAAGAAATAATTGCTGGTGGTAGGTAATCATTTCTTCCGATGCTTCTAAGAATATAGCTTTAAGGTCTTCTGGTAATTTCTGAAACGATTTTTCACCGATAACGGGGTATGACCAGCTAACTACATGGTTGGTAAGGTTCACGTACTTTTGAACCTCATAAAATCCGGAAACCTTAATAAGTGCCAAAGGATTTTCTAGCGCATCAATGGTTCCTTGTTGTAGAGAGGTAAAAACTTCAGAAAATGCCATAGGTGTAGTTTTTGCACCTAAAGCATCCCAAGCAGATACAAAAGAAGGTACATTGGGTACGCGCAAGATTAGACCTTGCAGGTCATCTGGGTGGTTAATTGGCTTGTTGGAAGTTAGTTGTCTTACACCAGCTTGAAAATAGCCCAAAGGTTTTAAGCTTGTTTTCTCTAACATTTCCTTGGATATACGTTTTCCCAAAGGTCCTTGCATCAAAATTTCAACATCATCAGGAGTTTTTAAAAGAAAAGGTAACTCGCAAAAGGTCATTATTTCTGTCCAATTACTAAGAAGGGAACTAGTGGTGGTCATATCTAATACACCGGCCTGTATCATACGTATTGCCTCAACTTCCTTGGCAAGTTGCTCAGAAGGAAAAGTTTCCAATACTAATCGTCCATTGGATTTTTCCTTTAATCGTTCACCAAAAAAAATAAAAGCTTTGTGCCAAGAGTGGTCTTCATTAACCAATAGGCTTGCTTTTAGTACATAGGGTTCTTGATCGTTATAATTACAGCTCGTTAAGCTGATTATCATGAACGACAGAAATAGGCGTACTATTCTTTTTAAGAACATTTTATGGTCGATTTAGTTGGAGCAATTCACCTTTAAAATACATTTTTTTGATGGTTTTTGCAGTGTGGATTTTTACATTCATTTTATTGGTCTAGATATTTTTCCTTCAGGATTGCGCTGTTTTTAAGGGGTAAGTCCTGTAATTAGGTCTGTGTACATCTAATTCAATAATATAGGTATCAGTAAATGTTCAGGACTATGTCAGTTTTTGTCTAGTTATTTAATTGAGGTTTTTATTCATATAACTGTACCTTGAAATCGGTTTTCAACCAAGCTTAAATCAACTCACTTATGAAATTTAAATTTTTAATACTGTCTTCATTATTTCTTTTTTTGCTAACGGCATCTAATTGTAATTCTAGTTCGGATGTTAATGAAACTCCTGATGTAGAAGTGGACAATACGGATCCAAAAGAAGGCGAGGAGAAAGAGGAAGAGACAGAAGAAGATTACAGTACAATGGCGGTTCCTGCGGATCCCGGTTCAGGATTGGAATGGAAATTTCAAGATTTTTCGGATGATTTTGAATATGAGGCACCAGCAGGAAATAAAGGCGATGCTTTTTTTAATAAATGGGATGACTTTTACCATAATAATTGGTCTGGACCGGGCTTGACCGAATGGAGTAGGGATATCCCATTTGTATCCGATGGTTTGTTGCAAATACTGGCGAAAAGAAAAGCAGGTACAGATAAAATAAGCACAGGTTGCATTACGAATAAAACGAGGGTTCAATATCCTGTTTATGTAGAGGCGAGAGCTAAAATCATGAACTCCGTTTTAGCCAACGGTATTTGGATGTTAAGTCCAGATGATACACAAGAAATAGATATAATGGAAGCTTATGGAGCGGCATATTCAGAAAGTGCCCAAGCGAGCCATTCATGGTATGAAGTTAGAATGCATATTAGTCACCATGTATTTATAAGGGACCCATTTCAAGATTATCAGCCTAAAGATGCAGGATCATGGTTTATGAAAGATAATATTAAATGGAGAGAGGATTACCATACTTATGGTGTATACTGGAGAGACCCATGGCATTTGGAGTACTATATAGACGGGGAGTTGATTAGGACCGTATCTGGTAAAGATCAAATTGATCCTTTGTTTTACACAAATGCAACGAACCCAGGCGATAACAGTGCTGATACACGTACAGGATTAAGTAAAGAAATGGATATTATTATAGATGTGGAAGATCAGGACTGGAGATCTAGTCCAGCATCTGGAAATCAATCGGATACATATACACCAACGGATAATGAGCTTTCAGATACTGAAGGCCATACGCTGAAGGTAGACTGGATAAGAATATACAAACCAGTGGAAAAATAGTTGTTAGTTTATTTAATTGAGTTAAGGGCATGGGGTTGTTACCATGCTCTTTTTTTGGTTTTTCTTTATTGTTGCAACTGAAGTCTAGTATATGATATTGTCCAATTAGGTAGTAAATGTATAGCTTATCATATTCCGTGAATTAATATGTTGAAAATCAAAATATTATGAAAAACAAGTATCTCCGTTATTTACTTTTTATATGGTTTATTTTAAAAAATATTCTGTTTGTCTAGCATTTTTTATAAAAAATATAATCAATAAGTTATTGTATATTTAAAGGTATAATAACTTCCTATTTGTACAGTTTTGAAACACCTTTTTTCTAGTTTATATTCAAATATTATTTCTTTTGTAATTGGAACATTCTGGTTATTTAGTAGTGTCGTACTTGCCCAAGGAGCCAACGATATTAATGAAAGCGGTAAGAATTTCTTTTTAGATTCAAAAGGGAAAAAATATGAGAATTCTGGAGAGTTAATTAAAGAACTTCGAAAAAGACATGAAACCTTGCTTCAAAAGGGAGATACTTTACAGGGGATTGATGTTTTAATGCAGTTGGCAGATGTTTACGGCCATAGAGCAGAGTATGCAAATTCCTATGATGTGTTCTGGCAATCCCTTTTTTTAGCGGATCGTGTAAAGAATGATTCTTTAGACGCCTTGATCGCATGGCGTTTAGGTAGGTTTTATAGCTTTTATAAAAGAGAAAAGGAATCTCTAAAGTATTTGAACAAGGCATTGAACATCAAAAAAAATATGGTTAAGGAAGGCAATGCAGACCCCGCTTATTTGGTCCTCAATTACTTTGCTTTTGTAAGTACCTATCGCGAGTTTGATATGCCAAAACTTGCAAGTAAATATTTAGACAGTTGTTTAATTTATTATAAAGATGTAAAGAATCAATTGCCTATGCCTCAATTGAACTTTGAAAAGGCATTTATCTTATCTAAAACAGGGCATAATGAAGAAGCACTGGAGTTGTTTAAAAATTTGGAACCATATTTTCTAGAAAATAGACCATCATATATGGTTTTGGTCTATACTTATTGGGGTGATGTTTTACAGAATATAGGTGATTTAAATAACAGTGTAAAATATTATGAAAAAGCTATTAATGCATCAGAAACGTATAAGCGGCATATTGATTTTACACCACTTATTTACGAACGCTTAACGGAACATTATGTAAAGCAAGGTAATTATCAAAAAGCATATGAGAATTTAAAAATAGCAAAGAATTTAGATGCACTATTTTTTGATGGTCGAAGTTCTAAGAATAAATCCATGTTAGAAATTCGGGATGAATTTAGAATTGAAAAACAACGGCAATTAGATTTAATACAACAACAGCGATTTGAAAAGCTAAAACAAGAAGAGAAAATTTCAATGTTGCAGCGTGTAATTTTGTTGGGCACTATAGTCTTTATTTTAATATTGGCATTTTTCTTTTTTAGGCACCTTCGTAATAAGCATAAGTTAGAAAAACAGCTGATTAGACGAAACAAAGAATTGGAAATACAAAAAGCTAACGAACTTTTAGAATTGAAGAATAAAGAACTAGCCGCTTCTGTGTTACAGCTTGTTGAGAAAGACGAGTTTTTAAAAGACTTAAAAGAAAAATTAAAATCCAATAAAGACAATCTACAGCAATCTGAGATAAATAAATTGTTACGGACCATATCTGTAAACAATAATAATAATTGGGAGGAGTTTAGACTCAGATTTACTGCTGTTAATGAGAAGTTCTATAAAAAATTGACCAAAAAATACCCTAATCTTACTCAAAGTGACCATAAGGTTTGTGCTCTTATTAAATTGAATTTTTCCAGTAAAGATATGGCCAGGCTGTTAGGTATTTCAGTAGAATCTGTGCATACTACCCGTTATAGATTGCGTAAAAAATTGAAACTGGAAAGAAAGGAAAATCTTGAAGATTTTATAGCACAGTTATAAATGAATTTAAAGATAATTTCAACATTTTAATTGTTGATGTTTTCGGTAGTCTATAATCATAGACCTTTAAGCGTTTTAAGGGGTTATTATATTTGTTTATCAAATTAGCCGACTTTGGTTGGGAATAAGTTCTCTCAAAATTATCTCATGGCATTAATTCAAATTATTGTCAGACTTTTTCTTATTGAAACTAATTATTAGTCTTGCTGTTAAGCATTACTTCAATGTAGTTTTGGTTGATCTTCTATTCTTATATAATTATAGTAGAACATTTTTTCAGGATCTTCAACTTGGTCATATTTAATATCCAATAATGTTGGCAATTCATATTATGCTTGATTTTTGATAAAATGAATTAAAAGTCTCTGGGTAAATAGCGTCAATTAGGCTGTCATTGTCTAAACCATTTTGTCTCTGGAATATGGATATAAATCACATTAAAAAAACTCACCTGAACAAAAACTGGACTGTATGTTCTATCTAGTGGATATATTTAATAATTATGGATTGTATTGGTAGGAAAAAAAATGAGTTGCTGATAGTTATATACCTTAAATATTAATTGAACAGATTTTTTAATAGGATTGATCATTTGTAGTATCTCTTAGCTGATATGGTGCTTAAAAAGGTGTGTGAAAGAGGTAGTTTACCGCTACGGAGTTAAAACGTAGAAGAATCGTTTTGTTGAATTAATTGTATGTCCAGTTTTTGTTGAGTGTCTATTTTAAAGTAGATGAACGGTTATTTCTAAATTGCTTCTCATTATCGAAATGATAATTGTCTATGGAAAAAAATATGAATATGAAATTGTTGCGAAGTAAAATGTACACAATTGATAAGTATAATAATTTTTCTTTCTGACAAAGACATAATTCATTTTCTATTTAAAATGATGATTGCAATAGACAATATAGTAATAATCAATATGGAAAAAATCCATGCAAACCATAAATAAACCAACCATTAAAGAAGGTCAAATCCCAAAAATTAAGCTAGACAAATTGGGGATTACCAATGCACAATATTTAAGTGCGGCATCTAAACGGGCATTACAATGGCCCGAGGTTGGTAATGAATGGTTTGTTGAGTTTGAAGAACTTAAACCTTTATTGGGAGATTTGGCATATGAAGAAGGTGTCTGTAGAAGAGACCCAAGTGCTATAATTAAAGAGAATGGCAAATACTACGTATGGTATAGCAAAAGTTTAGGTGCTACGCAGGGTTTTGCAGGCAATATTGAGAAGGATAAGGTTTTTCCATGGGACCGTTGCGATATTTGGTATGCAACTTCTAAAGATGGCTGGACATGGAAGGAAGAAGGTATCGCCGTAAAAAGAGGAGATTCTGGCTCTTTTGATGACCGTTCTGTTTTTACGGTAGAGGTAATGAAGCATAATGATAAATTCTACCTGAGCTATCAAACGGTTAAAAGTCCATATACGGTTCGGGTGAAAAATCAAGTTGGTTTGGCTTGGTCAGATAGCCCTAATGGTCCTTGGCAAAAATTACCGGAGCCAATTCTTTCACCTGCTGATAACGGAATTTGGTTGGGTGAAGAGGATAATAGGTTTAAGGTCGAAAAAAAAGGGGACTTTGATAGTCATAAAGTACATGATCCATGCATTTTACCGTATAAAGGCAAATTTTATTTGTATTACAAAGGCGAACAAATGGGTGAGGAAATAAACTTCGGCGGACGTCAAATTAGACATGGGGTTGCTATTGCGGATAATCCGTTAGGACCTTATGAAAAGTCGGTATATAATCCCATCAGCAATAGCGGTCATGAAATCTGTGTATGGCCCTATGATGATGGAATAGCATCTTTGATCACTACGGACGGACCGGAGAAAAATACCATACAATGGTCTCCAGATGGTATCAATTTTGAAATTGTGGCGAGTATTCAAAATCCGCCACATGCCATAGGTTTAAATAGGACTGCGGATACCGGGGGTAATCCAACAGAAATATTAAGATGGGGTTTGACCCATATATACAATAACGACGATTATCAAAGTATACAGCGGTTTTCGTCATATAATAAAACATCACATACAGCAATAGGAGAAAAAGCAATTTAAAATGATAGCAACACAGTACAAAGGCGATAAAACATTTTCTGTAATAGAAAAAGAAATAGAAGCTCCAGCAAAAGGAGAAGTTAGAATTAAAGTGGCATACGTAGGCGTTTGTGGTACAGATGTACATATTTATCATGGTATGATGGATAAACGTGTAAACATACCTGAGACCATTGGTCATGAAATGTCCGGAACCATAGACGCTATAGGTGAAGGTGTAAACGGATTCAAAGTAGGCGATAAAATAGTGGTTAGACCGTTGGATGATAGAAAGGTGAAATCATCTGACAAGGGGTTCAACCATATTTGTGAAGAGCTTAAGTTTATTGGTATTGATAGTCCGGGTGCCATGCAACAGTACTGGAACGTACCTGCATTTACACTTCATAAATTAAAAGAAGAAACAGACTTAAAATTGGCGGCATTGATAGAACCTTTATCAGTAGCAGTGCATGATGTAAGAATGGGTGAATTAAAGGCAGGTGAGACCGCCGTGGTTTTGGGCGGTGGCCCAATAGGTCTTTTAGTTGCTTTGGTAGCCAAGGAAAAAGGGGCACAGGTAATTGTATCTGAAGTAAATGAAACAAGAATATCCAAGGCAAAAGAATTAGGACTTGATGCTGTAAACCCTATAAAAACGGACTTAGTAGATTATGTAAAAAGCAAGACCGATGATAAAAGGGCAGATGTTGTATTCGAGGTTGCAGGAGTTCAACCTGCATTGGATATTATGACAGAGGTTGCCGGTATTAGAGGTAGAATTGTAATGGTAGCTATACATGGGCAAAAGAAAGAAGTAGACTTATTTAAATTCTTTTGGAAAGAACTTAAATTAATAGGGGCAAGAGTGTATGAAAAAGAGGATTATGAACAGGCTATACGTTTAATTACGGCGAATGAATTGCCATTCAATGAAATGATTACGGACGTGCAACCGCTAAAGAACATACAAACCGTATTTGAAAATATAGATAAAAACCCTGACGGACTAAAAGTCTTGATGGATTGTCAATCATAACTAAGAACTAAAACTTTATAAGAAAATGGGAGTACTGGATAAATTCAGTTTAAAAGGAAAAACGGCATTGGTTACGGGTTGTAAGCGAGGCATAGGTAAAGCCATGGCGATAGGTCTTGCGGAGGCTGGTGCAAATATCATAGGTGTAAGTGCTACTTTAGAGTCAAGCGGTAGCGATGTTGAAAAGGAAATAAAGGCACTGGGCAGAGATTTTAAAGCCTATGCGTGTGATTTTAGTGATAGAAAAGCACTATATGGTTTTATTGCAGCCGTTAAAGGCGATTTTCCTGTAATAGATATTTTGATAAACAATGCCGGAACCATATTAAGGGCCCCAGCCGTTGAACATTCAGACGAGTTATGGGATAAAGTGATAGAGGTAAACCAAAATGCACAATTCATTTTAACCAGGGAAATAGGAAAAGAAATGGTTGACCGTGGTGCAGGAAAAGTAATATTTACGGCATCGTTGTTAACCTACCAAGGCGGAATAACTGTGCCGGGCTATGCAGCCAGTAAAGGAGCGATCGGTCAGTTGACCATGGCCTTTGCCAACGAATGGGCCGGTAGCGGAGTAAATGTCAACGCCATTGCACCCGGGTATATAAGTACGGACAATACAGAGGCATTACGTAATAACGAAGAACGGGCAAATTCTATTTTGGCTAGAATTCCGGCAGGAAGATGGGGAGAGCCAGAAGATTTTGCAGGTCCCGTAGTCTTTTTGGCTTCGGACGCGGCTGCATATATGAATGGAAGCATCACTCTGGTAGACGGAGGTTGGATGGGTAGATAATCACACTAAAAACAGAAAAATGGCATCAATAAAAGAATACGAAATGTTTATAGATGGATCTTGGGTTACTTCAACCTCTGGTGAAACCATCGATATTATAAATCCATCAACTGAGGAGGTTTACGCAAAGGTTCAAAATGGAACGGTTGCGGAAGCTGTACAAGCATTGGAAGCAGCCGATAGGGCACAGAAAGAGTGGAAAAAAGTCCCTGCCAGAAAGAGAGCGGAACTTCTGTATAAATTTGCCGATGAAATAAAGGCGAATGCCGATAAATTGGCAGAGCTTTTAGTAAAGGAACAGGGTAAGTTGCTTAAAGTAGCTAAAATGGAAGTTGCGGTAACCGCTTCTTTTATAGAATATGCTTGTGAGGGAGCACGAAGAATTGAAGGTGATATCATTCCTTCAGACAACCCAAATGAACAAATTTGGATTCAAAAAATACCACGTGGAGTAGTAGTTGCTATAACGGCATGGAATTTTCCTTTGGCTTTGGCCGGAAGAAAAATTGGTCCGGCATTGGTAGCAGGAAATGCTATCGTGGTAAAACCGACTTCAGAAACTCCGCTAGCAACATTAGAGTTAGGGCACTTAGCTAAAAAAGTTGGTTTGCCAGATGGTTTGTTGAATATTATTACAGGACCGGGAAGAGCTATGGGTACTGCCTTGGTAGAAAATCCTATAACCAAAATGGTGACCATGACAGGATCTACTCCTGTAGGTCAACAAATTGCAAAAATGGCAGCACAGAACCTAACGCACGTACAATTGGAATTGGGTGGAAAGGCTCCGTTTATAGTGTTTGAAGATGCTGATATTGATGCGGCCGTAGATGCGGCCCTACATTCTAGATTTGACAATTGTGGCCAAGTATGTACTTGTAATGAGCGTATGTATGTTCATGAAGATATTTACTATGAATTCATGAATAAATTTATTCAAAAGACCAAAGCGTTAAAAGTGGGTGATCCAATGCTAGAGGATACAGATATGGGACCAAAGGTAAACAAAAGCGAATTGGAGCATATGGAGCATTTGGTCAAAGTGAGTTTAGATGAGGGTGCAACAATTGCCACTGGTGGTAAACGTTTGTCCGGAGGTGAATTTGATAAAGGATATTGGTTTGAACCAACGGTTTTGACCGATGTAACCCAAAATATGACCATTGTTCATGAAGAGTCATTTGGACCTATTTTACCTGTGTTGAAATTTAAGGATTTTGATGAGGTTGTAGGCTTTGCAAATGACTGTGAATATGGTTTGGCGGCAATGGTATTTACCAATGACATGAATAAGATCATGCGTTGCAACGATGAACTTGAATATGGTGAAATCTATGTGAATCGTGGTCATGGAGAACAGCACCAAGGTTTTCATAACGGATATAAGTTAAGTGGCTCTGGTGGTGAAGACGGTAAATACGGATTTGAGCAGTATATGGAAAAGAAAACGTTTTACGTAAGACATAAGGCATAATGAGTACAAGAATAGCAAATGTAGATTGTCAATTATTTAAGGTTCCTTTACCAGAAGTAATGAACGATGCCAAGCACGGCGACCATACGCATTTTGAGCTGGTGACAACTACAATTACCTTGGAGGACGGTACTGAAGGCACTGGTTACACGTATACCGGCGGTAAAGGCGGGCACGCTACCAAAGCTATGGTAGAGCATGATTTCACCTCTTTTTTAATAGGTAAGGATGGTTCTAAAATTGAAGAACTATATGAAGAAATGGAATGGCATATTCACTATGTAGGTAGAGGAGGTATAGCTTCTTTTGCCATTTCTACCATAGATATTGCCCTTTGGGATATTCGCTGTAAAAAAGCCGATAAACCTTTATATAAAATGGCCGGCGGTGCAGACAATACCTGTAAGGCATATTGTGGTGGTATAGATCTTCAATTTCCTATTCCTAAGCTTTTGGATAATATGAGAACCTATTTGGATAGCGGGTTCAATGCCGTTAAGATTAAAATAGGAAGGGAAAACTTAGAAGAAGATTTAGAACGCATAAAAGCGGTACGTGCGTTTGTTGGTCCGGATGTTACTTTTATGGTCGATGCCAACTATTCTATGACCGTAGAAAAAGCGATAAAAGCTATTGAAGGCTTTAAACAATATGATATTACCTGGTTTGAAGAACCGATTATACCTGATGATTATTTAGGATTTGGCGAAATTGTTGATCGTACCGGTTTTCCTTTGGCCATGGGTGAAAATTTACATACCATTCATGAATTTGAATATGCCTTTGCACAATCCAAACTATCCTTTATTCAACCGGATGCTTCTAATTGCGGTGGTGTAACAGGTTGGTTAAAAGTGGCAAAAATGGCGCAGGAACATCATATCCCGGTATGTAGTCATGGTATGCAAGAACTTCATGTAAGTCTTGTTTCTTCTCAACCCAATGCAGGTTGGTTAGAGGTACATAGTTTTCCCATCGATCAATATACCTTAAGACCTTTGGTTGTTGAAAATCATAGGGCGGTAGCTCCTGAAACTCCGGGTACCGGGGTCATTTTCGATTGGGAAAAATTAGCCCCTCACAAGAGCTAGGATTAACTGCGTTTAAGTGAGAGTATTACTTGTTTTAACAATGCTTTTATAAGCATGAACTATTACAAATACTTAACATGGAAGTAAATAAAAATTATATAATAAGAATAGCCGCCATTGTTGCACTGGGCGGCTTTATTCTTGGTTTTGATGCTTCCGTTATTTCTGGAACTTTAAAGTTTGTAGAACATGAATTCTCCCTTAACGACATTCAATTAGGCTGGCTGGTCAGTTCTATAACCCTGACTGCTGCGCTAGGCACTTTTATTGCGGGACCTTTAAGTGATAAAATAGGCAGAAGAAGCGTACTCAAATATGCAGCTTTATTATTTGCGGTCTCAGCGCTCTTTTCAGCATTTTCCACTACGTTCACCATGTTGATCATAGGCAGGTTAATAGGTGGTTTTTCTGTAGGTGCAGCTTTGATCATTGCTCCTATGTATATTGCAGAGGTAAGTCCGCCGGAGAAGAGAGGGCAAATGGTATCTTTTAATCAATTGAATATTGTCATTGGTATTTCGGCCGCATTTTTTACAAACTATCTAATCTTAAGATTGGGCGATAGCGATTATGGTTGGGTAAACACCATTAATCTAAAAAAATGGAATTGGCGTTGGATGCTTGGTTTAGAAGTGTTTCCCGCATTATTATATTATATAGGATTGTTTATTGTGCCGCAAAGCCCTAGATGGCTCTCCATGAAAGGTTCTTTAATAGAGGCAAGGCAAACGTTACAGAGGTTCGTGGGAGCAAATGAAGCAGCAAAACAAATGAAATCTATTGAAGAGAGTATTCTTCAAGAAGGTAAAAAAGAAAAGGTTCACTTCGGGGAGCTTTTTAAAAAGAACATACGCCTTGTAATACTGGTAGGCATTATTGTTGCCATATTTCAACAGCTGGTAGGTATAAATTCTGTGATGTTCTATGCACCCTTAATTTTTGAACAAACGGGCATTGGTACAGATGCATCGTTTTTACAAGCTATTTTAGTAGGATTGGTAAATTTGATATTTACTATCGTAGCCATGAAGATTATAGACAAATTAGGTAGGAAACCTATGTTGATTTACGGTATGATAGGTATGGCAACAGCAATGTTGATTCTAGCTTATGGTTTTAAAACGGCTACTTATATATTAGATGACAGCGCATTAAATGGGTTGCCTAATGAAGTGCCAATTGAAAAATTAAGGGCTTTGGAGGATCAAACCTTTACTTCAGATTTAGATTTTAAAGAGGCGCTTTCCAATGCCTTAGGTGATGATAAAGCCAAACAGTATGAAGCTATTTTGGTAACTGCCGCGGCAAAGATAAATTCGGTTCTTATTTTATGCGGTATACTTTTATTTGTCTCTTTTTATGCAGTTTCCATAGGTCCTGTAATGTGGGTGCTTTTTTCAGAACTGTTCCCAAATCGAATTCGCGGGTTGGCAATTTCATTTGTAGGTTTGGTAAACCTTACATTTGCCTTTTTGGTGCAACTTGTTTTTCCTTGGCAATTATCTAATCTTGGTAATTCGTTGACCTTTTTGTTATACGCAATTTTTGCAATAATAGGTTTGTTGTTTATTGCCGCCAAGGTACCGGAAACAAAAGGGAAATCACTAGAAGAATTGGAAAAACTACTAGTGAAATCCACATGACATTTTTAAACGGTATCTATATTAATACTTTGTCTTGTCTTGTTTAGAAGCCCAATTATTAAAGACTTCAACGGCTTCTTCTTGAAGCATTTGCTTAAAATGAATTTGTCTGTCCTGCATTTCAACTTCTAGCTCATCATATATAAACTGGTCATCAAAATCTATAGCCTTTGCATCTGCTTTATCACAACCATAATATACTGCCTTTGGTCTGGCCCAATAAATAGCACCAAAGCACATTGGGCAGGGTTCGCAAGAAGTATAAATAATACAATCTGTTAATTGAAACGTATTCAGTTTTTTACAGGCATCTCTAATAACCACCATTTCTGCATGTGCAGTAGGGTCGTTCGTTGAAGTTACCTTATTATGGCCTTCGGCTATAATTTCTCCATCTTTTACAACTACGGCACCAAATGGGCCGCCTGCGTTTGAGTTCATTCCTTTTGCTGCCATTTCTATGGCTCTTCTCATAAAAAACTCGTGATCTTTCGTCATATTTATAAAATTCTAATGGTATATATTTATTATTTGGGGATGCAAATTACGCCTTTTAGATGCAATTCTAAGCATAGGTTTTTTTTGAAAGAGAATGTTCTTTTTTGGCAATTGTTAAAAAAATTATGAAAGATTTTGATTTTTATCCGACTTAGTTTAAAACCAACCAATTAGAAAAATGATTAAGATGAATTATTTAAAGAGGTAAATTTCTCAATTGTACCTCTTAAAATCTACTCAACTGTCGTGTAAAGTAACTCTGTTGAATTTATAGTTTCTGTATACTGTTGATAATCAGTAATATTGGTTTTTGTTAAAATTAGATATTGAAAGCAATTACAAAATATTGGTTCTTAGAAGGATTTAGCCTTTTTAAAAAATTGGGGATGCCTTCTATGATGAAACTCTGCAATCTATTGGAGATGGAACATGTTGATAAAGGCAATATTATCGACATGGGAGATAGGGATAAAAATTGCATTTTCTTCTTAAAAAATGGATCTGTTAAAATTATCGACTCTGAAAATAACATTGTTAAGTATGTTGTGAAAAAGGGAAATATTTTTGGAGAACTCTCTATCTATGATAAGGATAACTCGTCTAAAGAAGTTGCCATAGCTCTAGAAGACGTAGTCATTTGTTATATAGAATCTGATATGATGGAAGGCTTAATGGAAGAGTATAAGTCTTTGAAAAACGGTCTGTTAAAAATATACGGTCTTCGTATTAGAAAATTGGAAACAAGACTGCAAGACCTATTATATAAGGATAGCAAAACTAGAATATCTGAATTTATTAAAGTTTTTATAGAAGAGTTTGGTGAAGTGGAAAAGGACCGGATAGTGGCAAAAAACTTACTCTCTCATAAAGACATTGCCAACTTGACCAATACCTCTAGGCAGACGGTAAATAACGTATTGAGCATAATGCGTAAAGAAAACATCATTGATTATGATTCAAAATTTATATCGTATTCAAAGAAAACTATATAACCATTTAAACATACATGTAAAATAAACCAACTATAATGAAAAAGTTCTCCCATTTTCCCCTAACATTCTCTTTACTATTATTTGCTAGCACTATATTTTCACAAGAAATAGAACAGTCTATTTATATTACCGGTAATACATGGGATATTTCAGATACTGAAGTGCTTTCTGAGATTTCAAAAAAATCGCAATTGGTAAATAAACCTACCGTATTAATATTAGGAAACGCTGCACCTAAAACTGAAATTGAAAAATCATTGGATATACAATTGTCTATACTATCAAATCTAGGCAAAGATGTCATTTTTATACCTGGTGATAAAGAATGGGTAAATGGCTACAAGGGTGTTTTTGATATAGAAAAATACATTCAGAAAAATAGCAAAGCCAAATTTTCTCCTGATGATGCAGAACCTATTAAGCATCAAGATTTGGGAGAAAACGTAGAATTGATTACGGTAGATTCTCAATGGTACTTAGAAAATTGGGACGATCATATTTATATTAATGAAGAATCTGAAATTCAGAATAGAACATTATTCTTTTTAGAATTTGAAAATCGCATAAAAAAAGCACAAGGTAAAATTGTTTTTGTAGCGCTACATCACCCAACAAAAACGAATAGTAAACAAGGTTTTCTTAGTAATATCGGAGGATTCTCTACACAAGAGTTTCAGAATAAGCAATACCGTACGCTTAGAAACAGGTTAAAAACTATAGCTAAAGGTGCGGATAACGTTATTTTCTTGTCCGGTAAAAGTGGAAACTTACAATATATAAAAGGTAATGTACCACAAATTATAAGCGGAGCGGCTGGTAAGCTTAAAGCTGTAAATAATGGAGGACAAGATGATTTTTCTATTGCTAAAAAAGGTTATGTACGTCTAGATATTACTACTAACGGTAGTGTATTGGCAAAGTATTTTACCTTAAAAAACGGAACTTTTAATGAGATTTTTAAGACGACTGTTCTAAAGAGTGAAACTGAAGATTTGGAAATTTACAACTTCGATAAAAATTTAGGAGCCAAAAAATTAGCGGCTATTTATACCAAAGAGGCTACTACAAAAAGTGGATTCTATAAAGCACTTTGGGGTGAACATTACAGAGAATTTTATGGTAAGGAAGTTGATGCTCCAGTTGTTTTTTTAGATACATTAATGGGAGGTTTAACGCCGTTAAAGCGAGGAGGCGGGCAGCAATCAAAATCACTTAGGTTAGAAGATAAAGAAGGTAAGCAGTATGTTATGCGTGCTCTAAAAAAGAGTACTATAAAATTTTTACAGGCAAATGCTTTTCAAGAGACTTATATTGGCGATGTTCTAGATGGTACAACAGTTGATAAATTTTTGGCCGATTTTTATACGACTTCAAACCCATATACTCCATTTGTTATAGGTGGGTTGTCTGATGCGGTTGGTGTCAATCATACCAATCCTATTTTATATTACATTCCTAAACAAGAAAGGTTAGGTGTTTATAATGATGAGTTTGGTGATGAGTTATACATGATTGAAGAGCATGTTGGCGATACACAAGTAGAGGCAGAGGGTTTTGGGAAACCGTTAAAAATATTAAGTACTGCTGATGTTTTACAAGAGATAAACAGATCGGGTAAATCGGTAGTAGATGAGCCTTCTTATATCCGTGCAAGAATATTCGATATGCTTTTGGGAGATTGGGACCGTCATGAAGACCAATGGCGCTGGGCACTTTATAAGAATGAAGACGGAACGGAATATTGCAGTCCAATACCCAGAGATCGAGACCAGGCATTTTCAAAGTACGACGGTAGTTTAATTAGTTTTTTGACAAGGGTAATTCCCGGGTTACGTAAAATGCAAACTTATGATGAAGAACTTAGAAGTGTAAAATGGTTTGCATCATCTCCCTATCATTTGGATTTAACTTTTATTCATGCTTCTGGATGGGATGAATGGGAAAGACAAACTGATCATATTCAAAATGAACTATCAGATGCTGATATTGAAAATGCCTTTGAGGCAATTCCTGAAGAAATAAAAGGACCGGTTATCAATGATATAAAGCGTAAATTAAAAGGCAGACGAGATAACCTTAAAAAGATTTCAAAAGCGTATTACCTTCATTTGAATAAATTTCAAGTAGTTACTGGAACACAGAAAGCAGATGATTTTACCATAACTAGGTTAGCTGATGGTAAGACTAATGTAAAAATAGATCGTAAAGATTTAGGCCTGTTAGATCATACATTTTCTAAAGATATCACTAAAGAAATTTGGCTGTTTGGATTAGATGGGAAAGATACGTTCACTGTGGAAGGGGAAGGTGACCAGCCTATAAAAATTAAAATAGTAGGAGGAAAGAAAAACGATACCTATGACTTTAAGAATACGCGTAAAGTAAAGTTATATGATTATAAGGATAAGGAGAATACTATTATAAATAAAAGATCTAAAAAATGGTTGGTAAATGATTATGAATTAAATAATTACAATCACAAAAAAGTAAAGTATAATTTTAATCAGTTATTGCCTATCATAGCATTTAATCCGGATGACGGAGTGAAATTAGGAGTGATTAGCAATCATACATCATATAGTTTACAACGTAATCCGTTTACGTATAAGCATAGTATCAATGCAGCATATTATACCAGTACATCAGGTTTCGATTTGTCGTATAAAGGTGAATTCTCAAATATATTTCATAACTGGAATTTTGGTTTAGAAGGTTTATATACAAGTCCTAGTTTTTCAGAGAATTTCTTCGGTTTTGGTAATGAAACGCTTTATGACGCTGATGAGGTGGATTTAGATTTTAATAGAATTAGAATTAGTAAATTTAAAGCAGCAGTGTCATTGCAATGGGAAGGTATTAACGGAGGTTCTTTCTATTTTAAACCTTTAATAGAATCTTTTGAGGTTGATAATACAGAGGATCGTTTTGTAGCACAACTACCACAGACTAATACAATTTTTGATAGGCAAACCTATGCAGGTGTAGAAACTGCTTATAATTTCAAAAATAAAAATAGTGCCGCTTTTCCTACCTTGGGGCTAGATGCAGGGCTGACCATAGGTTATAAAACGAATATAGATAATACCGAAGCAGATAATAGTTTTGCATACATACAACCACAATTGATCATAGATCACAAATTAACTAAAAGCGGAAGTATCGTTTTTGCAACCAAGATTGCAGGTGAAGCATTGATAGGTGATAATTTTGAATTTTACCATGCAGCAACTATTGGCGGTATCAATAGCTTAAGAGGATTTAGAAATGAAAGATTTACAGGAAAACAATCTTTTTATCAGAATACAGATTTAAGATTTCCTTTAGGGGGGTTAAGAACTAGCCTTGTTCCGTTTAGGTTTGGACTTACCGGTAGTTTCGATTACGGTAGGGTTTGGGTTGAAGATGATACCTCTAATAAATGGCATAATTCGGTAGGTGCGTCAGCTTGGCTTATAGGGGCTGAAGCATTTACGCTGAATCTGGGATATTTTAATAGTGTAGATGGGGGGCGTGTAGTCTTCGCACTAGGCTTTTCTTTTTAATTAAAAAATTACAACCAATGAAAAAACCAATTGCAATTGCTCAAGTAAGCACTTTAGAAAACAAGAAACCAGAACACGCATTAGTCAATGGTTTGGATTTAGTTATTGTAAAATTTGATGATGATATTTCTGTATTGTACGGTAGATGTTTGCATAGAGGGGCATTAATGTCAGACGGGCATGTAGATGGTCATAACCTTATTTGTGGTGTTCACGGCTGGGATTATAGAGTAGATACCGGAGTTTCTGAATACAATAATGCAGAGGTGTTACAAAAGTTTACTATTAAAATAGAAGGGGATAGTCTTTTTGTAGATGAAGAAGAGATAGATGCTTATTTAGTAGACAGTCCGCAGCCATTTAATAGAGATGCTTATTTAGGTGCTTACGCAGATACCCACCCTGAAGAAACAGAACCGTATACAGGGTATATAAAAGAATTAGCCACAAATGGATTAAAAAACTTGGGTCATCACGGATTCTCGGCTTCTATGGGAGTGGATAGAAATACGTTGCCAAAATGGAGCGATATTCAATTTTTGCCTGCCCAATTGGCAAGCAGACCTTTGTTAGATGAAGATGAAGTGGCAACAAAGGTGGTTATTGGTCCTAAAGCCAAGAAGCCTTTACATTTAGATATTCCCCTTTTTGTGAGTGATATGAGTTTTGGCGCATTATCTAGAGAAGCTAAAATAGCTTTGTCTAAAGGAGCGCAGTTAGCAGGTACAGGTATTTGCTCAGGAGAAGGCGGAATGTTACCTCATGAGCAAGAAAACAACAGCAAGTATTTTTATGAACTGGCTTCGGCAAAATTTGGATTTTCTTGGGATAAGCTAGACAAAGTTCAAGCTTTTCATTTTAAAGGCGGACAAGGTGCTAAAACAGGTACAGGGGGGCATTTGCCAGGTGCTAAAGTAAGTAAGGAAATTGCTGAGGTAAGAGGTTTAAAAGAAGGCGAGACGGCAATTTCACCGGCAACTTTCCCAGATTTTCATGGTGTAGATGACTTCAAATCTTTTGCAGAAAAAGTAAGAGAGCGTACGGGTGGTATTCCAATCGGTTTCAAAATTGCAGCCAGTCATATAGAAAAAGATATTCAGTTTGCATTAGATGTAGGTGTAGATTATATCATTTTAGATGGTAGAGGTGGGGGAACAGGTTCAGCACCAACCATATTAAGAGATAATATTAATGTACCTACAATACCTGCTTTAGCAAGAGCAAGAAAATATTTAGATAAAGTAGGTGCTACAGATGTAACCTTGGTAATTACAGGAGGTTTACGTATTGCAGAAGATTTTGGTAAAGCACTTATGTTAGGTGCGGATGCTATTGCCGTATCTAATTCGGCTTTACAGGCAATCGGTTGTTTGGGTATGCGTGCTTGTGGTAGTAACAACTGTCCGGTGGGTATTGCAACTCAAAAAGAATTTTTGCGTAGTAGGTTGATTATAGATTCTTCAGCGAAACAATTACATAACTATTTTGATGCCACAAATAACCTTATAAAAGTTATTGCAAGAGCTTGTGGTCATGATGATATCTCAAAATTCAATTTTGATGACTTATCTACTTTTAATCATGATATGCATCGTTTAACAGGAATTAATTATGGTGGTGTTAACCCCTAAAAACAAAATATAAATGGAAAAAATGATGCACTTAGCAGCACAATATTTAGCAGCTGCAGGAATAAGTTTTGTAGAGAAGAAGGCAGATGATAGTCATACTAATCTTGGATGGTCAATTGATAAACAACGTCTTGAAACGCACCCGTTATCAACAGACGGAGACGTTCTTACTTTAAACTACAACACCTTTTCTTTGGAGTGGGATTCTCCTAAGAACAAAGCTTCTTTTGCATTGGATGGAAAAACCCATCAACAAGTATTGGAACGGTTAACGAATTCTGCAGATTCATTTTTGGGTAAGACATATACCTATGATTTTCATTACGACCTGCCATATTCAATTGATGATTCTTTCACCTTTGTACTAGATGGGTCTAAATTAAAGGAACTTGCGGATTTAAGATCCCTGACGCAATCTAGTTTAGAAAAAACACTTGCCGTAAATGGTTTAGAATCAGACATTCGTATTTGGCCCCATCATTTTGATTCGGGTGCTTATGTTGTAATTTCTGATGATTTGTCTATAGGCTTTGGTTTAGCTGTACCCGATACGATGGTCACTGAACACTATTTTTATATCAGCGGATACAAAGGTCATAGTGGTTTAGATACTTCTAAGTTTGATTCACTTTCCTTAGGTGAATGGAAAAATGAAGGATTCAAAGGAGCAGTTTTACCAGCTACAAATATTAATGAAGAACAAGCGGTACAGTTTTTTACGGAAGCTATTAACACCTATAAAAAGTAAATATGCAGGTAACCAGTCTTTCCTTAGAAGCCTTTAAAGAAATGGATTATTGGGCAGTTGAAAAATACAACCTGTCCATTGAGTTGATGATGGAAAATGCCGGTTTGCAGTTGGCTAGGTTAATCGCTAAAAAAGCAAATAAAAGTTCGGTAATAACCATTGGGGTAGGTAATGGCAATAATGGCGGCGGCGGTCTGGTCGCTGCTCGTAGACTTGCTGCTTGGGGTTACAATGTAAATTTAGATTTGGTTGTACCTATTAGCAAAGACCTACCAAAAGCTCAATTAGAAAGAGCATTGCTATTTGGGGCAAAGAAAGGTATACCGGAAACTACTGATATTTGGGTAGATGCCTATTTGGGGTTCTCTCAAAGATTACCGCTGTCTGATGCATTTGCCAAAAGTATTGTACTAGCCAACGCATCATCGGCATTTAGAATATCGTTGGACATTCCCGTTGGTATTTCTAAAGATGGTGAATTATCAGGTTTTAAAGCGGACCAAATAATGACCTTGGCAGCTTCTAAAATTATTTTAGAAAAATTACCAAGCGGAGTAGAAGTGTTTATGGCTGATTTGGGAATTCCGAAATCTGTTTATGAGCATTTTAATATAAAAATGCCAAATTTTAAAGAACACCAATTGATAAAGATTAAATAACCTAAAAAGAACCGACCCATGGAAAAGAAAGTAGTGTGGCATAAAGTGTTAGATAATAAAAAGAGATTGGCAGAAGGTCGTGTAATGACCGTTACTGCTGCTCATAAAGGTATTTGCTTAACACATTTTAAAGGCAAATTTTCTGCTCTAGATAATAAGTGTCCGCACCAAGGTGGACCTTTGGGCGAAGGTTCTATTGAAAACGGATTGCTACGTTGCCCGTGGCACGGTTGGGATTTTGACCCTTGTACAGGTGTGCCACCAGGTGGTTTTGATGATGGTATTGAAACATTTCCAACAAAGGAAGAAGGCAATGAAATTTTTGTGGGTATTGAAGAGGAAGAGAAACACGCAGAAACGATTTCTGACGTGATGATTGAAACCATGGTAAATTGGGGCGTTGATACTGGTTTTGGCATGGTTGGTCATTCAAACCTAGGGGTTGCCGATGCTATGATGCGTCAAGAAGAAAAAGGAAATTTCAGATTTTATGGAATACGTCACGAAGGTGCTGCAGCATTTGCGGCATCTGCTTATGGTAAACTAATGGGGAAACCCGCAGTTTGTTTTGGAATAGCCGGTCCGGGTTCTACCAATATGTTTACCGGTATGTGGGATGCTAAAGTAGACCGCTCACCAATGCTTGCTATTTCTGGTCAGGTGAATACACAAGTACTAGGAACTGGTGCTTTTCAAGAAGTAGATTTGGTAGGTGCTTTTCAAACCGTAGCCAATTTTAACCATAGTGTACAACAAAACTCTAAGCATAGTGAGTTAATGAGTTTGGCTATTAAAAGTGCATTGATAAATAGAGATGTGTCTCATGTTACTTTCCCAGATGAGGTAGCCTTTATGCCAAAGCCAGATAACGAAAAGGCACAGACTCCAGAAGATAGAATTACACCTTTTAATATTTCACCGCCAAGACAAATGGTAGCGAAAGCGGTGGGTATGATTACAAATTCAGAACTACCTGCAATTATAGTAGGGCATGGCGCTCGTTTTCAAATGGATGCTATAATCGCATTTGCTGAAAAATTAAATTGTCCAGTAATCACCACCTTTAAAGGAAAAGGACAAATTTCTGACCATCATGAATTAGGTTGTGGTGTGTTAGGACGAAGCGGAACACCTATAGCTTCTTGGTTCATGAACGAGAGTGATTTATTGATTGTTTTTGGCGCATCGTTTTCTAATCATACAGGTATTACGCCTAAAAAACCTATTATACAGGTAGATTATGACCCAGCAGCTTTAAGTAAATTTCATAAAGTTGATGCTGCCCTATGGGGAGAGATTTCTGAAACCTTGACCATTATAGAAGAACAAACCGAAGGAAAAATAAATACGGTAGATAGACGCCCAGAAATTGCCAAAAGATGGGAGATTTGGCAAGAAGAAAAATCAAGTAGGTTACAAGATGAAAGTACGGTTGGTTTAAGTTCAATAGCCGTTTTTGATGCAATGAACAAAGTAGTGCCAGACAATGCGGTTATTGCCGTAGATGTTGGTAACAACACCTATTCTTTTGGTCGTTATTTTGAACCTAAAAATCAATCTGTATTAATGTCCGGTTACTTAGGTTCTATAGGCTTTGCGTTGCCTGCGGCAATGGGCGCATGGGCTGCTCAAGGCAACGAAAGACCTATTTGGTCGGTCTCAGGTGATGGTGGCTTTGGTCAGTATTTAGGTGAAATGATGACTTTGGTGAAATACAATATGAACATCAAACATGTGCTTTTAAACAACTCAGAAATTGGTAAAATTTCAAAGGAGCAAAAAGCGGCTGAATTAGATGTTTGGAAAACTTCTTTACACAATGCAAATTTTTCAAAATATGCAGAGAATTGTGGAGCACTTGGTATTAGGGTTACCAAAATAGAAGAATTAATACCTGCTTTAGAAAAACTAAAAGCACACGATGGTGCGGCATTACTGGAGATAATCACTGATGCTAATTTGATTTAAATAAGAAAACATGTTTCAATCATTTAGTATCATATTCTTAATTGCCGCCTTTTTTAGTTACGTTAACTATAAGTGGTTAAAGTTGCCATCAACTATAGGGTTAATGATTTTAGCCTTGTCAATGGTCGTGCTAATTACATTGACGAAAAATATATTTCCGGCATTTTATCTTTATTTCTGTGATTTAGTAATAAATACAGATTTCAGAAGTCTGTTAATGGACGGTATGTTGAGTTTCTTGCTCTTTGCAGGTTCTTTACATGTTAATATAGATGACCTAAAAAAAGAGCGGAAATCCATACTATTGTTTGCAACGTTTGGGGTGCTTATTTCTACTACAATAGTCGGTTTTTTAACCTTTTACCTTGCTCAATCCTTATCAATAGAATTACCACTTATACATGCTTTGCTTTTTGGAGCATTAATTTCGCCAACAGACCCCATAGCGGTAATGTCAATTTTGAAAAAGGCAAATATTCAGAAAAGCTTGGGAGTGAAAATTGAGGGCGAATCTTTATTTAATGACGGTATTGGAGTTGTAGTGTTTTCTGGTTTGCTAATTGTAGCACGTTTAGATGAAAATAGTAATGAATCATTAAGTAGTACTATTGGTGAGTTATTTTTAATGGAAGCCGTTGGTGGAATTGTCTACGGTTTGATTTTAGGTTATATAGGATATAGAGTTATTAAATCTATTAATGAAAATCCGCAATTAGCGGTACTAATAAGTTTAGCCATTGTTATAGGCGGTTATGCAATAGCCTCTATACTTCATGTTTCTGGACCTTTAGCTATGGTGGTATCTGGAATGGTCATTGGTAATAAAATTAATATAGCATCAAATAAAGGAATGACGCGGAAAATGCTGAATAATATTTGGGAAGTTCTAGATGATGTTTTCAATGCTATTCTATTTGTTCTAATAGGGTTGTCAATACATCTTCTTAAATTTGATTCGTTATATCTTACATTAGGCTTCTTGTCTGTATTGGTGGTACTTTTGGCTCGTTTTATATCGGTATTATTACCGTATAGCTTACTTAAACATGAAGAAAGTAAACCTATAAAAACAGTGGCGATTTTAACTTGGGGAGGCTTGCGCGGTGGTATATCAATAGCGCTGGCACTTAGTTTATCAGAAGACCTTTCCGCAGAAATAATATTGTATATAACCTATGTTGTCGTACTGGTGTCGGTAATCGTACAAGGATTAAGTGTTGGTAAAGTAGCAAAGAAAATATATAGCGAGTAAAATTATTTAATGATGGACGAATCAGAAAAAGTAATAAAAAAGCAGGAAAAAGCGATTGATAAGCAATTGATTGCCGAATTGGGTATTGATAAAGAGAAGCTGAAAGAGCTAAAGAAGAAACTTTCAAAAGTTGAACCTCGCTCAGAACGTGGAGCAGAAACCTTGTTTCGTTTAGTGTCTAAAAATCAGTATACCTTGAATACAATGATCGATAGAAAATCGAACATTCTTATTTCCATAAACGCGCTTATTCTTTCTATAATTTTAGGTACCGTATTAAGTCAATTAGATAAAGATCCACATCTTATATATCCGGCAATTATAATGTTAGGAACCAATCTCATTTCTATAGCATATGCCGTATTTGCGACTAGACCAGAACTTACGCATGGAGATAGGAGTACCAATAACCTTTTGTTCTATGGTAATTTTAATACCATGAATGAAGAAGAGTATACCGAAGGGCTAACGAGTTTAATGTATAAGGGAGACGAGCTTTATAAGACTATTGCAAGAGATACGTTTCATTTAGGTAAGACGATAGATAGAAAATTTAAACTACTTAGAACTTCTTTTCATGTATTCTTAGTAGGTATTATTTTGGCGGTGATAGGGTTTATAGCGTGCCATATCATGTTTGCTATGTAGTATTAACTTAACAGTACAGCGTTTGTTTTAATTCTAAAACAACGTTCTTCTCCCAAATAAAGAGGATTACCGTGTTTCTCGGACCAAAATCCGTCTAGAACATCTTTGCTAAGGCACTGGTACACTACAACACCTTTGTAAATATTTTGGTCATCGCCAGTATAGCTGAAATTTATCACCAAAATATTATTCTTGAAAAAACCTGTTCCAGTCTGTTTCTGAGTATTATTAATGGTCCATTTTGCAATAATTCTTTTATTACCATCAAGGGATAATAAAAGTAGGCCTTTGTAATTATGCGATTCCCCATCTTGGTTGCTCCCTATAATAGAATACGAACCAACTAATTCTTCAATATTCATATGGCATTCAATTAAAAGGCGAAAGTATTGAAAATTTCATTTGAGGTCTCCATAAAGTGAAGCCTACCCTTCATATGTTCCGTTTATGTTTAAATATTCTTTTTCATTTAAATTTAAACCTTCTATAATTTCAAGAGAGTTGTAGATTCTTCAGAAAAGAACAATCTTTAAACTTTAAATTAAACTGACAACGACCATGAGGAAAGTAACCGTGTATTTTGTAATATTATTTTGGTGCGGATTTAACATAAAGGCACAAGAACAAGAGTATGGAAAAAATCAGCCCTATTCTTCTTATTGGTTTGTACACGAGCTTTTAGAATGGTCACCAGAAAATGATAGGGAAGCAAAGTTTAATGTAAGTAGTATTCCTTTGGCAGATCGGTTTTTAAATGATAGTACGGATTTAGGAGAAAGTTCACCAAAAATTCCGGGTATTATAGCTTTAATGGCACCTCATACCACTAATTTTCATCCATCTCAAGGGTTTTCTTCGGTAAAACAATATGCTTTTCCATTTTGGCAATACATAGATTATTTTGTGCAATGGGGTGGCTCAGCAAACGAAGGTATTATTGTGCCACCAACAGCGTTCTGGACAGATGCTGCCCATAAAAACGGAGTAAAGAGTATAGGTACGGTGTTTTTTCCGCCCAACGTTTATGGTGGTAAGGAAGAGTGGGTGTATGAGTTTCTTGTAAAGAATGAGGATGGAAGCTTTCCCGTTGCCGATAAACTTATTGAAGTAGCTAAAACATATAATTTTGATGGCTGGTTTATTAATCAAGAAACGTATGATTTGGTGGGCAATGTGGGGGAACTCATGCAAGAGTTCATCACATATTATAGGGAACGATCAAATTTAAAATTGGTCTGGTACGATGCCATGATAGATGATTCACGCGTAATTTGGCAAGACGAATTAAACGAGCACAATCAAATGTATTTTCAAAATGGAGATACTAATATGTCTGATGTGTTTTTTATCAATTTTAGGTATCACGATGTTAATTTAGAAGATAGTAAAGTTCTGGCCAATAAACTGGGAAGAAGTGAGTGGGATCTGTTCGCGGGTATAGATGTACAGTCCAAAAGTTATAAGACTCTTGTTAAATGGGATGCACTATATAAGAATGGTAAACCTAATAATACATCTATAGGTATTTACTGGTCCAATGCTACCTTTGATATTTCTGAAAGTAAAATGCCAGAGGACGTATACCGTAATGAACAAAATTTTTGGAATGGTGGTTCAACCATAGAGACCAGGTTTGGCGAAAGTACTTGGCAAGGATTCTCCAATTATTTTGAACCACGTAGCGTAATTAATGAACTGCCTTTTAAATCTAATTTCAATTACGGACTTGGTAGTTTTTACAATGAGAAAGGAATAACGGTTTCTAGAGAAGAATGGCATAATTTAAGTATTCAAGACGTATTGCCAACATGGCAATTTCATGTAGATACTACCAAAGTTGAACCTACCATTAGTTTTGAGGATAGTTATTTTGGTGGTAGTAGCTTATTCTTAGAAGCGTACGAGAATGCAGAACTACCTTTGTACAAGACAAAAATAAGTTTAGAAAAGAATGTGAATTTTAGCGTTGTCGCTAAAACTACTGGTGATATAAGTTTAGAGTTTTATTGCCAATTATCTAACGGGGAGATTTTAACCAATGCGCTTAAAAATTCACTTTCCTGGAAGAAAAACAATTTTAGAATAACCGCTCGTAAAAACGTTCGTATAATTAAGATTGGAGTTAGAACTAGGGGCAAAGGTAGTGCGTATTTAGGCGAGGTTGCCATAAACTCCAAACACGAACCATCACCAACTACATCTCAATTTCAGGTAAATGGTTTTTTAAATGAAAACAATGCCGAATTGTATGTTCATTTTAAAACTTTAGATGCTCCTGTATATCATAATATATACTTTATAAATGAAGAAAATGACAAAATTTGGTTAGGTAAAACACCCTCTAAAGATTTTTATATTTCAAAAATTCCTACAAAAAACGGAAAAATAAAAATTGAGGTGCAATCGGAGAGTTTTGGTGGTAAAAAAGGTGAAATCATTAAAAAAACCATTGACATTTCTAAATGATACCATTTGATTTTTTAAAGAGAAAATTGAGTTTTTTAGACAGATGGGTAAAGCTATTATATTGAAGAAAAACGACTTAAGTTGGTCAACTTAAATTGTAAAAAATTACATCAATGTTAATAGTATGTTATTAGAAAAAAATGACTATGGCCAACTTTATTAAAAATTATTTATACAATTATTAGCTGAAGTAATTCTTTAAGCAAATCTAAATTTAGAATTTAAATTTATCAATATAAAACATTGATTTAAAGATCTTTAGTGTGTGATTTGGAGAAGGTTGGCATTCTTCTATTTTTAGTTAAAATTGCAATTGTTGATAACCATGTTAAAAGCTTAACGAGGTAAATGTGAAAATAAGGTGATTAATTTTGGAACTTTACACCTCGCTTAATTAGTTCATCATTAACATTATTTTAACATGAAAATCACACAGGTCATAAAACGGGATTTTTCAACAAAACCCTTCCATTTACACAAAATTACAAATGCTATTTTAAAGGCTATGACAGCCGTTGAACATGGTGGTCCTGGTGAAGCTGAAATAATTTCCAATAATGTGCATTTAGCACTGTTAGAAAGAAAGAAATTAGACGATAATTATATTCCTACAGTAGAGGAGGTTCAAGATTTCGTTGAGAACAAGTTAATGGAAGGCGGTTACTTTGATGTTGCTAAGGGATATATTCTATATAGAAATGAGCAAGCACAGAAAAGAAAATCGAACATCTTTGAAAAGCGAGTGAATCTAAAACCATATGAATACCCAGCATTGTACGAATATGTATCGGCAATTAGACATTCATATTGGATACATACGGAATTTAACTTTACAAGTGACATTCAAGACTTTAAGACCGGCTTGAATGACATTGAAAGAAATGCCATAAAAAATGCGATGTTGGCCATTTCCCAAATTGAAGTTGCGGTTAAGAGCTTTTGGGGAGATATCTACCATAAGATGCCAAAACCAGAAATTGGTTCGGTAGGTGCAACGTTTGCAGAAAGTGAAGTAAGACACCATGATGCGTATTCTCATTTGTTGGAAATATTAGGTTTAAATGCAGAGTTCAAGAACTTGAAGAAAAAGCCTGTTATAATGAAAAGGGTTCATTATTTGGAAACGGCTCTTAAGAACTCTAAAAGCGAAGACAATCAAGAGTATTCAGAATCAATTCTATTATTCTCATTATTCATAGAGCACGTATCATTGTTCTCTCAGTTCTTGATTATCATGGCCTTTAATAAACATAAAAATATGTTTAAGGGTATCTCTAATGTTGTTGAGGCAACCTCAAAAGAAGAGCAGATCCATGGCGATTTTGGTATTGATATTATCAATATTATAAAAGATGAGAACCCTAAGTGGTTTAATGCAGAATTTAATAGTACTGTTCAAGATATGTGTAAAGATGCATTCTTGGCCGAGAGTGATATTATAGATTGGATTTTTGAAGCAGGTGAAATAGATTTCCTTCCTAAAAACTTAATCAAGGAATTCATTAAAAAGAGATTTAATGATTCGATAGAAAGTATCGGAATCGAAAAAATATTTGAGGTAGACGAAGAATTATTATCTCAGACAGAATGGTTTGATGATGAGATAATCGGTACCAAACATGGTGATTTCTTCGTAAAGCGCTCCATTAACTATAGCAAAAGAACACAAAGTATAACCAGTGACGACTTATTTTAAATGAACGATTCAAAAATTAACTTAGAGACTAGCGTAAAAGAAGAAATTAAGCTGAATGGTTCTAATGAACTGGTACAAGCAAGAAAAGAAGCGCTTAAAAGTATAAAACAAGACAAAGAAGAAGGGTTTAAGTGGTTAAATCAAGATAGTCGTAACTTCTTGGCTTCTGGTTATTTAACTCCTGGAGTATCAGCCGAAACCCGTATTCGTGAAATTGCCGATAGAGCGGAGAAAATATTAGGTATGCCTGGTTTTTCAGATAAGTTCTATGGGTATATGAGTGAAGGTTTTTACTCATTGGCATCTCCGGTATGGTCTAATTTTGGAAAAGAAAGAGGATTGCCAATTAGTTGTTTTGGCTCTAATATAGCCGATGATATGGGTAACATTTTGTACACCCAATCTGAAGTAGGTATGATGTCTAAATTAGGTGGTGGTACCTCTGGTTACTTTGGTAATATTAGACATAGGGGAGCAGAAGTTAAAAATAATGGTAAAGCATCTGGTGCGGTACATATTATGCAGCTTTTTGAATCTATGGTAGATGTCGTAAGCCAAGGTTCTGTACGTAGAGGTCGTTTTTCTCCTTACTTGCCGGTAGAACACGCTGATATTGAAGAGTTTTTGGAAATTGGTACTGAAGGTAACCCTATTCAAGAATTGACTCATGGCGTAACTGTTACGAATAAGTGGATGCAAGAAATGGTAGATGGTGACAATGAAAAACGTTCTATCTGGGCCAAAGTGTTACAAAGAAGAGGTGAAATGGGCTACCCGTATATCTTCTTTAAGGATAATGCCAACAATGGTGCTGCAGATGTATACCAAGAAAAAGGTCATAAGATTTATGCTAGTAACCTGTGTACGGAGATTATGTTGCCATCTAGTGACGAGTGGTCTTTTGTATGTGTATTGTCTTCTGTAAACGTTCTTCACTACGATAAATGGAAAGATACAGATGCTGTTGAAACTATGGTTTTCTTTTTAGATGCCGTAATTACGGAATTCTGTGAAAAGTTAGAAGTATACCGCGATTCTGAAAATAGGGAAGATCGCCAAACCTTTTTGTTCATGGAACGCGCTTATAATTTTGCAAAAGACAACAGAGCGCTAGGCTTAGGAGTATTAGGTTGGCATTCATTATTGCAATCTAAAATGTTGCCTTTCAACAGTCAAGAAGCCTATAATCTAAATAGTGAGATATTTAAGACAATTAAAGAGAAATCTTATAGTGCTTCTGAAGAGTTGGCAGATAAATTTGGAGAGCCAAAGGTTTTAAAAGGTTTTGGAAGAAGAAATGCGACATTGAATGCAATTGCACCTACAACGTCATCTGCATTTATATTAGGTCAGGTTTCTCAAGGTATAGAACCAATTTGGTCAAATACATACGTAAAGGATATTGCCAAGGTGAAGACAACAATAAGAAACCCATTCTTAGTTGATCTTTTAGAGGAGAAAGGCATGAATACCACTGAGGTGTGGAGAAGCATTCGTGATTTTGATGGATCTGTACAGCATTTAGATTTCCTTTCTGATTTGGAGAAAGATGTATTTAAGACCTATTCAGAAATTGACCAGATGGACATTATCTATCAAGCAGCAAATAGACAGAACCATATTGATCAAGGTCAATCCGTTAACATTATTGTTCATCCAGAAATGCCAGTTAAAGAAATCAATAAGATTCACGTAACAGCATGGAAATTAGGATTGAAGTCATTGTACTACCAACATAGTATGAATGCTGCCCAAAAATTCAAGCAAAAGAAAGATTGTGCTAGTTGTGAGGCATAAATAATTGTTCTAGAAATAGAATATACAGTTTAAGATCCGGTGTTTTAGAGAACGAAAACGTTCTGCTAAGGCACCGGCTTTTTTTTATTAAACAGTTTGTGCTGTTATCATAGCGTAAATATGTTCAGCGTATAAATTCTGAGAGGTTAAAATATGTTAAATAATAAGGTATATTAAACCATTTTTAAATTTTGAAGTCATATTTAATTGCCTTTATGATAGTCTTTGATATCATTTTTTATTTAGTTGAAAATATGGTGCTAAAACCTTGTTAAATATAGCTTAAGATATCCCCAAAATAGGTGTTTAGGTTTAGATTTGTTAGTAACCAAACTAACTAAAAACAATCCACCACCTATGAAAACAAAATACATTGTTTACGGTATCTTGCTGATAGGGTTGACCGCTTTGATCGTTTATCGAATAAATGCCAATAACGAAATTGGAGAGCCTAAACTGTCAGAGGAATCATCAACAGCTACAACAGTAAAAGGCCTTGTTTTACAAGAACAAGAATTTAATGACAATATTTCTCTCTCTGGAACTATTGAAGCCAATGAACAAATAGAAATTAGAAGTGAAATATCAGGAGTTGTAGAGAGTATCAATTTTGAGGAAGGTAGTAAAGTGGTAGAAGGTCAAGTACTTTTTACTGTAAATGATGTTGAGCTACAGGCACAACTTTCAAAAGTACAAACGGCACAAAAATTAGCTTCTGAAAATGAACGAAGGGCAAAATTGCTTTTAGAAAAGCAGGCTATTAGTCAAGAAGAATATGAAATTGCAAGTGCGGATTTTCAGTCCGCAAGTGCAGAATCACAACTCATACAAGCCCAATTATCAAAAACTATTGTTAGGGCACCGTTCTCAGGTACCATTGGTTTACGTTCCATATCAAAGGGAACCTATGTTACACCATTAACACCTATTGCTAAGTTGGTGAATACCAGTAAACTTAAAATCACCTTTTCCATACCCGAAAAGTATGCATCCCAGGTGGAGATTGGTACAAATCTCACTTTTACCACTTCAGACGCCAATATAAATCATCAGGCTACCGTGTATGCTATAGAACCTGAGGTTGAAATTGCTACCAGAACCTTGAAAATGAGAGCAATTGCAGAGAATAGTGACGGGAAAATTTATCCAGGTACTTACGCAAACGTGCTTTTGCCTTTAGAAAGCGTTGATAATGCGTTATTGGTTCCGTCAGAATCTTTGATTCCGGTACAGAACGGTAAACGCATTTTTATATCTGAAAAAGGTAGGGCGAAAGAGATAGATGTAGAGATTGGTACAAGAACTGGAAATGAAGTTAGGGTGTTGACAGGCTTAAAAGCCGGTGATACCATTTTAACTTATGGCGTAATGGCCTTAAAAAATGGCACACCGGTGGAAATAGATCTTAATCAACCAGAAGCAAGAACAGGGGAATAATGAATCTATCTACTTTAAGCATAAAAAGACCGGTACTTGCCATAGTAATGAATGTGACCCTGGTTCTTTTTGGAATTATAGGTTACACGTATTTAGGAATTAGGGAATTTCCGTCAATTGACCCGGCACAAGTTTCGGTAAGAACTACATATTCTGGTGCCAATGCAGATATTATAGAATCTCAAATTACAGAACCACTGGAGAAGGCCATTAATTCTATTGACGGCATTAGAAATTTAAGCTCATCTAGTGTACAAGGTTCAAGTTCTATTAATATAGAATTTAATCTAGATAAAGATCTTGAAGAAGCAGCAAACGATGTTAGGGATAAGGTGTCACAAGCAATTAGAAGTTTGCCCGATGATCTTGACTCTGCGCCTGTGGTGTCTAAATCTGATGCGGATGCACAAAGAATATTGTCAATGACCGTTCAGAGCGATAATAAAAATATTCTTGAATTATCCGATTATGCTGAAAACGTCATCGCTCAAAGAATAGAAACCATACCAGGCGTTAGTAGTGTGCAAATTTGGGGTCAACGAAGATATGCCATGAGGCTCTGGATAGACCCTTTAAAACTTTCCTCATATGGATTAACGGTTTCAGATGTACAAGATGCATTATTGGCACAGAATGTAGAATTACCATCGGGAAAATTAACCGGCGATAACACAGAGCTAACAGTAAAGACCATAGGTAATTTAAGTACTGAAGAACAATTTAATAATATCATTATCATGGCAGATAATGATAAGTTAGTGCGTTTAAGTGATATAGGCCAAGCTTCATTAGAGGGTGAGAACATGGAGACTAAAATGAGTGATTCTGGTCAGCCCATGGTAGCTACTGCGGTAATCCCACAACCCGGTACTAACTATTTGGAAATCGCAGATGCTTTTTACGAAGAATACGAAAACCTTAAAAAAGATTTACCGGAAGGCTTTAAATTGAATATTGTAATTGATGACACCGTCTTTGTAAGACGGGCGGTTACCGAAGTAGCCGAGACCTTACTTATTTCGGTAATTCTGGTAATACTGGTCATCTTTGTTTTCTTTAGAAATTGGTCAATGGCCATGCGCCCTTTAATTGATATTCCTGTATCCTTAATTGCTACGTTTTTCGTAATGTGGTTGTTTGGTTATTCAATAAATGTTTTAACACTTTTGGCTATTGTATTGGCAACGGGATTGGTTGTTGATGATGGTATCGTTGTGACCGAAAATATTTATAAAAAGGTAGAAGAAGGTATGAGTCCCATTGAGGCGGCTATCAAAGGGTCTAATGAAATATTTTTTGCCGTCATATCCATATCTATAACATTGGCTGCCGTATTCTTGCCCGTCATCTTTTTAGAAGGGTTTGTAGGAAGACTATTTAGGGAGTTTGGGGTAGTACTTGGAGCAGCTGTACTAATTTCGGCATTTGTGTCCTTGTCGTTAACTCCCATGCTTAATGCTTACTTGATTAAACCGGGCAAACAAAAGCAAACTAAATTTTATCACGTAACTGAGAAATACTTTTTGCAAATGAATAAATCCTATGCAGAATCGCTAAGGGTTTTCATGAAAAGAAAATGGTTGAGTTTCCCTATTCTAGCGGGCTGTATAGCTTTAATTGCGGTATTTTATATTCTTCTACCAAAAGAAACGGCTCCTTATGATGATCGTAGCTTTATACGTTTAAGTGTTAATGCTCCTGAGGGTTCTTCTTATGAGTATATGGATCGGTTAATGACCGATATTACCGAATTGATAAATGATTCGGTGCCAGAGAAAAAGGTGAGTTTGGTTTTGACTTCACCTGGTTTTGGTTCTTCATCTGTGAACAGCGGTAGGGCTAATATTGCATTGGTAGATCCTAGTGAGCGTGATCGATCGCAAAGAGAGATTGCCAATGATTTAGGTGAATGGGCAAAAGCTTATGTAGGAGGAAAATCTAACGTATCGGAACGCCCAACTATTTCAGTGAATAGACGTGGAGGTCCACCGATACAGTATATTATTCAAGCTCAGAATTTTGATAAGTTAAAGGAATACATACCGGAATTTATGGCAGAAGCTGAGAATGATGAGACCTTTTCTTATGTAGATGTCAATTTGAAATTTGATAAACCGGAGCTATATGTTTCCATAGATAGGGAGAAAGCGGAGACATTAGGAGTATCTGTTATAGATGTAGCCCAAACTTTGCAATTGTCATTAAGTGGTCAGCGTTTTGGCTATTTTTTAAAGAATGGAAAACAATATCAAGTAATAGGTCAGTTTGATAAGGAGGATAGGAATGCACCAATGGACCTCACATCCATATTTGTAAAGAACAAGGACGGATTACTTATTCAATTGGATAATTTGGTACATACTACCGAGCATAGTAGTCCGCCACAATTATATCATAACAATCGCTACATGGCAGCTACGGTTTCAGCAAATCTTGCACCTGGAAAAACTATAAATGATGGTATTGCCGCAATGGAAAGAATTAAAGAAAATGTACTTGATGATACCTTTACCACTGATCTGGGAGGTGAATCTCGTGATTTTGTTGAGAGTAGTTCCAATACACTCTTTGCATTTGGACTAGCATTATTACTGATATTTTTGATTTTAGCGGCTCAATTTGAAAGCTTTATTGACCCTTTTATTATCATTTTAACGGTGCCTATGGCGGTTGCCGGTGCACTGTTTTCATTGTGGTTGTTTGGGCAATCTTGGAATATATTTAGCCAGATCGGTACTATAATGCTAATTGGTCTTGTAACTAAGAATGGTATTTTGATTGTTGAGTTTGCAAACCAATTAAGGGAGCAAGGTATTGAAAAAAGTGAGGCAATTATGAAGGCTTCAGAATCAAGGTTAAGACCTATTTTAATGACCAGTTTAACCATTGCATTAGGCGCTCTACCAATTGCGTTATCTCTTGGAGCGGCATCAACTAGTAGAATAGGTATGGGGGTAGTAATTATAGGAGGTACCATGTTTTCTTTACTATTGACCCTTTTTGTGATACCTGCCCTGTATTTATTGTGGTCTAGGGAGAAAGTAGAGAGACCGGAGTTTAAAGTACTTGAAACCAACTAGAATGAATATAACCAAGTTACCATTTTTATTATTGATTATTTTACATCTTAACGCCGCCGCACAAGAAATTCTGACTATTGAAGATGCCGTTAAGATTACGGTGAAGAACAACTATCAGATCATCACGGCCGCCAACAATTTAAAAATTGATTCTGTCTCCGTAAGTCCAGGTTTTGCTGGTATACTTCCTACTTTAGAAGCAAGTATTGAAGATAATAATAGTGTGCAGAATTTATCACAAACAAGAACAGATGGTTCTCAAGTAGAACAGGACAATGCTAAAAATAATAGTTTGGACTATGGAGTAACTTTAGATTGGACCTTATTTGATGGGGTAAGTATGTTTGCGGCATATGATCAATTGAAACAGAACCGGGAATTAGGTGCAGAAGAATTAAAGCAAGTGGTATTGACCAAGGTTGGCGAGGTAATGATTACCTACTACGATTTGGTACAACAACAACAGCAATTAGCCGCTTTGGACAGTACTATTTTTATTTCAGAACAAAGAGTAGAATTGGCTAGAAATAGATTCTCTATTGGAAAAGCCTCTAAATTGGAAGTTTTAAATGCTCAAGTAGATTTAAATACCGATCAAACTTTAATGCAACGCCAAAAAGAACTGTATGCAAATACCAAAATTCAGTTGAACGAACAATTGGCGAGAGACTTAACAACCGATTTTAAGGCAGTACCTGAAATTTTTGTTGATGAAAGTCTAATACTGACCGATTTAGAATCGAAGTTAATGGAAAATAATCCCGAATTAAATGCAGAACGAATCAGTAGAAGGATAAGTGAGCTAGAACTTAAACAGGTTAAGGCATCAAGGTACCCCACCATTTATGCTACTACCGGTTATAATTTTGGAAAATCAGAATCTAGTCTTGGTTTTACTACAAGTTCGGAGTCTAACGGATTTAGTTATGGATTTGGGGCAACATTAAATTTATTTGATGGATTTAATCAAAATAGGAATGAGAAAATAGGAAAAATAGAATTGGAAAACGCAGCAATAGCTATTAAAGAAAAAGAACAACAGCTGCTTTCTACTTTGAGTACAACCTATCAAACTTATTTGACCAATATTAGTTTAATTGAACTAGAGGGAAATAATGAAGCAATAGCGAAAGAAAATTTAGACATAACCGTAGAAAAGTACAGGATAGGAATTATTCCTACAATAGAGTTCAGAACGGCACAACTTAATTATATAAATGCTAGGGTTAGGTTTAGTAATGCAAAATTTCAAGCCAAATTATCTGAAATTATTTTAAAACAAATGTCTGGAGAATTGGACATATGAAACTGGTTCATTATGAACGGGAAAGCCTTGGAATTTAGCCATCAATTACAGAACAAATTCCAAGACTTATAATCATCACTAATTAATTAACTGGTAAACCTGTTTGGCAATTTCTAATTCTTCATTTGTAGGGATTACCAGAATTTTAACCTTAGAATCCGTGGTGTTTATTTCTCTAACATTTTTAGACCTTAAATCATTTTTGGAGTCGTCTAAGTGAAGATTAAAACAATCCATATCCTTGCACACAAGTTGACGCATTAAACTAGAGTTTTCTCCAATACCGGCAGTGAAAATAATAGCGTCTAAACCGTTCATTGCCGCAATATAGGCGCCTATGTATTTTTTAATTCGGTAGGCATTCATTTCTAAGGCAAGAATGCAGTCGGTATTACCTTTACTCGCCTCTACTTCAATATCACGTAGGTCATTGTAACCTGTAAGGCCTAGCATTCCACTTTTTTTGTTTAAAAGTTCATTTACTTCATCTAAACTATACCCAAGTGTTTTCACCATATAAAAAATAATGGAATGGTCAATATCTCCACTTCGTGTACCCATTACCAATCCGTTAGACGGTGCAAATCCCATACTATGATCTATGCTCTTACCATTTTTGATAGCGGTAATACTACAACCATTTCCCAAGTGAATGGAAATGAGCTTGGTATTTTGATTGCCTAAATATTCATTTGCTTTCTCAGAAACATATTTATGGCTGGTACCATGAAAGCCATACGCCTGAACTCTCTTTTCTTCGAACAGGATATTTGGAACGGCATATTTTTTAGCTTTTATGGGTAACGTACCATGAAAGGCAGTATCGAAAACAACGATTTGCTTAGATGATTTAAAAATTTCTTCCGCCATTAGTATTCCTTCTAGATTGGCAGGGTTGTGTAAAGGGGCTAGGGGAGAAAGTGATTTTATTTTTTGTTTAACTTCTTCATTGATTAAAGTAGTATCTACATAATCTTTACCACCATGTACCACACGATGACCAATGGCATCTATTTCCTCAGTACTATCGATCACGCCCATTTCAGCATCAAGCAAAAGAGAAGTAATTCGCTCTAGACCAGCTTTGTGAGTTGCAATTTCATAGGTTTTTTCAACCTTATGTGTATCCGTTTTATAGGTTGAAATAGCTTGGGTACTACCAATACGCTCAATAGATCCTTGGCAAATAATCTTTGCCGCAGGCATATCTAAAAGTTGATATTTTATAGATGAGCTACCAGAGTTGATAATTAAAATGTTCATGAAAATGAGTTTAGAATCCTTCTGCTTGAATAGCAGTAATTATTACGGTGTTAAAAATATCATCTACGGTACAACCTCGGCTTAAATCATTAACCGGTTTATTTAGACCTTGTAACATTGGTCCGATCGCCAAGGCACCAGTTTCTCTTTGTACCGCTTTATAAGTATTATTTCCTGTATTCAAGTCAGGGAATATAAACACGCTAGCTTGTCCTGCAACTTCAGATTCGGGCAATTTACTTAAACCAACTTTGGCATCAACTGCTGCATCATATTGAATGGGACCTTCCACTTTTAGGTCGGGTCTTTTATCTTTTATGATTTCAGTAGCTTTTCGTACTCTATCAACATCTTCACCAACACCCGATGCTCCTGAAGAATATGATAGCATGGCTACTTTAGGTTCTATGCCAAATGCAGCGCTTGTTGCCGCAGATGAAATTGCAATTTCAGATAATTGCTCTGAAGTAGGATTAGGGTTAATGGCACAATCTCCAAAAACAGTGACCCTATTGGGTAAACACATAAAAAATATAGAAGATACTATAGAAACACCAGGCTTTGTTTTTATAAACTGTAATGCAGGTCTTATGGTATGTTGGGTGGTATGTACGGCACCGGAAACCATGCCGTCAGCATGCCCTTTATAAACCATCATGGTACCATAATATGATACGTCTTCCATTAAATCTTTGGCCATTGCCAAGTTTACGTTTTTATGCTTACGTAATTCAAACAGGGTAGTGGCGTAATCTAAAAAATTGTCAGATGTTGTAGGATCAATAATGTTTATGGTACTAAGGTCTATGTCAATATCCAGTTCAGTGATTTTTGAAATAATCTGATCTCTATTGCCTAAAAGTGTAATGGTTACCGCTTCGGCATCTATCAGCATTTTGGTTGCCATCAGAATTCGTTCATCTGAACCTTCGGGCAGTACAATATGTTTTTTAGATGATTTGGCTTTTTGCAGAAGGTTATATTGAAACATTCTAGGGGTAATGCCCTTAGCTTTAAAAGTGATTAACCTTTCGGCCAGTTCTTTGGTAGGAATGTGTTTTTCGAACTCTTGTATTGAGGTCTGTATTTTTTCGGTATTTTCAGCATAAATACGTGGTCTAATAGTCCCTATTTTATTGGTGACATGGAAGGTACCTCTTGCTACAGATAGAATAGGAATGATGTCTGAAAGTCCCTCTATCAACTTTATAATGGATTCTTCCGGTAATAAACCACCGGTTAGAACAATACCGGACAAGCTAGGGTAGTTCGTAGAAATATTTGCCTGTAGCGCCCCTAAAATAATATCTGCGCGATCACCAGGTGTAATCACCAAGCTATCATCTTTTAAATGCGTTATGTAGTTACGTAATTGCATGGCGCCAACACTAAAACTACCAACTTGATTATTGATATAATCTTCACCAAAAAGTATTTTAGCATCTAATTCTTGGGCAATTTCCTTTAATGTAGGGCTACCTAAAATAGGGTTTACAGGTATGGTACCTACCAATACATCATTGGGTAGTTTTTCTTTTAATCCTTCAGAAACAATAGAAATATTTTCTGGTTGTACTTTATTGGCTACGATTAAAAGTACATCTACACCTTTCTCTTTAAAAGAGTCATAGGCCATGTAAAGATTACCGACCAACTCATCCAAAGTTTTGTTTTTTCCGCTTGCTAGAATAACTGCAGGTATACCCAGGTTTTTTGCAATAAGAACATTAATGTCCCATTCAATTATGGCACCTTCTCCAGAAAAATCGGTTCCTTCCACTAAAACGAAATCGAACTTTTTTTCAATAGTTTTATACTTGTGTATAATATGCCCTACAATTTCATCGTCTTTATCTAGGTTTTTTAATTGTACTACTTGACTTCGTGTATATGCAAAAGCTTCTTCAGGCTTCATATCCACATTAAAGTAGCTTAAAACAGTGTCAATATGATTGTCGGTTTTCCCTTTGGGAACATCATCGATAATAGGTCTGAAATAACCAACTTTGGCAGTTCTACCTAAAAGAAGTTGCATAAGACCTAATGAAATAATTGATTTTCCACTATTTGGTTCTGTAGTAACAATATATATAGCTTTACTCACGTGTAAATGGTTATATGTGTTTATTAAACCTTTAAAAATAAGGTGTGCTTGTTAAAATCTGACACTAAATTTAAAGTTCTAGATTATTTTAAGTTTTATAAGGTATTAGATATAAATATAAGTAATGTTATTGCGACAACAGTCTCGTTTTCTTATTTGAAACAAGGTTAATTTAAATTGTTTTAAGTTTTCAAATCTGAATTATAACTAAATAAACAAAGGCAAATTTAATTACCATAGGCTCATTTAAACATGACAATGCTCATATAACAATGTAGTACGTAATATGACCGAAAAGTTTAAAAAAAACCTGCTCCACAATTTTTAACAGAAGAACGTGCTTTTCTTGATGGTCCTAGAAGTAGGTTTAAAGAATTGTGGTTTACGTTTAAGGTACAATATCAGTTTATTAGAGCATTCAGAAAATTACACTTTATTGGACCTTGCGTAACCGTTTTTGGTTCTGCTCGTTTTAAAGAAGATAATGTCTACTGCAAACAGGCAGAAGAAGTAGGTAGAGCATTATCTGAAATGGGTTTTGCTGTTATGACCGGTGGCGGACCAGGTATTATGGAAGCGGCTAATAAAGGTGCTTACCTAAACAATGGTTATTCTATTGGACGTAATATTATACTGCCGCACGAACAAAAACTGAATCCCTATTTACATAAGTGGATCAACATACCTTACTTCTTTGTACGCAAATTTTTACTGCTGAAATATTCATACGCATTTGTTGTGTTGCCAGGTGGTATTGGAACGCTGGATGGCTTTTTGAAGCAGTAACGTTGATATAGACAAAAATGATTCACAACTTTCCGGTAGTGGTTATTGGTAAAGAATATCATAAAGAATTGTACCACCATATAAAGACCATGGCGGACAATGAAAGTATTTTAAAAGAGGATATGGATTTAATGTTCTTGACAGATTCGGTTGAAGAAATGAAAGCGCACCTTAAAGAATATGCCGTTAAACTATTTGGACTTATTAAGAAACCAATGCGGAAAAGATGGTGGTTTGGAGAAACTGAAAGAAATTATAAAAATAATAACCTATAATAATGAAAATCAGATTTATATATTTAATCACCCTTATTTTTTCTTTGGTCTTTTTTAATTCTTGTCAGTCAAAAAAACAATCAAATTTAGAAACAGCCCAAATAGACAGTACAGGAATAACACTGGTGTACCAAAAGTTAGTTAATGAACCAACACTCATACAGATTTCAAAAGATATTAGGGTAGGAAAGTATTATCAGTTCATAGATTCTGTGGTTGATAAATATGATTCTATTGTACCTTATGATTTATCTGAACACCTACTGGTGCGCAATAACTCTTGGATTATTGATACACTTGAAAACACTGATTATTACAGAATGATGGCTCGCGATTCATTTGTATATGACCAAAAGCAAATGATAGTGCTACCAAAAGGGAGTCAATTAACTATTCCAGATTCACTCAGTGCCTGTAAATTATTAGAAGCATTTTCTAATATAGAAATTGATGTGAATATACCTGAGTATAAATTACGCATCTTTCAAGATTCTACTTTGTTGTACGAGTTTCCGGTAAGAGTAGGGCAATTTAGAGAACTGTATTTAAAATTTGGAGACCGAGTAACAGATTTAAGAACGAAAACAGGAAAAGGTACTATTGTTAAACATGTGAAGCATCCAGATTTTTATAATCCTGTAAATGGCAAGCGTTTTTACGTAACCAGAAGAGATGATGAGAAGACTACAATGGTGCCGCAAATTCCATGGATAAAAACTGAAATTAATAATGTTAGAAATGGACAAATGATTCACCCTACTACAAACCCTAAAACATTAGGTAAAGCTGATTCTAACGGATGTATTGGGTTAGGGGAGGCAGACTCTTGGAGGGTGTATTATTATGCACCATTGGGTACCAAACTCCGAATTAGGTATGATTTAGAGACTTATGATGAAGGCATGGTTATTTCTGTACTATGAGATATTTAATATTTAGCCAATTAGAATGAATATGAATTGGCTTTGGATCCCAAACTAAGGTATGCTATATTAAAAATTTTATTAATTTTACTTAAGTGAATAAACTGTTTTCCATACTACTATCATCGCTCATTATGCTGCAAAGCTTTGGTGTGCATTATGATGATATTGTTCAATTAGATGAACTAATTGAACATGCGCAGTTTCACAGTGACCAGTATGGAGATAATATGATTGTTTTTCTTTCCAAGCATTATGGGGAATTAAAAGCAGATCATCAAAGAGATCACCAAGAAGAAAAAAAAGATCACGAAAAACTTCCTTTTAATCATAGTAGCACTTCTCATACATGTTTGGCAGATGTTTTTATTAGTGCCTATAAGTCAGACTTGAATGTAGTTGAATTTTTAGATTATAAATCTGCCAACTTCTATTATCAGGCACCAACATCTTCATTGCATACACAAGGTATTTTACAACCACCACGCATTTCATAATAAAATCGATTTTTAATTTTTTAGTTCAAATTCATTTTGTGGAATTTGAGCGCCTAACATTGATTTATATGAAAACATGCTTTCACATATCATTAATTTCAGTTTAAAGAATAAGCTAATTATTCTATTATTTACCATATTTATAGTTGGCTACGGACTATTTGCCCTTTCACAAATTCCGATTGGGGCAGTTCCAGATGTAACGAATAACCAAGTTCAGGTCATTACTACTTCGCGTAACCTTTCTACTCAAGATATGGAGCAATTCATAACCTATCCCGTAGAATTGGAAATGGCAAACTTGCCAGGAGTTAAAGAAATTCGTTCTGTGTCAAAATTCGGTCTATCGGTGGTAACCATAGTTTTTGACGATGATTTAAAAACATACTTGCCAAGACAATTAATTGCCGAGAAAATAGCTTCTGCTTCAGAGAAAATACCAGCTGGTTTTGGCACTCCACAAATGGGACCAATAACTACAGGATTAGGTGAAATCTATCAATATATATTGGAGGTGGAACCGGAGTATAAAGATGAGTATACCACTACAGATTTAAGAACAATACAAGATTGGGTCGTTAAGCGACAATTGTCTGGTATACCAGGTGTTGTTGAGGTCAACACATGGGGTGGATTTTTAAAACAGTATGAAGTCGCCATAAACACCCAAAAGTTAAACGCCATGAATATTACTGCAGGTGAAGTTTTTAAATCGCTTGAAAGTAATAATAGTGTTTCTGGTGGTGGGTATATAGAAAAGGTGAATCAGGCATTTTTTATTCGTGGAGAAGGCTTGGTTACATCTCATGATGATATTAGAAATATTGTTGTGAAAAATGAAGGCGGAGTCCCTATCTATATAAAGGATATTGCCACGGTAGATTTTGGTAGTGCCATACGTTTTGGAGCGATAACCGGTAATGGGGAAGGTGAGAAGGTTATGGGGCAAGTGATGATGTTAAAAGATGCGAACTCTAAAAAAGTGATAGAGGCTGTTAAAGAACGTGTTGCTGAAATTTCAAAGTCATTACCAAAAGGCGTTTATATAAATCCGTTTTTAGAGCGAAGCGAACTGATTGCGAAAACCACTTTTACGGTCACCGAAAACTTAATTTTAGGATGCTTGATAGTCATCTTTGTAGTTGTGTTGTTATTGGGAAACTTCAGATCAGGTTTAGTGGTTGCATCGGTAATTCCGTTATGTCTGTTGTTCGCATTATCACTCATGTATATATTCGGAGTCGATGCCAATTTAATGAGTTTAGGGGCAATTGATTTCGGTATTATAATAGATGGTGCGGTAATTATTGTAGAGTTCATAGCCTTTGAAATCACTAGAAAACAGGAAGAAATTAATAGTCTGGCAACGTCTGAAAAACAACAGTTAAAAGATGAGATAACCTTTAATGGGGCATCAAAAATGATGAATTCTGCCATTTTTGGGCAGCTCATAATTTTAATTGTTTTCATTCCCATTCTATCTTTAAGTGGTGTGGAAGGTAAAATGTTTAAGCCTATGGCATTAACATTTAGTTTCGCCCTAATTGGTGCAATGATTTTATGTTTCACCTATGTGCCAGTGGCTGCATCAATTTTCTTGAAACCGTCTAAAGAATCTGATAAAAATATTTCGGTTCGCCTAATGAAATGGTTGAACAAGAAATATGAACCAATTATAGACTGGGCATTACAAAGTAAGAAATTGGTCTTGGGGATTGCGTCGGTATTTCTTTTTGGTGCAATATTCTTGTATAGCACTATGGGTAGTGAATTTGTGCCAACATTAGATGAAGGTGATTTTGTAATACAGCCTGTTTTAAAAACGGGAACGTCATTAAGCAAGACGGTAGAAATAACCACTGAGATTGAGAAAATTCTACTGAAAAAATTCCCAGAAGTTCAACAGGTGGTAACTAGAATTGGGGCTGCCGAAGTACCAACGGATCCAATGTCAATGGAAGAAAGTGATGTCATCATTAAATTGGCTCCAAAAGCGGAATGGACAAGTGCTGATTCCAAAGATGAACTAGCTGATAATTTTAAAGAAGCCTTGGCTGTAATACCAGGCATGGAAGTAGAGTTTACCCAACCTATAGAAATGCGTTTTAATGAGCTGATAACCGGAGTACGGGCAGATATTGCCATTAAAATATTCGGACCTGATTTAGATGTTCTGGCTAAAAAAGGTAGTGAGATAGGTAATTTAATTAAGAATGTAGAAGGTGCCGCAGATATTAGTGTGGAGAAAATTGCGGGTTTACCAGAAATGAGCGTCAACTATGACCGTGCTAAAATTGCCCGTTTCGGGTTAAACATTCAAGAATTGAATGATATGGTGTCTATGGGTTTTGCAGGTAAAACTGCTGGCAGTGTGTTTGAGGGGGAAAAGCGATTCGATTTAGTAGTACGATTAGATAAAGCGAAGCGACAAGATATTGAAGATCTTAAAAATTTATATGTAGACCTACCAATGGGCGGTAAAGTGCCTTTGATTGAATTGGCAGAAATCAGTTATAAAAAAGGAGCCGCTAAAATTTCTAGGGATGATACAAAGCGCCGAACCGTAGTAGGGGTAAACGTTCGTAACCGCGATTTGCAGTCGGTAGTAGACGATGTTCAGCAATTGATTAATGAGAAAGTTAAGTTGCCAGCAGGTTATACGATTACCTATGGTGGACAATTCGAAAATTTACAGAGCGCTCGTGACCGTCTTATCATAGCTGTGCCAATTGCGTTGGTGCTCATTTTCGCACTACTTTATTTTGCTTTTAAATCGGTAAAAGAAGCGTTAATCATTTATTCTGCAATTCCATTGGCAGCAGTTGGTGGCGTATTGCTTTTATGGATGCGAGGTTTGCCATTTAGTATATCTGCCGGGGTTGGCTTTATAGCGCTTTTTGGTATAGCGGTACTAAACGGAATCGTTTTAATAGAGCATTTTAAAGAACTGAAAAAACATTCGTTCGATAGTTTAGACGCGTTAATAAAACAAGGCACAAAAGACAGACTAAGAGCTGTATTGCTTACCGCTTCTGCAGCTGCTCTTGGTTTTTTACCGATGGCTATATCTACAAATGCAGGGGCAGAGGTGCAAAGACCATTGGCAACTGTAGTAATTGGGGGCTTGTTTACGGCTACTATATTAACCTTGGTCGTTTTACCTGTTCTATATTCCATCTTTGATAAATATGAGAATACAAAAAAGCCAATTCCTAAAACAACTTTGCAAAATGGTATAGCATTTATTGCGCTACTCATAACTGTAGGCGTATCTGCACAAGAAATAAAAGGTCAAAATCTTGATGAATTGTTATTCTTAGCTATTGAAAACAATATGGGTTTAAAAGCTGGTAAATTAAAAGTTGAGGAATCTCAATCGATGATTAACAGTGCTTTTAATTTTAATAAAACGCATGTGTATTATGAATACGATGAAAATAATCTTGCGATCAATGATGTGCCATTAATGGTCTTTGGTGTTCAACAAGATTTTCGTTTTCCTACTGAATATTTTTCTCAAAAGAGGGTGAATAAGGTGAGAAATAATTTGGCACAAACTGAGTTCGATATTCAAAGTAAGGCTTTAGAAAGAGATGTAACAATTGGGTATTACGAATATCAGATTGCTCGCGAAAAAGTTAGGGTTTACAAACGTTTAGATAGCTTATATGCTAATTTTTCGTCTGTCGCCGCAAGAAAATTTGAATTGGGCGAAACCAATTATTTAGAAAAGATAACTGCAGCTTCAAAACAGCGAAAAATCAATCTAGATTATCAACAGGCAATTCAGCAAGTATCTATAGCACATGCTAATTTGTTGCAAATAATTCAAGTTGAGGATAGTTTGGAGCTATCTGAAGAAATGAATCTTAAAATCGATTTTAAAGCTATTACTGTTGAAAGCACTCCTGAGATTGCCTATTATGAAACTAATATGCAATTAATGGCTGCCGAAAGTAATTTTGAAAAACAGCAATTACTTCCAGATATAAGTGTAGCTTATTTTCAAGGTTCAAATTCAGAGTTGAACGATAACCTTATTGGATATCAATTGGGTTTAAAAATTCCGTTGTTGTTCAGTGGGCAAGTCGCTAGAATTAAAGCTTCAAAAATTGCCAAAAAACGGGCGGTAAGAGAGTCTATTGATTATAAAATTCAAATAAAGTCGAAGCAAGAAATCTTATTCGAAGAAATTGCACAGATTCAAAATTCGCTCAATTATTATGAAAATGAGGGCACTGAGCTATCCGATGAAATTTTAAAAACCGCTCAAATTAGTTTTAAAAATGGTGAAATTGATTTCTATCAATATATACAGAGTTTAGAAAGCGCCTATGATATTAAATTGGGCTATCTAGATAAATTGAAAGAGTACAATGAAACTGTTATAAACATTAATTTCTTAACCTTATAAATACTGCATCATGCAAAACTATATATATAAAATTTTAGCCTTATTCATTTTTGTATTATTATCAAGTTGTGGAGAAGCAGAAAAACAATCCAACGAAAATGGTGCGTCAGAAGGAAATACTGATGACCGAATTCAAATTTCTAAAGCACAATTTGATCAGAACAATATGGAGTTAGATGTCATAAAAGAATTGGAATTTCCTCTAACGATTACTACTTCAGGTATGATAGATGTGCCGCCAGAAAATAGAGCAGTAGTTAGTGCCACAATGGGCGGTTATATTAAAAGAACACCTTTGTTAATAGGGGATAAGGTTCGTAAAGGTCAATTATTGGTGACTATTGAAAATCCGGAGTTTGTAGCCTTACAGCAAGAATATATGGAGGTGAATGGTCAACTAAGTTATTTAAAGGCTGAGTATGACCGCCAGCAAACTATGGTTGAAGAAAAAATATCTTCACAGAAAAGCTTTCTTAAAGCAGAGAGCGACTATAAAACAGCGGTCGCAAAATATAATGGGCTACGTAAGCAATTAGGTATGTTAAATATTTCAGCAGAACAAGTTGAAAAAGGTAATATAAGTTCTGTAGCATCCATTTTTGCACCAATAGCAGGTAGTATTACCAAAGTAAATGTATCTAGAGGAACGTTCGTTTCGCCGTCGGTTTCAATCATGGAAATTATTAACAACGACCATATTCATTTAGAGTTGTCTGTTTTTGAGAAGGATATTTTGAAAGTGAAGAAAGGGCAACCGGTAGCGTTCAAAATACCAGAATCATCAACAGAAACTTTTAAGGCAGAAATTCATTTAGTAGGTACTTCAATTGATGAGAATAGAACAATTAAAGTTCACGCTCATTTAGAGGATGAAGTGGCAGCTAATTTTCTAACGGGAATGTTTGTAGAGGCGAATATTATTACAGATTCATCCAAACAAATGGCATTGCCTACAGATGCTATCGGTGTAATTGATGACCAATCATATGTACTAGTTTTAGATGATACAAAAGAGGACAGTTATTACTTTAAACAGGTGCCGGTAAAAGTTCAAGGCAGTTATCAGGATATGAGTGCCTTAGGTGAAAAGGTGATTTTTAAGCAGGAAACACAATTTTTAACAAAAGGTGCGTTTAGCCTGATAGGAGAGTAAATGATTATTCCTTTTTAGTTTTAGCGTAATTTGGTTTTAAAAGAAAGTTTTGGGTATAATTATTGACTTATGTTAAGTCCAATTGATAAAAGATATGAAAAAATATATAGTGCTAGTATTGCTTGTAGTAACAGGATTAGGTTCATCGTTTGCCCAAGATTGGCAGACGGATTTTACTGAAGCAAAAGAACTTGCTAAAACTCGCAATTTGCCTATTGTTCTTGTTTTTCAAGGTTCAGATTGGTGTGCACCTTGTATTAAATTGGATAGATCGGTGTGGTCAACAGATGAGTTTAAGAAGTATGCCATAGACCATTATATTATGTTACAAGCAGATTTTCCACGTAGAAAAAAGAATGCATTGCCAGTAGTGCAATTAAATAAGAACAAGGTTTTGGCAGAAAAGTACAACCGTCAAGGTATCTTCCCCTTCGTGGTAGTAATGAATGCGGATGGTAAAGTGTATGGCGAAACCAGTTATAAAAAACTGTCACCAAAAGAATACATTGCAGAATTAAATTCATTCATAAAATAGCTTGAAAAAACTAGTTCTCATAGTAATGATATGTTCTGTTGGGCGGCTTTTGGCTCAAGAGCCTTTTAAGCGTACTATGAAATTAATGGGTAGCCGTTTTGATATTACGGTTGTGGCTAAAGATCCTATTGAAGGTGAACAGTATATAGATTTGGCTATCAATGAAATAAAGAGAATAGAAAAGTTGATTTCTTCTTGGGACCCAAATTCACAGACATCGGAAATTAATAAAAACGCAGGAGTACAACCTGTTAAAGTTGATGTGGAATTGTTCAATTTAATACAAAGGGGAATAGGAATTTCTACATTGACCGATGGTGCTTTTGATATCAGTTATGCATCAATGGATAACATCTGGAAGTTTGATGGTAGTATGACTGAAATGCCTGAAGAAGCAGCCATTAAAGCATCCGTTTCTAAAGTAGGATATCAAAATATCCTTTTGAATAAAAAGGATCATACCGTTTTCCTCAAATTGAAGGGTATGAAAATAGGTTTTGGAGCAATAGGAAAAGGTTATGCGGCGGATAAGGCAAAAGAACTATTGATTTCCAGAGGTGTGGTAGCAGGTATTATAAATGCATCTGGAGATATGAATACTTGGGGAAAGCAACCTAATGGTGATAGTTGGCAAGTAGCCATTACCAACCCTATGGATAAGAACAAGGTGTTTGCATTATTACCCTTGGATAATGGAGCGGTGGTCACCTCAGGTAATTATGAGAAGTACGTAACTTTTAATAATACCAGATATACACATATTATTGATCCCCGTAGCGGTTATCCGGCAACGGGTATAGTTAGCGTAACGGTATTTGCCCCAAAGGCAGAACTTGCAGATGCACTTGCAACATCCGTTTTTGTAATGGGTAAAGAAGTAGGTTTAAATAGAATAGAGCAGTTGCCAAAGGTAGAGTGTATTATTATTGACGACTTGGGTACAATAATTACATCTAAGAATATTCAAATAAATAAGTAAAATGAAAAGGATTTTAATTGTGTTGGTAATGATTGGTGGTCTTAGTAGCTGCACGGTATTAAAGGAATACGATAAAGTGAATATCAATGATCCGGATATGACCTTGCAAGATAAAAAGTGTGATAGAAATGTAATTACCATGCATTCGTATAGAGAAGCAGCGGTAGGCGCAAACGGAGGTAAAACAGGTGGAGGCTGCGGCTGTAATTAGTAAGTAATGAAACAACAAAGACATAAGTTTAAATTTATAGTGCTACTCATTGCATGTATGCTATGCGGTGCTGGTTACGCCCAGCAAAATACCGGTGCAACCAACTCTTATAAAAAACGTGTGTTGGAAACTACCGAAGTAGATTTCTTGAGCAGTTACTATTCTCAAAACGGTGATAATGCTGCTGTTACCGGTGGTATTGGTACAGAAGAACTTACAGATGTTACGGGAACTATTATAGTATCGGTACCATTGAATGATGATGATATTTTAACCATTGATGCTGGTGTTTCTGCCTACACCTCTGCATCTTCCAGTAATGTGGATCCATTTGATGGTAGCGAAAGGGCAGATGCTTTTGTAGCAAGTACTGGAGCTTCTAGGTCAGATGTATGGACCAACTTGTCCGGCACATACACGCATAGTTCAGATGATAGAAATACTATGTACTCTGGAAATCTATCAGTGTCATCGGAATATGATTATTTTTCATTCGGATTTGGTGGTGGGTTAACAAAGCTCTTTAATGAGAAAAATACCGAGGTAAGTATTAATGCGAATATATTTCTAGATACCTGGACTCCCATTTACCCAACGGAACTAAGACCTTTTGCAAGTGGGGCAAATGGTTTGGATAACGGATTCTTTTTAAACAAAACAATTACCGGGAACACAGATTACAGCCCTACTTTTGAGAAGTTTACAGATGAGACAAGAAACTCCTATTCGGTAGGTTTGGGCTTTTCTCAAATTCTAGGTAAAAATCTTCAAGGTTCATTGGCTTTGGATTTTGTAAAGCAAGATGGTTTACTGAGTACACCTTTTCAACGTGTATATTTTGCAGATGTAGCCGATTCATTTATTCAAGAATTTCAACTTGCGGATGCTATTGAGCAATTACCGGATAGCCGCTTTAAAGTTGCAGGTGGCGGAAGGTTGAATTGGTATATAAATGAAAGTGTTGTGTTACGATCCTACTATAGATATTATTTTGATGATTGGGGTATTAACTCGCACACGGCAAGTGTAGAAATGCCTATTAAGCTAACGGATAAGATTACGGTATACCCATCCTATAGATTTTACCAGCAGTCAGCGGCAGATTATTTTTACGGATATGAAGAAGCATTTTCTACGGATACGTTTTATACCTCTGATTATGATTTGTCTAAATATTCGGCAAACCAATTTGGAATGGGAGTTTCCTACACGGATATTTTTACAAAAATGCATGTCTGGAAACTCGGACTTAAAAGTATAGATGTAAAGTTCTATAAATATGATAGGAATACGACCTTTAGTTCCAGCATTGTTACAGCAGGCTTTAAGTTTGTGATGGATTAATTTTATATTACATTTTAAAAATTTATAATGGTTTTACGAGAAGAATATGACCTAATATGTGTAGGTGCAGGTATCATGAGTGCTACGTTAGCTTTATTGGTAAAACAGTTAAAGCCAGACCTTAACGTTTTGATCGTTGAACGATTAGGTAAAGTGGGACAAGAAAGCTCTGCCGCTTGGAACAACGCCGGTACTGGTCACTCTGCCTTATGTGAGTTGAACTATACTCCAGAAAACGAAGATGGTGCTGTAGATATTAGCAAGGCTATTAACATCTGTACCCAGTTTGAAATATCTAAGCAATACTGGTCTTATTTGGTAGCGGAAGGCTTGATCAAAGACCCTAAATCATTCATCACTCCCGTACCACATCATAGCTGGGTAAAGGGAGAAGAGAATGCCAACTATCTTGAAAATCGTTTCAAAGCTTTTAAAGAGCATTTTATGTTCAACTCGATTGAGTTTACTAGAGAAGTTGAAAAAATGAAAGAATGGTTTCCTTTAATGATGCATAATCGCACTGAAAATGAAGTTATGGCAGCATCGCGCATAGATAGGGGAACCGAGATGAATTACGGCGCTTTAACGGAAAAATTATTTACTATACTTAAAGATGAATATGATACTGAAGTATTGTTCCATACAGAGGTAGAAGACATAGACCCTGACCATGATGAAGAATGGTTGGTGAAAATGAAAAATTTAGAAACAGGTAAGAAAAATACGATCGATGCCGAACATGTTTTTATCGGTGCCGGTGGCGGTAGTCTTTTATTGCTGCAAAAGGTTGAAATTGAGGAGAAAGACGGCTACGGTGGATTTCCTGTTAGTGGCGAATGGTTAGTCTGTAAAAATCAAGATATCATAAATCAGCATAACGCCAAGGTATATAGCAAAGCAGGTATTGGTGACCCGCCTATGTCGGTACCGCATTTAGATACCCGTTATATCAATGGAAAGAGAGAATTGTTATTTGGTCCGTTTGCTGGTTTTAGTCCTAAGTTTTTAAAGGAAGGTTCTTATTTAGACCTGTTTAAATCTATCAATTTTGATAATATACCATCCATGTGGGGCGTGTTTTGGTATAATCTTCCATTGACAAAATATTTATTGGAACAAGTTGCCATGAGCTTTGATGATCGCATGGAATCATTGCGTCAATTTGTTAAGGATGCCAAAAATGAAGATTGGGAAATTGTAATTGCAGGTCAACGTGTTCAAACGATAAAAAAAGATGAATTTGAAGGCGGTTCGTTGGAGTTTGGTACACAATTGGTAAGTAGTAAAGACGGTAGAATTACATGTTTGTTGGGTGCATCACCAGGAGCTTCAACTTCTGTTAAAATAATGCTCGATGTTATTGAAAAAGCATTTCCAGAATTGGTGGCATCGGAACAAGGGAAAGATAAACTAAATGAAATGGTCCCATTTTATAACAAGGAAGTCACTAAAGAATTATTCGATCAAGAATTGGTTAGGGTAACTAAAGATTTGAATTTGTAGTTTAAGGTAAATCTTTTAAGATACTTTTATGCTTATTAGAACAACAAGTGTACAATAAATAGACCGTACTTGCATTATCCTTAATTAGATAGATGGTAAGTACAATTACATGCATCATAAAATTTTAATCCTTTTTTTATTTTTGATTACCGGATCTGCCTCGGCACAGTTGAGCGATTTGGCAAGAATAGATTTTACGTTTATACCCAATAAAAATTCTGATGTAGAATATACCCGTTCTAGAGTATTGATAAATGCTCCAATACCTTTAAAGGGAGAAGGTAAATATTTGTTTTTAGGGTTTGATTATAGCAATATTCATCTTCGCTTTAAAGATGAAGAATTGCCGTTTGATAGAAATCAATTAAATGACTTTAGAATACTTGATTTTACCATAGGGTATACACAGCCACTAAAGAATGATTGGCGATTAGGGGTAAGGTTTCAGCCGGGTATAAGTACAAATCATACGGCAAGAAATTTAACGGTTGATGACATCGTCTTTTCGGGAGACTTGGTTTTTATTAAAAAATATGAAGATGACTATAAGCCATCACGATTGATCTTAGGGCTTTCGTATTCCCAAAATAGAGGCTATTTGTTCCCTTTGCCGTTTATAAGCTACTACAAGAAATTTAGTGCAGATTGGTCATATAATTTGGGGATTCCCAAAACCAATTTACAATACCATATATCGGACAAACATAGAATGAAGTTGTTTGCCCAATTAGATGGTTTTACTTCTAATGTGCAGAATGGGGCACTGGTGAATGATACGGATGTTGCGGAACTCATAAATATGTCTTTGATCAATGGTGGTCTACAATATGAGTATCATTTTACAGAACATTTTCAGCTAGATTTAAGGGCGGCTTATAACTTTAGTTTAAGCAATAAGCTAAAAGATGGAGACAATAATACCATACTTACAATAGATAACGATTCTAGAAGTTATTTGAGGGCGGTATTGAAATTTAAAATATGAACTAAAAAAACGCCAGAATTTTTATTCTGGCGTTTTAGTATTACAATAGCATAAGGGTATTAACCTATTACGGATTTCTCCGTAATAAACGGTTGATTATAATGTCTTTGTCCTGTAGCTTTATAAAGGGCATTGGCCAACGCGCCAATAATTGGAGGTAAAGATGGCTCTCCCAAACCTGTTGGGTCAATTCCGTTATCCACAAAGAACGTTTCTATTTCTTTAGGTGCTTCCTTATGTCTTATTAAGCGATAGGTGTCAAAATTCTTGTGCTGTGGTTGCCCGTTTTCAAAGGTCATTTCACTATAGGTGGCATGCCCTATGCCATCTATGATACCACCTTCAATTTGGTTTTTTGCAGCCATTGGGTTGATTACAATACCGCAATCTACTGCACACCATACTTTATCAACTTTTGGAGCATCCGTATCATCATTTAAGTCTAATACTTGTGCAACATAAGAGTTATGGCAGTAATAGGCAGAAACACCTCTTTTTGCACTACCTTGCCCGTTAGACCAACCGGATTTATCCCTTACCAATTTTAAAACGCCGGCATAACGCTCGGGATCGTAATCGTTCTTCTCTGGTTCACCAACAGGATTTTTAATTGCTCTGTCAAAAAGTTCCAGTCTGAACTCAATAGGGTCTTTACCTGCGGCTTCTGCAACTTCATCAATAAAGGCTTGTTCTGCACCGGCAACAAAGTTTGAGCGTGGCGCTCGCCAAGCTCCGGTAGTTACTACCGTTTCTAAATTAAACTTCTCAGCTAAGTAATTATCTACGGCACCGGCAGGAAACCTGTTTTCAAAAAGTAGGTCGTCATTAGATCCGGCACCTTTAACATGCCATGCAAGCAAGTTACCCTCTTTATCCAATGCTGCTTTATATTTTACCTTGTAGGTAGGGCGATATGTTCCTTGGGTCATATCATCCTCTCGGGTATATACTAATTTTATGGGAGCTTGCATTTTTTGTGAAATCACCGCAGCTTCTACTCCAAATGTTCCATAGAGGCGTCTTCCAAAACCACCACCCATACGGGTCATTTTAATATCGATTTTTTCAACCGGTAAGCCTAATCTAGAAGCCAATGTTTTTTCTAAAAACTCAGGTGTTTGTATGGGACCGTTCAATAGCGCCCTTTCTCCATTTACATCTGCAAAGAAGTTCATGGGCTCCATAGTATTGTGTGCTAAAAATGGTGCGCTATACGTACGTTCAATAATCTTATCGGCTTTTCTAAATGCACTTGCCACATCACCATCTTTACGTGCAGGTTTTTTAGAAGTAGAATTCAATAATTTAGTCAATGCCTCATCATGGCCTTCGGTACTTTCTAAGGTCGAAGTTTCTTCCCATTCAACCTTCAACGCTTTTTTGGCTTGCATACATTGCCAGGTAGAATCACCTACAATGGCTACCAACTTAGCAATTGCACCACCATCTGACCACTGCTTTTCAACATTTTCAGGATAAACATCAATAGGGAAAACATCTTTAATGCCGGGCATAGATTTTACGGCTTCGGCATCCATTGATTTATAGGTGAGTCCAAAGGCTGGTGGATGTATGATCATGGCAATCATCATACCTTCCTCTTGAATATCAATACCAAATAAAGGTTTACCGGTAACCAAATTAGGTCCGTCAACGTTTCTTTTATCCGTTCCTATAATATTGAAATCACTTGTTTCTTTTAACGCAACCTCTTCTGGCACCGCCATGGTAGCAGCTTTAGAGGCCATTTCCCCAAAACCAGCGGAATTATCAGAGGCGGTATGGCTTATAACACCATTGTCAACGGTTATTTCAGAGGCATCTACTTGCCACGCATCCGCTGCCGCAGCAACTAACATATGTCTCGCTGTGGCACCGGCCATTCTAAGTCCAGACCAACCAGCTCTTATAGATTGGCTTCCGCCTGCAAGTTGTCTTTGAAAAATATCGGTATTCAAAGGGGCTTGTTCAACCACAACATCTTTCCAATCAACACCTAGTTCATCTGCTATGATCATAGGCATTGAGGTTTTTACATTCTGTCCAATTTCTGGATTTGGAGACATTATGGTTACCAAACCGTTATCGGCAATTTTTAAGAAACCATTAATGTTGAACCATTCCTTTGGAATACTTTTTATTTGTTCTGGTGTAGGTTTGCATGAAGCAAGCCAGCTAAACCCTAAGATCATTCCGCCACCTGCTAGCGTACTACTTTTTAGAAAGGAACGTCTATTATATGAAGTTTTAATGAGTGTCATCTGTTTGTTTTTTAGAAGGTTAAAATCTCAATTAGAGTGCAAATCTTTTACGCATTTGAACTACTTGCAGCGTTTTTAATTGCTTTCTTAATTCGAGTATAAGTACCACAACGGCAGATGTTACCGTTCATGGCATCTTCAATTTCAGTATCGGTCGGATTAGGATTTCTCTTTAAAAATGCACTGGCATTCATAATTTGACCGGCCTGGCAATATCCACATTGGTACACATCTTCTTCTAACCAAGCTTTTTGAACTGGGTGATCTCCGTTTTCAGAGAGACCTTCAATAGTAGTAATTGATTGTTCGCCAACCGCTGATACGGGTAGTTGACAAGACCTAACGGCATTGTCGCCCAAATGAACGGTGCAAGCGCCACATTGCGCAATACCACAACCAAATTTTGTACCTACTAATTTTAAATGATCTCGTAGTACCCAAAGCATTGGCGTTGATGGGTCAACGTCTACTTCTTGGGTTTTTCCATTAACTTTTAAATTGAAGTTTGCCATTCTATTTTTTGTATTTGTTTGAGTCGCTTGAAATTAAGGTTTTTTTTAGAGTTTTAATGTGGTTTCAACTTTAAATATTCTTAAAGAAATGCCAACTTTTTGGTTAGCCATTGAAAGTGTCAAATTTGAAAGAGTTACTATAATATTTTATCGTGATATCGTAAGAAAAGTAATGCCGGTACATTTATCAAAATTAATATCCAATTGCTTAAGGGCATTTAATTGATAAGCACGGTATGATTACTCAAAATATAACCTCAATTTCAGAATCTATCATAGACACGGTAGGTAATACACCATTGGTAAAGCTTAATAACGTTCTAAATGATTCACATTTTAATTTATTTGGTAAACTAGAGGCGGCTAACCCTGCGGGGAGTATTAAGGATAGGACCTCACTTTTTATTTTAAAACAGGCTCTTGCTAGCGGAACAATTAAAAAGGGAGATACCGTTATAGAATCAAGTTCCGGAAACATGGCCGTGGGCCTTGCCCAAGCTTGTTTGTATTATGATCTAAAACTTATAGTGGTAGTAGACCCCAAACTAAATTCGCATACAGAAAAGATTTTAAAAACCTATGGCGTACGCATTGAGCATGTTACGGTACCCAAGGAAAATGGCGGCTATTTAGCGGCTAGGCTTGAGAGGGTTCAGCAATTATTGGATCAAATACCCAACAGTTATTGGTCTAACCAATATGGTAACCAAAATAATCCTTTAACGCATCACGAAACTATGTCTGAGCTAATGGATTCTTTACATGGCAAGTTAGATTACCTATTCGTTGCTACAAGTACTTGTGGAACACTAATGGGCTGTGCAGATTATATCCACGAAAACCATTTGAACACCAAAATTATTGCCGTTGATGCCGTTGGAAGTGTTCTTTTTGGCGGTCCACCATTAAAGAGGTTGATACCGGGTCATGGTGCCGGTGTGCCCTCTCAATTTTTAAATACCAGTAGAATTTATGATCATGTATATGTAGATGATGTGGATTGTGCCCGCGGATGCTGGAGCTTACTGGAAAAAGAAGCCATTTTATGTGGTGGTTCTTCTGGTGGAATGATCAGTGCCGTACGTAAATACAGTCAAAAAATGGAGCAGGATAGTAATTGTGCATTGTTTCTATGTGATCGTGGAGAGCGTTATTTAGATACCATTTATAATAGAGATTGGTTATTAAAAGAACTTCCGGAAAGTAAAAACGCTTTTACGCCAATTGGCGGTTGGTAGAAGAGATATGTTATGGAAAATACACAATCATATAAAATAGGAATTGTAGGTTTTGGACCTAAAGGCTTCTATGCATTTGAAAGATTAATTGCATATATAAAAGCTTATAATCTGCTTGAACACATACAAGTACATATTTTTAACACGACGGGTTTTTTAGCCTCGGGAGATGTTTATAGGCAGGATCAACCGGAGTTTTTGATTATGAATTATACCAATGGCAATATTTCTGGTTGGGCTTTGCAAGAGCCATTTTCAGTAGTACCTAAAACACCTGATTTTGTATCATGGCTTGAAAATAACAATTATGGAAGCACTTCGCCTAATTCATATGCTCCTAGAGCGCTAGTAGGTGAATATTTATCAGATTGTTATCATCAGGTTATGGAACATTTACCAGACAATGTAGAAGTTATAGATCATATAGGTTTGGTTACTAACGTAGTCAAGAATAACAACGAGTATCAGTTGCATTTTAAAAATGATGGGCTATCACAGGAATACATGGTTAATTGTGATAAGGTACTTTTTGCTACTGGTCACAATACGTTTAGATCTCAACGAGATAGATCCATTGACAATGCCAAAAAGATAAACTTTATTTACCCTACCAATGATACATTAAAACATCTGAAAAAAGATTTATTAGTGGGGATTAAAGGCTTCGGGTTAACTGCCATTGATGCTATTTTGGCGTTGACCGAGGGTAGGGAAGGAACTTTTGTCAAAAATGAAAAAGGAGTATTAAAATACGAGGCATCTGGTAAAGAACCATTTAAAATTTATCCGTTTTCAAGAACCGGATTGCCAATGATACCTAGAAATGGTTCTATTGAATCTTCTATAGAATTACATTATTTTACCAAAGAGTGTATGGCTCACTTAATGGAAAATAAACCCGTAAGTTTTGAGTGCACGGTACTGCCTTTGATAAAGAAGGAATTCTATTTTGCTTACTACAGTGTTTTGTTCAAAAACTATGGGCATCAGTTTTATTATGATGAAGATTTTACCGTACTAGAAAATCAAGTGCAGTACTTTCATGAAGATTACCCTGAATCACCCATTTTTAATTGGGATAGCATAGTGAATCCGTTTAATGATGAGCCTATTTTATCAACGGTGCTTTTACAATGCTATCTAGAATTTTTAATACAGGAAGCAAAAAAAGGAGAGGATGAAAGTCCATTTATGGCTGCTGTTGGCGCATGGCGCAAAATAAGTCCGTTATTCAATGAACTGTACAGTTTTGGAGGATTGGATGCCGCTTCGCATAAATTGTTTGATACGTACTATTTTGGACTGTTCAATAGATTGTCTTATGGTCCACCAGTACAGAATATGCAGAAAATGCTGGCATTGTGCAAAGCGGGTATTTTAGATTTTACTTATATAAAAGCTTCGACCATTACAGAAAACACCGTGGAAGACAATTATACTTTGCAATTAAATGATGCCCAGGCTACAGAACTAAATTACATAGTTAATGCCACCATTTACAGGGCAAGAGAGGGTGAATTTAAAAATGAGCTATACCAAAACTTACTAAAGAATGGACTAGTACGTGCGTTTCAAAATAAACTAAATACCAGTTATAGCCCGGGTTGTGTAGATATAGATGAAAACGGTAATGCCATAAATGCACATGGTAAAGTTGATTCCCATATTACATTTTACGGTACTCCAACTGAAGGAATAACCTGTGATAATGATACCCTATCAAGGTCTAGAAACAATTTTGCAACTATTTGGGCGAAGCAAACCTGTAACACCATATTAAAAAAAGCTAGAATCACCGAAAATTATGGAAGAGAATAAGATGTATTATAAAGGAAAACCAAAATATCAACTTACACCGAAAACATCGGATTGGATGCATGAATTATTTAACAATCAATCCGTTGTTAAGGGTTTGGTAGAAAGATATGGTTCACCGATCAATGTACATCATTTGCCATCTTTCAATAACAATTGTGAGATGTACAAACAAGTATTTGAGAGTTACGGATTAAAATATAGAATCTTCTATGCCAGAAAGGCCAATAAATCCAGAGGGTTGGTAAAACAAGCATTTGCATCGGGTATTGGTGTAGATACCGCCAGTTTTAAAGAATTGGAACAATCATTGGCATTAGGTGGTAATAGTGAAAATTTAGTGCTTACAGCTGCAATTAAGACAGAACCGCAAATTGAATTGGCCATAAAGAATGGCGTTCCTATCATATTGGATAATGAAGACGAGTGTGTACTAACACAAGCAATTGCCAATAGAATTGGTCTAAAAGCAAATGTAGGTTTTCGCATTAGCGGATTTACGGTTGACCAAGAAAAACTATATAGCCGTTTTGGTTTTGATATTGATGAGGTAGTAAACTTCATTGCATCATATGTTGGGGAAAACAAGTCCTTTGATATGCTTGATGTAACCGGACTTCACTTTCATTTAGATGGATATTCCACTTATCAACGCAGCGTAAGTTTGGTTGCCAGCATCCAAATTTTTTCAAAGTTGAAAAAAAAAGGATATGCAATGTCCTTTATTGATATAGGTGGGGGTATACTAATGAACTATTTAGAAGATGAAAAAGAATGGAATACATTCAATGAACAATTGAAAAATTCAGTCCTAGAAGATAGCAATGATATTACGTTTAACAATAATGGTCTTGGTTTTAGACTAGAGGATGGTCAGCTACGTGGTAAACTGAATACGTATCCGTTTTCTAATGAGATAAACAAAGAAAGTTTTATTAGAGAGGTGCTGGATTTTGTAGATGATCAATCTGGTTTGTCGGTAGCATCATTATTAGTAAAGAATGGAGTTGAATTGCGAATAGAACCCGGTAGATCATTATTGGATCAAGTAGGTATGACAATTGCAAAAGTGATACACCGAAAGAAAGATGCAAAAGGGCAGTGGTTGGTAGGTCTAGAAATGAATATGAGCCAAATGATGAGTTCAAGCGCAGATTTTCTTTTAGACCCGTTTATGTTATATAATTCTGAGGTTGAAAAAAACGAGAATGTAGATGTATTTTTTACAGGAGCCTATTGTTTGGAAAGAGATGTGTTGCTGAAGAGAAAAATCACCTTTCCTAGATTACCTGCAATAGGGGAGTATGTTGCTTTTGTCAATACTGCTGGTTATATGATGCATTTTTTTGAAACCGAGGCACATTTATTTGAGTTGTCATCCAATTTAATGTTTACGGGGTCCAATGAAAAATTATCGTTTTTTCAATTTATTGATGATGCCAAAATTGCCTTGGAACAGTAAAGATATCTTACAATATGTAATGCATCAATAACTGTATTTTTCAAGGTAAGGGAACGGTATGGTATTGGGTAAATTGTATTAAAACAATATATCATGAAAATACAAGCATATTTAGCCTTTAACGGTAATTGTCAAGAAGCATTGAACTTCTACGCAAACCTGTTCAGTGCAGACATAAAAAATAAACAAACATACGAGGATAAGAAAATAGATGTTCCGTCTTCTTATCGTGGAAAATTACAGCACGCAGAGCTCAAAGGAAAAGGAGTTCATTTTATGGCATACGATGCCTCTCCGGACACACCTTTGAACAATGGCAATCAAATTAATATGAGCGTTGATCTCGATAATTTGGACGAAGGCAAACAGTTTTTTAATGACTTGTCAAGTGGAGGTCAAGTACACCATGAATTTAGGGAACGTGAATGGGGACATTTTGGTAGATGTACCGATCGTTTTGGCATAGGATGGATGGTAAACGTTGATAAGTAAACATCAAAAATAAATAAAGTAAGAGGTATTTTCTAGCGGCAATTATTGTCGTTTGAAAAGCCTCTTTTATTATTAACCTCGCTAGGCGAGTAAAAACAAGAGAATTTATGGAAATTATATATGAGTATGATGGTGTAACAGCAAGTGACAGGTTGGAAACATATATCAAGGACAAGCTGGACAAATTGCATGCAAAATTTGATGATGTAATTAGGGCAGATGTATTTATAAAGCAAGAAAACACATCTTCTGATGAAACAGGTATGATCTGTAATATACGGTTAAGTGTACCTGGTCCTAGAATTTTTGCAGAAGCCAGTAATCAAAATTTTGAAGAGTCGGTAAACGAATCTATTAGTGAACTGGAAAGACAGTTGAGAAAACGTAAGGATAAAATGAAAACGTATTAAACTTAGATTATGAAAAAAGCATTGATATTATATTTTGGTAAAAAGTTCTATAAAAGTTGGCTAAGGAAAAAACGAGCTCAAGCAGCTAGAACTTAAAATTAAATATTACGTATAAAAATAGCCCTTGCTAAAACAAGGGCTATTTTTATTGATAATTATATAAGATTATCTATAGTCTTCAAGAACTTCCTTGGTTTCTAAATCATTCTGTAATTGTTCTCTTTGTGCTCTGATAATTTCCTTTAAACGGTGTGGCATCATGGTTTCTGCCAAGGCATTATCATAATCGTTAATGGCTGCTTTGTCTCCCCTAACTGCTTCCTCTAACATTGCTTCATCATTATCTTCAGCAAAGAATGCCTTAACATCCATCCAAGTTCTGTGTAGTGTGCCGGCTGCGCTACCTTCAATTTGAACGCTACCTAAATCTAATTCAGGAACAGAACCTCTAAGTTCTTTCAAGAACTGCATGCGATCTATAATTTTTTTCTCAAAGTAACTTTTAATGCCTACATCCTTTGAATTTTCAGATGCTTTTTCAAAACCTTTAATGGCATCTTCATTTTTACTTACCAAGTCTTTAAGACTATCTTCAATTTTCTTTATATCGTTATTCATAATATTAAATTAATAGGCGATCATGCCCGTTATTAATCATTTCTGTTATAGGCAATTTAAGGGTAAACGGGCGTTTACATTGACGTTATACGATAGTACTTTAGCTGTATGCAGTTAAGCTTTAAACCCCTAAGAATTAGCTTCTAAAAGAAGGTTTTAGCATAGATTTTATATGGATAGAGTTAAGTTGAAATCTAGGTAGTGCTTACATTGTTATCGAACTTAAAAAAGAAAAACTATGAGATTATCACCACTATTTGGAGTAGCAAAAATGTTAGTAAGAAGTAGAAAATTGAAAATGGCGGCGGTTGGTTTACAATTGGCCTATTTAGGGTACACTTATTATTCAGAGAAGAAAAAAAATAAACAGGTGTCAAAATAATTTAAAAAATAGAGTTAAATATCTGATATTCAATTAATAATGTGTATTTATTAAAGTTATTGATTTACAGAATATGATAAAACCTATGAATTTTTATTAATAATCAATTGAATGAGTTGCTAGACCTTTGGAGTATGAAATCCCAAAATCTAGTATTATGAACAATTCATTTAAAATTAGCCTTTTGTTCGCCTGTATGGCGACCATGGGTTATGGCCAAGATTTGGCCTACAACGATTCTTCAACCAGTTTTCTTGAAAGAAAGGTTACAGAAGTTTCTAACCGTACAGATAATTACAACAAGTTAAAATCACTTGGTTATTCAGATGAAGAAATCTTTGAAGACCTAGGTAATGCCAATTTCCTGACCAAAAAATACGAGAATGCTTTATACTGGTATGGCAGACTTATGGAAATTTCTGAAGATGGTACCTTAAAGAAAAGTTACCAAAAAAGATTTGATCACGCTGTTTCTCAGTTAGGTAAAGAGGTACAAAACGAGATTGCCGATGAAAACTGGACAGAGCTGGTTAAAGATGACTATAAGATGACCCGTAATGTTATTCACCCACGTCTTACCTCAAACAATAGACGAAATTTTTTACCGTGGGATGACAACCAGGTGAGTAGCGAATTTGCAGCTACAACAAATACACCGGCAAAAAAAGCATCAGGTGAGTACGCTCCGCCCGTGGCGTTGACCAATGGTGGTAATACGGCATACTATAGTAAAACCGTATATCGTAAACCCGTAACCGGCATGTTCTCCAAGAAAAAAGCAGTTCACAAAATTTATAAAGCTGACAAAGTAGGCGGCGAGTGGAAAAAAATAACCGAAGTAGCGGTTTGTCCAGGTGATTACTCGGCAAAGCACCCAGCCGTATCACCAGATGGCAGTAGATTGTTCTTTGCATCTAATATGCCGGGCACATTTGGCGAGTATGACATTTATGTGGCAACCATTCAAAAAAACGGAATGTTGGGTCAGGCGAAGAATTTAGGTGAAAAGGTCAATACCGCTAAAAATGATATTCACCCTAACCCTATATCTAACGGTAGTCTAGTATTTGCCTCTGACGGTAGGGAAGGCTATGGCGGTTTAGATGTGTACATGGTAGAGGTTGGTCAACGTAGTGTAGGGCTGGCGGTTAACATGGGTAATACAATAAACAGTTCTTATGACGAGTACTCCGTAAACTTATTGCAAGGTGATGGTTCTGGTTATGTGGTATCTAACAGAATTGCAAAAGGTAAGCATACACAGAACGTAGCATTTAACTTAAATGATAAACCTATAAACGAGAGAGACAGAGATGATCGTTTCTTGGAAGCTTTTAACTCAGAAAAACAGATGCAATATTCTAGCTCTGTATTTGAAGATGAATAACCACCCATTATTCATATCCCCCAATTCATAGACAATTTCAATTCTAATCATTAAAATCAAACGTTATGGAAAGTCCGTATAAAATCAGTAGTTTTCTTATTGCTTTATTTTTATTGGCTCTTGTCCAAACAGTAAAAGGTCAAGAAACCAATGCAAACTTAGGCTCCAGTAGTACCTATCACAATCAATTATTCTTCAACAGGTTTTTTATAAACCCAACATTCTCATTGGTACGTGAGAACAAGTCATATTTGAACATTCTACATAGAAACCAATATGCAACCTTTGACGACAACAGTCAAAATTACTTTCTAGGTTTCAGTAATAAGTTAAATGACCATACAGCTGTAGGTATTGGTGTATATAGCCAATGGTCTGGTGTGGTTCAAGAATTTGGTTTCAATGCCAACTACGCATCGTCTGTTCGTTTAGGAGACAAATCTGTATTAACGTTTGGTACCAATGTAACTTACTTTAATCAAGGTTTGGACAAGAATAGAGTTGTTGTAAGTACAGATGACCCAGAGATAGCAGATGCTAGAAAAGAAAGTAAAATTGCGGTACAACCAGGTATCAATCTATCACTTGGTAGTTTTGATTTTGGACTGTATGCAGAAGATTTAGTAAAATACAATCAAACAACGAACGAATTTTTGACCGATTTGTCAACCAAGAGTGTTAAGGCATCGGTTCAATATACCCATTCATTTGAGCATTCAAGAGGACTTTTTGAAAATGCGAGATTAATGCCAATGGCTCAAATAGGGCAAAATTATGATGGTAGCCTATACTACTTTGGTTCCATGTTATTGGACTTACCAAATTATGGTTGGTTGCAAACTACGGTAGACCAAGAATATGGTGTGGCAGCTGGTGTAGGTTTTAACTTAAGTGAAAAAATGTCTTTAGGTTATTTAATGGAGAAAGATCTATCAAGTGATGATGCCAACCTTGGCTGGAACCATGAGATTACATTGGCATATAAGCTTAAAGATGATGATTTGGCCATTTCGGTAGCAGATAATTCATCGGACAATCAAATAGATAATATCGTAAGAAATTATGAAGAGCAAATAGCCAATTTAATTGAAGAAAGAGATAGTGCAAGAAAGGCAAGTAGAAGAAAGCAAGAAAGTAGTTCTAATGCACCTGTTTCAGAAAGTAGTTTGGCTTATGAAAATAAAATAATCTTAGATGAACTGATTCTTCGTCAAGATTCAATTGAGAGTGAAAGAATAGCAGCGTTTGAAGAGCGTTTTGAGCTAATTGTAAGAATGTTGCGTAACGATATTGATACTACCATTAAAAGCTCTTTACAAGACTTTAGTGTAGAGGAAAACACCTCATATGTAAACAATGATATCGTGGATGATGCTATAGATTTTGTAACAGAGCCTGCCGATGCATTTGCTACGGGTACTACATCAGCATCTTCAAATACATCTACAGCGGCAACATCGACTTCTTCAAGAAGGGCGAACTTCAAGGAGTTTCCATCAACAAGAGATAATTTTAAAGAAATGCCTGTTAAAATGTTAGTGGATTCAGATGCAATAGATATGAATTCAGGATATTATGTTATCGCAAACGTATACAGCCAAACAAAGTATATGAATGCTTTTATGAAAGATTTACGTGAAAAGGGTTTAGATCCAAAGCAGTTTTACAATAAGGAGAACGGTCTATATTATGTATACTTGGCAGACTATGATTATAAGAACGAGGCACAAATGGCTGCAAGTACGGATTTAAACGGTAAATACAATCAAGAGAAATGGATCATGCAAGTGAACGAAGCAACTGCAACAGCATCCAATACTTTTGAAGACGATTATATAAGTAGAGAATAATGAATTGAGTTTCCATAATTTCCTAAGGTTTTATGGTTGATTTGAATTGTCAATAAAAGGAGGGGTGTTATCCGGGGGGATGACTGGGTCCCCTCCTTTATTATTTGGTTTACATTGGTGGTAATTCTTGATTTTAACTTTACGTTAACTATCGATGAATTACCTTATTTTTTAAGAAAAATTGGTAGTTGAACGAAAATATATGGGTTTTCAACGGCTATGTTGCATTAATTTATATATTTCCAACACCAAAAAGATTCAAACCCAATTGTATAACCCCAAATCCCCCCACAACCATGAATGAGTATTACCTACACAATTCCCATTTTAAAACACATCTTTTTCTTCACAGGTTTTCTAATTTTTTAGAACTCAAAAATCTCACAGATTTACTGTTTGGCAAACGGCTCGGTTTTATAAACTGACACGTTAGCGGTCATCCGTTTTTCAATTAGATTTTTTAACTGAACAATAGCAAAGAACTTTCAATTTTTGATTGCTCTTTAGGGCAACTTTTGTCTATTGATTTGTAAAACTGAATTTATAGTTTTCACTATTTGTTCATTTACATGTCCGTTGTTTAGTGGTTTTAACCTTTGTAAAAGGTTCCTGAAATTATTAAAAACTAACAGTAGTCAATATTCTGTAAATGGAATATTGGCTTCAAAAACTATGGAGATTATGAAAAGCTCAAATATTAGAATAATAGTATTGGAAAAAGATACCTCACTGCATACCGTTTATAGAAATCATTTTGAGGAAATAGAAGGTTATGAAGTAGTGGGCAGTTACACGTCTGCCAAAGATGCCATCAAAGATTTCAAGTTTACAAGACCTCAAATTGTACTTTCTGAAATAGAATTGAACGATATGAACGGCGTAGATGCCATTAAATTGTTTAAAAAGAAAGACTGGGAAATCAAAATTGTAATGTTCAGTGAAAATAATGATTTTGAAATGATTAAGAATGCGTTTAAAAAAGGAGCAAATGGTTACTTAACAAAACCATTGACTTTGGATAAATTGGAGCACGCCCTAAAGAGTATGGAAAAAGAAGGTGCAGCAATGAGCAATGATATAGTCAAGAAAATCATTAGCAATTTTCATAGAAAAACTTTTGCTTTTTTCTCAGAAAGAGAAAATCAGATCGTAGATTTTCTATGTCAAGGAGCTACTTATAAAATGATTGCCCAAAAGCTTTTTGTAACACCAAGTGCAGTAAATTTCCACATTCAAAATATCTATTTAAAGTTAGATGTTAATTCTAAATCAGAAGCACTTTCTAAATTGGAACAATTACAAAATCAGCTATAAAAGTGGTATAAATTAAAATCTTATTCTTTTGATTGTAAAGGTTATACGAAAACCTTTTCGAAAATTATTAGTAATTTAAAATCAATATAAAGAATTGTAAATCAATACTTTAAAGATTTTTAATTAAAAATTTAAATTTGATTAAATTCAGTTACGATAATTTTTCGTAGCCTAAATATCTATTGCTAAGGATAGTACTTATTTTTGGTTTAACTTATTACAGCAAACCAATTTATACTATTTATGTACCATTTAGGATTAGATATAGGAAGCTCATCTATTAAGATAGCCTTGGTAAAGGCTTCAACGGGAAAGAGCGTTGGGGTAGTTACTGAACCAGAGACAGAAATGTCTATGGAGGCTGTAAAAAATGGTTGGGCAGAACAAAGTCCATTAGATTGGTGGCGTTATGTTTGTAGCGGCATTGACAAACTATGTATACAAGAAAAAATTGAAAAATCAGATATATCGGGTATCGGTATATCCTATCAAATGCACGGTCTAGTGCTTATTGATAAAGAAGGGAATCCACTTAGAAAATCTATTATATGGTGCGATAGTAGGGCAGTGGGTATAGGTCAACAAGCATATGAAGAAATGGGGGGCAATACCTGTAATTCGCACCTACTGAACTCGCCATCTAACTTTACGGCTTCTAAATTAAAATGGGTAAAGGAAAATGAGCCTGATATCTATGCGCAAATCTATAAAATGATGCTTCCGGGCGATTTTATCGCCTATAAGTTATCTGGTGTGGTAAATACTACAGTTTCCGGCTTGTCAGAAGGTATATTCTGGGATTTTAAAAGTGATGCCATAGCAGAAATTCTACTTGATCATTACGGACTGGAAAAAGAGATGATTCCAGATATTGTGGATACCTTTTCTGTACAATCTAAAGTAAATGAAAAAGGTGCATCTGAAAGTGGGCTACAAATAGGTACGCCAATTCTTTATCGTGCAGGAGACCAACCCAATAACGCTTTGACGCTAAATGTATTTAATCCGGGTGAAGTAGCGGCAACGGGCGGTACATCTGGTGTTGTATATGCAGTGACAGATAATCTTTCTGTAAAAGAAAGCTCAAGAGTAAACAATTTTGCACATGTAAACTATTCTCCTGGAAAACCCGCTAGAATAGGAAAATTACTTTGTATCAACGGAGCAGGAATACAGTACCGGTGGTTACTTAATAATTTAAATGTCTCTTCTTACGAAGAAATGAATATACTGGCCAACGAAGTGCCGATCGGGTGCGATGGGGTATCCATGATTCCCTTTGGTAACGGGGCAGAAAGAATGCTGGAAAGTAAGGAAGTGGGTACTAGGATCATCAACCTAAACCTGAACAATCACGGTAAAGGGCACTTATGCCGTGCAGCATTGGAAGGTATTGCCTTTTCTTTTGTTTACGGTATGGAAATTATGGAATCTGACGGAATAAAAGTAAATGTAATGCGCGCCGGGAACGATAACCTATTTCGTTCAGAAATCTTTTCAACTACGGTAGCCACTTTAATTGGTTATGATATTGAAATTTATAATACCACTGGGGCAATCGGTGCTGCAAGGGCGGCCAATCTGCATAAAGGAGATTTTAAAGCTTTTGGTAAAACGGTTTTGGATAATGATTATGTAATGACCTTTAGTCCAAAAGAAGATAAAACGGCATATAAAAACGCGTATGCCACCTGGAAAAATGAATTGGAATTAATATTGAACAACTTATAAAATCAACATAATGGCAAACAAAGAATACTTTAAAGGTATAGACAAAATTAAGTTTGAAGGAAAAGAATCCGATAATCCGTTGGCATTTAAATATTACAACCCAGAACAAGTTGTAGCGGGTAAGACCATGCGTGAGCACTTTAAGTTCTCCACGGCATATTGGCATACCTTCTGTGGTCAAGGATCAGACCCATTTGGACCTGGTACGCAGAGTTTTGAATGGGATAAATCATCTGATGCGGTACAAGCGGCTAAAGATAAGGCAGATGCTGCATTTGAATTCTTTGATAAAATAGGATTCGATTACTACTGTTTTCATGATTTCGATTTAATTCAAGAAGCACCCACCTTTGCTGAATCTGAAAAAAGATTGGCAACAATTACGGATTACCTGAAAGAAAAACAGAAGGAATCCGGGAAAAAATTGCTTTGGGGTACGGCCAACTGTTTCTCAAACCCAAGATACATGAACGGTGCAGCTACCAATCCAGACTTTAACGTTGTGGCAAGAGCCGGTGGTCAAATTAAATTGGCTTTAGATGCTACCATAGCTTTAGGAGGGGAAAATTATGTGTTCTGGGGCGGTAGAGAAGGTTATATGTCCTTATTGAACACAGATTTAGGTCGTGAGGTAGATCATATGGGACAATTCTTGACCATGGCGAGAGATTATGCACGTAGTCAAGGCTTTAAAGGTAATTTCTTTATTGAGCCAAAACCTATGGAGCCAATGAAGCATCAATATGATTTTGATTGTGCTACGGCAATTGGATTCTTAAAGGAATATGGTTTGGAGAAAGATTTTAAAATGAACATTGAGGTCAACCATGCAACGTTGGCGCAGCATACTTTTCAGCATGAAATTGCGGTTGCCGCAAAAGCAGGTATGTTAGGTAGTATGGATGCAAACCGTGGAGATTACCAAAACGGTTGGGATACCGATCAGTTCCCTAACAACATTCAGGAAACTACAGAAGCTATGTTGGTATTCTTAGCTGCAGGCGGTTTACAAGGTGGAGGTGTCAATTTTGATGCTAAAATTAGAAGAAATAGTACCGATTTAGAAGATGTATTCCATGCACATATTGGCGGAGCAGATACTTTTGCCAGAGCATTGATCACTGCGGATAAGATTATTTCTTCCTCTTCATATAACAAATTGCGTGAAAACAGATACAGCTCTTTTGACTCTGGTAAGGGTAAAGATTTCGAGAACGGTAAATTAGATTTGAAGGATCTTTACAATATTGCCAGTGAAAACGGAGAGTTAGATTTACATAGTGGTAAGCAAGAATTGTTTGAGAACATCATCAATCAATACATATAGTTTTCTTAGTTCAATCTCCTCTAAAAAATAGAGGATTGTTAGCCCAATTTTGAAAAGCTAATTTGAAAGGAAATGCCCCTAGTTTTATAACTTGGGGCATTTTGCTTTTTGCAAATAATTTAAATGTCAATTTAAATCTGTTCTTTTGCAGAATAAGTTATGAAAAAAGTTACCCTAAAGGATATTGCAGGACATTTTAAGGTGTCTATCTCAACCGTTTCAAAAGCGATAAATGATAGTCATGAGATCAGCATTGACCTAAAGGAGAAAATACAGGCCTACGCAAAGGAAAAGCACTACAAGCCTAATAGGTTGGCACTGAATTTATTGAATAAAAGCACCAAAACTATTGGTGTCGTAGTACCCAATATTTTAAATTACTTCTTTGTTCAGGTGCTGTATGGTATTGAAAAGGTCGCTAATGAAAGCGGTTATAATATCATTAGTTGTATTAGTAATGAATCTAGTGCAAAAGAGACCAAAACTTTAGAGTTTTTTGATGCCGGTACAGTAGATGGCGTAATCATGTCATTGGCAGAAGAGAGTCAGAACGAAGACAAGCATGATGCACTCACCGATATCATTAATAATGACATTCCCGTAGTTCTTTTTGACCGAGTGTCGGATAACGTGCAGTGTGACAAGGTTGTGGTAGATGATTTTGAAGCAGGTTACAAGATTACCAAATACTTGGTGCAAATAGGCTGTAAAAATATAGCGGTAGTAAATCCCATATCAAGTTCCAGTGTCGGAAAATTAAGGTTGTTGGGCTATAAAAAAGCATTGCAGGAATTTGAAATTCCTTTCGATCCCAAATTGGTAATTAACCTAACGGTGAAAGATGATTTGGATCTGTTGATGTCTTTTTTGTTGAATTATAAGACAATTGAAGGTATCATAGGTATTGATGAGCTTATTGCGGTACAAGTGTTAGAAGTTGTAAAGGCAAGAGGCTACAACGTGCCCAATGATATTTCAATAATAGGATTTACGAACGGACAATTGTCAAAATATGTTACACCATCATTGACCATGGTTAGTCAGCACGGTAAGTACATTGGTGAACAAACGGCTAAATTGCTGATCAACAGAATTAAAAACCCTGAGTTGCCTTACGAGACCAAGACGGTGAAAACCAGTTTGCTGGTAAGAGATTCCACTAAAAAATTACAATAGCCTTAAACTGTTTCTGGGTGAGGGTGTTTCCAGTCTCCGCGATATTCTCTTTGCAATAACGCAGTTGCTTCAGGATCATTTAAAACCGTCCTGCTTATTGGGTCATAGGTTAATGGCCTTTTTAGATCCATAGATAAATTGGCCAAAATACAACTAGCGGAAGAGATATGCCCTTGTTCAATATCTGCAACAGGTTTTGTATTGTTTTCAATGGCATTTAAAAAATTGATCATATGTCTACGGGTGGCTGGTGCGGCATGTAATTCAATATCTTTTTCGGTTACATCTTCAGGATATTCATCTTTCTCATAAAGCACGTTGAACCTAATGGTGTCACCACCATCAACAGGTACAAATTCAGCCTTCATTACATCGCCCTTGAGTACACCTTTGGATCCGTAGATTTTGAATGCCCAAGGGTAATCTGGGTCATCTGGGTTTCCCCATGTTCTATGTTGCCAATTACAATTAAGATCATCATATTCAAATACGGCAGATTGGGTGTCGGATATATTTGATTTTCCGTCCTTGTCAACAAAAATGCCTCCGTGAGAACTTATTCTTTTGGGCCATCCTAGGTCTAGCATCCAACGAACGGTATCAAGCATATGAACACACATATCTCCGGTAATTCCGTTTCCATATTCCCTGAACGTACGCCACCATCTTTTGTGAGGTAAGCCATCATAAGGGCGTAATGGGGCAGGACCTGTCCACATTTCATAATCAAAGAAATCCGGTACTTCTTGTTCTGGGGGATTGCCATTGGCACGCATATGATAATAACAACACATATCTACATGTCCAACAGTACCTAAAAGTCCGTTGTTTATAATTTTATTTTTAGCATCTACAAGATGAGGTGTGCTTTTTCGTTGAGTGCCCACTTGTACTACTTTATTGTATTTTCTAGCTGCTGCAACCATGGCTTCACCCTCTATTACATCAACACTAATAGGTTTTTGAACATAAACATGGGCACCATGTTTAAGAGCTTCAATACAAGTTAAGGCATGCCAATGATCCGGTGTTCCAATAAGGACAATGTCTAATTTTTTTTCTTGCAACATGGTTCTGTAATCTGCATACAATTTTGGTATTTTACCGTTTTTTTGCCGTTCGGTAACTAATTGTGCAGCGGTATTTAGTTGATGTTCATCTACATCGCACAGGGCTGTAACTTCAACGTTGGCTACTTGAATAAGGCGTAATAAATCACCAGTGCCATACCATCCCGTGCCAATTAGTGCAACTTTCTTAGGTTTTTCATTGGCAAAAAAATCATAGCTATACGGGTTTATAGAAGTAAAAAGTAGCGATGCCGAAGAAGCTTTAATAAAATTACGTCGTTTCATCAAATAGGGTGTGGAAGACATGATTTTGCGAATTTTAATATTAAGAACTTCGTAAAAATAGCATCCATTTTAACAAATTCATTGAAAATTACACTAAAAATTTATGAATTTGTTAGTGTTTGTTATAATTGGGTATATTTAGATCAATTAATAATACATCTAATGAAGTTACGAAATTACCTACTCGCGTTTTGCATTTTGGCGACATCTTTTGTAAAAGCTGAAATTTCTTTACATGGCATTTTTACAGATCATATGGTTTTACAAAGAGAGACCAGTGTGCTGTTGTACGGATGGGCAAATCCAAATGAGGAGTTCACAGTGTTTACAAGTTGGAACAATGAAACTGTAAAGGTTAAAACGGGCAATGATGCAAAATGGGAGATCAATGTAAATACGCCAAAGGCAGGTGGCCCGTATGAGATTAGCTTTAAGGGTGAAAGCAATGAAATTACATTGAAAGATGTTTTGGTCGGTGAGGTGTGGTTGTGTTCCGGGCAAAGTAATATGGAGTGGAGTGCAAACAGTAACATAGCAAATAAGGACATAGAAATTGCCAATGCCAATTATCCCAATATTAGATTGTTCTCAGTGAACAAAAGAACATCTACATATCCACAGGATGAGATAAGCGGTACATGGGTTGCCTGTACTCCCAAAGCCATGCAGGATTTTAGTGCGGTTGCCTATTTCTTTGCTAGAAATCTTCAAAAAGAAATGAATATTCCCATAGGTTTGATAGATAATGCATGGGGCGCCACCAGTGCGGAAGTGTGGACCCCAAAATCTGTTTTTGATGCACATTCAGATTTAGTGGAAGCCCATAAAAAAGTAGCACCCAACAAGTGGGTTACCGTTGAAAAATCTGTTTTATATAATGGTTTAATAGCCCCGTTGACCAAATTTAAGATAGGTGGTACTATTTGGTATCAGGGCGAATCTAATACGGCGAATGCAGAAAGCTACCAAAAGCTTTTTACAAATATGATTACTTCATGGCGAAATGCCTGGAACATTGATTTTCCTTTTTATTATGCCCAAATAGCACCCTTTAAATATGGACAAGAATTTGCCGGGGGCGTGGTACGCGATCAACAGAGAAGAGCATTGGGATTGAAAAATACAGGTATGGCCATGACCAGTGATATCTGCACCATAGAAGATATTCACCCGTTAAACAAGCAAGATGTAGGGTTAAGACTAGCGAACATAGCACTTAAAGAGCATTATGGATTTTTGGAGGATAAAGAAATTTACGGACCTCTTTACAAGGATTTTACAATTGACGGAAATAAAGTAGAAGTTCATTTTAGTCATGCCGATGGCTTGTATAATAAAGGAAAAAAAATTACGCTATTTGAAATTTCCAATGCCCAAGGAGAGTGGTTTCCAGCTAAGGCAAAATTGAAGAATAAAACGGTATTAGTAAGTGCCAAAGAGGTTAAAAAACCTACAGCAGTTAGGTATGCCTGGAAGAGTACGGATATAGCCACTTTGTACAATAGTGCGGGTTTACCGGCTTCTACATTTAAGACAGAGAAGTTAAATGATCAAAAGTGAAGTATTGTACTTCAAAAATATCCGTCCGTCCAATTACAAATGTTATTCAGCTAAAAACGGGGGTCGTTATTCTATTAAAAATTAAATTGTAATCAATAACTAATTTCAAATTATGCAGATAAAAGAATCCTCAGAACTCTTTGACGTGATCATAGTAGGTTCAGGAGCAGGTGGTGGTATGGCTACCAAGCAGTTGGCAGATGCAGGTTTAAATGTAGCTGTTGTAGAGGCGGGTCCGTTTTTTGACCCGGCAGATCCAAAAACCATGACGCAATTAAAACAACCATATGATTCACCTAGAAGAGGGGCAGGAACCACCCGTGCCTTTGGCGAATGGGATATGTCTTGGGGAGATTGGGAAGTTGAAGGAGAGCCATATACACATGCGGAAGGAACTGAATTTAAATGGTGGCGTGCAAGAATGCTAGGTGGTAGAACCAATCACTGGGGGCGTATTTCTTTACGTTTTGGACCAAAGGATTTTAAAGGAAAAACTCGTGATGGCCATGGCGATGATTGGCCAATAGGCTATGAAGATGTAAAGCCATATTATGATAAATTAGATAAATTAATTGGAGTATTTGGCACCAATGAAGGTAGAGAAAATGATCCCGACGGATTCTTTCTTCCTCCCCCGAAACCAAGATTACATGAATTATATTATATCAACGGGGCAAAGAAGTCTAACATACCGGTTATACCAGGTAGGCTTTCCATGTTGACCAAAAGAATTAATAATGACCGTGGTGTTTGTTTCTATTGTGGACAATGTGGTAGGTCATGTCAAATTTATGCTGATTTCTCTGCGGGTAGTTGCTTAATTTTTCCGGCACAGAAGAGCGGTGGTCAAGTGAAATTGTTCGTAAACTCCATGGTACGTGAGGTTACTACAAATGAGGAAGGTAAGGCCACCGGTGTTTCATATATCAATAAAGAAGATAGAAAAGAATACAAACTAAGAGGTAAAGTAGTGGTCTTGGCCGCTTCTGCATGTAGTTCTGCACGAATTTTGTTGAATTCAAAAAGTAAGCAGCACCCTAATGGTTTGGGTAACAGTAGTAACTTGGTAGGTAGATATTTACATGATTCTACCGGGGCAAGTGCAGCAGGTGTTATACCGGGCTTAATGAACAGAAAAACCTCATATAACGAAGATGGTGTAGGGGGTATGCATGTGTATTCACCTTGGTGGGGAGACAACTCTAAGCTTGATTTTCCAAGAGGATACCATATTGAAGTTTGGGGTGGCATGGGGCAACCTAACTATGGTTTTGGTTGGGATCCCAATGCTATGAACAAATACTTCGGGTTAAAATCTGGTGGTTATGGAGAAAGCCTACGTGATGATGTAAAGAAATATTACGGATCGGTTGTTGGGTTTGGTGGCCGTGGAGAAGGCTTGGCCAATATTGATAACTATTGTGAAATAGACCCAACTACGGTAGATGAATACGGTATTCCCGTTTTAAAATTCAACTACAAATGGTCTCAGTATGAAAAGAATCAGGCAAAGCATATGCAAGATACTTTTGAAGAGATTATTCATAACATGGGCGGTCATTACCTAGGTGAAAAACCTGGTAAAGATCAAGATTACGGTCTTCATAAGCCAGGTGAAATTATTCATGAAGTTGGTACCACAAGAATGGGCGATGATCCAAAGACATCGGTAACCAATAAGTTTCAACAATTACATGATGCAGATAATGTATTTATTGTAGATGCGGGTGTTTTTGTTTCTCAGGCGGATAAAAACTGTACTTGGACCATTATGGCGCTTTCATGGAGAGCATCAGATTATATCATTGAGCAATTAAAGGCACAAAATATTTAGAATGATGGATAGAAGAAAGAGTTTACAAACTATAATACTTGGAGGTGCTGCAGCAGGTACTGGTCTGGTCTTCCATTCATGTAAGACAGAAAGTGGGGAAACTATAGATGAGACTATAGCCACCACTAGTGAAAAGTACTTTGGTAGAACCCCTGCAGAGCTAGAACGCATAGAAAAGTTAAATGCGGAACAATTGTTCAATGAGCATGAAATGGAAACCATTGCAGCCTTAAGCGTAGTAATTTTACCGCCAAAAGAACCACATGGTGGTCCAATAGAGGCAGAGGTACCTGATCTGGTTGAATTTATGGGCAAAGATATTCCAGAAATGGGTCCTATTTTATTAGGTGGCTTAATGTGGTTAGATCATAAGAGCAATACAGAATTTGGTACGGAATTTAAGTCCGCCACTTTAGAGCAGAAAAAACAGATCTGCGATGAAATTTGCTGGCATGACACGGAAAAGCCTTTAAGCGAGCAACCATTGGAAATTCAGTTTTTCTATACCATGCGGGGGTTGACCGTTACTGGTTATTACACCTCTAAAGTGGGTATTGCAGATTTAGGATATAAAGGGAATACACCTAATGTGTGGGATGGAGTACCACAAGATGTTCTTGATCAACATGGCGTTGCCTATGATCCGGAATGGATTGCAAAATGCGTAGACCAAAGTAAACGAAACGTCATTGCCGAATGGGATGATGAAGGAAATTTACTTACATAGAAAGTAGTAAGATGATAAAAAAAATATTGATTGCCACTATCCTTTTGGGTAGTGGTTTTTTAGCGCACTCTCAAGAAGTTGGTATACAGTTGTACAGTCTTAGAAATCAATTTAAGATGGATGTGTCCAATACCTTAGGGTTGATCAATGAATGGGGAATTGATAAGATTGAAGGCGGTGATACTTATGATATGCCGTTAGAGGATTTTAAAGCATTACTTGACCAAAATAATTTAGATATGGTAAGTATTGGTGCCACATTTGAAGATTTGGAGAGCGATGTTGAAAAAGTCATTAAAAATGCTAAAGATTTTGGTGCAAAATATGTAATGTGCGCTTGGGTGCCTCACGAGGGGAACACTTGGGAATTAAAAGAGACCCAACATGCTACCGAAGTTTTTAATAAAGCCGGTAAAGTCCTGAAACAAAACGGATTGGTTTTAGCCTATCATCCGCATGGATATGAATTTAGAAAATATAAGAGAGGTACTTTGTTTGATTACATGGCGCAAAATGCAACGGATTTTACATTTGAGCTAGATGTTTTTTGGGCACAGCACGGAGGTGCGGACCCGTTGGAATTGATGAAGAAATACCCTAATAAATTTACACTCTTACATCTTAAAGATATGGAGAAAGGTATTAAGGGTAATAATACCGGGCATGAAGAAGATGATACTAATGTTGTTTTGGGCACTGGGCAAATAGACATTGCAGGTGTAGTTGCCGAAGCTAAAAAATTAGGTATTGAATATATGTTTATAGAAGATGAATCTTCTAATGTTGTTACTCAAGTACCAAAGAGTTTAGAATATTTAAAAAGTTTAAAGTAAACCAACTACCAACTTGAATGCAAAACCTTCTATTTTTACATAAATAGGAGGTTTTTTTATATACTTTAACTTGATTCTAATATTTAAAGTTTAGTCCAATTTTTTAAACTGTAATAACCTAAAATCGGCTACCGCTTTATTTGGCATTTCCAGAGCTTTAAGAGTCAAAGTTCCTTTGCCTTTAGGTAATGAAATTATACCTAGATTCAACGGTTTAAATTCCTTTACATAGGACTCCATTCTTAATACTCGATCATATTCCTTACCAACAAGAGGAGAATCAAAAGCTTCTATTATTTTAGCCTTGATCTTACTATCACCAAAACTTAGTTCTACAATTGAACCCAAATCTTTTGGTGGACATGTGTAATACATTTCAACCTGGAAATTACCTTCTTCCAATACATCAACGTTCCAAGTAATAGAATCGTTTACAGAATTCCAATTGGTGAAAAAAGAATCGTTTGGCCAGCGGTTGCTACGCTCTATGGTACCATGTGCTTCACCATCTCTAGCAGGTAGTTGAGTATATATGGCTTTTGGATAACCTAAGGTAAAAGCGCGATCATCATTCTGTTTGGTGGTAGTTATGGTTTCGTTTTCCCACTTACGTTTAGCTTCAAGAAATTTGTTGGCCAGATTTGGGTTCTCATTGGATATATCATTTTTTTGCGCTCTGTCAACAGTAATGTCATAAAGTCTATTTTCATTATCTAGTCTATATTTTTGACTTCTAACACTTGTTTTTCCGTTCCAATGGTTAAAAAGAAATCGATCCTTACTTTCGAATTTATTTCCCAATAGTAAAGCGCTCAAGTCTTCACCGTCAACAGGAAATTCTGTTGAATAGGGTATAGAAAGTAAACCGCACAATGTAGGTAAGATATCAATACCACCGGCTATTTCATTAAGTTCGAGCCCTTTTGGAATATGTTTGGTCCATTGAATATAAAAAGGGGTGCGAACACCACCTTCGTCAACACTTCCTTTTTTACCTTTCATGTTTCCGTTCCAACGATAGGCATTAGGGCCGTTATCCGATAGGTAAATAATGATGGTGTTGTCTTCAAGATTCAGTTTTTCGATTTTATCGGTAATTCTTCCAACATTATAGTCAATATTTTCTACCATGGCCAAAGCGGCCTTGGTAAACTGCAGATCTTCATCATCATTTGCATTGGATAGGAAATTCAAAGACTTGTTTTTCATTTTGTTCCAAAATTCATCGGGCACTTGCATGGGGCTATGCGGTGTATTGTATGGTAGGTACAGAAAAAAGGGCTCTGCTTTGTTGTTTTCAATAAACTCCAATCCTTTATCGGTTAAATCATCCACCAAAAAACCGTTACCCTTTACCAACGCACCGTTATGTTCCAACATAGGACTAAAATAATTGCCCCAATGACCAGATGCAAAACCGTAATATTCATCAAACCCTTTGCTATTTGGATGGTATGGCGGTTGCATGCCGTTATGCCATTTTCCAAAAGCAGCAGTATGGTAATCTGCTTTTTTCAGTATTTCGGCAATCGTAGTTTCGTTCATATTAATACGCTCACCACCAGAAGAAGTTTCGTAAACACCCGTACGGGTAAAATACCTGCCCGTTAATATTTCTGCTCTGGTAGGAGAACAAACGGGCTGCACATAAAAGTTATTGAATGTTGCTCCATTGGTCCTTAAAGCATCAATATTTGGTGTGCTTAGGTTGTTATTTCCGCTACTGCTTAAATCTCCCCAACCTTGATCATCGGCTAAGAAAAGAATAATGTTCGGTTTTTTAACCTTTGGCTCATTTCGTGATAACTTACCACAAGAAAGGTTCAAAATAATGATGAAAATTACAAGTAGATTCTTTGCCATAGATTGATTTTAATTGATGGTCGGTCATTATACATTGAAACTATTTTAAAGATAAAGCACCTTTGTCAAAAATCTGTATCTTCAAACACAAATAATATAAACATGTTTAAGAATAGAGTTTTAGGTCTGTCTTTATTGGCATTACTTATGTTTATGGTAAGTTGTAAAGAAGAGAATAAGAATGAAAATACAGCTGCCATTAAGGAAGAAATAGATGATACCGTATTGGATACTATCGTAGAACCTAAGATACAAAAACCAGTATTCAAAAGTCTGGAGGGTGTAGCGGATACTACATTTGTGCGTTTAGCAGACTATAGCGATGGCTTTGCCTATGACCTACGTTACGCTACCAAGAATAATTTTTTAAAAGAAAAGGTGTATGATTGTGGCGAATGTTACACTAGGGCAAAAACGGTGAAGGCTTTGCTAAAGGCAAATGAGGAGTTTAAAAAACATGGTGTAAAAATAAAATTCTACGATTGCTACAGACCTAATTCCGTACAGTATAAAATGTGGAAAATAGTCCCTAATCCGCAATATGTAGCCAATCCGGTAAAAGGTTCTATACATAACAAAGGTGGGGCCGTAGATATAACATTGATAACACTGGAAGGGGAAGAGGTTAAAATGCCAACGGATTTTGATTTTTTTGGAAAACGAGCCTATCATGATAATTTTGACTTGCCGCAAGAGATTTTGGATAATAGAAAGTTGCTAAAGGAAACTATGGAGAAATATGGTTTTTGGTCTACCCGAACGGAGTGGTGGCATTATAATTTACAAGGAGCTTCAAAAGACCCAATAGCAAATTTTAAATGGGATTGTAATGAAATATAATAGCATAGCAATTAAAGTCACTTCACTACTGATCTCACTGCATTTTTTTGGTTGTACCACAATGGAACGGACTATTGATCTTTGGCCAAAAGATAACATTCCAAATCAAAAAGAAACTAATATAGAAGAAGTACATGAACAGCGTGATATCTTAAGAATAAGTAAGGTTCAAAAACCAACGTTAGAAGTTTACTTGCCAGAAAAAGCTAATGGTAAAGCCGTGTTGATTTTTCCCGGTGGCGGATATGGTATTTTAGCCTATGATTGGGAAGGAACCGATGTAGCCCAGTTTTTAGCCGATAGAGGTATAGCCGGTATTGTAGTAAAATATAGATTGCCGTCGGACGAAACGCAAACAGATAAGCATAATGTGCCGTTAATAGATGCTCAAAGAGCTATTAAAATGGTCAGAAGTAGGGCAGGAGAATGGGGTATAAATAAAAATGAAATAGGCATTATAGGTTTTTCCGCAGGTGGCCATTTGGCATCAACTCTAGGTACCAAATACAATAACCGTGTTTATGAACTAATAGATGAAATAGATAAAGAAAGTGCAAGACCAGATTTCATGGTACTTATGTATCCGGTAATAACTATGGGTGAAGAAACCCATTTAGGATCTAGGAATAATCTGTTAGGAAAAGAGCCTTCTGAAAAAATGATACAGGAATATTCCAGTCAATTTCATATCAATTCAGAAACACCATCAACATATTTGGTACATGCAATGGACGATGAAGTGGTACCTGTAGCCAACAGTGAATATTTTCATACGATGTTTAATGTAAAGGCTACTGCAAAGAGCGAATTGTATCTTTTTGAGAAAGGCGGACATGGTTTTGGACTGGCCCAAGATAATCCTATTTTAAGAAAATGGCCAATTGATCTAATAGATTGGATTAATAGTTTATAAACCGAATTACTTTTATATTTTTGCAAACTGATTTTCAATGATAGCAATTGTCATTGAAGTTACGGGATGTAGCCCGTCGACTACGCTCAGGATAAACTGCACTACAGTTCATCTTAAGTAGCTGAAAAACTATATGAATTCAGGAAGATATTCTTCCTTTAAATTTTCGGGATGTAGCGCAGTCCGGTAGCGCACTCGGCTGGGGGTCGAGTGGTCGCAGGTTCAAATCCTGTCATCCCGACTGAATAAGAAAATGAACTGTTTTGCAGTTCATTTTTTGTTTCCAAAAGCGTCATAAGCAAAGCTTATGAAAGCGGTTGGGAACAAAAAATGAAAAAGCGATAGCTTTTCTTTTGTTATTTGCAATGAGGGTTCATAAGGATTATCTAAATCCTTTATATCTATTTATGAAAGCGGTAGGAACAAAAAATGAAAAAGCGATAGCTTTTCTTTTGTTATTTGCAATGAGGGTTCATAAGGATTATCTATATCCTTTATATCTATTTATGAAAGCGGTTGGGAACAAAAAATGAAAAAGCGATAGCTTTTCTTTTGTTATTTGCAATGAGGGTTCATAAGGATTATCTAAATCCTTTATATTTATTTATGAAAGCGGTTGGGAACAAAAAATGAAAAAGCGATAGCTTTTTTTTTGTTATTTGCAATGAGGGTTCATGCGGGTTATACAAATCCGTTGTGTTACATGGATTTTGATAATTGTGTATCTGGCGTGAATAGCATTTTATTTCCTAATTGCTTATATTCCATTTTATGTAAACGAATTATGTTTATGTAAAATCTATATCCATTTACTTCTAGAAAAGTAGCCATTAATGAAAAAATCTATCTTCCTTTTTATTGTTTTAAATATTACTTTTTTAATAGGATGCTCTTCTTCAGAAAGTCAAGTCAAAGAAAGCTCATCTGAAACTACAGATACCGTTGAAACACCCGAAGACAATATAGTACAAGAAGAATCCATCAACGGAATTATGCGAGATATGTCGCCAAAAGAATTTGTGTTGGACATGGGTTCTGGTTGGAATTTAGGCAATACTTTAGATACTGAGGATGTAGACGTAACAGCGTGGGGAAATCCTTTGACCACACAGGCTATGATAGATGAGATCGCTGCAAAAGGATTTAAAACATTAAGATTACCGGTTACTTGGAGATTTCATACCGGTGCAGCACCAGATTATTTGATAGAGCCAGATTGGTTAAATAGCGTAGAAGAAATTGCAAATTTTGCTCTAGGTAATAATATGTACGTCATCATAAATATTCATCATGATGATGAGTGGATTGTGCCTACCTATGAGAATGCCCCTTCTGTAAAAGATAGGTTGATAAAAATATGGACACAGATAGCTAATAAATTCAAACCTTATGGAGATTATGTAATTTTTGAAACATTGAATGAGCCCCGTCATGAAGGATCTCCCGAAGAATGGGAAGGTGGTACCGCGGAAGGGCGAGATGTTGTCAACCAATATCATCAGGTCAGTGTAGATGCAATTAGAGCAACTGGAGGTAATAACGCTGTTCGAAAAATTATGGTTTCTACCTATGCAGCTGGAACCGGTGAAAATGTTCTAGAAGATTATGTAATACCCAATGATGATGAAAATATTATTGTATCTATTCATAGTTATTCACCTTATTTGTTCAGTCTAGCAGGAACTGATCCAACTTGGGGTACAGATGAAGATAAGGCGCAGTTAACCGAAGAATTTAATGTAATTCAAGCTAAGTTTGAAACGGAAGGTAGGACAGTAGTTATGGGTGAATGGGGGGCTACTTTTTCTAATAATGAGAGTGACCGTTTGGCTCATGCCGAATATTATGCAAACCTATGCGCAGAACGTGGTATTTGTCCCATTTGGTGGGATAATGGTAATGCCAGTGAATTTGGTATCTTCAATAGAAATACATTAGAATGGGTCTATCCGGAAATTGCAGATGTTATTGTTGATGCTACGAAGTGATATAAATAAAAAGTAATAGGGAAAATGCCCACAACAACATGCCAGTTTTTCTATAAGTGTGAAAATTATTAAGTATTGCTAAAGCCTAAGGAAGGGTATTGTTGTGCTTATTGTCCTTATGGAAAGGTTAAATGCCCGTCAATTCAGAAAAAGGAAAATGTCTGCGGATGATTCTTATGTTTGCACAACAGTTGCATTAATCAATTTGTAGTTTTGTAAAAATTATGAAAACACTTTTTTCTATATCTATGTCCTTTTTATTCCTTTTTCAAGGAATTAGCTTAGATATGGACTTTTGTGGCCCAATTAAAGAAATCTCAAATATTATAACACATTATCAAGACCATAAAGTTTATGGCGACTCTTTCCTTGAATACGTAGTCGAAGATTACGTTGACAATGATGCAAAAAATGAAGAGTATCATCATAACCCAGATAATGATAATACACCAATCCATTCCCATCAGCAATGTTGCCACCCTTTAGTGTTAATGATTGAGAACAACAATTTAGCTTTAACTAATCAATTAAAGTTTGAAGGGAAAGAACAATTTAATTTACATAAAGTAAACTTCACTTCCAGATATCTGGAATCGCTTTTCCAACCCCCTAAAGTATAATTCGGTTTTTTAAAGGATAGTTATATCCTATCGTGATGCTTTTCAAAGTAAGTGTCGCATCATAAACGCTTTGCATCTCTTTGCATTGCGATGTTTAAACTGAATTAATACTTTTTCTATGATTAACAAAATCATTTCATTTTCCATTAATAACAAGTTTATTATTGGGCTCTTTATAGTGGCACTGGTAGGTACGGGCATTTGGTCTATGGCCACTATAAACCTAGGTTCTGTACCCGATATTACCAACAACCAAGTACAGGTTATTACAGTTGCCCCAAATTTAGGTACTGAAGATATTGAGCAATTTGTCACCTACCCGGTAGAATTGGCTATGGCAAACCTTCCTGATGTTATCGAACTGCGTTCTGTATCTCGTTTTGGTCTGTCCGTGGTTACCATTGTCTTTAAGGACGAGGCAGGCACTTATCTTCCCCGGCAATTGGTGCAAGAAAAATTGACCGAAGTTGCCGGAGAAATCCCCGAAGGCTTCGGCACGCCATTTATGGCACCCATTACTACAGGTCTGGGAGAAATCTACCAATATACTTTAAAACTAAAAGAAGGCTACGAAGATAAATACGACGCCATGGAGCTTCGTACCATACAGGATTGGATTGTAAAACGCCAAATGGCATTAGTCCCTGGAGTGGTCGAGGTCAATGCTTTTGGAGGCTATGTAAAACAATATGAAGTTGCCATAAATCCTGATAAATTAAAAAGTTTTGGCATTACAATGAATCAGGTTTTTGAAGCCCTGAAAGTGAACAATGCCAATACGGGAGGTGCTTATATCGAGAAAAACCACCAAGCAAATTTCATTCGTGGCGAAGGTTTGGCGCGTAGCCTTGAAGATTTGGAAAACACCGTGGTAACCACACAAAACGGAAGCCCTGTTCTAGTGCGGGATGTTGCTGAAAAAGTAGGATACGGGAATCAGGTGCGATATGGTGCGTTTACCCAAGATGGGCACGAAACTGTTGGTGGACAAATTTTAATGCTGAAAGGCGAAAGCCCCGGCAACGTGGTCGAAAATGTGGAAAAGCGCATTGCAGAAATACAAAAATCCCTGCCGGAAGGCGTTTACATAGATACGTTTTTAAGCCGAAGTGAACTTATTGGAAGAACCACAAGCACCGTTGAAAAAAATCTTATTGAAGGGTCGCTCATCGTTATTTTCGTTTTGGTCTTGCTTTTGGGAAGTTTCCGTGGTGGATTAATTACAGCTTCGGTAATCCCTTTATCATTACTCTTCGCCTTTATCTTGATGAAACAATTTGGCGTTTGGGCAAATTTAATGTCCTTGGGAGCAATCGATTTTGGAATCATTGTGGATGGTGCAGTTATTATTGTAGAAGGTATGGTATTTCACATCCATCAACGGATGAAGAAAACCACAACGGCCATTGGCCAGCCAGAAATGGATGAAATAGCCTATGAATCGGCAAGCACGATGATGAATTCGGCTTTTTTCGGTCAGCTTATTATCCTTATTGTATTTACACCGATTCTCTTTTTAACTGGTGTTGAGGGAAAAATGTTCCGCCCAATGGCATTTACTTTCGGATTTGCGGTTTTGGGAGCGATTATCCTGTGTCTTACCTACGTGCCAATGATTTCGTCAATGTTCCTAAAGCCTGCCAGAAATCAGAACAGTTGGTTTGCCAAATTTGAAAACAGGATTGACAGGTTCAGTGATAAAATAATGTCAGGGTTGAACAGGGCGTATGTACCCTTGCTCAATTTCGCACTTCGCTTTAGGGCTGGTGTCATTATTGGTGCGGTTGGGCTGTTATTGATTGCAGGATTTATTTTCAGCAATATGGGTGGCGAATTCATACCTAAATTTGATGAGGGCGATATTGCATTTCAAGCCTTGATAAAACCAGGGAGCAGTCTTACGGAATCTATTGAAGCTTCAAAAAAACTTCAAAATTTAATCAATGAATTTCCTGAAGTAAAAACAGTGGTCTCAAGAATTGGTGTTGCTGCAATACCAACAGACCCAATGCCAATGGACATTGCCGATAGCTATATCATTCTTGAAAAGGATAAGAGCAAATGGACTTCCGCAGATAGCAAAGAAGAACTTATAGAAAAAATACAGGAAAAAATTTCAGTTGTTCCCGGTGTAAACTTTGTGTTTACGCAACCTGTGGAACTTCGTTTTAACGAATTGCTTACGGGTGTTCGCGAGGACGTGGCCATCAAATTGTATGGAGAAGATTTGGGCGTATTGGCAGACAAGGTTCAGGAAATCGCAGCGGTTATCAGAAGCGTTCCCGGAGCGGCCGACCTGAATGTGGAAGCTACGAGTGGTTTGCCACAGATGACGGTAGAATACAATCGTGCAAAAATGGCACAGTACGGTGTAACCGTTGATAAGCTGAATGATTATGTAAGTGCCGCCTTTTCAGGAGAAGCGGCAGGGGTAATTTTTGAAGGTGAAAAACGCTTTGATGTGGTCATTCGTTTGGCGAAGGACTTTAGACAGGACATCAACAGCCTTAAAAATCTATATATCGATTTACCAAATGGTGCCCAAGTACCGTTAAAGGAAGTAGCGGACATCAGTTACAAACCTGGCCCAATGCAGATTTCAAGGGACAATACCTCGCGTCGTATTTCGGTAGGAGTCAATGTTCGTGGGCGAGATGTAAAATCGATGGTCGAGGAAATTCAGCAAAAACTGGAAACAGAAGTGAAACTGCCACCAGGTTATTTTGTAACCTACGGAGGTTCGTTTGAAAACCTGCAACGTGCGTCAGACCGATTAATGATTGTAGTGCCTATCGCACTTTTCCTAATATTCATATTGCTCTACTTTGCGTTGAGCTCGTTCTCGCAGTCGGTAATGATTTATATGGCAGTGCCTCTGGCGGCCATTGGTGGCGTGTTTGCGCTTTGGATACGGGGAATGCCCTTTAGTATTTCAGCGGGAGTCGGATTTATCGTGCTCTTTGGAGTTGCGGTATTGAACGGTTTGGTACTGATAAACAAATTCAACGAATTAAAAGAAAGTGGAATGACAGACTTAAGGAAACGAATATACGAAGCAACACACGAACGGTTACGACCAATTTTGCTAACCGCAACGGCGGCCATTATGGGCTTTATCCCAATGGCGATTTCTACCTCGGGAGGTGCCGAGGTACAGCGACCATTGGCAACAGTAGTTATTGGCGGATTGCTTACGGCCACGTTTTTAACCCTTGTAGTCCTTCCGGTATTGTATTATTGGTTGGAATCAAGAAAGGAACGAAACAATACTGATGGTGATGTAAGTTATATAAACAAATCCACGAACATTATAACCATATTGTTAATGATTGGTGGTTTGATGGCTTCAGGAACTGCCGTTGCCCAAGACGCGAGTTCAGGTGTTACAATATCAAAGACCTTGACTATAGACGAAGCCATTGCAATGGCAAAACAGAATTACCCATCGCTAAAGGAAAGTCAGGCTTTTATAGAGCGAGAGCGTGCCATGAAAGGAACAAGCTTCGATCTGGGGAGTACTTCCTTATATACAGGTAGGGAAGATCAAGGTGTACAGCAGGGAGCTTTGCGAACTTATGGTGTGCAACAGGGCAATATAGATTTGTTATCTGGTTTCTCAAAATCCAAGTACTACAAAGAACGTACCCAACTTGGAGAAAAATTTTATGCTCTAAGCGAACAACAGTTGGTGCGTAATGTGATGCAAGCATACGATCTCATCAATTACAATAAGGCGCAATTGCGTTTTGCGGAACAACTGGACAGTGTATATGCAAATTTTAGGATGGCAGCAGAATCTCGTTATGATACGGGAGAAACCGGAAAACTGGAATTTATTGCAGCCTCTTCTGAATATCAACAGATACAGGTATTACGACAACAGGCTTATGATGATATAGAAATAGCAAAAAGAGCTTTGAAACAGTATTTGGGGATTGATCAAGAAATTGAAACCGTAGGATCTACTTATGAACCGATAAATTTTTTGGCTGATTTTGATTCTTCATCTGTTGCAAATAATCCATTGTTGCAGTATTCATTGCAAAATGCCGAGGTAAGCAAAGCAAACATTGGGGTAGAAAAATCAGAATTCCTTCCAAAATTTAGTATTAGTTATGATAAGCTTAAATATAATGATATATCTGGATTTAGTGCATATCAAGCAGGTATAAGTATTCCATTGTGGTTCTTACCGCAAAAATCAAGGGTCAAGGCCGCTAAGGCAGATGCGATGGTTGCCGAAAACCAGTATCTGGAACAGAAGGCCATAACAGAAAGTAGGGTTTCCCAACTTTTAAAATCCTTGGAAAAGACCCAAAAGACACTTGATTATTATCAAAAAGGTGCGTTAATTTTAGCTGAAGAACAGATTACAACAGCAGAACTTGCTTCAAAAGAAGGTGAAATTGATTATGTAAACTATATCACAATCTTGAACAGTGCCATAAGAATCAAGCAAAACCATTTACAATTTATCAATCAGTATAACCAACAGGCCATTGAGTTACAATACCAATTGGGCAATCTATAATATTAAAGAAAACAGAATGAAACATATATTTATAATCAGTTTAGCATTAGCAACTTTTTTAATGATAGGTTGCAACAACACGACAAATAGAAGCCAAAGTGATGAAAATGCGACATCCAAAGAAAAGGAACACTCTGAAGAAGGTCATGGTACAGAGGAAGGCGTTGTAGAACTAACAATGCAGCAAGCCGAAACAATAGGTCTTGAAATAAATCCTTTAGAAAAAAAGAGTTTGGGAAATACCATAAAAGTTACTGGCAAACTCGAACTTTTTCCACAGGATAGAGCTAATATTAGTCCTTTTGTGGGCGGCAATGTTCGTTCCATCAAGGTCATCGAAGGAGATAAGGTGAATAATGGTCAAGTGTTGGCCTACTTGGAACATCCTGACATCATTTCAATGCAACAGGAATTTCAAGAGAAAAATGACGAACTCGTATTTTTAAAACAAGATTTTGAACGTAAACAAATCCTGTATGATAAGGGAGTTTCTTCTGGAAAGGAATTTCAAATGGCACAATCAAAATTTCGTTCCACAACATCGAGCGTCAATGGTTTACGGTCTAAATTAAGACTATTGGGCATTAACACGGATAAGGTCTTACAAGGTCATATTTTTTCTTCCGTCCCTATCACAACGCCAATTTCTGGCTATGTAGATGAAGTTATGGTAAGCCTTGGCGACTATGTTGCACCTCAGACCAAAATGTTCACAGTTAGTGATAATTCAGAAATACATGTAGATTTTAAAGTATATGAAAAAGATATAAGAAAAGTTAAGGAAGGACAAGAAATCTACTTTACGGTAGCTGCCAAACCAGATCAATTGCTGAAGGCGAAAATTCACGCAATTGGTAAAACTTTTGAAAGCGACGCAAAAGCATTGCACGTTCACGCCGATGTTCATAATGACGATAAAGAATTACTTCCAGGAATGTATGTGGAAGGTAGGATTGTGCAAGATGCAAAAATGGCATTCGCAGTTCCTGAAGATGCTATTGTCAAAGAAGGCGAACAATCATACATTTTCATATTGGATGAAGATGACAAAAAGGAAGAAAACAAAATGAAGTTTAAAATGATTCCCGTTAACGTTGGAATTACAGATTTAGGATATGTTGAAATCAATCTTCCTGCAGAAATTGCCCAAAAGGTGAAAGTGGTCACGAAAGGCGCATACACCTTATCATCAGAAATGATAAAAGGCGAATTGGGACACGATGACTAAATTCATAATATAATAAGTATGAAAGAAATAAAAGCATTTATAAAACCGAACCGAATCCAAAGAGTCATTGAAGCACTATCTGATAATGGGTTCAAAAGTATGACCCTTTCACAAGCTGAAGGCACTGGTGCATTCAAATCAAAAGGGGCAAGACCGTCGCTGGATTTTCACGTAACAGATAGTCCAGTGGTTAAGCTGGAACTGGTCTGCCAAAATGAGGAAGCCCAAGCGGCCATTGAAACAATTATAGCCAACGCCAAAACCGACGGACCTGGAGATGGTATTATTTATATAGCAAATATTGAAGATGCCTTTCAGATTAAAACGGGAGAATCTTTAAAGCGATTTAATTCATAGGAAAATGACTGATTTGGAGCAAATATTGGAAAAAAATAACGTAAAACCAACGGCTATGCGCTTGTTGGTTTTACAATTTCTCATAGGTAAAAAAGTAGCTGTTAGTTTAACAAATATTGAAGCGTATTTTGATAATTCAGATAGAACTACCTTATACCGCACATTAAAAACCTTTGTAGAAAGTGATATTGCTCATCAAATAGATGATGGTACAGGAATAACAAAATATGCCATGTGTGAAGAGAATTGCCGCTGTGAAATGGACACCGATTTACACTTGCATTTCCACTGTAACAATTGTAATGAAACTGTTTGTTTGACAGAGCATAAAATTCCACACATTAATTTACCAGATGGTTTTAATGCAGAGAACGTGAATTTAGTTGTCAAAGGGATTTGCGATAAATGTAGCGGACAATAATGCACTATTGTTGCATCCTTCTAATTGATAATTTCACAATCCTAATAAATTACTATGAAATTAAATTATAAGATAACAAAGCATTTAAAAATAGCTTATGATAAAGAAATTAGTTTATATAAAGAATTTCTAGGTAATAAAGATTATGCAAATGCATGGCATCATTTAGAAAGAAGTCATATAATAGGTCAATCTTATCCAATAGAACATACCTATTCACATTGGTTAATGTTAAAATTTGGATTAAAGCAAAGGAACAGTAAGGAGGTATTTGGTCAAATTATAAGATTATTTGTTGGTGGTTGGAAATCATTTATTGATCATGTGCCGCTTGGCAATACAGGAGGTGCCAATGTTCCACCATTAAAAAGAATGATTATTCCTGAGGATATAAACGCACTATTTCATACAAAGTAAAAAATAAGAAAGCATGAAAAAAATAACTACAGAAACAGCTAAGGAACATAATCACGAGAATCCTGACAATCATGATCACGAACATGACGGAATTTTAGGAAAGAACACTGAGCTTTATTTCGCCATTTTAAGTGGAGTAACTTTAATAACTGGATTTCTAATAGAAAAGTTTTCTGGGCTTTCGGAGAGTGTTCCATTCGTACTCTATATTTTATCTTACATTTTTGGAGGATATTTTACCTTAAAAGAGGCCATTACTAAAATTGCCAGGGGCGAATTTGAAATTGATTTCCTTATGCTTGTCGCAGCCGCAGGAGCTGCCTATTTAGGTGAATGGGCAGAAGGTGCCCTGTTGCTGTTCCTTTTTAGTCTGGGTCACGCTTTGGAAAACTATGCTATGGGAAGGGCAAAAAAATCCATTGCGGCATTGACTGACCTGGCGCCTAAAACAGCATTGTTAAAGAAAGCTGGCGACACTGTTGAAGTGGGTATTGAGGAGCTAAAGGTTGGTGATATTATCGTGGTACGGCCCAATAGCAAAATATCTGCCGATGGTGTTATTGTAAAAGGAAATAGTAGTGTAGACCAGTCACCAATTACAGGAGAAAGTGTTCCAGTAGATAAGTTACCCATTGAATATCCTGAGAAGGAGTACACCTCAAAAAGTGATATACCTGATGAAAACCGTGTGTTTTCAGGAACTATCAATGGTAATAATACGCTTGAATTAAAAGTAATTAAAGAAGCTAAAGACTCTACATTAAATCGTTTGGTTACAATGGTTCAAGAGGCTCAGGATCAAAAATCGCCCACACAATTATTGACTGATAAATTTGAGAGGTATTATGTGCCGGCAGTAATCATACTGGTAATAGCGCTCAATTTTGCTTTTTTGCTTATTGACGAAACTTGGAGTGAAAGTCTTTACCGTTCATTAGCAGTGCTAGTAGCGGCAAGCCCATGTGCTCTCGCAATTTCTACCCCTTCTGCTGTATTAAGCGGAGTAGCCAGAGCCGCGCGTGGTGGAGTTTTGATAAAGGGTGGCAGGCCATTGGAAGATTTAGGAGAACTTACCGCTTTAGCCTTTGATAAAACGGGTACCCTAACGGAAGGTAAACCAAAACTTACCGATATTGAAAGTTTTGGAAATATTGGACATAAAGAGTTGTTAGAAATAGCTGTTGCCGTAGAGGAATTAAGTGACCATCCTTTGGCGAAGGCTGTTGTAAGGGATGGATCGAAAAAGCTTGGTAAAGACATTAAGATACCGGATGCAGATGATTTGGAAGCCGTTCAAGGAAAGGGTATAAAAGCTAACTATCAAGGAAATACTATTTACATAGGCAATTTAGAACTTTTTGAAGATATTCATAATGGTGTTTCAAGCGAAGTTTCGGAAAAGGTAAGAAGACTTGAAGGGGAAGGAAAGACCACTATGCTAATAAAAAGAGATAATGAATTTATAGGTATGCTTGGGCTAATGGACACGCCTCGAGAAAAAGCCAGGGAAACCCTTGCTCAGTTAAAGGAAATTGGTATTAAAAAAATGATAATGCTAACTGGTGATAATCAGAAAGTGGCAGATGCCGTAGCTAGGGAAATTGGGTTAACAGAAGCCCTTGGAAGTCTACTTCCAGAAGAAAAAGTAGAGGCTATCAAAAAACTTGCACAGCAGGAAAATAAACTCGCAATGATTGGTGACGGAGTTAATGATGCTCCAGCCATGGCTAACAGTACTGTTGGTATTGCCATGGGTGCAGCAGGTAGTGATGTAGCTTTAGAAACGGCAGATATTGCCTTAATGGCAGATAAGTTAGAAACACTTCCTTTTGCAATAGGTTTGAGTAGAAAAGCAAAGTCGGTTATTAAGCAAAATTTATGGGTTAGTTTGGGGGTGGTAGCACTGTTAATCCCTGCAACTATAATGAGTTGGGCTAGTATTGGCATTGCCGTGGCTATTCATGAGGGCTCTACGCTAATTGTAGTTATCAATGCGTTAAGGTTATTGGGCTACAAAAATAGATAATATGTTAAGCTCTCAGGATACATTTAATTGTCGTCAATAACTGCATTTGTATTCTGAAATTAAAATAAAGAATATAATAGAATTATTTGTATAATTTAAAAAGGGACTTTGTTATTTGGCTTTCCTGCTGTACATTCCAATTTCCATATAGCTTCATATGTGAAATTTTAGGAGTTTTATCAGAATGAGGTATCGTATTATATAATCTCCTTGTGTATAATCCACAATAACTTTTGAGGGTTCATACGAGTTATATTGATCATATTCAAATATATAGCAATGGACAGAAACGAGAAATGAGAAAATGATAGACTAATATTTATCATATTTTCTTTGAAAATTGAATCTTATTTTGCGCATTAATAGCAATCTGAGCTTTGATGGTTAGTAAAATGGCATAAACGATGTGGACTTCAATATTTATAGGTATTTACGTAGTTGTGGCATTTTCTATTGTGCTGTCAATTTTATTTTACGGGGCCAAACCAACAAAAAGTTTAGCGTGGCTGCTTGCAATATTTGCTATACCCATTGGTGGAATTTTCCTTTACCTCTTGTTGGGCAGAAACAGAAGAAGATATAAACTTATTGAACTAGAAAAAGACCTTTTTAACAAACAACCTAAACCTAGTCATCAGCATGTGAATGAATTCAATGGTAGGTATAAAAAATTGATGGCGCTAAATTATAGGAATTCACATTTTCCGCCTACTACGGGCAATGACCTAACTATTTTAAAAGACGGTAAAACAACATTTGAGACTATTTTTTATGCTTTGGAATGCGCCACCAAACGAATTCATATTCAATATTACATATTTGAAGAAGGTGATTTAGCATCTAGGTTATTAGAATTGTTCGAGAAAAAAATAGCTGAAGGTGTTGTAATAAGGTTAATATATGATGGCATTGGTAGTTTCTCATTGAGTAAGAAATATCTAAAAGAATTAATTAAAATAGGGGTAGAAGTTTATTCTTTTCTACCTTTTAAGTTCGGTAGATATTTTTATTCCCTAAACTTTAGAAACCACAGAAAAATTATAGTAATCGATGGTGAAATTGCATTTACAGGAGGAATAAATATATCTGATAAATACCTTAAAGGGCAGGTTGGTTTGGGTAAGTGGCATGATATGCATTTAAAACTTATTGGTGCTGCTGCAACGCAATTGGACCAAGTATTTATGACAGATTGGTATTTGGTTAGTACTAAACTATTGCAACCTATTCAAATACCGGAAAAGACAAAAGAATTAGTAGTGCAAAATGAAATGGTACAAATAGTTGCAGGTGGACCGGATGATGATTTTCCGGCATTGGAGCAAACCTATTTTACCATTATTAATATGGCTAAAGAATATGTGTATATTACGAACCCCTATATAATACCGGGTCAGGCATTGATACGAGCTTTGCAGACCGTGGCTTTAAGTGGGGTAGATGTTAGGTTACTGGTATCTGAGAATGCAGACAATAAAGTAGTAAGTTGGTCTGTACATTCTTATTTTGAACTTTTTTTGAAAGCTGGTATAAAAATATATCTATTTCCAGATGGTTTTTTACATAGTAAAATAATGGTAAGTGATGATGCGGTTTCATCTATTGGAACGGCAAATTTAGATGACCGTAGTTTTGAACAGAATTATGAGGTCAATGCTATTATGTACCACAAACATATGGCCGAACTTTTAAAAGAAGATTTTTTACAAGATTGTAGTATCAGTAATGAATTGATATACGAAGAATACATAAAAAGAAAGTGGACCAAGAAATTACAGGAAGGGATAGGCAGGGTACTTAGTCCGTTGTTCTAATATAATAGTATTTATTCTATTTGGGAAGTAAAGACCAAATCCTGGTCTTCCATAGCTATGATAACCATTTTCACATAGTCTTTTATTGCCTTTTCAATATTATCGGGTTCTGTTATTTCAATAATGCCACGCCAAATCATGGCTCTTTCCTTTCCTTCGCAGATACAATATAAGGTAGTCTCTGCATGGTAAACAGTAAATTTTTCATAGTAGTTGTCATCGTAATAAATACCTTGATGTTCTAAGTAATCGTCATTGAACCTAGACTGGTGGTCATCCCATCTGGAAATAGATTTTACAAAGCTTTCACGATTTTCAGAGCCTGTGATTTTGGTCAAAAGAATAGCATCAAAATCCTTATCTAGTAGGCTCTGTTCTACATTGTCCAATTCGGTTTCGGTTTTACGAGAATCTGTAAGTGATAAGTCGAAAATATCAATACTTCGCCATGCCTCAACCCCTCTTTCAGAAAATTCATGCTGTAGTTTGGTTTCAAAGCTTTCCCTGTTATTTTTATCTTGTGCCATGCCAACTATAAGTACTTTATTGGCGTTGAAAAGTACAATATCCGGATTTTTCCAATTTTCTACTAAACTGATAGATGAGCAGCCCATCAACATTAAAGAGAACAAAACCATAAACTTTTTCATGACACAGTATGTTTTATTTCTGTCGAAGATACTTTATATCCAAGGTTGTAAAAATGACCATTGTCAGTTCTATTTTATAGTACAGCAGCTTATAAGACTGTTTTATAGAAATAGGTTAATACCTTCTTCTAGTTTTGGAATATGGCAGTTCCATCGTTGGCATTTCTAAATCTTACAACAAATATTTTTGAATAAAAAACCGCCAATGAAATAAAATTCTTGACGGTTTGGTTTTAGACATTAACCAACTAAAAATGTCTAAATACTTATATGATTTTCATTTCTTGGTAAGTGTATATACCAATGAAACGTTTTAGTGTAATGCTAAAATGGGTACATCGCTGTCGTAACCAATTTCTTTGATCAATGGTTTAGAAAAGACACTACCAAAAAAGAAATGTTTACGGTTAATGAAAGAGACCATATCACTTTCTCTACTTTCAACAAAAAGCTGTATACCTTTCCCTAAATTCTTCTCTTTTAAGGTATGAAATTGATGTTTAGTCTCACTTAAAATAGATGATAATAATTGCTTATTGCTTAATTGGGTTTCAGTAAGTTCTTTATTGTTTTCTAAATGCAATACGGCAATTTCGGCATTGTGCATATTAGCCAATTCTATAAGATATTTAAACTCTGATCGTTTATAGACATCTTTAAAATCTGTTGGAAAAACTATCTCTTTAGGCGACATGAAAGAAACATGCTCAGGTATAGCTAGTACAGGGCATTCTCTAATTTTCTCCATAGCCATAACGGTATTACTGCCAAATAGGACACCTTTAGAGCCTGTAGCTCCTTTGGTCCCCATTGCGACCAAATCAATATCTTTCTCTTTTATATTTTGCTTAATGGCTTCTGAAAGAAAATTGGCTGTAGATTCTGTAAAATAATTGTGTTTAAAGTTCTCTTCATGTAAGCTAAGGGTGTTGATCAGTTTATCAAATTTTTTTTCTGATTCCTGTTGTGCTAGTAGGTATTCAGCACTTCCTTCTTCAGGTATATTTAGACTATTGGTCGTATATTTTTCAAAACTGAACACGTTTAGAAAATAAAAGTCACAATTAAGTTTTGCATACAGATCAATGGTGTACCTAATGGCATTAAGGGCATTTTTAGAAAAATCCGTAGGTATTAAAATACGCTTGTTCATTATGGAATGATTTAGATGGTTCAATAAATGTATGCGCTAACCATTTGATTTACTATGATATATGTCAGTCCTGTACAGGTAGTATTAAAAACGGAACTGTAGCATAGATACTTAAATCCATTATTACAGGTTCATGTAAAAAACGTTCAAAAAACCTTCTACGGTGATAAGACATTGCCAGCATATTTATTTCTCTTTCAACTATAAAATCTTGAATAACATTGGCTTTGTCTGCGTAGTTCCAGATTTCATCATAACTATGTGGTATGTGAAGCAAACATTTGTCCAATAATTTCTGATTGGAAATTTGTTTTGGAGACATTATTTCTTCTTCATTGATATGAAGAACTGCTACCGAGGCGTCTGTAATGGCTGCAATGTTCAATAACATAGATAGCGTGCTTTTTGTACACCCTTTTTTATAATCGGTCACAAAGGCAATTTCTTTTATAGGTTTAAATGAAATTTCTTTGGGTATTGCCAAGATTGGGCACTGTGTAATGGTATTCGCGATCTGTATGGTATTACTGCCCATAAACAGTTCCTTGGCTCCTGTTTTTCCTTTATTGCCTAAAACAATGAGGTCTATTTTGTAATCCACCAATGTTTTTGAAATTAAAGCAGACAGACTTCCTTTGCTTGAAATGGTTTTGAATAAATGCTTGTCGTTAGCTGTGTCCAAAACAATTTTATGAACGGTTTTAGTTAGATTTTCATTAGAGTTGGCTTCAAGCTTTTTTAAAACTTTCTCACCTGTAAATAATGCATTTTTGACACTGACCACAATGTCATCATATGCATTGACCAGGTAGAAGGTACATTGGCTTTCGGTAAAAATCTGTGTTGCATAAAAAAGGGCATTATACGCTTCATTGGAGAAATCCGTTGCAACAAGTATATTTTTAATTTTCATAGCTTTTATTGTGGAATTACCAAGAATGGAACGGTTACATGAAAGCCTATTTTCTTAATGACAGGCTCAATGAACAAACGCTCAAAAAAGGTGTGTTTGTTCTGTATCATTACCAATAAATTTATTTTTTGTTTGATCTGAAATTCATTGATGGCAGCAATAACTTCATTACTGGGTACTTCATGAAAAAAGCCACTTTCGGATAAAACTTTGGCAAGTTGTTCTTTATTTTTTTCTTGTGTCGTATTTAATTCATCGCCTGTGTAAACATGCATTACATTTATTTGAGAAACGTGCGATTTGGTAATTTTTAGTAGTTGTGCCAAACTGTTCTTGTCTAGCCATACCTCAAAATCATTTGGAAATAGTATCTGTTCTGGAGCTTCATATTCAAAGCTAGAAGGGATGACCAAAACTGGGCATTTTGCATTTTTAATGACATGTACGGTGTTGGTGCCCAATAATATTTCCTTAGCCCCGGAAGCACCTTGCGTACCCATGACAATGATATCTATTTGTTCTGCCTCTACGGTTCTAGTGATTTCGCTAGAAAGTACATTTAGAGCAGAATGGGTGATAAAAGTGTGAAGGGGATTATTAAATTCCTTTTCTAATGTATTTTTTAGTGCTTCAAGATTATCTTGCGAGTTCTGTTGCACAATATCTCCAAGACCAATTTGCGCCGGACTCCCCATTAAATATTCAGTATGATATACCGGCGGCATGTAACTGTTCAATAGAAAAAATGTGCATTTAAGATCTTTGTATAGTGTTAGGGCATACCGTATAGCGGTCAATGCGTTTTCAGAAAAATCTGTAGGTAGTAAAATACGTGTCATAATACTATAATTTATTAGAATAAAGTTACCTTCATTAGGTAGATTATAGTATGATATTCGTCAGTATTGAAAAGTATTTAATTGATTATTATATAGTATAAAAGTAGTGTGTAATGAGAAAACTTTTTAAAAAGACCATAGCCTCGGAAAATCCCACATTGGTGTACTTTTTTGCATCTTGGTGTGTGCCCTGCAAACTTATGAGGCCAACAGTAGAGAAAATAGTAGAAGAAGGGGCAACAGCGATCAATAGTCTTGAAATAGACGTAGAGCTAGAAAAGGCAATTGTAAAAAAATATAAAATTAAGGGTGTACCTACCTTGGTGTTGTTCAAGAACGGTTTACCCATGTGGAGGCATACAGGTGTTATGCCCATTGAGGATATTAGATTGGCAATAAATGAACATCGTTAAAGTACTTTTGCTATAAAACCTTCTTTGTTACTCATGTATAACCAGAAATGGTACTTTGGTATGGTAGCTAATTTTTTCAACTGTTGGCCTAAAAAGAATTCGTTCTAGAAAATTAAGATTTTTTGCCACCATGATTACCATATCAAGATTTCTACTTTCGGTAAAACATTGTACGGATTCGTCTATGTTTTTTCCTGTGATATTATGATAGGTACAAACATTATCCTTAAAATAATCTAATATAAAATTTTTGACCTTAGTTTGATTTTGGCTCAACGCTTCATTTGCGCCAGAAATATAAAGTAAGCGTAAGGCCGATCTTTTTAGAAGAATTATATCTTTTATCGTTTCCAAGACTTTGATATCGTAAGCGATATTTAAATCTGAAGGAAAACCAATTTCCTGAATATTTTCATAACATGCATTTTCAGGTACAGCCATTACATTACAGGGAACTTTGGTAATTACATTACCAGTGTTACTACCTATGGATACTGATTTAAGTCCCGTGGCACCTTTTGTGCCCATAATTATTAAATCGATTTTTTTATTGATCACCAAAGTCTTTAGTTCATTAATGAGAAAACCATATATCGCCTGAACTTTAAAATTATGTTTTGCATTTAATGGAAGTTTTTCAATTCTCTTTAATAGGTGCTGTAATTTTTCTTTAGGCTCTGCAAGTATGGTTTCTTCTAAAATATCTGGTGAAACATATAATGCAGCTTCTCCACTAGAATTGGTATTAATAGCGTTGATGTGCACAAGATGAAAGGTACATTGCGTTTTTTTGAAGAATGTAATTCCGTATAAAATAGCGTTCCAGGCATTATCGGAGAAATCGGTAGGGATTAATATGTTTTTCATGGTGACCGTTTAATTTTAACTAATTAGTATTGGGGCAAAAACAAAACCGGAATTTTAGAATGAAACGCAATTTTGTTGACAACCGGTTCTCCTATAACTTTCTCCCAAAATGTATGTTGATGTCTAATTAAGCTAAGAATAGCGGCATTATTGTTACCTACATATTCATCAATACTTGTAGATATGTTAATGACGAATGGTATGTTACTGAATTTATATTTTTGACCGGTGAGTCTTTCTCTAAGCACATCTTTATGTAATTCTTGATTGTCGTTTAAATTAAACTCCAAAGCAACATGTACAATTTCAATAGAAGCTTTCCATATTTTAGAAAGTTCTAGAATTGGCTCTAATACACTTTTCTTATAAGCTGAACTATAATCCGTAGCAAAGATTACTTGGGTCAAGTTTTGAAAATTATATCCGGTAGGTACCGTAAGTATAGGAATGTTCTTGATATGCTTTAAGACTTTTACGGTGTTGCTTCCCAAGAAAACCTCTTTGGCACCTGTAGCACCTTGTGTACCCATTATTAAAAAATCTATATCATTTTTATGGATAACGTTCTCAACCGCGGTTTCTAAGTTTCCCGGTTTTGACAAGGTCGTAAATTGATGTTTTGGGTTTTTATGGTTTGTTTTTAAATAGGATAGTACTTCTTCTAATTCTTGAGCCGAGTATTTTGAAAGTGAATCATATATTGCTCCAAGTCGTTGCTGACTTTTAGCACCCATAAGATTTAAAGGGGTAGGCTCATAAGCATGAAGTAAATAGAAGTGGCATTCGACTTCTGCATATATTTTCAATGCGGTAAAAATGGCGTTCCATGCATTATCAGAGAAATCTGTAGTTATCAATATATTTTTCATGGCTATAGAAGATTAGTTATCGAGAAAGGTTTTGCATGACCAAAAACGGAATGGTTGGTGAAAGACCAATTTCATCAATAGTAGATTTATACAGCATATCTTCCAGAAAGGAGTGTCTTGAATTTACCATGACCAAAAGATCCATTTTATGATCGGTAATATAAGTTGAGATGGCTTTGGCTCTATTTTCTACACCTTTGGTCACAAATGATAACCTGGCGTGAGGTAATGATTCTTCCAAGAATTTTTTATTGTCCAACTGCCTATGGCTTAAATCAACAAAATCAGAAATATATAAACTATGAACCTCGGCCTTAAACTCTCCCGCTAAAATATCCAGTAGCTTCAATTCTCTTCGTTTGTAGGGTATCATGTAGTTACTGGGGAAAAGTATTTTCTTAGGTTGGCTATAATCATATTGGTCTGGGACTGCCAATACAGGGCATTTTACATATTTAAAAACTTGTACGGTATTGCTGCCAAAAGTTATTTTAGAGCTGGCGGTTTTACCTTTGGTACCCATTATGATAAGATCAATATTTTTTAGATCGGCAAAGTTGTTCAAGGCATCTATCAAAGATTCAAAAGCGGGTACTGCTTCATATTTATGTAAAGGGTTATGCGTTTTAGTTTGGGTTTCGGTAACAAGTTTGTTCAGTTTATTTTCAGAATCATCTGCAATAATCTTCTTTTGTTTTTCAAATGTTTCTGCATCTACCTTATGATAAGGTCTGTAAACTTCATCGGCATACGCATGTAAAAAGTAAAAATTTGCGCGTTCGCATTTAAACACATTCAATGCATACGAGATGGCGTGATCGGCATTGTTAGAGAAGTCAGTGGGTATGAGAATATTTTTCATGGCTTACCTTTTATTGATGATTTAAAAGTAAAGGAGTGCATAAAAAAATCCTATGATAAATATCATGAGCCAAATATGATATACAAGTAATTTAAAAGAAAAAAACTAGCACTTGCTGATGACTGATATTCGTCATATTATATTCTTGTTCAACAAATTACATTTATAGAAGAATGGTAGCTCAATAACCATAAAATATGTAAAGATGAGCAGATTAAAAGATAAAGTAGCGGTAATAACAGGAGGTACGGGTGGTATTGGTATGGCATCGGCAAAATTATTCTTGGCACAAGGTGCGAAAGTAGTTTTGGTAGATAATAATGAAGAAGCCATAATTGAAGCACGTACTAAACTCCATAATAAAAATGTTTCTTACTTTAAAGCAGATGTTTCTAAGAAAGAAGATACTGTTCAATTTTTGAACCATGCTTTAGAGACCTTTGGTAAAATTGATGTTTTCTTTGCTAATGCTGGCATAGAAGGCATTTCAAGACCTATAGCAGAATATCCGGAAGATGTGTTTGATAAGGTAGTTGCGGTAAACTTAAAAGGTGTTTGGCTGGGGTGTCAATACATAATTCCTAAAATGGAAGAGGGTGGTAGTGTTATCATTACATCATCTGTTGCAGGTTTAAAAGGATTTGCAGGTTTGGGCGCATATGTAGCTACAAAGCATGCCGTAGTAGGTATAATGCGCGTTGCGGCTGCGGAAAATGCATCTAGAACTATAAGGGTAAATACTATTCATCCAGGTCCTGTAGATAATGAGATGATGCGAAGAATAGAAAGTGATATGTCTCCTGATAGCCCAAATGCTGTTAAAGATGGTTTTACGGCTACAGTACCTTTTGGTCGTTATGCCACCTCAATAGAAGTAGCTGAACTTGCATTGTTTCTAGCATCGGATGAAAGTAAATATATAACAGGTTGTACCCACCTTATTGATGGGGGTATGTTGAACGCCTAAGTATTAGTTCATCGTAATTTTGTAAAACTTGATAGTATAAATGATCACATTTAAACTGTCAAGTTTTATTTTTGAAAACAGTACCTTAGAATTAAAATATAGCAATAATGACCATTCATAATTTAGGAGACCAAAATTCAGTTCTTAATCAATTTATTTCGGAAATACGCGATGTACAGATTCAAAAAGATCCCATGCGATTTCGTAGAAATATAGAGCGTATAGGGGAGGTGCTAGGTTATGAGTTCAGTAAAGAGTTGCTTTACAGTTCTAAAGATATAGAAACTCCGCTTGGTAATAAATCTATGTATTTAAGTCAAGATCAAGTTGTAATATGTTCTATTTTAAGAGCAGGTTTACCATTGCACCAAGGGCTTTTAAATTATTTTGATGCTGCTGAAAATGCGTTTATATCTGCCTACCGTAAACATGAAAACGACGAAGATGATTTTGAAGTCGTGGTAGACTATTTTGCGGCACCGTCTCTAGAAGGTAAGGTATTGGTGTTAACAGACCCTATGTTAGCTACAGGTAGAACTTTGGAAAATGTGTTAAAAGGTTTAAAGGACCATGGCACACCCAAACAAATTCATATTGTTTCTGTTATTGGCTCGCAACAGGGTATTGAGTTTGTTCAAAGCGTTTTCCCGACTGGGACGCATTTATGGATTGCAGCAGTAGATCCGGAATTGAATGCACGTGGTTATATCATACCTGGTATAGGTGATGCCGGTGATCTTGCATATGGCCAAAAGCTATAATTATATATTTTTCTTTGTACGCTTTATTACTTTGACTATTTCATACCATAGTATAGAAATAGCACCTATAACTATTGTAGTGCCTAGTTGAGGTATAGTTAAACGTTCAAACTCAAGGAAGCGGGTTAGAACGGGCAAGTACAATAATGTCCATGAGAGTATGATAGTTAGACCAATAATAATAGGAACCAGAATGTTCTTGTATTTCAAGGTGGTGAAAATAGAATAATAGAACGAACGATTCACTAAGGTTAAAAAGATATTGGCAACGATTAACACCATAAATACCATGGTACGTGTAGTGTTTTCAGAGAAACCTGACGATACCGAATATTGATAAGCCGTCAATGCACCAACAGTAATAATTATGCCTTGAATAACACTAGTGGTCAGTTCTTTATAGTTGAAAAAAGTAGTTGAAAAAGGTCTAGGTTTCTTGATCATCAAATTTCTCTCCATAGGTTCATTTTCAAAAATGATAGAACAGGTAGGTCCCATAATCAATTCTAAAATAATTACGTGTGATGGTGAAAATATATTGGGATATGCCCACCGTAATGCCAATGGTACAAATACCGTAAGAATAATGGGAATATGTATTGATATGATATATTGAATTGCCTTTTTAAGATTGGTATATATTTTTCTGCCCATGGCAACGGCATCTACCATTTTAGAAAGGTCATCATCAACCAAGATAAGAGAAGCTGCTTGTTTTGCAATTTCAGTTCCTTTTTTACCCATGGCAATACCAATGTGTGATGCTTTTAAAGCCGGACCATCATTTACGCCATCGCCCGTCATGGCAACAACTTCATTATTCTTCTTTAGTGCATTTACAATTCTCAGTTTCGCATCGGGGAACATTCTGAAGAATACATTGATATCTTTTACTTTTTCTTGAAGTTCAGCATCGGAAAGTAGCATTAGCTCATCACCTGAGATACATTTTTCGTATCCTTTAAAATTTATTTGTTTGGCGATGGCCATAGCGGTATTGACATTATCTCCGGTAACCAATTTAACTGCTATACCGGCATTGTCAAAGTCTTGCAGTACTTGTTTAATATTTTCCTTTGGTGGATCATAGAAAGCTATAATGCCTTTAAAATCAAATTTAAAATCTTGTTGCTCTTCAGGGTAATTTTCGCCTTCGAATATAGCCAAACCAACAGCAAGCATTCTATAGCCATCTTTACCTAATTCAGTAAGTGTAGTTTGTATGATATCAATTTCAGTATTGGTAAGGTTAGATACCGCAATAATAGCTTCAGGCGCTCCCTTTGCTGCAATAATCTGTTTACCATCTGCATTCTGAAATACATGGGTCATCATTGGCGGTTTACCACCTAAAGGGTATTCATGGACCATTTTATAATCAGGGCGTTCATCATTTTCTATTGACCTAGCATAGGTATTATGTATAGCTATTTCCATAGGGTCAAAGGGTATGGGTTCACTTGCCCACATAGCGGTAGTAATAAGTTCTCTCTCGTTGGTTCCTATTATATCCTTAGTGTTGATGATTGTACCGGTCTTTAGTGTAAATAGCTTGGCTAATGCCATTTTATTCTGTGTAATGGTACCGGTTTTGTCGGTACAGATTACAGTGGCGCTACCCAGGGTTTCCACAGTTTTCATTTGCTTGACCACAATACCCATTTTCATTAATCGCCATGCTCCCAATGCCATAAACGTGGTGAAAGCTACAGGTATTTCTTCCGGTAGAATACTCATGGCCAAGGTCAGAGCTTTTAATAAACTATCTAGGAAAATACCGGAACGCATGTAATTGATGCCCCAAACCAATAGAAAAATAACGCCTCCCCAGATAGACATCAATTTTACGAAGTTGAAAATCTTAATTTCCAAAGGTGTTTTTTCTTCGCTAATGTCTTCAAGGCTTTTACCTATTTTACCAAGTTTGGTCAAGTTTCCAATAGCGGTAACTTGGGCAATTGCTAATCCGCTAGCAACGGTACTTCCCGCATAAATTGAATAATCGGTACTTGTAGCATCTTTATAAACGGAAAGAGATTCTCCCGTCAATATAGATTCGTTTACAGAAAAATCATTAGAATGCACAATTATGCCATCTGCAGAAACGGTAGTGCCTTCTTCCACCATTAAAAAATCACCGATAACAATATCTTCGCTATCAATTTCAATAACCTGTGCATTACGTATGACTTTGCTTTTGGGGTGCGTAAGGTTTCTAAGATTTTCAAGTGCTTTTCTACTACGTGAATCTTGATATAATGAAATAGAGCCAACAAGAATAATTGCCGTTGCCAAAAAAAAACCATCGCCCCAATTACCCGAAATAAAATAAATACATGAAGCTATCAGCAGCAAAATGACCATGGGCTCTTTAGCAATACTTTTAAGGGCATCTATAAAGCTATTCTCTTTTTTATAGTTCAATGAATTTGTGCCATGTTCATTTTTAGAAGCCTCCACCTGTTGGTCGGTGAGTCCGTTAATTCCGAAATCTTTAGAATTGAACATGGGCTGGTTTTATTAAAATTACGAAGTACTAAGGTATCTGAAATCTTAAGGTAAGGCACTGACATTTATCATATGAATTACGCCTTTAAGTTTGCAATTTTATACTGTAATAATCTTAAAAGTAAACAATTATGGAAATTGCCATGAACGATGTACGTATAATAATGAAAGAAACATATTCTAAATTGGTCTCCTTTAAACGTAAAGAGAATAGAGAATCTTTTAATAAAGAGTTGCTGAGGATTTTACCAAAAATATATAGATATGTTTCTAAGAGATTGAATAGTGCCGTTGCCAATGGTAAATTAAACAAAGGTATGTTCGATCCCAGTGATTTTACCGATCAGCTTTTTATAGAAGTGTATGATAATATTGATGATATAAAGAGTGAAAACGAGCTACATGTATTTTTGTTCAAAAAAGTAGATGAGCTTTTGGAAGATAGTTTGGTAGAAGAGGAGTTTGATCACGTTTTCTTTGATAATATAGACACCTATTCCAAACCGGAGTGGGATGCTATGGAAGAAGATTATACTCAAGATGGCGATGGCGACTTTTTACTTTTAGAAGAAATGGACGATAGTTCTTTAGATAAAAGTAACTATACATTGGACCATGTTTTCATTACCGATGAAGAAAAGCAATTGGCAGATAAGCTCGATGCATCTTTAGATAAGGAACGTATAAATAAACACATGCAATTGGTTTTGGATAAGATGAACTTACCAATGAGAACGGTATTTGAGCTCTTCACCAACGAAGGGCTAACCACAGAAGAAATAGCTGACATACGTAAAACAACATTAGATCAAGTAGAAGAATTATTGGCTTCGGCAAGGCAACTGCTTAAGAATAGTTTTGAGAAACGATTTCTTATTGACAGCAATTAGAAAAAAAAAGCTCTCATTTTAATGAGAGCTTTTTTTTAGTATCATTTACAAATTGGTTACCCTAAGTTTTCCAGTAAGTTCATTAATATTGATACGAAAAACGATCGGCGCTTCTTCGGCATCAATTTTTGCAGAAAACTCACTTATATATTTTGGGTGCTCACCGTAAATGGTTGCTATTACTTTTTTAACACCATCAGAGAATTCATGTAGCATATGTTTGGCATCAATTCTAGAAAGCTCCTCAAAGGTACCCTGAACTAAAACGGACTTCCAATTGGCTATGGAAGCTATTTCATCAACTCCCAAGCAAACCGCGGTATTCTTTCGCATTTCTTGAATTTTGTGCCCTTCACTAGAATAGCTGGTAATGGAATGCGTGTCAGCATCGTAATAAAATGTAATGGGCACAATGAATGGGTGTCCCCCTGATAGGTAGGAAAGCCTGCCAATGTAGTTTTGTCCTAATAACGCCTTACATTCTTCTAGATTCATATTTCTTCTCATGACCAATTGTTGTTTGTTGATACTATAAAAGTATATATCATTGATTTAGTGGCACATGATATTGGTCAGTAGTAGAAAATTACTTTGACAACGAATTCTAGATAATACCCAACGAATACTAAAAGCCACCTTTTTTAGCGATTGTTCACTGTTAGATTTGACTTCAAATAATAATCTAATACAACGATCATGAAACTACTTTACACCTTTTTACTGTGCACAATCTGCTTTGCAGGTTTTTCCCAAGATACTGACAGTCCGTATTTATTGGTCTCTACCAAGAACGCCATTATACCTTTAAAATCTTCCATAACTGAAGCAAATATAGCGGGTACCATTGCCCATGTTCGGGTTACACAAGTATATCAAAACAAAGGAACGGAGCCTATAGAAGCCAAGTATGTGTTTCCGCTATCTACACAGGCAGCGGTTCATAAAATGCATATGATTGTTGATGACCGACTTGTAGTTGCCAAAATTTTTGAAAAGCAAGAAGCTAAAAAAGTATACGATACCGCCATTGAAGAAGGTAAGCGAGCTGCAAAGTTAGAGCAACATAGACCCAATGTATTTCAAATGAATGTGGGCAATATTATGCCTGGCGATGAAATTACGATCGACATTTATTATACCGAAATGTTGGTGCCTGTAAATGGCGAATATCAGTTTGTGGCTCCTGCCGTAGTGGGTCCACGATTTACTGGGGAAAGTACTGAAACAGAAAGTGGTTTTACAATGCCTTACACGGCAAAAGGTATTGCAGATAGTTTTGATTTCGATATTTCGGTTAGGCTAAACGCAGGTATGGTCATTCAGCATGTCAATAGTGCATCACACGAAATTATAGTGGATTATCCTGATGCGAAAACAGCCGAGATTGTACTATCCGAAGAAAATAAGAATCCGTCGAACAGAGATTTTATCTTGAAATACAATTTAAGGGGCAATCAAATACAAACCGGATTATTGTTATACGAAGGCGAAGAAGAAAACTTCTTTTCTTTTCAAATGGAACCTCACAAGAATGTAGTGTTAGGCGATATTCCTTCACGTGAATATTTGTTTATCGTTGATGTATCGGGCTCTATGAACGGTTACCCATTAGAAGTATCGCGAACCTTAATGCGCAATCTTCTATGTGGATTACGAATGACGGATACGTTCAATGTTCAGCTATTTGCATCAAGTTCTACCATGTTTAGCGCTGTGCCTGTAGAAATCAACGAGCAGAATATAGAGGCGGCAATTCGGTTTTTATCGGAAGGTCAAGGCGGTGGAGGCACACAATTGTTAAGTGCGCTGCAAACAGCATATAAATTGCCTAGAAAAGATATGAGCGTAGCAAGGTCTATGGTGGTCATCACCGACGGCTATGTTAGCGTTGAAAAAGAAGCCTTTGAACTTATACGTAACAATCTAGACCAAGCCAGTGTCTTCACCTTTGGTATAGGTTCTAGTGTCAATAGGTATTTAGTTGAAGGTATGGCAAAGGTTTCTAATAGCGAATCGTTCATTGCCACAACGTCGGAAGAAGCTGCCGAAGTGGCTAAAGACTTTGCAAATTATATAGCAACTCCATTATTGACACGAGTAAAGATTGAATCCAAAGGGTTTGATATGTACGACCTTGCCCAAAAGAGTATACCAGATGTATTTGCAGCAAGACCGGTAGTGGTTCACGGCAAATATAAGGGTAAGGCAGAAGGGAACATAATCGTCACCGGATATCAAGGTAAAAAACGCTTTAGACAAGTGTATAATGTAACTGACGGACATTTAAGCAAGCGGAACAAAGCCTTGGGTTATTTGTGGGCTAGAAAGCGAATAGGGGAGTTAGATGATTACAAGAAGCTATTTAATGAAGATGTGAAAGTTGAGGTGGTGGCATTAGGACTAAAATATAATTTGCTGACGAATTACACCTCTTTTGTAGCGGTCGATGATGCCATAGTCAATAAAAATGGTACGTTGGCGAAAGTAAAACAGCCGTTGCCAATGCCAGAAAACGTCAACAATTCCGCCGTAGGAGCAGAAGCGGAGGTCAAAGAAACCAGCAAATTCAAACGCACGTTCAACATAATTTTTGAAGATAAGATAGCAAAGAATGAAAAAAGACAGTTAACGATGGAATTTAAAGTGATGTATGCCAAATTAGTATCGGAATACTTGAAAAAGTATGAAAGTCTGCGTATTAAATTCAATGTTCAAGGCAAGGTTATACGTGTAGAAAAATTTGAGAATGGCAGCTGGACAGTTGATGAAAGTATGCAGTTAGAATTTGAAAAAATAAGTTTAAAATCCGTTAAAAAAGAAATCACATTAACATTGAAAAAATAGGTAGTTAGTTTTGGTTAGTTGGTTCTCCGAAAGGAGAAGAAAACCTGTGAGATTTCTATAATCTTGCAGGTTTTTCTTTTGTAATAATCATAAGAGAAAAGAGATATAAACTTAATAAATACGCACTGTTCAACGAATTCTAGATGAATAGCTACGAATACTAGAACACCCTTATAAAAGCCTTGTCTCCGTAGTAATTTAGTAGTGTAGAAAGAAAACAACTAAAATAATTATCATGAGAAAATTTATCTTTTTAACAATCATATTATGTGTTTGTGCCACTAATGCACAAGAGTTTAAACTAACTAATACCTACGATGTTACCAACCAAAGAACCGTTGGTCAAGAGGAAGAAGACACCTGGGCGGTAGATGTCATTGAAACCAAAAATCCAGAGAAGACTATTGCCACCTTAAATATTGCAGATTTTGGTTTGTTAGATGAAATAAGAATCTCGGTATTACCAGGACCGGCATTGGAAGGAATCACCGAAATTTTGAAAATCACTCTTGAGTATAATGCATGTTGCTCAAGTACAAAAGAGTTCTATTATTTGGTTGGCGAAGATGGGGTCATTGCCCTGCCAAGTATAAAAAATGAGTATGCCTACGAACCTATTTCAGACATACATTACATATTTCCTAACCAGTCTTTTGGCAAGGAAGGAACTATTCTAAGAGCTGCATTACAATACACGGAAACATATACGATCAAAGACATAAAAGTGCTAAGAAGCATTGCTTGGAACGATGATGACTTTGATACAGAAGATGCTATAACAGCAATTAATTAGTAATAACCCTTAAAATTTAAAATCATGAAAAATGTAAAGAAAAGTGTCCTGTTCATTTGCTTATTTGTAGTTGCAAATTTATTTGCGCAAAGTGTAGAACAAGTAGAGTTTGAAGTTATGGATAAAGAAATTCCTGCCGAAGAATTAACTTATGAGTACTTATTAGCACACAAGGTATTTTTAAGAGAAAAGCCATCGGTGCGTAGTAAAAAAGTAACCTTGTTAAATATTGGAACTAAAATGGTGTTATGGGAAAAGAGTCTGTATTCCAAAGAAATAGACGGTATCAAAAGCCATTGGTATAGAGTAACCACAGGAGACCAGACCGGATGGGTTTGGGGCGGAATGATAGCGCAGAAATCCTTTGGTAGTATTGCGGACAATCAGGTGAAGTTTGTGTACGGTTATGAAAGCAGTACAACAAACGAAGCAGGTATTACGGAGGTAAAGTACCAATTACGTGCCTTTAAATACGGTCAACAATTAGATAAAATGGTGTTAGATAGTTTGTCTGCTATACCGGCTCATATTGAAAACCATGGTAGTCTTGGTTTGTTCAATGTAGAAGATGTGATTACAGTAGATTTAGCCGATGCGGATACCGGTTACCAAGTAGGTAAAAGCTATGTATTTTGGAACAATGGCAGATTTAAGAAAGTAGCAAGTTTAATTGACTATGCAGATAGCAATTATTTAAAGACGGAATCTTTTGTTTTTCCTTCGGATATGCAAGGAGTTAAGAGTACCATTTTGTTAAAAACTACGATTACAAAGAATATAAAATCCTTAGATGATGCTTTGGCTCAAAACAATGTAGAATTTATTACTACGCCGTATATATGGAACGGTTCTAAGCTGATAAAAAAGCAAGAAAACCGTGAAATTGAAGACAATGCCGTAGTAAGTATAGACTTTTAAAATTAAGCAATGATGAACAAGTGTTTTATTATCGTATTGGTGAGTGTGCTAATGCTTGGTGGCAAGAAGCCGTTTTCGCAACAGTCGGAAACGGCACTTGCTTTACCGAACATAAGCATTCAAGAATCTATCGTATTTATAGCTGGTTTTGATGAGAGTGACAATACTTATTACAGCAATGCAAAACAGTATTTTCAAAAACAGGAAATGCCTATTGAAGAGGGTTTGCACACCATTAATGAGATAATCGCTTACATCAACAATGCAGGGGAGAACCAAGTTCGCTTTAAAGAAATTCACGTAGTAAGCCATAGCAATGCCTGGTTAGGAATGTCCATGAGAATTAAGGAAAATGGCGAACGCATTACCGTAAAGAGTTTAGAATTTGCAGTTAAGGAGTATAACATAGAAAGCATTTGCAAAGAATATACGGGCAATACCAAGATTATTTTTCATTCATGTGGATTGGGCGAAAACAAAGCATTGCTAACAGAATTGAAGCATGTTTTTAAGGCAGGTCAAGTAAGTGCATCGCCCTATTTTAATGTATTTGGCGGTAAATATGCAGAACATTATCTGGCAAAACCTTACTATGGGTTTTACCCAACGGCAGAGTCTAAAGGACCGGCATTTCTCTCCCAAGAATTTAGAGAAAACTACCCAAATGTACATATAGATTGGTTAACTGCTTTAACCACTAGACAGGAGTCTTCATTTGGTGAGGCTTATAGTTTTAAATTTAATATTCCGGTTGAATGGGAATTTACTTTTGACAACAGCAACCATATGCCTAAATTGGCAGATAAGGAAGCTATCATGGATTGGGTTTCAGAATCCCCAGAAATGGCGGAGGTATTGTTTGCCTTGCAAATTCCGATAGAAAAATTTCGTTGGAGAAGTACGGTAAATGGCAATACGCTAGTTATAAAAGGAAAAACTACGGTACTGTGCGTATTGGCACCTATTTTGCAGTCTAATGGTGCTAATGAGTACAAAAATGTGTCGGTAGAAGACCGTTCGCTTTATCAAATATTATAGTAGCATTGGCGTTAGTTTAATACGTAAAAGAAATCCGTTTTTTTTGAATCTGATTATTAAATACTTCTTGATTGTTTGCTGTTGTTTTGGTACAATACAATTATTTGCGCAAAACAGTCAGCTACGGTCATATACCATTGCAGATGGATTACCGCAATCACAGGTATATGATATTGTACAAGATGATATGGGCTACTTGTGGCTAGCGACTCAAGGTGGCGGACTGGCAAATTTTGACGGAGAAATTTTTGAAGTATGGAATGAAGGTGATGGCTTGCTTTCCAATTATATTGATGCACTTTACACCGTTAACGACTCCTTGTTTATTGGAACAAAAAAGGGACTTTCCATAAAGGTAAAAAACAACTTTGTTAATCTAGAAGCTCCGCAAATACTTCAATTTTTTCCAGTTGATGGTCAGTTGTATTTAGCGACCAAAAATGGACTCTATACCTACAGCAAAAATAAGCTGGTAAGCAAGGTTAATTTCAATTCAGAAATTGACAATAGTGAAATCAATTCGGTGTTTTTTGATGGAAATTATTACTGGCTAGCGACCAACAAAGCTTTGTGGAAATTAAAAGAATTAGGTGATAATACTACCGAAATTATAAAAGTTGAGAAGAATAATTTCAAGTCGGTCATAGCACATAACAATCATATTATTGCAGCAACTTTTGATGATGGTGTCTTTATAATCGATAAGGCTACAACCGATAATCGTTTTTTAATGCCAGAGCCCTCACGTATAAATTCCATGTCAATTCAAAATGAAGATGAGTTATGGATAACTACAGATAATGAGGGAGTTACCATTGTGGAGACCACAACATTTTCAGAAATTAAAAGATTGAATACTGCCAGTGGTTTGGCAACACCACACATAAGAAAGGTCATAAATGACGATAACGGCAATATTTGGATCGCTACATCAGGTGGCGGATTCTACAAGTATTTTCAGAACAATTTTAAACATTATGATCAAGGAACAGGCTTAAAGGGCAATCGCATTTATGCGGTCCATAACGCTGCGGACGGATTATGGTTTTCCACTTCGGAAAAAGGCTTGGCGAAAATTGATTCCGAAGGCATTCACCCATTACCGAACGAGAGTACTTTTTTTGATGTGAAAATCAAGACCATAACTAGTGATACCAAAGGCAATATTTGGGCAGGGTCGGATAATAGAGGCTTGCTTTTTAGTGAGACCAAGATGGTAGACAGCTTGGTGTTTTCATCAAGCGAAAATTACCTTATACAAATTGATACGGTTTCGGTAGAGCGCACGGCAAATCATGTCATTGATGAAAGCAAAGGATTTCCTTCCGATTGGGTTAGAACCTTAATTGCAGACGATGATTATATATGGGCGGCAACCTATGCCCATGGTATCGTGAAATTCAAGTACTATTCAGATAAAGATAGCCTGATCATTGCCAAAACCTTTTCTAGTAGAGATGGTATTACAGATATGCTCATTAAAAGCATGGTAAAAGCTGCCGATGGTAAACTTTGGTACGCAACCCAAAAGGGTCATTTGGGGTATATAGAAAATAATAAAGTGACAACTGTTGAAACAGGCTTGGAAGAACAAACTGCAATTGGTTCCATTTTGTTTCATGATGATACTATTTTCTTGGGAACTTCAGGTAAGGGAATTTGGTATGCTAACAGTACGAATCCGGTAAATTTTCAGCAGCTAAAGGGTAGTAAACGCTTATCGTCCAATAACATATATCAGCTTATTTTTGATGACCAAGGCAACCTGTGGGCAGGTTCTGAACGCGGTGTAGATAAAATAGAACTTAGTGCAACGAACGAAATTGTAGATATCTATCATTTTGGTAGAAACGACGGATTCTTAGGTATAGAAACCTGCTTAAATGCGGTCGATAAAGATGAGGATGGTAATTTGTGGTTTGGTGCTATTTATGGGTTGACCAAGCATATCCCCAGTGAAAGTAAAAAAACGGCGGCTGCGCCTAAAGTATATTTTACGGGAGTAGAAGAGCGGTATAAAAGCATTGATTCCTTGATCTTAAAAGATTGGACGAATACGAGCAAGGTATTACAATTAACTCCCGATCAAACCCAGTTGGGTTTTTCCTTTAGAACGGTAGATATTGACCACCCAAACGAAGTAGTGTATAGAACTCGGCTAGATGATAATGAATGGAGCCCTTGGGTAAAGGAGAATAAGCAGAATTTTGCAGGTTTGGCGTATGGCGCACATACCTTTTCGGTACAATCCAGAAATTACAGATGGCAAGAAAGTGAGCCTATAGCATTCCGTTTTTTCATTGATAGTCCGCTATACCAAAAAGACTGGTTTCAATGGTCGGTTTTGGCGTTGACGCTGGTACTGTTATTAGGCTTTGGTTGGTGGTATATACGTAAGATAAGGGCAAAAAATAGAGCGGAACAAGAACGCTTGAAAACCCAAAATTATTTGTTGACCTTAGAGCAAAAAGCGCTGCAGTTACAAATGAATCCGCATTTCATTTTTAATGTTTTAAATGGTGTAAAGGCAATGGCAGGCACCAAACCAGAAAAGATGGATGCTACCATTAATAGTTTTGCCATACTGTTACGGGAAACACTACAAAATTCAAGAAAAGAACATATCGGTCTAGATCAAGAAATAAAAGCATTAAAACACTACATAGAGGTAGAACAGTTAATGGCGCAAAAGCCTTTTGAATACGCGATAAAAGTTAAAACCACTCCCGATGCCGAAGAAATATTGATACCGCCCATGCTTATTCAGCCATTTGTGGAGAATGCCATACGTCACGGAATTTTAAAAGGCAAAAAGGAAGGGAAATTGGAAATTGGCTTCACCACTTCAAAAACTCATTTACATTGTAGTATTATTGATAATGGATTGGGTATTTTTAAATCGCAGAGCGAAAAGACAAAAACGGACCATCAATCTATGGCATTGACCGTTACCAAAGAAAGATTGGAATCCATTGCAGGTAAAAACACCTTGCATATCAGTGAAATAAAAAATGAAGATGGTAGCATTGATGGAACCAAGATTGCATTTAAAATACCATTGCTAACAGATTATTAAAGACCTATGCATACAGCGATAATAGTAGAAGATATGATTGACGCCTTAACCCTTTTGAAAAAGGATATTGAGACGCAACACCCAGATATTGAAATTATCGCTACGGCACAGAGTGTAGTAGAAGCCGCTAAAGTGCTACGTAAAAATCAGCCCGATATTCTGTTTTTGGATATCATGTTAGGTGACGGTACGGGCTTTGATATTTTAGAGATTTTCCCCGACTTAAAATCGAAGATCATATTTGTAACCGCAAGTGATGAGTTCGCGATAAGAGCCTTTAAATTTGCTGCAATCGACTATGTGTTAAAACCCTATTCCAACGAAGATTTAAGTTTGGCAATTGCAAGAGCAAAAGAGCAATTACAGCCTAATAAAGAGCGTTTACAAATTTTAAAGGAGACCATTTCTGCGCCAGAAAAAAAACCTAATAAGATATCGTTACATACACTAGACCAAATTATCATTGTCAGTCTAGACGATATCATTCGGTGTGAATCCGATAGTAATAACACCATTTTCCACCTTCAAGATAAACGCAAGATATTTGTAACAAAGACACTAAAATACTTTGCCGAATTATTAAGCAGTCACGATTTTGTTCGTGTACACCAAAGTCACTTGGTCAATCTACAATGCATCAGCGCCTATATCAAAACAGATGGTGGTTATTTAATGTTGAAGAATGGAGAAAACGTACCTGTATCTGTCCGCAAAAAAACCGAGATTATTGAGATTTTGGATAAGATGCATAGGTAGCTGAAATTTTGAACTGTTAAAAACTAATATGGAAAAAAATCAAAGGGAAGTGTATTTTAAAATGGTTAACACCAATATTTCTAAATATGGATATCACACAACATATGTTATGGAGGAAATTGGATTTACTCCTTTTGGTTATTCAACTGGGATTTACGAGAATTTTAATATACCAGAACTGATTATATCAGGACTACCTAATGGTTTAACAACAACTTTGGTTCGTAATTACGCAAATAAATATAAAGACGGAACCGTACCATTAAATAGGAAAATAGTTGGGTTAATTGATAACTTTCCAGTTTATTTTGTTGAAGTTTCAAATGAGGTTTTGACTGAATATGTTTTAAGTTCAATTAAACATTATGATAAAAGAGACTATAAATATTTACAATTAATCTTTCCTGATTTAAAAGGTAATTTTCCAAATGAAAAGAATTACGAATATGATCAGAAGATATTTTAAAAGTAAAGCTAATTTTACCTTATCAATAAATAGCTTCTCATTTTAGTTATATCGGCTAGAACCAATGCTTATTAAATTTATATTTATCATTTTAAAAATTTAATCGGGACTACCCTTCCTTGATTATTCAATTCATCCTTCCGAAGTACAAAAAATCCCCACCCCATTTTTATATAATTCTCAAAAGCGGCATTAAAAGTTATATTTTATGTTAAGGTTAACATAATTGTAGCTAAAGCCTAACTATTTTTAGGGAGCACGAATAATTCAGTTAAAATATTTCTAGCTCAATCGCAAGAAGAACTCAATTAGGTAGTTCAATTTTCATATGATTAAGTTAGAAATAGTTGTTTTCTCAAAGAACAACGCTAACAACATTGAAACACTATAAAACTAACACATGAAAAGAAGAGATTTTGTACAGTACGCCGGGTTGGGTGCCGGAGCATTGATGATGCCATCATTATTGCTAGGTAACGACATCCCTACAGAGGCGTTACTGGAACCAGGTATGGATGCCTTGGTGAAAAAACGAATGGCAGATGTTGCCTTAAATACTGCCAAATCATTAGGCGCTACCTATGCAGATGCCCGTATTGGCAGGTATTTAAATCAGTATGTATTCACTAGGGAAGACAAAGTTCAAAACGTGGTCAATACAGAATCCTTTGGTATAGGTATACGTGTAATCGCTAACGGTACATGGGGTTTTGCTTCTACCAATAGTGTTACTGAAGATGGTATTAAAAAAGCGACGGAGCAGGCAGTTGCCATAGCAAAAGCAAACTCTAAAATTCAAAAAGAACCGGTGAAGTTGGCTCCCGTAAACGCATACGGAGAGGTGTCTTGGAAAACACCGATCAAAAAAGATTTTAAAGAAGTTCCGGTTTCAGAAAAGGTAGATCTTTTGCTAAGTGCAAATGCCGCTGCTTTGGATAACGGAGCAAACTTTGTAAACTCCGCCTTATTTATGGTGAACGAGCAAAAGTACTTTGCTTCCACTGACGGTTCTTATATTGATCAGGATATTCACCGCTTGTGGCCAACACTACGAGTAACTGCTGTAGACAAGGCTGCCGGTACTTTTAAGACCAGGGAGAATATGAGTGCTCCAGTAGGTATGGGCTATGAGTATTTAGACGGATTGGAATCTGAGAAAATTGATGGTCCTGCTGGATTGCGTTTGTATAGAAACAGCTATGACATGGTAGAAGATGCCACTATCGCAGCAAAACAGGCAAGAGAAAAACTAACGGCAAAATCTGTTGATGCCGGTAAGTATGATTTGGTCTTAGAGCCTAATCACCTAGGTTTAACTATTCATGAGTCTGTGGGTCACCCATTGGAATTGGATCGTGTATTAGGTTACGAAGCCAACTACGCAGGTACAAGTTTTGCCTCGTTGGATAAATTAAAATCGGGCAACTTTAAATATGGTAGCGACATTGTAAATCTTGTTGCGGATAAGACCCAAGTGGGTTCTTTAGGCGCTGTGGGTTATGATGATGAAGGTGTGAAAGCTAAAAAATGGGATTTGGTGCGTAACGGCGTATTAACAAATTTCCAAGCCATACGTGACCAAGTACATATGATCGGTGAAGAGGAATCTCACGGTTGTTGCTACGCACAAAGTTGGGACGATGTTCAGTTTCAGCGTATGCCAAACGTATCATTAGAGCCAGGTAAAGAAAAGTACTCTATTGCCGAAATGATAAAGGATGTAGAAAAAGGTATTTATATTGCTGGTAGAGGTTCTTACTCAATTGATCAGCAACGTTATAATTTCCAGTTTGGCGGTACTGTTTTTTACGAGATTAAAAATGGTGAAATTGTAGGTATGTTAGAAGATGTAGCTTACCAAAGCAACACCCAAGAATTTTGGAATTCATGTGTTAAGATTTGCGATAAGGATGATTACCGTTTGTTCGGTACGTTCTTCGATGGTAAAGGGCAGCCTTCTCAGGTGAGCGCTGTATCTCATGGTAGTTCTACTGCCAGGTTCAATGATGTAAACGTAATTAACACAGGTAGAAACATTTAATTGTTTCACTCTAAAAAGAACAACAATGGCAATTTATACAAAAGAAGAAGCAAGAAAAATATTGGAGAAGGCATTGAGCTTTTCCAAAGCCGATACCTGCGAGATTAATTTAAGCGGGTATAATAGTGGTAATATAAGATATGCAAGAAATACAGTATCTACATCGGGGTACAGTTCTAACCAAAGCTTGGCGGTACAGTCTAGCTTCGGTAAAAAATCAGGTACGGCAACTATTGATGAGTTCGATGATGCATCATTGGAAAAGGTGGTGAGAAGGGCTGAAGAGTTGGCACAACTTTCTCCTGAGAATCCGGAGTTTATGGAACCTTTAGGTCCACAAGAGTATGATGAATCGATCACATATAGCGAGTCAACAGCAAACATAACGCCGGAGTATAGAGCAGAAGTAGCCAGTAGCAGTATTGTACCTGCAGCTGCAAAAGATGTTACCGCAGCAGGATTTTTAAACGATTCGGCAGGTTTTAGCGCTATGATCAACTCTAAGGGGTTATTCGCTTACAATCAATCTACAGATTTAGAGTTTACGGTAACCATGCGTACCAATGACGGTACCGGTTCTGGTTGGGTAACAAGAGATTTTAACGATGTAGATAAGTTCGATGCCGATGAAGCCGCAAAGACCGCAATTGATAAAGCAGTACTTTCAAGAGAGGCGAAAGCAATTGAGCCAGGGAAATATACGGTGATATTGGAACCAGCTGCCTCGGCAGATTTGTTACGTAACATGTTCCGTTCGTTAAACGCGCGTTCTGCAGATGAGGGAAGGAGTTTTATGTCCGCTCCTGAAGGTAAAAATAAGATTGGGGAGAAAATAGTGGATGAGCGCGTTAATATTTATTCGGACCCATTGCACCCAGAAGTACCTACAGCTACTTGGAACGGAGAGGGGCAACCTATAAAAAAGACAAGTTGGATTGAAAACGGAGTGGTGAAGAACTTGGCGTATGACCGTTTTTGGGCAAAGGAAAAAGGTGTGGAGCCAGTTCCTTTTCCGTCGAACGCAATTATGGCTGGTGGCGATGCCAGTTTAGAGGATTTGATCAAGAGCACTAAAAAAGGAATTTTGGTAACACGTTTATGGTACATACGTAGCGTTGATCCACAGACCTTATTATATACGGGACTTACCAGAGACGGAACGTTTTACATTGAAAACGGTGAAATTAAATATCCTGTAAAAAACTTCAGGTTTAATGAGAGTCCGATCATCATGTTGAACAATCTAGAAACCCTAGGAAAACAAGTACGTATCAATGGTAATTTAATACCCTATATGAAGGTGCGCGATTTTACGTTTACCAGTCTTTCAGATGCGGTATAAGGCATCATAAAGCACTATAAACTGGTTGATTGTGACACCTCACATCAGCCAGTTTTCTTTTTTCAAGCGGAATAAAAACATTAATTACTTGCCCTTGAGCAACGAATTTTTCTTTACGAGATTACAGTATGAGTCCGGTGATTGGGATGTGGATCAGCGCATGCCATCCAATCTGTTGAATTCATTGGTGGAGTACACCACTTTGAAAGTAGATACACAAGAGAAGATAATCACTTTGGCAAGCGATGATATTTTCAAGAGTCCGTTTTGTTATATCTCAGGTCATAAGTTGGTAGAGTTTACCAAGAAGGAAAAAGAGAATTTTGAGAAGTATGTGCGCAACGGAGGCTTTGTTTTTGCAGATGACTGCAATCACGATATAGACGGCTTGTTCGCAAAATCCTTTGAGCGGCAAATGGAAGAAATATTTGGTCCGTCGGAATTAAAAAAAATACCCAATGACCATGAAATCTATACCATTTTCTTTGATTTTGAAGACGGTCCGCCCACCACATCACAAGAGCTGAACGGCTGGGGCGATGATTTGGTGCACGATTATTTAAAGGCAATAGTCATCAACGGTAGAATAGGAGTGCTGTACAGTAATAAGGATTACGGTTGCGAGTGGGATTATGATTTTAGAAACAAACGTTGGTACAAAATAGACAATACACGGTTTGGGGTAAACATTGTCATGTATGCCCTAACCTCATAAACATATTTTTGAATGGATAAAGAATTACAACGCATTGCAGATGAGGTAGAAATGCTTTCCGGTAAATTAAGTGCCTTAAAGCAAGAAATCGGGAAAGTGATTATTGGGCAGGAAGAAACCGTATCGCAATTACTGATTACGTTTTTAGCCGGTGGTCATGCATTGTTAGAAGGGGTTCCCGGTTTGGCAAAAACATTAATGATCAGGACTTTGGCAAATGCCATCGATTTAAAGTTTAAAAGAATACAGTTTACGCCGGATCTAATGCCTTCGGATATTATTGGGACAGAGATTTTAGAAGAAGACCATACTACGGGTAAAAAGTTCTTTAAGTTCAATAAGGGTCCTATTTTCTCTAATATTATCCTGGCGGATGAAATTAACCGTACGCCACCAAAAACACAGGCAGCCTTGCTGGAAGCTATGCAGGAGTTTGAGGTAACTTACGGAGATAAAACCTATCCGTTAGATAAGCCATTTTTTATACTGGCTACACAAAACCCCATTGAGCAGTCTGGTACATTTGTTTTACCAGAAGCACAACAAGACAGATTCTTGTTGTACATCAAAATAGGATATCCTACACAGCAAGATGAAGAAGCCATTTTAAAAGCGACCACGGGTACCTTTAAAAAGAAGTTGAACCGAGTTATTTCGGGCGATGATATCGTGCGTTTGCAACAGTTGGTAAGAGAGGTATCCATCAGTGATGCCCTCATCAGTTTTGTGAGTGATATCATCAGGGCAACCCGCCCAGAAACCACGACCGATGCGTATGTAAAAGACTGGATAGATTGGGGTGCAGGTCCGCGTGCAGGTCAAGCTATGATCTTAACGGCAAAGGCTAATGCCTTGTTAGAAGGTAGGTTAGCGGTAACATTAGATGATATAAAAGCAGTGGCATTGCCCGTACTTCGACATAGGGTTTTGGTGAATTTCAGGGCAGAAGCGGAAGGCATTACCTCTGATAAAGTGGCAACACATTTACTGAGTGCCATTCAACTAAAAGGTAAATAATAACTCTCGATTATCGAGTTTATGGCAAAACAGGACTATCAAGATTTACTAAAACCAGAAGTCATCAATACGGTTGAGGGACTCTCCTTAATATCGCGCATTGTGGTAGAGGGCTTTACGGCGGGTTTAAATAGAAGTGCCAGTGTGGGTCCTGGAATGGAATTTAGTCAGTACAGAGGTTACGAACCCGGTGATGATTTACGGCTGTTGGATTGGAAAATGTTGGCACGCTCGGGCAGGTATTATATTAAACAATCGGAAATTGAGAGTCAGGTAACCATTAAGTTTATTGTAGATACCAGTGCATCTATGTTGCACAAAGAAACCGAATTGTCAAAGGTAGACTTTGTTCGCTTGTTGGTGGCTACCTTAGCGTATTTGGCGCATAAGCAAGGTGATGCGGTGGGCTTATTCGCGTTAAATGAAAAAGATGCAATTAGCATATATCCTAAAGCGGATAAAAAACATTACAACAGGTTGCTGTTAGAATTGATTAAACTCTCAAACACTGGCAAGTGGCCGGCAGCCCATATTTCAAACAAGCGCATACCGAACAGAGGAGGGAAGGAGCTGATTTTCTTCTTGACCGATATGTATGAAACCGGTGAAGAGATTTCAAAATTTATAAAGGGACTAAAATCTGCCAAGAACGAGGTGGTGGTATTGCAAATTATGGGTGCTGCGGAAATGGATTTCAATTACGGTGCTAACATCACTTTTGAGGATTGGGAAACAGGGGCAAGAATAAAGGTAGATACGCAGCAGGCAAAAACCGAGTATTTAAATGCCCTTGAAAACAGATTGAAAAGTATAAAAGAAGAATTGCTTTCTAACGGAATAGACCATCATGTATTTAGAATGGATGCACCTTTGGGCGAAGCGCTTCAGTTATTTTTAAAACAACGAAAAAGAATCGGTTAGTATGTCATTTGCACATCCTTCATATCTATGGGCTTTATTGGGACTTCTGGTTCCCATAGCCATCCATTTATGGAGTAAAAAGGAAGCAAAGACCATAAAAATTGGTAGTGTACAGTGGTTATCAGAATCAAAATCAAAACAATCTAGCAGTATTCAATTGAATGAATGTTGGTTATTGGTATTACGCATGGGCATCATTTCGCTATTAGTATTGTTGATGGCAAAACCACAATGGCATTCAAAAGTGAGTACTACATCCCTGACTTACATCATTGAACCAGAGCTGGTACAGCATACTGATTTTATGTCTCGCTTCAATGAAATAACCGATGATCAAGAAATTAGACTGTTGAAGAAAGGCTTGCCGTTAAAGGAAAAAGAACAAGACATAACTACGCAGCATTTCTTACCTGATTATTGGGCTTTGGCATCTGAAATGGATGCCCTGCAGACCGATAGTATTGTTGTCTTTACCAAGGGTTTTGCAAAGGGATTAAAAGGAGCCAGACCAGAAACCAAGCATAAGATGCATTGGGTAGTCATTGATTCCGCATTAGCGAAGGAGGCACCTTTATTAGCCTATAAAAAGAAGAACGGTTTACAATTGTTTACCGCTAAAAGTACGCCCGTCGCCACCCAAGTCAGCAAAAAAAATATCAACTTAGGCGATGAATTTACACTTAACGATAATGGCGATAGCTTAGTAATTGCAGGAAAGAATCCGGTAGAGAAAGTTCCTGTGTATGTTCAGAACCCCATTAAAATAGCACTTTTTTATACTGATAGTTTACAGAAGGACAAATCGTATATGGAAGCAGCCTTAAAGGCGCTTTCCATTTATTTGGATAGGGAGATTCAGGTAGAATCTAGCTTAGATATTGAAGTAGTATCGAACAAAGAAGCAGATGCCATCATCTGGCTTAGTGCAAAACCTTCTCCTAAAACGACAAAAAAGTTATTAGCCTTCAAAGAGGATGCGCTATCGCAATCAATGGTAATTCCCGGCGTAGAGAAGCATTGTTTCTATTTGACCAAACGCATAAACTCAGAGAATGCGGTTACGGAGGGATTAACCGAGCAATTGTTGCAAATGCTGGATATCAATGGTGAAGTTGAAAAATTTGTAGCTGAGGTGGATCATCGTTCGGTAACTGCGGCTGAATTGGAAACCACAGTTAATGATACTAAGAAAAACGAAAGGCAATTGGCAAGTCAGAATGTGAATCCGTACTTATGGTTAATCCTCTTAGTATTGTTATTGGTAGAACGCTTTGTAGCATATAAACGCAAACAGTGATGGAGCAGGGCAAACTACACTTGGTGAAATTTCAAAAGCGATGGCAGTTGTTGTCATACGCCGAGGCTGTTCTGTATGCCTTGGGAATTGCCGTGCTATGCTATTTTATTACTGAGAATGTTTGGTTTGGCATGGCGTCATTTATTATAGGCGTGTTACTTTTTGTCTTCATAAAAAAACCTTGGAAGCATAATTTGAACGCTACAAGTTCCTATGTAGATGCCCACGTCTCAGAAGCATCATTCAGCACGGGGCTGCTGTTACAACCAGAAGACAGCTTATCCAATTTAGCCAGATTACAACGCTATAAGGTTTCGGAAGAACTCACCAAAAGATTGGGAGATATAAGTCCGCCAAACGCCCTGAAACAAGCATTTTTAGTCATGCTAGGTTGTATATTACTTGGCTTTGTATTGCACAAATTGGCTATATTTCGCGGGGTAGTAGACGAGCTGAACAATCCAAAAAATACCGAGCAAATTCAGTTCGTGGCAACGGATAGTGTACAAGTTAAAAGCAGTATTCCGGCAATTGAAAAGCAGGAAATACGGGTTATTTATCCATCGTACACAAGATTGGGGAGTAAAACTACAGCAGATCCAAATATAAAGGCAGTTACCGGAGCTAAAATTCAATGGAAGTTACAATTTGATGCTGCAGTGGTAGCACCGGTATTAGATGTGATGGGCGAGTTAAAGCCTATGCAAAAATCAGAAACAGGTTATCAAGTGCAATTGCCTTTAACAGCATCAGGTTTTTATAGTTTCAAATTTCAAAATGAAGAAGGAACAGAGTTTACATCCGATTTATTTTCGTTGGAGGCTGTAGCGGATAATCCGCCAGAAATAGAGATTTTAGGATTGGAGCAATACACCTATTTTAATTTTTCCGATAAAAAATTGGTAGAACTGCAAAGTACCATTACAGATGATTTTGGAATTGATGAAAGCTATATTATTGCAACGGTAAGTAAAGGAACGGGAGAGTCTGTAAAGTTTAGGGAAGAAAAATTGAATTTTAAGGAAGCCATTTCAAAAGGGACCAAATCTTTACGAGCCACCAAAACACTAGATCTGAATGCCTTGAAAATGGAAGTAGGCGACGAGCTTTATTTTTATATAGAAGCCTTTGATGAAAAACAGCCGAAGCGTAATGTGGCACGAAGCGAAACGTATTTTGCAGTAATCAAAGATACCGTAGGAGAGCAATTTGGTGTAGAAGGAACTTTAGGCGTAGACCAAATGCCCGATTATTTTAGAAGTCAGCGACAATTGATTATTGACACCGAGAAATTAATAAAGGATAAACCCAGCATTTCAATTCAAGAATTTAAATCGAGAAGTAATGAATTGGGGTTTGACCAAAAAGCGTTGCGCCTTAAATACGGACAGTTTATGGGCGATGAATCTGAGATAGAAGAAGCACCTGCCGTGATCGAAAGTCATGAAGAAGGTGAAGACCATGATCATGCTGAAGATCAAGAAAATATACTAAAAGAATTTATGCATGACCATGATGGTGATAACGAGCATAACTTGGTAGAACAGCATGGGCACGAACATGAAGAAACAAGCGAAGAACCAGAAGACCCTTTACATGATTACCTTCATAATCATGATGATCCAGAAGAATCTACCTTGTTTGAAGAATCGTTAAAAACCAAATTAAGAAAGGCATTAAGTATCATGTGGGATGCCGAATTACATTTGCGATTGTACGAGCCAGAAAAGTCGTTGCCATTTCAATACGAGGCTTTAAAATATATTCAAGAAATTAAAAACAGTGCCCGTATTTATGTGCATCGCATAGGGTTTGATCCACCACCGATTAAGGAGGAAAATAGGCTTACCGGAAAAATAAAGGACATTAAAAATTATAGTAAAAACGAAACTACTAGTGCAGACCAACCTTTTGAAGCCATTATAAACGCAGTTAGCCGATTGGAACAGTTGGTACATGGCGAACAGGAGTTTAAAGAGGATGATACTATACTTTTTACCGCTGCAGGCAACAAACTGGCACAATTGGCAATAGAAAACCCGAGTAAATATTTGCAGGTACTGCAAGGGCTAAAAAGTATAGAGAACAACACAGGAAGAACCATTGAAAATTACCGATTCGTTCAAAAAGGATTGTTACTGGCTTTGCCAAGTACACCGCAGGTGCCCGGATCTGAAAAAGTGTACACAGACGAAATCAATTCACTATTTCTAAAACAATTGGAAGTTTATGATTGATGGAATTTCGTTTGTACAGAAAGAATTGCTACTACCTATTATTTCAGGTGGTGTATTGGTATTTGCTGCGTTTATTTTTAAGGAATGGCAAACACGAAACAAGGGCAGGTTTACTTTAAATGCTATAGTTGCATTTATAACGCTGCTCGCCTTAATTTTAATTATTTTAGAACCTAGCAAAGAAGTAGAAGTACAGCACAAGCAAGGACTACTTTTAACCGAAGGCTACCGAACGGCACAACAAGATAGTTTAGAGGCTATTTATGAGGGGATTCAGGTATTGGAATATAATCACAAGCAATCGGTTCGTAGGGCTTTAGATTCGCTCACAAGTCTGGTTGTTATTGGCGATGGGGTAGCACCCTACGATTTTTATAAGTTTGATAGTATACCCACAAGTTATTTAGCTAACGAAATTCTATCAGGAATTACCAAGGTAAAATTTAATGATCATCTTGTTTTAGGGGATGAGTTAAAGCTAAACGGAACTTATGCTAAATCGAAGTCAGGTTCCATTTTGGTATTGCAAGATTCACGCGGTAATGGGTTGGATTCTATTACTTTAGAAGATAAGAGTTTGCATAATTTCTCTTTAAAAACAATACCAAAAGTTAGTGGTGATTTTATTTTTCAGTTATCCGAAAAAGATAGTGTGGGTAAGATGTTAGCATCGAATCCGCTTCCAATTACAATTCGTAAAAAAGAACCTATTCGTGTGTTGATCGTAAACACTTTTCCAACATTTGAAACAAAATACCTCAAGAATTTTCTAGCGGATGAAGGGTATGAAGTTACGGTTCGTAGTCAGTTGACAAAAGGCAAGTATAAGTTCGAGTATTTTAATACGAAAGCATCGCCAATTTATCAATTTACCGAGGGAAGCTTAAGTAAGTTCAATGTGGTTATTACAGATACCGAAACCTATTTCAATTTCGGAAAAACGGTAAAAAATCGCTTTGAACATAGCATACGTGAAAATGGATTAGGCTATTTTATTCAACCAACGGAACTACTGTTTAAACTTGGTAAAGCAATGCCTTATTTTAGTTTTAAAAGCGATGGCATAAATGAGGTACAATTGCCCAATAATACCATCAACCTAGAAAAATATCCTTTTACATTTAATGAAACATTTACTGTGAATGCTATAGATTCAAATGAACTTGGAAAATTATCGTATTACAAGCAATTGGGTTTGGGTAGAGTTGCAACCACAACATTGTTAAATAGTTATCAATTATTGTTGCAGGGAAAGGATCACCCCTATAAGAGCATTTGGACTCAGATTTTAGATAAGATTGTTCAACGAAAAGAAAAGGCGGTAGCATGGCAATCGCAAACGGAATTGCCAAAAGTGGGCGAGCCATATTCTTTTGTATTACGTACCGGTTTGGAAGATTTTCAGGTATTGAATACTGAAGAAAAACGTATTCCATTGCTACAAGACGGAAATGCGTCTTTTAAATATTCGGCAACTATCTATCCGAAGAAAACAGGGTGGAATACTTTGAAAGTAGAAGGCGACAGTACCACTCAATTTTCCTATTACGTTTACGATGCCGATGATTGGAAATCTTTAAGTGCCTCGAATACAAGAGCTGCTAATACTAAAAAGTTTGGTAAAGAAATAAAGGAAAATAGGACAGTTATGGTGAACCGTCCTATATCGCTACTATTACTTTATATATTGTTTCTATTGGGAATTGGATGGTTATGGTTGTCTCCAAAATTATCATCCCAAAGTTAAATCAGTTTTAATGTGGTAGTTTGTCCTTTAGCAAACCGTAAACGAATGTGCCTAGAATAGCACTTGCAATTACGATTAAGATAGAAAAGTAACCAGCGCCTACCAAAACATACATAGGACCAGGGCAAGCACCTGCCAACGCCCATCCTAAACCAAAAATGATTCCACCGATCAAATAATTGGTCACACCTTTTCTTTTGGGGTGCAAGTTCATTTCTTTTCCTCCAATGGCTTTGATGTTATTTCTTTTAATAATCTGAACGCCAATTACCCCTAAAACAAGGGCTGAGCCAATAATGCCATACATATGGAAGGAGCCAAATTGAAACATTTCATAAATACGAAACCACGAAGCAGCTTCAGATTTATACATGATGATGCCGAAAAATATACCTATGGTCAAATAACTTAAATACTTCATGCTAACTAAAAATTAGTGGGAATAAAAGGTGAATCATAACCAAGCCGCCAATAAAAAAACCAATGACGGCAATTAAAGAAGGCAACTGTAAATTACTTAGTCCGGATATAGCGTGACCACTGGTACAACCACCCGCATAACGAGCACCAAACCCAACCATGAATCCGCCTAAAATTAGCACGGCAAGTACAAATGGATCAGTTAAGTTTTCAGAGGCAAAAAGCTCCGTAGGTAAATAAGCTTCACCCGCGCTTTCAATTCCGTAATCCATTGAAAGTTGTTGTGCAACTTCAGGATTTATTTTTACCGTATTGTTGGACATAAATTGAGAAGCGATAAATCCGCCAATAACAGCACCAAGAACAACAATTAGATTCCATCGTTGTGCTTTCCAATCGAACTTAAAGAAATCGGAATATTTTGCGGCACCACCAATAGAACACATGGTTCTAAGGTTAGAAGACATGCCAAATTGTTTGCCTATGTACAGTAGTACAAACATGGTTAAGGCAATTAAAGGTCCGACCACATACCATGGCCAAGGATCGTAAATAAAATTCATAGTCATATTTTGAAACGCAAAGAAATGGAATTTAAAACACTTGCTTGGTAACCAATGTTACACAAGTTAGCGCTCTAAGAGTTTGATCAATTTAAAAGATTTTAGTAAATGGAAAAGACCTGGAATAATTAAGACACCGCCTACAAGTAAAGAAATGCCCAAAACGTTCATAACACTATCAGGAACAGGTTGTTCATAAATGCTAATGCTACCTGTGGTGGTGAAAAGTATGTTAGGAAAATGCGTAATGGTAGCCGCAAATAGAATAAAGAATATTTGAATGCCTGCCAATGCCCTAGAGATGATTCTTCTACCGGATTTAATACTTTTCCATAGCGGAAACAATAAAATGCCGGAAACTACAATGGCAGAGATAGACCAGATGTTACTAATGAAATCTACAACAAAAGCGATACCTGACAAATACCCATATGCCAATGTTATAAAACCCAAAGAAACTACTACTATAGTTGCTATAGAGGCTTTTCTCATGTACATGGATTTACTGGTGTCATCTACCTCACCAATTAAAAATACCGATGCCAAGAAAGCACAAAGGGCTGCATAAAAGAATCCTGTTAAAATAGAAAAAACATTGAACCAAGAGTGTACATAAACTTCAAAAAAACTATGGTTTTCCATCTGTGATGGATTAATAATGTCTCCACTGACCACGCCGCCCATGGTAAGGCCTAAGAATATTGGGGTAACTAGACTAGAGGTTTTAAACATCCAATCATATAAAATTTGTGAACTGTCTTTATAGGCATCATAATATCGAAATACAAAGGCCACACCTCTAAGGGTTATACCCAGTAACACCAGGGTCAATGGAATATGTAGTGCGAGCACTAAAATGTTGTAGTAATGGGGGAAGGCAATCCATAGAATCACGATTAAAATAATAATCCAAATATGGTTGGCCTCCCAAACCGGACCCATTACTTGGTAGACGGTCTTCTTATTGATAGCTTGGTTTTCTTTAGAGGAGAACAACTCAATGATCCCCGCGCCAAAATCTGCTCCTGCCAGTAAAACGTAGAGCAATAAAGAAATGGCAAGAAAGGCTAGTACAACGTAGATCATGCTTCATTGGTTTTAACACTGTTCAAGAATTTAATTTGCCTTGCCATTAACCATGTTACCGCAATGGTCAATATGGTATATACAGCTATATAAGTGTACAAACTAAATACAATACCTGGCATTGGGGTAACGGCATCTTTGGTTTTCATAATGTTGTGTATGATCCAAGGTTGCCTACCAACTTCGGTAACGATCCAACCAGCTTCAAGGGCAACAAAGCCCAATGGAGCTAAAAGAGCAAACAACAACCAGAATTTTGGCATATTGAACCAAGATTTCTTTTTGTACTTGGCTACAAAAAATAGCATTCCCGCTATCATTAAAAGTGTGCCTAGTCCCACCATGGTCTGAAAAGCATAATGGACCATGGCAACATTAGGTTGCTCATCTTTAGGGAAATCATTTAATCCTTTTACTTCGGCATTAAAATCACCAAAAGCAAGAAAGGATAGGGCATTGGGAATTTCCAGCTTGTACTTGACCTCTTGAGTTTCGTTATCCACAATTCCGCCAATATAGAGTGGAGCTCCTTTTTTGGTTTCGTAATGCGCTTCCATGGCAGCCAATTTAACGGGTTGCCTTTCTGCAATATCCTTGGCAGAAAGATCTCCGCTCAAGGGCTGTAGAATAGCAGCTATGGCGGCAAATGTTATGGCTATTTTAAATGCTTTCTTATGAAGCTCAACATTACGTTTTTTATAAACTTGGTAAGCATGAATACCTGCTACGGCAAATCCTGTAGCCGTAAAAGCGGCTAAGGTCATATGCAAAGCTTGGGTAAACCATGCAGGATTAAATAGTGCTTTTACCGGATCTATATTTAAGAATTCGCCATTAATGTAATCAAAACCGGAAGGTGCATTCATCCAACCATTGGCGGAAACTACTAAAATACCGGACATTACTCCAGATATACCTACGATGATACCGGTGAACCAGTGAAAAGTTTCAGGAATTTTTTTCCATCCGTAAAGGTAAAATCCTAAAGCAACGGCCTCCACAAAAAATGCTGCACCCTCTAATGAAAATGGCATGCCAATAATAGGACCTGCATGTTTCATGAATTCAGGCCACAAGAGACCTAGTTCAAAGGAAAGTGCAGTACCGGATACGGCACCTGTAACAAAGAAAATGGCAACACCTTTTTGCCATGATTTTGTGAGCGTAAGGTAAATGGGATTGCGTGTATTCAACCATTTTTTGTGGGATACCACCATAAAAAATGGCATAACCATACCAATGCAGGCGAACACAATATGGAAAATAAGGGTAAACGCCATTTGTAGTCTTGCAGCATCTATATTTTCCATAATCCACCTATTTTAAATATGGATATAAAGATACGAAACGGTGTGTTTTTCTTACGTTACAAAGGTTACCTAAATCAAAAGAAAAGTGTTAAAAATCCATATGGTTCGCTGGTTATGGCATTAAGATATAACCATCTAATTGATAATTGGCCAGCACCATCATTGCAGAAAGACCAAGTTGTGTATTTGGGTTAAGATCTTCGGCTCCAATACCTCTAGAAGCTGTTGCTTGAGCGCAAACATAGAATTGTACTCCGTAGTCTTTCAGTAGCTGTATAACCTCTGCATTAGGGTTTTCTTTCTCATATTTAGCTTTGTATTTTTCGTCGTTCAAAGCCGTGAATGTTGCACCACCATGTATGGCAGCAACAATATTTATATTGTCAGCGGAAACACCACCTGAGCCTAACATGTTTATTAAACGGGCAATTTTAAAATAACCAATATTGGTACCATGCATTTCACGGTCATCCTTAAGGTCAAAAACGATATTATATTTTTTAGAAGCATCGGGTTGAACTGCTACGTCTTTGAATTCTTTAATTTTTCCGTAACCGTTTATAATCGGGGTCGTCCATTCCTGAGCGGTAGTAAGTTGTATGGCCATAATTGTTATTAATAAAAGAAGCGCTTTTTTCATGTGTTTCGGTATTTATAATGATTGTAAAACTGGTTTGAATCTAGAAGTACTAATTTCTACATTTTTGAATAGTAATGAAAGTAAGTTAATGTATTTAACGCAAGTGTAACTAGGGTTACTGTCATTATGGTGCAATAATTATAGATTCGTTATTTAAATTAGCGTTAGATTACATTTATATGGGTGAATTACGAATTTTGGCGAAACAACTTTTTAGGTTGTTTACAATTGTGTTTGTATTAATAGGTCTAATTTTTATTTGGCTTTTTACCTATGAACCCAATACTTCCGCTGGATTTTCAAATGAAGGTGGAAAGGAAGAAGAAGTTGTTTGGCAACCTAAAAATCCCATTTCTGAAATAGAAAACATGCCTTTTGAAGTCAAAAAGGGATATTACCTAATATCGGAGACTTCAAGGTATATGGGGCCTGGGGCAGCAAAAACCGAAGATAGGTATAGCGGTAACAACTTGGCATGTTCCAATTGCCACTTACAAAAAGGAGCCCAGGCAGGTTCAGGTTCTTGGGTGGGAATTTTAGAACGTTTTCCGCAATTTGGTGGTAGGGGCAATAAAATTGGGACTATAGAAGACCGCATTAATGGTTGTATGGAACGCAGTATGAACGGTAGAATGCTTCCGCCGGATTCAGATAAACTTGTGGCCATTGTTGCCTATATGAATTGGTTGAGCGAAGGCTTACCTGAAGATATAAAGGGGGAGTTTAAAGGGTATCCAAAAATTAAGATTCCAAATGAAAAGGTAGATTTAGCAAAAGGTAAGCAAGTGTATACCAAAGAGTGTGTTATTTGCCATGGTGAAAATGGAGCAGGGGTTTTAAGTCTAGAGGATAACAATAGTTATACGTACCCACCATTGTGGGGAGAAGATAGTTTTAATGATGGAGCGGGTATGCACAGGGTAATTACGTCGGCGGAATTTATAAAGAGTAACATGCCCTATTTACAAGCCACTTGGGATAATCCTAAGCTAACCGATGAAGAAGCATACCATGTGGCGGGCTATATTAACAGCTTTAGCAGACCACATAAACTAAATACCGAAAACGATTATCCCGATAAAAAGCTAAAACCGGTATCTACACCCTACGGTCCTTGGGTAGATGATTTTACGCCCGAGCAGCATAAATATGGACCGTTTCCACCTATAATGGACTTCTACAAGGAGAAATACGGAATCACTAAAACAAAGTAACCCCATGCGATTTGTATATCTGTTCATTATTTGTTTGCCTATATTTTCTATTGCACAGGATTCTGTAGCGGTAAAGAAAAAAGGAACCCTTTCAGGGCAATGGCGTACGTATTATATGATGACATCAAATAAGGGGGAGTTAAAAGACTTTAATGCTTTGGCAACCGGAGGTAAACTAAAGTATCAGTATAATTTATTGGAAAATTTAGAAATAGGTGCGGCATTGTATAATTCTACGAATTTAGGGTTACAAGATTTAACCATACCAGATGTAACAACCGGAAGAATTAGTAGATACGAAGAAGGATTGTTTGATAGGTTGGATTTAGAAAACGATGCAGTTTTTTTATTGGGAGAACTGTATGCGAAATATAAATTAAATAAGCACACCTTTACATTTGGTAGAATGAAGATCAATACTCCTTTGATTAATCCCGAAGATGGCAGAATGATACCTACTTTGGTACAAGGCTTTTGGTATTGGTTTAATGCGGAAAAGGCAAAGTTTCAATTGGGCGTTTTAAATGAAATAGCACCGCGGTCAACCGGAGAGTTTTATGGTATTGGGGAAAGTATTGGTACTTATCCCGTAGGTAGAAATATGTATGGCAATGCATCGGCATATGCTGATAATACTGAATCGGACTATGTGTTAATGGCAAATGCGGAATTTAAGCTGTCAAAAGAATTTAGTGTAAATATTTGGAACCAATATGTGGATAACGTCTTTAATGCTGTCTATATAAAACCTAAATTAAAAGTATCTAAAACTATTAGTTTAGAAGGGGAGTGGTTGCATCAAAATAAGGTAGGTGATGGTGGTAATAGTATAGATTCTCTCAGGTATTACAATCAAAATTCATCGGACATAGTAGGATTAAAAATTGGGTATAAAAGTAAAGTAGGCTTATTATCATTAGGATATGATAGAATATTGCCGAACGGTCAATTTTTATCACCTAGAGAATGGGGTAGAGAAGACTTGTTCAGTTTTCAGAAAAGAGAACGTAGCGAAGGCTCAGCTGATAATCATGCGTTAGTGTTCAATTACATCAATTCCTCTAATATAATTGATGAAGAATTAAATCTAAAAACTATTTTAAGTATTGGTAGACATTGGAAGGGTAGCGTAACCGATGCTACTTTGAACAAATACGCATTACCAGATTACACCCATATTAATTTAGACGTTTTCTTTACTATTAAAAAGTTAAAACATTTACGACCAGAACTATTGATCACTTCTAAAATTGCAAATGGAAATATTCCGAACAACCCAAACCTATATTTCAATAAGGTTGATATGTTTCATTTAGATATAATTTTCAATTACAATTTTTAAACTATCCAACGGTATGGTAGTTAATGGTAAATATAATTAGCCCTACTTTCTCATTTTACAAGTATTTATGCCTAACAATGAATATAGCGGGCAAAAGCTAATAAAAGTAGTTAAGATTAAAACACCGGCCACTGCTGCCATTATATAGCCTAAAGTACCGGTAACAGTATCAGTATAGAAAGTAGTCAACAACGCTACTGCGATAAAAAGTCTGATGAAACGGTCTGTGCTTCCCATATTTTTTTTCATAATATTAGTTTTAATGGTTTTTGATGTATTGTTATATGTAATGTTGTCGTAAGTTTTTAGACCTATACCAAAGGCAATGGTCATTCTAATTAGCTACTAGCCAAAGTAGTATTAATTGAGCACCTTTGGTATGATATTCGTCATGTCAAAATTGACCAAAAACAAAGAATTGTATTGTAACTTTGGTTACAGCACCATTAATATGAATAAGGTATTTTTGCAAAAAGTTAGAGGACAATGGAAGCATATGTAGAGGCCTTTTTAAATGCGATTACCGGAACGTTAAGTTGGACATGGAAATCTATCATTTTTAACGTACCATGGTATCTAAACTATTTTTGGGGATTGATTTTGATTTCCCTTATCGTATGGATATTGGAAATTGTTTTTCCATGGAGAAAAACTCAAGGTGTTTTTAGAAAGGACTTTTGGTTAGATGGCTTTTATATGTTTTTCAACTTCTTTTTGTTTGCCATTGCCATAAGTGGAATTTACAAGATACTGGGGGTTTTCTTTGAAGATATAGGTATTAAAGCCAATAGTTTAGCACTTATAGATATCTCTAACTGGCCTATGTGGGGGCAGTTATTACTGTTTTTTATCGTATTGGATTTTGTACAGTGGTTTACCCATGTTTTACTTCATAAATATGCATTTTTATGGAATTTTCACCAAGTGCACCATAGTGTAAAGGAAATGGGCTTTGCGGCTCATTTGCGCTATCATTGGATGGAGAATATATTCTATAAACCTTTAAAGACATTTGGGGTTATGATTCTTGGCGGTTTTGAACCGGAACAAGCTTATATTGTTCATTTTGCCGCTATAGCCATAGGTCATTTTAATCACTCTAATATTAAGATTACTTGGGGACCTTTAAAATATGTTTTAAACAACCCAGTAATGCATTTATACCATCATGCTTATGAACTTCCTCCAGGAACATATGGTGTAAATTTTGGAATTAGTTTAAGTCTTTGGGATTATATATTTAAAACCAATTACATACCCGAAGATAGTGGGAATGTAAGACTAGGTTATCCGGGAGATGACGATTTGCCCAAGAGCTTTTTTGGGCAACTGGTACACGGTTTTGCACCCAAAAAGAAAAGTCGGCCTACTAAGACCGACTAACTTTTTACTCAAATTATAATGTAGTTGGGCAAACAAATTCCGTTACGGGAACACCAGCTTCTTTTATTGCCGCAAATCCACCTTTGACATCAATTAGGTTATGTATACCTCTACTTTTTAAGATAGACGATGCTATCATGCTTCTATAGCCACCTGCACAATGTAGGTAGAACAATTTATTGTCTGGAAACTTAGTTAAATGGTCATTAATGTAATCTAGCGGCGTATTAACAGCATCTATGATGTGTTCAGATAAAAATTCAGATTCTTTTCTTACATCAAAAACTGGGGGTTTCTCTGTCTCAATTGCTTTTTTAAGTCCGTCTGTATTAACCTGACTTACGGTGTCATACTCCATTGATGCATTTTTCCAAGCATCAAAACCTCCATCTAGGTATCCTAAGGTACCATCAAAGCCAACTCTAGATAATCTGGTGACCGCTTCTTTTTCCATACCTACAGGAGCAACTAATAAAATGGGTTGTTCTACATCGGCAATCAGGGCGCCCACCCAAGGTGCAAAACTTCCGTTCAATCCAATGAATATGGATCGTGGAACATGTCCTTTGGCAAAATCATCTTGATGGCGTACATCTAAAACAATGGCACCGGTTTCATTGGCTGCCGCTTCAAAAGCAGCTGGTGATAAAGCTCTTGTACCACGTTCCAAAACTTTTTTAACGTCCTCATAACCTTCTTTGTTCATTTTAACGTTCAATGGAAAATATTGCGGTGGAGGTAACAATCCGTCGATTACCTCATCAATAAACTCTTCCTTGGTCATATCTGCGCGCAAAGCATAGTTCATTTTTTTCTGGTTGCCTAGCGTGTCTACCGTTTCTTTCATCATGTTTTTTCCGCACGCAGAACCGGCTCCATGGGCAGGATATACAATTACGTCATCTGCCAGTGGCATTATTTTTTCTCTTAAACTGTCATACAAAAAACCTGCAAGATCACGCTCTGTGATTTCTCCCATTTTCTGTGCTAAATCTGGTCTGCCTACATCACCCAAAAACAAGGTGTCACCACTAAAAATGGCATGGTCTTTACCTTGTTCATCTTTTAGTAAATATGTTGTACTTTCCATTGTATGCCCAGGTGTGTATAGTGCAATAATGGTAACATTGCCTAATGTGAACGATTCATTATCCTTGGCTATATGGGCATCAAACGACGGATTGGCCTGTGGACCATATATAATTTTTGCGCCGGTTTCTTTAGCTAACGTTACATGACCACTCACAAAATCTGCATGAAAATGCGTCTCAAAAATATATTTGATCTTGGCATTATTGGAATTTGCCTTTTTAATGTAAGGTTGTACCTCCCGTAACGGGTCAATTATAGCCACTTCACCATTACTTTCAATGTAATAGGCGCCTTGTGCAAGACAGCCTGTATATATTTGTTCTACTTTCATTGTACTATATATTTTGATTAATACCACAAAATTATCTTATGTAATGCAGGTGTACAGTGACATTGGTCACATAAGAAAAATTTTACCTAAAGAATTCCATGTAGAATATAAAAGCGGCCATTACTAATATGAAATAGCCAAAACCTTTCTTTAGTTTGTTACCGTCAATGAAATTGCTAAGGTAGCTACCTATGAAAATGCCTATCAATGAAAGAAAGGTGAAAAGCGCTAAAAATTGCCAATCGATAAGCATAGTCATTGCATCACCTAATAAGAAACCCAATAAAGATTTTATAGCGATGATGATCAATGAAGTACCTACGGCAACCTTCATTTCAACGTTTGCTAAAATGACCAATGCCGGTATAATTAAGAATCCGCCTCCTGCGCCAATAAGTCCCGTAATACTGCCTACCAATAGACCTTCCAACAAAATTAGAGGGTAGTTATAGGTAACCGTTCCGGTATTCTCAATACATTTTTCTTTTTTTAGCATTGAGTAAGCTGCTGGGATCATTAAAATAGCAAATAGCCCAAACATGGCCATTCTACGAGTAAATTGAAAACTATCTATTTCGAATAAAATGTTAGGCAATGCCGGTACAACATAATGTCTTACCAAGGTTACACCTATAATGGCCGGAAAACCAAAAACGATAGCGGTACGCCAATCTACGTAACCTTTTAAATGTTGTTTATAACCGCCTACCAGTGCGCTTGCACCAACTATAAAGAGAGAATAGGCAGTTGCAGCTTTTTCATTAATTGAAAAAAGATAGGCTAAAACGGGCACGGCAAGAATGGAGCCTCCCCCGCCAATAAGACCTAAAGATATACCAATAATTAGGGCGCTGATATACCCTAGAATATGCAATACTTCCATGTAATTTATTTAGTATCACAAAAGTAGAGCGGTGTAGAAACCTTTGCAGTAACAAAGGTTACAGAGGTATTATAAATCTAAAATTTTTAAATAGTTACGGTGTAGTTTTATTTTTCCCATTTCTTCCAATTTTTTTAGAAGTCTAGAAATTACGACCCTTGAACTATGTAGGTCATATGCAATTTCTTGATGGGTACTATGAATAATATCATCTTTTGTTACTCTGGCTTTTTCCTTTAAATAACCAATTAAACGTTCATCCATTTTTTGGAACGCAATATTATCCAAGGTATTTAAAAGCTCATTTAATCTCTCATGGTAACTATTGAATACAAAATTGCGCCAAGATTTATATTTGGTGGTCCATTCTTCCATTTTTTGTATAGGCACCATGATCAGTTTGGTATCCGTTTCGGCTATGGCCCTAATTTCACTTTTGTTATCTCCCATGCAGCAAGCCATGGTCATGGAACAGGTATCACCTTTTTCCAGATAGTATAGCAGTAGTTCATCGCCATCTTCATCTTCTCTTAAAATCTTAATAACACCAGAAATTAGTAAAGGCATACCCCTTACAAAGTCGCCGATCTCCATGAGTTTGAAACCTTCCGGCACTTCTTTGAACGTACCTACTTGAACTATTTCATTAATAAGCTCATTTTCGAATGTTTTACCATATGCTGCGGTCAAGTCTTGGATCATGTTCGTGTTAATTGATATTCTTAGCTATTTTCTTATCATAGGTAAAAAACATGTTTGCCCATATGGATTTTGAAACCGCCGCGATCCATGGCATTGTCAGTATTAAGACAACTACAATGCTTATGAATAGGCTTACCAATGAAAGTTGTAAATTAAAAATCAAGGACAAAACATATGTTGCAACGGCAACGGCAATACCAACGGCATACGAAACATACATAGATCCGGTATAGAAACTGGGTTCTATGCTGTATTTTAACTTACACTTAGGGCAATGGTCTTTTACCTTGTTGAAATTACTTAATTTATAGGGATTAGCTTCAAAGAATTCCCCTTTATGGCATCTAGGGCATTTTAAAAAGAGGATACTGTACAATTTAGAGCCTTTTAAAAACATAGAAGTACTTTATATATCAAAACTATGATAACTGAATATGCTATACGGTAACATTGGTTACATAGCATGTTTTAAACTGTTTTAATGTTCATGAAAAGTTAGGGGTATTACTTTTCTATTGAACTGATATAAATCATATTTTTTGGTTTTTATGACGTGTATGTTTGTTATTAAATAAGATAAATATGTGCTCGCTTGTTCAAAAGTATAATGTACCAGGACCCAGGTATACAAGTTACCCTACCGTACCTTTTTGGGATGTAAATACCTTCTCAGGTAAGAAATGGGAAGAAACGGTGAAAAAAAGTTTTCATGCCAGTAATTCTATGACCGGTATCAGTCTCTATATTCATTTACCGTTTTGCGAAAACATGTGCACGTTCTGCGGATGTCATAAGCGAATTACCAAAAGGCATGATGTAGAATTACCTTATATAAAATCGATCTTAAAAGAATGGAGTTTGTATAGGGCAATGTTCGATGAAAAACCAGTTGTAAAAGAATTGCATTTGGGTGGTGGTACACCTACTTTTTTTAGTCCAGAACATTTAGTGTTTTTAATTGAGGGTATTTTAAGACACGCCGATAAAGCCTCTGATGCCGAATTTAGTTTTGAGGGGCATCCTAACAACACCACTAAAGAACATTTACAAGCATTATATGATGTAGGGTTCAGAAGAGTAAGTTTTGGAGTACAGGATTACAATGAAACCGTTCAAAAAGCAATACACAGAATTCAACCTTTTGATAATGTAAAAAATGTTACTGATTGGGCTAGTGAAATAGGATATACATCAATAAGTCATGATATCATTTTTGGGTTACCGCATCAAAAACTTGAACATGTGATAAATACTATTGAAAAGACCAAGGAGCTTAAACCGGACCGTATTGCTTTTTATAGTTATGCACATGTGCCCTGGTTGGCAGGTAATGGGCAAAGAGGCTATAATGAAGAAGATTTACCGGCTGGTGATGAAAAGCGAAAACAATATGAACTTGGCAAAGAACTCTTGTTAAAATTTGGCTATCACGAAATTGGAATGGACCATTTTGCGCTCGAGACCGATAGTTTACATCAAGCTATGGAGAAGGGAAGTCTACATAGAAATTTTATGGGCTATACAAGTTTTAATACCCATTTAATGGTAGGCTTAGGAGCTTCTAGTATAAGTGATAGCTGGTTTGGTTTTGCACAGAACGTGAAAAATGTAGAGGAATATCAAAATCTGGTGGAAAATGATATTATACCGTTATATAGAGGACATATTTTAACGGATGAAGATCAAATAATTAGAAGGCATATCTTAAATTTAATGTGCCAGTTTAAAACAACTTGGACAGCCTTTAAACTATATCTACCGCAAATGGATGACATTCTAGATCGACTTAAAGAATTGGAAGAAGATGGAATTGTAACCGTTAAGGAAAATAGTTTAACCATTACAGAAAAGGGTAGACCATTTGTGCGAAATGTGTGTATGGCATTTGATTTGCCTTTACAAAAGAAAAAGCCAAATACTCGGTTGTTTTCAATGACCGTTTAAGTATATCGCCGTCAGTTTAATTACTAAATATAAAATCATGAAAAAAATTATAGTACTTACAGATTTTTCAGAACCTTCGGAAAACGCTTTAAAAGCTGCTGCGGATCTGGCTAAAAAGCATGATGTGGAACTTTTTGTGGTGCATATGTTAGAACTTAACCAAGCCATATTGACCTCACCGGATGGTATGTATATAGAACAGACCGTCTTTTTAGTAAAACTGGCAGAGAAAAACTTGGAAGAGTTTCTACAAAAACCATATTTAGACGGTATAAAAGTGACACCGGTCATTAAACATTATAAAGTTTACAGTGAGTTGGATGCTATTGCAGAAGAACACAATGCAGATTTAATAGTAATGGGCTCTAATGGTTCTAGTGGGTTTGAAGAAATATTCATTGGTTCAAATGCCGAAAAGGTAGTTAGAAATGCTACTGTACCGGTATTGGTCGTAAAAGGTGAAGTAAATGGCCTAAGCATTGATAGATTTGTATTTGCCTGTGATTTCAATGACGATAACTTACCGGCTTTTCAAAAAGCCAGAGAGTTTGCAGATATGATCAATGCTAAAATGGAAGTAGTGTTCATAAATACGCCTAATGATGCCTTTATGAGCAATAGGGATGCATATCAAAAAATAAATAAGTTTCTTACGAAAGCGAATGCCGCCGTTCAGGTTGAAATCTACAATGATTATAGTGTAGAGCAAGGAATCTTAAATTATGGTAATACCATTTTAGCAGATGCCATTGCAATGCCTACCCATGGTAGAAAAGGAATTTCACATCTGTTTAATGGCAGTATAGGGGAAGATGTTGTCAACCATGCAAGAATACCCGTGATTACCTTTAAAATATAGCAGCTAACCAAAGCCTATACACAAAATCAACCCCAAGGAAATTTATCCTTGGGGTTGTTTATTTATATACGTTAGATGATGGTTTAGTTTCCTAAGTGCTCATTGTAAAATTTCCAAGCTTGCTGTGCAACATCTCTCCCTAACTTTAACCCTGCAACATTATCCGCTTGTATATGATAACCGCCCATAACCCTAGATATGCCTGCCATATTTGCAGCTTCGGTAAATGTAGGAAAGGTAATGGTCACGGGCTTTCCATAATACGCCGTATCTATTTCGGTTAAGCTGCCGGGAATTAGTTCCACAGACTCTCCAAAATAATCGTTACCGGTAAATAAACGTAACACTTCTGCGCAACCACCGCTAATGGTACTATGACCGGAAGTATAACTTGGAAATGGTGGACAAAGAAAAATATCTGGGGAATAAGGCCTCCATTCCTGTCCGTTCATTTCAATTATTCCATTACCTGGTCCGCCCCAGGCTTTTATTTTTTTATCCTTATAGTATTCATGTACTAGGGCATAAGGTCTTGCGTAATCATAGAACATTTTTGAATCCCAAGAAGCAATAAAAGCATCCATCGCCGTAATTTCCGTTAAGAAATACATTTTTACATCTTGGTCTAATGTATGATTGTCTCGGCGAGAAACGTCTTGTGCAAATTTAAGCCAGTGTCCTGCCTGTTGCACAGATTGGGGACCGTCTCGCATAAATTCCACCAGAGCTTTGTCCTCATCAGAAAGGTTGGCTTGTAAGTCGACCACTTCTTTTACTTCTTCTTTTAATTGCTCTGAACCAACCATTGGTGGTGGTCCCGGTCTAAATTGATCGGCAGATGACATAGTGATCGGTTTAACCTTTTGCCAGTATGGTGTAAGACATCCTGGGGCATATTGACCACCGTTACCATCGGAGAAATATTTTGGTTGCCAACGATTGATATCGGTACTTTCATCTGCGGTATTTACTGGGCTATAATGAGTATAGTCAAAATAAGCTTCTCCGTTAGAGCCTTTCACTTCGCCATATTGGTTGCTGCCATCATTTTTTCTTGCATCTATTACTGTTTTGGCAGATAAATTACCAATACCCTCAGGCGTTGTTGGGTCTGTAGAGGTATTGTCAGGATCTAAACCTAATTCAACCATGAATTCCCTGAACATTTTGGTATCGGAATAGTAATATTCTTTCATAGCACCAAAAGCAGCGTAGCTTATTGCTATTTCTTTGTTTTTAAGGGTCTGTTCGGTTAAAGGCCTTCTATCAATATTGGTCAAGTAAACAGGAATGGCATTTTCATCATATCTAGACCAGGCATCAAAGATAGAAGTAAAGATCAAACCCAAGTAGCGAGATGTAATGGTAGGTCTGGGTTTAAATTTCTCTGTGTCCGATGCGGTGGCATCCAAAGCCATTTTCCCCCATTTATAGGCAATATTGTCAACACCCTTTGGTTCTTCAGGTTTTTCTTGTGCGAAATTAATGGTAGCGGATATGACGATAAATGCTACCGATAAGAGTAACTTATAATTCATGCTTGTAGTGGTTGGTTGTTTTTTTTGGTGTTTTAAATATAATAATGAGTTTTCAACCATTAAAATTTAAGCTGTAAGAACATTCTGCATATAATCAAATAATAGCTGCATTTGAGGTTGTCCTTTCTTTTTACCGCGTCTACCTGCAAAATAGAGAACAAACCACAGCGCAATAAGTACTATCATGATGATGATTTGAATATGATATTCTTTATATAAAGATGCACTGGAATATGCCCATATTGCTACAATGATAAACAGGGTTGCAATGACAAAGTGAACAAACATAAAGAAGGTCCATAGGGTAGGGTTAGGTCCAAAAATGCCATATAATTTACAACTGCCATCATCCTTATCCTCAAATTCTAAGTGTAGTTGTGGCGACCAAAAATGATTTTGCCTTTCATTGAGTTTGATAAAAATATGTTCGCCCAATCTCTTGACAAGAAAAGGAGGTTTGGCGGCATGTTCAAATTTAGATATTATAAATTCCTTAGGTTTGGTCACTTGCATTTGAAACCTTGGGCGAAGCACTATTTCGTTCGGTAGCGGTTTCATAAGATTCAATTTATTTGGTTATCGTCATTAGTTATGACATTCTATAGCACTAGATACCAATTGGGTAACTGGAGCAGGGGATACATAAGGAATACCCAAGCCAAGACCTCTAAGAATAAAAAGCGCACCAATAATAATTACAAATACGGGAATGGCTTTTTGCACTTTTTGTCTAATGCCTCCTTTTAATAAGTTGCTAAAATAAATGGCAGCCGTCATTAGGGGTAAAGTACCAACGCCAAAAAGCATCATATATAAACTGCCCTGCAAAGCATCACCCATAGCAATAGAACCAAAAAGAGCCATATATACTAAACCACAAGGTAAAAAACCATTTAGAAAACCAATGGTTAAAAATGTATCGGGCGATTTCTTTTTAAGCTCTTTTCCCAGTTGATTTTTAACTTTTGATATGACTTTGTAAATAGGTTTGGACAAGTTGTACTTGTTGAAAGTCTGATACGGAATCAAAACGATCAGGATCATTATAATACCAATAGCAATAGAAAGTTTCTGTTGTATACCAAAGATGGAAAGCCCTTTACCCAATAATCCGAATACAAGACCTATAATGCCGTAAGCCAATAAACGACCAAAATGATAGATAAATATTTGTCCGAATTTTTTATAATTATTTGTTCTATCTACAGGAAGCATAAAGGCAATGGGTCCGCACATACCTACGCAGTGCAAACTTCCCATAAGACCTAGTATTAGGGCAGATAATAACATGGTTTATAAGGTTATACTTTCTTTATGTAAAAATTCTTTACCGGCATATTCCCAGAAAATTTTTATATCCCAACGACCTTCCAACAATTGATTGTCCGGTATGAGCAATTGTGAATTGGATAAACTAATGGGCAAATTAAAATCCAAATTCTTGTTGGAAGGTCTATAAAGGGATACGATACCATTGATATTGGTATCATTAAATCCATCGGGAAAAATAACGAGTAAACCCTCTGGAGATTTTTTGAGTCTTATTTGTGACGACGCTGCACGTGCATTGGTCTCCGCATCTATTTCTTTTTGATAGCCAAGCTCTGCTTTATAATATTCTTCTGTCACGAGATCATGGTTGGCATCATGACTTGTGGTCATTTTAACCACAAAAAACATAATAAAACTAATGAAAGCCATAATAGCTATTACAATACCGGTACCCCAATTAATTTTCATGATGCTATATTTATTTATAACTACGTGGTGCTAAAAAACGAGCCGTAGTAGTCTCAATTAATTTATCGTTACTATACACTCCAATTTTAAGGTTGTTCTTATCGCCGCTTAGCGCAGATGCATTGATTTCTATGAACAAAGTACCTTCAGCCAGGGCTTCTGGTTCAACATCAAAATTCTCATGTCTAACCAGTTTAATTTCTCCTTTGGGTGAGATGAGTTCAAAATGAACATTTTCAACCGCCTTTGTAGTTTTGTTCAACAATTTATAGGTGTAAACATTGCTAATGATGTTTCCTTCCTTATGTTCATATAGCTGCCCAGGTAACCTTAGAATATTTGCTTCAAGGTCATTTCTTAAAAACATCATACCAATAAGAACACCTGTTAAAATCACTAGAACAGCGGTATATCCTTTTAAGCGAGGCGTAAATTTGAACTTTTCCTTTTTGGTAATCTCATCTTCACTGGCATAACGTATTAATCCCTTGGGCAGGTTTACCTTTTCCATGATCGTATCGCACTCGTCAATACATGCTGTACAGTTTACGCATTCTAACTGTGTTCCGTTTCTAATATCTATACCAGTTGGGCAAACATTCACACATTGAAAACAATCTATACAATCCCCATGACCCAAAGCTGCTCTGTCTTCATTTTTACGCCATTTTTTTCTGCCGTTTTCAGCTTCGCCACGTTTATGGTCATAGGCAACGACAATAGATTTATTATCTAATAACACTCCTTGCATACGACCATATGGACAGGCAATGATACAAACCTGTTCCCTAAACCATGCGAATACAAAATAGAATACCGCGGTGAAAATCAATAATGATACCATGGTACTAATGTGCTGTGCAGGTCCGTCGGTAATGTATTGTATCAAGCGATCACTACCTATTAGGTAAGCAAGAAATACATTGGCTATAATGAATGATATAATAAAAAAGATGAACCATTTTAAGGCACGTTTTCTGATTTTTTCAGCATTCCATTCTTGTCGGTCCAATCGCATTTGAGCACCACGATCACCATCTATCCAATATTCAATTCTACGGAACACCATTTCCATGAATATGGTCTGTGGGCACATCCATCCGCAGAAAATGCGTCCAAAAGCAACGGTAAATAGAGCTATGAAAACTACACCAATGATCATGGAGATGACAAAAAGGTGAAAGTCTTGCGGATAAAACGGAAATCCAAAGATGTTGAATCGTCTTTCCAGCACATTGAACATTAAAAATTGGTTGCCGTTTATTTTGATAAAAGGAGACGCGATCAAAAAGGTAAGTAATACGTAGCTTACATACTTTCTATATGTATAAAGTTTGCCACTGGGTTTTTTTGGAAATACCCAAGCCCGTTTTCCATCTTCCTTTATGGTTCCGATAGAATCCCTGAAATGATCTTGATCTTGTGACATTTTATCTTTTTAACAGCATGTACAAGGCATTTCCCTTGCACTAAAATTTAGTTCATAGTTACCGCAGCCGAGTCGATTGCAACTTCTGGTGCAACAACTTCTTCTGTACTATTTTCAATGGGGGCGTTAGGGTCTTCCCAAATATCACCTTCAGGTGCCTTGGGGTTTGCCGGTGTGGTACCTTGAAAACTTAATACATAACTAGCTACTTGCGCAATTTCAGCAGGTTTCAGGTTTTGTTTCCAAGCGATCATACCCTTACCATCACGACCACCTTCAGATATGGTGTTGAACACATTTTTAATGCCACCGCCAAGAATCCAATGGTTGTCGGTTAAATTTGGACCAATACCACCGCCACCATCAGCCATATGACACGCAACACAGTTACTTTCAAAGATGCCTTTACCTGCATTTAGGTCTGCCGCATCGGTCAATAGTTCAACAGTACTGGCATCAACAAGATCTTTAGCGGTTTTTTTGTACGCTTCAATTTCTAATTGGGCGGCAGCCACTTCTTGCTCGTATTCAAGGTCTTGGTCATAATCGTTAAAGACATGAAAGCGAGCCAAGTAAACTACCCCAAAAACAATAGAGGCGTAGAAAAGATATACCCACCAAGGGGGTAAATTGTTATCTAGTTCACGTATACCATCATAGTTATGGTCAAGAATAATTTCCTCTTCTGACTCTATTGGCTTGCTGCCCAACATTTTGGCATACATTTTTTTACCCCAGGTCCATTCCCACTTTTTTTCCTTCTCTGCCAAGTATCTTACTTTGGCTTCATCATCTAAAGTATTATAAAGCACATTTTCAATAGCTTGAACAATGAAGGCAATTGCAATTAATAGCAATAAGATAAGTGTCATAAAACCGAACATTAAAGTAGGGTAGGCTATAAAAGCCGGCTTATCGCCACTATCAATATAAATTTCCATAAGTACGATGACCAAGAAGAAGGCCACGGTTATTCTCAACCACCAAGCTGTAGTATTTTTCATATTTCGTTATTTAGTTGGTTATCTTCTTCTAAAGGCAATTCGCTAACTTCTTTTATGTATGATTTTGATGCCGTTATGACCCACCAGAATAACAATGTGAAGAACACAAAGAAGATTAGTAATGATATCATGGGGTAGGTAGCTACACCATCAATAGTTTCCATGTAACCTTTTACAAATTTGAACATGACTTTTAGTTTTTGTTATCAGATAATAGTTCTCCAGTTTCCTTCACTTTTATATCCGTACCCAAACGTTGTAGGTAAGCAATTAGGGAAACAATTTCACGATCTCTCATTTCTATAAAATCCTCTCCATTTTCTGCAGCATATTTTTTATCGGCTTCATAAGTCTTTGCAAAATCAGGATCGCTGTACAGGTTCTTTTCAATTTGTGTTGCTTGCGCATCCATTGAAGCTACTGCACTTGCAATGTCTTCTTCTGTATAAGGAACACCTAAACTGACCATAGCTTCCATTTTTGCTTGTATATCGCTTCTATCATGCTCATTTCTAACCAGCCAAGCATATGCGGGCATTATAGAACCAGATGAGGTGCTTTGTGGATCGTACATATGGTTTAAGTGCCAGTTGTCCGAGTATTTGCCACCAACCCTTAATAGATCCGGCCCTGTACGTTTGCTACCCCAAAGGAACGGGTGGTCATAAACAAACTCCCCAGCTTTGGCGTACTCACCATAGCGTTCCACTTCACTTCTAAATGGACGTACCATTTGAGAGTGACAGCTAACACAGCCTTCACGAATATATAGGTCACGACCTTCTAATTCTAAAGGTGTATATGGTTTTACACTTGTAATGGTAGGGATGTTGGACTTTACCAAAATGGTAGGTACAATTTGAATGATACCTCCAATTAATATGGCAATAGTAGCCAGAATGGTCAATTGAATTGGCTTACGCTCTAACCAAGTATGGAAGGTTTCGCCAGCGGTTCTTCTTTTAGATACACGTGTAAGTGCAGCAGCTTCGGCTAGTTCATCTTCAATAACGCTACCAGCTTTAATAGTGCGTACTACGTTGTATATCATTACAATTGCACCAACAATATAAAGGCTACCACCAATGGCACGCATCCAATACATAGGCATGATCTCGTTTACGGTTTCTAGAAAGTTACCGTAGACCAAAGTACCATCAGGATTAAAATCTTTCCACATTAGGGCCTGTGTAAACCCGGCAACGTACATTGGTAAGGCATAAAGTATAATACCAAGTGTACCGATCCAGAAGTGGAAGTTGGCCAATGGGGTAGAGAATAATTTCTTCTTGGTCATTTTTGGTACTAACCAATAGATCATACCAAAGGTCAAGAAACCGTTCCATGCCAACGCACCTACATGCACGTGGGCAATAATCCAATCACTGAAGTGGGCAATGGCATTTACGTTTTTAAGTGAAAGCATGGGACCTTCAAAAGTTGCCATACCATAACCGGTGATAGCGACTACCATAAATTTTAGAACAGGATCAGTACGTACCTTGTCCCATGCTCCACGTAAGGTCAATAATCCGTTGATCATACCACCCCAGGATGGAGCCAATAACATGATGGAAAAGGCAACCCCTAAGTTCTGAGCCCAGTCTGGCAAAGCGGAATATAATAGATGGTGCGGACCTGCCCATATATAGATAAAAATTAGCGACCAGAAGTGAACAATAGACAGTCTATAGGAGTAGACAGGTCTGTTTGCCGCTTTAGGTACAAAATAATACATAAGCCCCAAAAATGGTGTAGTTAAAAAGAAAGCAACCGCATTATGCCCATACCACCATTGTACCAATGCATCTTGCACACCTGCGTAAACAGAATAACTTTTTAATGCCGTAACCGGTAGTTCTAAGCTATTGAAAATATGGAGTACCGCAACGGTAACAAACGTAGCCAAATAGAACCAAATGGCCACATAAAGGTGACGTTGTCTTCTTTTGATCATGGTACCTATGAGGTTAACACCAAAAGCGACCCAAACAACGGCAATGGCTATATCTATTGGCCATTCTAGCTCAGCGTATTCTTTAGAACTAGTATACCCTAAGGGTAAGGTAATGGCGGCGGCTACAATAATCAATTGCCAGCCCCAAAAGTTGAATTTGCTCAAAAAATCGCTATACATACGAGCTTTCAACAAACGTTGGGTAGAGTAGTAGACACCCGCATAAATGGCATTACCTACAAATGCAAAAATAACGGCATTGGTATGTAAAGGCCTTAGACGACCAAAGCTTAACCATGATATGCCGTCGGTTAAATTAGGGAACATGAACATAAAGGCTAACAATAAGCCTACGGACATACCCACAATACCCCAAAACATGGTTGCATAAAGGAAATTTTTCACGATTTTGTTATCGTAATAAAACTGCTGTACTTCCATAATTATACTTGTTTATTTAGTTGGATTTTATTTTTATTATTTGGAGAACATAGAGAAAAGAATTTAGAGAATAGACTCTAATTTATTCGCATATGTTCCACCCGTTCATTTATTTACTTCACTCTTCACTTTCTTTGGCTTTACCAATTCATCCTCAAATAGCATTCTTACAGAAGGTGTGTAAGCATCGTCATATTGTCCTTTTTTGACCGATACGATAAAAGCGGCAAAAAAGATAATTGCGACCACTAGGCTAATTGCCAATAAAACATAGATTACACTCATACCAATCTTAATTATTCGGTAAATTTAGGGGGGTAGGCTACCTTAGAAAATGACAATTGTCATACTTTGATTTTTTTCTTAAAAAATATAAAAGAGGAGAAGATTTTATGGTTGATTTTTGATATTTAAAATATTGATAAATAATGTTTTACGTATGTTTTGTTGAAGTTTGAAATAGTGGGTGTTATCATCAAAAAAATAAAGGAATGTAGTATGGCAAACCTGTTCATGAGGTTTGTCTGTACATACCTTGAAATTATTTAAGTACACGTATTTTTTTGGATTCAGATTAAGACAATTTTCTACCAATAAAATTTGTCATGACTGTAGTAAATGCAACAATACTAATAGAGCTTAATGGCATAAGAATAGCGGCAATTACAGGTTCTAGCTGTCCGGTTACCGCAAAATATAAGCCCACGCAATTATAGAGCAGCGATAGCATAAAACTCATTTTAATAATACGTATCGCTTTTTTAGATGCAAGTATATAACTGTACAACTCTTGAAATTTAGAAGCGTCTAAGATGGCGTCACATGCGGGGGAGAAGACATTGATGTTTTCAGATATGGCGATACCTACATTACTTTGTGCCAATGCGCCGGCATCATTTAACCCATCACCAACCATAAGCACCTTTTTGCCTTGATTTTGCAATGTTTTAATAAAAGCTAATTTATGCTCTGGTTTTTGATTGAAGAATAAGGGGGTAAGTTTGGGTAACAAAGCTTCCAATCTAGTTTTTTCTCCCTCATTGTCCCCAGATAAAATTGCCAGGTTCAAGGTCTGCGACATATTCTTGAAAGTAGTAGATAACCCTTCACGATATTGATTTTGAAAAACATACCTGCCTTTATAATTGTTATTGGCACTAATATACATAGAGGTGTCAAGCATATTTTTAGGGATTGCTTTGCCAACAAAATTTGCCGATCCAATTTTCATTTTTATGTTTCCCTTACTGCTTTCAAGTCCTTTACCAATATGCTCTTCATACTCATCTAAGGTAATGATATTCTGTTCTTTAAGTAGATCATATAAAGATCTGCTTAAAGGGTGGTTAGATGCCCTTATGGTATTCTTTAAAAGGGATTCTTCTTCTGGGGTCAAAGGCATGCCTTCATAATAAGCAGTGCTTTTTTGACTAGTGGTTATGGTACCTGTTTTATCAAAAATGGCAGTATCTATTTTGGCTAGTTGCTCAATGGTTTGGGTATTTTTAATGTAGAATTTTTTCTTTCCAAAAATGCGCAGCATATTTCCTAAGGTAAAAGGAGAAGCTAAAGCAATGGCGCATGGGCAAGCAATGATCAATACCGCCGTAAATACGTTCATGGCCTTAGTAGGGTCATGGAATAACCAAAAGGTGGTAGATACAAAAGCAATAGTAAGTACAGCAATGGTAAAACGCTTACCAATACTATCGGTCAGGTTTTGAAAAGTGGTGGTTTTATCTGTCTTGAAAACGGCATTGCTCCATAATTGTGTAAGGTAACTTTGCGAAACCGATTTTAAGGCTACCATTTCAATAACACCATTTAACTGTTTTCCACCGGCAAATAATTGTTCGCCAATTTCTTTTTTTACAGGTTCAGATTCCCCGGATACAAAACTATAATCAATTTGTGCACTGCCGTATACCAAGGTGCCGTCTACAGGGATCATTTCTTCGTTTCTGATCAATATGCGATCCCCTTTTTCAATATTTTGAACAGGCACGGTCTCCTCTGTTTCGTCTGTGTTCAAACGGGTAATGGCAATAGGAAAATAGGACTTATAATCTCGCTCAAAAGATAGAAAACTGTAGGTTCTTTGTTGAAAGAATTTGCCGAGTAAAAGAAAGAAAACCAACCCTGTAAGTGAGTCAAAAAATCCGCTACCCAAGTCAAAAGCAATATCAAAAGTACTTCTGAGAAAAAGCACTAGAATGCCTAAAGCAATGGGCACATCAATATTTAAGAGTTTGGCACGTAGCCCTTTAAAAGCCGATACAAAATAGTCCCATCCGGCATAAAAGACTACAGGTAATGAAAAAACGAACATCATCCACCGAAAAAGACCTTGATACTGGTTAAGCCAAAATTCACCACCGGAAGCCGCACTGGAACCCAGGTCAAAATATTCCGGGAAAGATAAAAACATAACATTGCCAAAAGCAAAGCCTGCAACACCAAGTTTGTATATCAGGCTTCTATCGGTCGCTTTCTTTTTTGCTTCAAAATCCTCTAAAGATATATAAGGCTCATATCCAATTTTTGCCAAGAGTAAAACTAGGGACTTTAATCCAAATTCTTTTTTATAGGTAACCCTAATGGTTTTCTTTGGAAAATCTACTTGAGAGTTCGTTACATTGTTGTTCAGTTTGTTCAGGTTTTCCAAAATCCAGATACATGAACTACAGTGTATTGTGGGTATATAAAGATTAACGATATGTATGTTGCCATCATTAAATTCTAGTAGTTTGGTTATGATATCTTCATTATCCAAAAAATCATATTTGCCTTCTATGGCTTTTGGTGTAGAACCGGCCGCTTCTTGCAATTCGTAATAATGGGAGAGGTCGTTAGATGAAAAAATTTCATATACGGTCTTGCAACCGGTACAACAAAAAGACTTTTCTTCAAAAGTGATCTGTTGCCTATCACAAGGATCTCCGCAATGAAAACAAGTATTAACCTTCATAATCATTAACCAATTAAGTATACAAAGGTGAAAACCAATCACTTTTTAAAACATGATAATTGTCAGTTCTTAGCATAATTGGCTTGTTTAATTTTGTGCTATATTAAATTGTATAGCCATGGAAAGTAGATGTGAGAACTGTATTATAAGACAATTTAATTCGCTACGAGCATTAAGTAAAGAAGAGCTAAAAAAGGTCTCCAATGCCAAAATTTCCAAAAAGATAAAAAAGGGAGATGCATTGTTTTCAGAAGGGCAAAAGTTAGATGGCGTTTACTGCGTACGTAACGGTGTTTCTAAGTTGTCCAAGCTTAGTAGCAATGGAAAGGAGCAAATAGTAAAATTGACCAATAGGGGCGAAATAATGGGACAACGTTCTGTAATTGCAGAGGATTATACCAATTTGAGCGCCACGGCGATCAATGATATGGAGGTTTGTTTTATTCCCAAAGAAATAATTACGACAACTTTAAATACCAATCCATATTTTTCTTTAGAAGTGTTACGGCATATGGCGCACGATTTAAAAGAGGCAGATGATGTCATTGTAAATATGTCTCAGAAGACCGTAAAACAGCGCCTTGCAGAGGCATTATTGTATTTGAAACAGAACTATGGCGAAGACGAAAACGGTTTTCTGTTACTCACGTTAAGTAGAGATGATTATGCCAACATTGTAGGTGCCGCAACGGAATCTTTGATTAGAATGCTATCCGATTTTAAAAAGAAAGGGCTTATTAAAACCGAAGGTAAAAAAATAGGTATCGTAAACGATTGTGCCATAAAAGAACTCATAGACGGGTTTTAAAATTTCTATGATCTGATAAATGTCATAGTTTCTAGGGACCATGACATCTACATTTATCTTCATATTGATACGTTCTACTCATGAAAAACATTCTAATACCTACAGATTTTTCTTTGGCCGCATGGAATGCTACCGAGTTTGCACTACGTCTTTTTGCCAATACTACATGTACATTCTATTTTTTAAATGCTTATACCCCAGAAATTTACAGTAATAGACTAATGGCGGGTAATGCTGTTGTAGAAGTCAAAGCTTGTACTGCACAGAAAGCATCGGAAAAGGGACTTTCAATGTTGCTGTCACGTGTTAAAAAGCAACATGGTAATCACCGTCATTCCTATGTAAAAATTCCAACATTTTCATTATTGATTGAAGAAGTGAAAGAGGCCATAGAAAAGTATGCTTTAGATTTTATAGTAATGGGCGCAACAGGAGAAGAAGAGGACCCTTCTTGTTTAATGGGTAGAAATGCGGTAAGGATTTTGGATAATGTACAAAATTGCCCTGTTTTAGTAATACCAAAAAAAATTACGTTTAGGGACCTAGCCAATATTGCCTTGGTGTCAGATGCAAATTATTTTTATAAGGGAAACGAATTGAATTCATTGTTAGAAGTATGTAGCGGTTTTAATAGCAGAGTTCATATTCTTAATTTTCAGAAATCTAATGATCATTTGAATACCCTTAAAAAATTGAATTTGTACACCATAGATAAAACACTACATAATGTATCACATGAATTTTACAACATATCGGTTAAGGACGCTTTATCTTTTACTTTAAGTACTTTCATTGATCAAAATAATTGTCAATTGGTTGTGGTATTCAGTTGTAATCATGAGTTTATGAAAAACCTGAGGCTTAATTATATCATTGATAAGGCACATTTTTGTAAAGACGTGCCTATACTGTCTTTAAAATCAATTGAAAATTAATAACTGTTTTCAAATAATAAAAATGGAAAATTTACGGTAATGTTTTTGCAATTGGTGTAGGGTGAATTCAAAAGCACTAAAGTTTTTTTTAGAACAAATGAACAATCACGGGAACATCGATCATTTATAAATATCTTTAGCGAAAATAACGAACCTAAATACCATTATAAGTGAGCGCGGTAAACGAGAAAAAAGTAGCAGCATTAGAGGCGGTAAAATTTATTGAATCAGGAATGAATGTAGGTCTAGGTACCGGATCCACGGCATTTTTTATGATTGAAGCCATTGGGGAAATGGTGCAGAACGGATTACACATCAAAGCCGTTGCAACATCTAACGAGACTGAAAAATTAGCAAGAAAACTAGGTATTGATGTCATCACCTTGGCAGAGGCAAAGCGGTTGAATGTTACCATTGATGGTGCGGATGAGGTAGATCAAGACTTTCAGTTGATCAAAGGCGGTGGAGGTGCATTGCTGCGCGAAAAAATTGTGGCACATAATTCCGATCTTAATATTGTTATTGCCGATTCTTCTAAAAGTGTAAAAAAACTAGGTAAGTTCAAATTGCCTATAGAAACCATTCCCTTTGCAACACGGCTTATCATAAAGGAACTTGAAGGCATGAAACTTAGTCCCGTTCAACGTTTAAAAGATGGTGAGCATTATAGAACGGACGAAAACAACGACATTATAGACATAGATATTTGGGATGCCGATGTTAAACTGACGACCTTAGAACAGCAATTAAAGACCATACCTGGTATAGTAGAAACAGGATTGTTCTTGACCACTACCAATATTGTTATCATTGGGGAAGGGGATCAAGCAGTTGTCAAAAAGAGATAACTGCATTATAGGGGTACAGAAAACGCTAAAATTGTTATAATATCCAGATTGTAAATATGCAAACCTGTGAAAGTCATTTAATGATTTCACTAGTGTAGGCATTCTTTGAATTTTGCTATTCCATTTATCAAAACATAAGTGTTTTATTTTGAGGAGATAAACCAATAAATACATCAGGAGGCACATGAAAAACTCTTCGAAAACCCTTTCGAAAGAGTTCAAGCATCAATCTATCGAAGTTTAGACGTTTAATAGTTGAGTGCTATAGAATTATGTTGTGCAAATAATTTTAATTAGAGCCCTATATAAAGTATCTTTGAGGAGATTTAATAAGTTTTGAATTTAACACGAACCTGAAAAATAATCTAAAATATAATGAACAAGGAACTAGATCAATTAGCGGCCGATAATATTAGGGCATTAGCTGTAGCGATGGTAGAAAAGGCAAACTCTGGGCACCCAGGTGGGCCAATGGGAGGAGCAGACTACATGCACATTTTATATACTGAATTTTTCAACTATGATCCTTCTGATATGAAATGGCCTTTTAGAGATCGTTTCTTTATGGATGCTGGTCACTTATCAACATTGATGTATGCGCAATATTACCTTTTGGGGAACTACTCAAAAGACGACGTATCCAATTTTAGACAATGGGGATCGGTAACGCCTGGTCACCCTGAGGTAGATGTGGCAAGAGGTATTGAAAATACATCTGGTCCATTAGGTCAAGGGCATACTATGGGTGTTGGTGCAGCGGTAGCGGCCAATTTCTTAAAAGCACGTTTTGGCGATTGGATGAACCATAAGATCTATGGCTTTATTTCCGATGGTGGTGTGCAAGAAGAAATTTCTCAAGGTGCAGGTAGAATTGCTGGTCACTTAGGCTTAAGTAATTTTATTATGTTCTATGATTCTAACGATGTTCAATTATCCTCTAAAACAGATGAGGTAACTTCTGAGGATACTGCAAAGAAATATGAGGCATGGGGATGGAAAGTAGTTACTATAGACGGTCACGATCATGAGCAGATCAGAAAAGCGTTGACAGATGCCAATGCAGAAACGGAAAAGCCAACCTTGATCATTGGTCAGACCATAATGGGTAAAGGCTGTGTAACTGCAGATGGAACTCCGTACGAAGGGTACACCGAGTTACATGGTAAGCCAATTGGCGATACGGGAGCAGATTATGAAAAGACTTTGGTGAATTTAGGAGCCGATGTTGACAATCCTTTTGATATTTATTCAAAAGTAGAGGAATACTACGAAGGGATCATCAATAGAAAGAAAGATGAAGCTCAGGCCAAGAAAAAAGAGATTGATGCATGGCGAACAGAGAACCCAGAGTTATCTGCTAAGTTAGATGGTTTCCTTGAAGGAAAATTACCTAAATTGGATTTCAGTTCTATAGCTCAAAAAGAAGGTCAGGCGACAAGAGCGGCATCTTCCAATGTTTTGGCTTACTTGGCACAGAACGTAGAGAACATGATCGTATCTTCTGCAGATTTATCTAACAGTGATAAAACGGACGGGTTCTTAAAGAAAACAAGTATTTTAAAGAAAGGTGATTTCTCCGGAGCCTTCTTACAGGCAGGTGTAGCGGAATTGACCATGGCAACTATGGCAAACGGTATTGCACTGCATGGTGGGGTTATGGCGGTAGTGGCCACATTCTTTGTGTTTTCTGATTATATGAAACCAGCCATTCGTTTAAGCTGTATTCAAGAATTACCGGTGAAGTTTGTTTGGACACATGATGCCTTTAGGGTAGGAGAGGATGGCCCAACGCACCAACCCATAGAGCAAGAAGCTCAAATACGTTTATTAGAGAAATTAAAGAACCATAGCCATGAGCAAAGTTTTGTAGCATTGCGCCCGGCAGATTCTCAAGAAACGAACGTAGCTTGGAAAATGGCCATGGAAAACCAAAAGACGCCAACTGGTCTTATCTTGTCCAGACAAGGTATAGGTGATGTACCTGCTAAGAGCGGTAACCGTTATGAAGAAGCTTTAGGAGCGGAAAAAGGAGGTTACTTGGTACAAGAAGTAGCTGATCCAGATGTAATATTAATTGCTAACGGTTCTGAGGTATCTACTTTAGTAGCGGCAACCAAATTGTTGGAAGAGAAAGAAGGCTTGAAAGTGAATATAGCTTCAATACCTTCAGAAGGTTTGTTTAGACAACAATCAGAAGCATACCAAGAAAAAATTATTCCGCCAAACAAGCCGGTATTCGGTCTTACGGCAGGTTTACCTGTAAACTTGGAAGGTTTGGCAGGACCAAATGGTAAAGTATTCGGTTTAGAGCACTTTGGGTACTCTGCACCGGCAACCGTACTTGATGAGAAATTTGGGTTTACCGGAGATCAAGTATACCAACAGGTAGTAGATTTTTTAAAATAAATAATCTTTAAGGCATTGCTTTAGGGACATTGATTATAAATTTAAAATTAGTAACAGATGAAATTTTTTATAGATACAGCAAATTTAGACGAGATCAAAGAAGCTCAGGATATGGGTATTTTAGATGGTGTAACCACAAACCCATCTTTAATGGCTAAAGAAGGCATTACAGGTGCCGATAATATTTTGGCACATTACAAGAAAATATGTGACTTGGTAGACGGTGATGTTAGTGCTGAGGTGATTTCTACCGATTTTGACGGAATGGTTGAAGAAGGGGAGAAGTTGGTTAAAATTAGCCCACAGATCGTAATTAAGGTACCAATGATCAAAGAAGGTGTAAAAGCGATCAAGTATTTCTCTGATAAAGGATACAGAACTAACTGTACGTTGGTATTCTCTTCAGGTCAAGCTTTATTGGCTGCAAAAGCAGGAGCAACTTATGTATCTCCGTTCATTGGTCGTTTAGATGATATCTCAACAGATGGTTTAGGCTTAATAGCGGATATTCGTTTGATCTATGATAACTACGGTTTTGAAACTGAAATTTTAGCAGCATCTGTGCGTCACGTAATGCATATTATTGATTGTGCTAAGATCGGTGCCGATGTTATGACCGGTGGCTTAGGTGCAATTACAGGACTTCTAAAACACCCATTGACAGATAGTGGTCTAGAGAAGTTCTTGGCAGATTACAAAAAAGGTAACTAAGTTGTAATACGTTATCTAATTGATATTAAAAACCATCACTGAAAAGTGATGGTTTTTTTGTTTTATATTAGTTGTGATATAAAAAATATATATGTGCAATTGTGCACATATACAATTGTTGTAGCACATTTAAGAAAAACCTTGGAATTAATTGAAAAAGATATAGAAGATTGGATTAAACCTTATGCAACTGTTGTTGGAGAACAAAAAGAGTATGATTTAAAATTACGTGAAAAAAATCCATGTGAATTTTTCCTTCAATTAACTTTACCGAGTAATTTTCAAGAATATGCAATTGCCTTACACTCATTTTGGATAAATAATAAAATCCCAAAAGATAAAATCGTAGTCCGAGAATTGTCAGATGAAGAATTTCCTGAAGATGAATTTTCTCGTGTGACTTGGAAAGATTTTCATAAACTAAAAAATAGAGAGTTTGACTTGAACAAGGCAATTACGGAGAGTATCAAACATACTCACTCTTACGACAAGCAAATGAACAATGAACTATATCCTGGCGAAGGGTTAATGGACAAGGAGCATTTAATAAGTTTAGTAAAAGTAGTAAATGAAATATACGGAAACCAAGATATTGAATTGTTCTACACCTTTCTTGCCACAAAAAACTGGGAAAAAGATTTAATTTATAGTGGTAAAATAAGTGGACTTCCAAAATTGTTTGAAATTGAAAATTTGAGACTAACACCTAGTTTAATTTACCCAAAAGAAAGGAATTGGGTTGTAAATACTGATTACGATTTAGCATTTACCACAATCGCAGGAGAAACGAAATTTATATCAGAACTTGTTGGAAGAAATTGTGACGGAATAGTAAAAATTGAGCGATAAAAACGTGCTACAACAATGCCTCCTATGAAAATCCCTAGTCCAGTTCTCTAAAGTTAATATTTTATTTTTTATTGGTCCATAATGTTGATTTTGGGGTGTTGGATTGTTGGCAACCCTTTCCAGCATAATGCTTGGTTGTCAATACTTCAAC
>NZ_JAYLVV010000010.1:0-153134 GCF_048059195.1 Maribacter sp. HS
TACTCGTTGAATCGAGTAGGCGTATAATAATTCTCCGTCACGGGGTCGTACAAAATCGCCTCCATGGTTCCCCGACCTCCGTCGACACTTCCTCCAAGGACGGCATCATCCAACAGTGCTAGGTTGACCTCGGGATCTGGTTCGTTATAACCATCTGTATTCGGTTCAACATTTAGTTGATCAATCCATTCTTTTAATAACGCTACTCCTTTTTCATCAACCTTACCCTTAGCTATAGGAGGCATCATTATTCCTGGAACTAAATTGTTTGCCCTTTGATAAATTTGAGATTTTGAGGCATCTCCTGGAAAAATAATTTTTTGATCTGAACCTAACCCTTCTATAGGTTCATTAACGCCAGCAGTAATTAAACGTGTTTGTGCAAGGGTGTTACTTAATCGTAAATCAAAAACTGGACGAAGGTTATTTGCAGGTTGATGACAATAAGCACAATTTAAATCGAGATAAGAACGTGCTTTTTCTTCTAAACCAGCATCTTGGTCATCAATTGATATATGTGTAAGAAAATCTGAAGTATCACCATCGTCGATAAAACGGTCCAATATACCTAAATAACTTAATGTTACTAGTTGATTGCCGATTACGCCATTGGGAGTATGAGATGAGTAATCATAATTACTGTTTAAATAACGTGTCCTTACTCCTAAAGTTCCTTTAGAAGCTTCATTATGGCAGTTCAGACAATCATTCAAAGAAGGGTAATTCCATATTTCTGTTCGAGTTCCACCCCCTACTTCAGTAATTGTAATTGGTTCTTGATCACCAGCACTCATATTAACAAGATAGGCTTCTGTTTGTTCTTGGTTCCATTTGTATGACAAATATGTCCAATCACCATTACTATTTTTTACAGAAAAACGGGTTTCTACTTTTTTCGTAATTGCTGGATTGTTATCATCTACAGGATAATCAAAATGCTTAATTAAAACAGACCCAACAGGAAAGATCCATGCACCATCTTCTGAAAATTGAATCTGTTCTTCCGCAGAATTGTGATTACCATTGTTCGGTATTGCTATCCAACGTTTTTTATATGCGCCATCAGACCAAAAAGAATCTATTAAATCGTATGGTACAAAACCATCGGTTACCGTAAGATTCTCTAAATCTACAAAAGCTCCTGTTTCTGAAAGCTTTCGAGGCATAGTATCTTCTGTTCCTGGCGCTACAAATCGATATAATGAGACATTGTTACCCTGTACTAAATAATAGATATTTCTATCTGTACCTTCTCCAAAAGATATTGGTCTTTTAGGCAAAGTTCCAATTACTTCATAGCTTCCACTACTAATGTCAACTGAAAAAATTTTTCTAGTAACCCAATCTGCGGCAATAAATTTACCAATAAATGAGGTGTATATCTCTCCTCTATAAACATTACCCCCTATAATAGAACCAGCATCTGCTCTAGAAAATGCCGTTAAGGGAAGCTCATGCGCCATATCATTTAACATTTCTATATTACACTGATTAAAAGGTCCAGGAACTTCACCTTCCCAAACAGGCCATCCATAATTTTTCCCTCTAGACACTATATTAATTTCATCATGTGTACTTTGCCCTACTTCACCAATAAACAACTCTCCTGTCTGAGAATCTTTACTCATTCTATGAGGGCTTCGGTTACCTACCGTATAATATTCCTCGAAATTATCACCTGAAGTACCAACGAAGGGATTGTCATTAGGAATCCAATATAAACGACCCGTCAATTCATCTGTTTTACCTGCATCTTCAGGCATAGTTCGTATTGGAGGGTGGCTTTTAGATGCATCCATATCAACATCAATACGCAGTACACCTCCGTCAAGATTATCAATCATATTTTGAGCATTTACAGCCCTACCTTGCTCTCCAGTGGCTATATAAAGAAACCCATCATTTCCAAATTCCATTGCCCCGCCTCTGTGTGTTGAATTTAACATACGGCGACGCATCATACGTTTTTTAGAATTTGCAATAAAACTCATATTCATAGGATTTACTTCAAATCTATCTAAATGAATATAGTTTCCATGAAAATTAGCGAGATCACAACCATACGTTCCATTACCTCCACTGCTTAAAGTACTATCTCCTGTTTCTGATTCCGTTGTGTAATATATATAAATGAAATTATTCCCAACGGTACCAAAGTTGGGGTGAATTTCCAACCCTAAAAGACCCCCATCCCAAACTTCAAGATCCGGAGTAACAGCATCACCAACTTCATCTGAAAAATCAATCAAAAGATTCTTATTTGAAACATCTTGATTATCATCCATCCAAAAAATCTTACCGTCTAATTGACCTACCACAATCCGGGTTTGACCAGGAACAGTGGTATAAGTTAAGGGCCAATCAAATCTAATGTTAGGGTAGGCTATCTCATAAGGTTCTCCATTAAGATTAACATCAGGAAAATTACCATTTAGAAAAGAGTCTATTGCCTTTACTTCTGTAAACCCTGGTCCAAAAAACATAGAACCAAAACTCAAGGACACTGAAATCACTGCAAAACCAGCAGCTATTTTTAACCAACCACTTACCCCCCTTTTTATTTTCATTTAGATATATTTAAAGAGATATCCATCAACAAAACTTATTGTCAACAAACATCATATGAGACATTAAAATGTAGGGGAAAGTCAATTAATCAATTGACTCAATTAAAATTACAACAGTATTAGATTAACGAAAAATTAACATCTTAATACCAGATGAAAGACTAAAAAAATCGATAAACGACAACATTTTTAGTAATTATAAGTAAAGTATTATTCTAATTAGTAAACAGAGCATTGCCTACATTAGCATACTAAAGTTTTTGATAACATTTACACATGCTTCCCCTCCACCCCATCAAAAAAAGCGTGATACTGTTTAAAATCAGCTTCTTTATCCTCTGTGGGTGTCATCGGGTCTGAAAGTTTTATCTCTTTCTTACCATAATCAAAAGCAACTAAAACGATAGGCACATTTGCGGTTTTGGCTATATAATAAAAGCCAGTCTTCCATTTTTCAACTTTTTTTCGGGTGCCTTCCGGAGATAGTGCCAATCTAAATTTTTGCCGTTCACTAAATATATATGCTGTAGCCTTTACGGTATCACTATTTTTTGTGCGATCAATTGGCGCACCACCTGTCCACCTAAAAAACCAACCGAAAGGAGCTTTAAACAGACTCTTCTTTCCTACATAGTTTATCTCTTCTTGCCAAACCGCTCGTATCAACAACCCCAATAAAAAATCCCACCAACTGGTGTGTGGCACTACGATGGCGACAAACTTATCTAAATGTGATGGAAAAACTCCGTTTAGCTTCCACCCCAATAATTTAAAATAAATAAACTTTGCTATTTGCTGCATACTATTTGGGTATTGACCTGCCTATTTGGCAAAGCCTCATATTATAATGTAAGAGGTAATTTAAATGAGACTATATCTTTTGATAAATAGCCTTAAGCTTTTCTGGGGTGATAATAGTTTTCCACTGCGCTCCTAGGGCATTTTCCCAAAGTGGCGCCATACCTAAAGCAACGGTAACCATTATATTCATTTCCGAGTCAGTCAATTTAGAGCAAATTCCTTTTGGCAATACTATATTATGCTTTTCCAACATTGCATTGAACAACTGTACTCCTTCAGGATAAAACTCTTCTAAATATTGAAAAACCAAGCAATTTCCTATTCCGTGCTTTACTCCTAAAACATAACCTAGACCATAACTCATGGCATGTGCAACACCTACTTGGGAATAAGCTATACTCATACCACCATGCCACGATGCCATCATTAATTTTTCTCTACTATCGGATGCTTCGATATCTTTTAAAAATACTTCTTTGCAAAGTTCTAAAGACTTTTCGCCATAGCTTTTACTAAATGCATTTAAAAAAGTACCATTAAGTGATTCTATACAATGAATAAAGCAATCCATCCCCGTATAAAACCATTGCTCCTTAGGCACACCAACGGTTAAATCCGGATCTAGAATTACTTGATCAAAAGTGGTGTAATCTGAATTGATTCCCAACTTCTTTTCGGGGCCCATTAAAACCGTAGTTCTTGAAACTTCAGCTCCCGTACCGCTAATAGTGGGAATACCTACATGATATATTGATTGCTTATTCACCAAATCCCACCCTTGATAATCTGATGCACTCCCTTTATTAGTGAGCATGATCGCTACAGCCTTTGCCAAATCCAAAAGTGTACCGCCCCCAATACCTATAATACCAGAAGGAAGCTCTGTAAACTTTTCCTTAATCATAGAAACCAATGCATCTACTTGCTCTGTTTTTGGTTCTTCATTGGCTGAAATAAGAATAATTTGATCACAAAATATACTAGGTATTCTATTGATCAATTCTGTATTTTCAAAAACATCATCAACCAAATATATCATTGGTGCTTCAGAATGTTTTCTCTTTGGCATCAAAATATCTCCAAGAGTATCAAAACTACCCACACCATAGACCACTCTAGGTACCATAGGAAAATTACGGAATTCTTGTGATGCTTTGGTCGGTATATTGCTCTTTGCCATCTGTTTGTTCACCTGCATTTTCATTAAACGTATTTCAGTACATCGGTCAAAGTAGACATTGTCATATAACCATTATTATCTACAACCTCCGTTACTTCTTCATGCTGCCATGTGGTATGAAAAGGTATATGAACCGCTCTTGCTCCAATATTCACAAGTGGTAATACGTCTGACTTTAAAGAGTTTCCGATCATTAAGAACTCGTCCGGTTCTATTTGTAAGTGCTCTAATAAATCACTGTAGTTTTTCTCTTTCTTATCACTTAACACTTCTACATGGTGAAAATATTCTGATAAACCTGACCGCTCCAATTTACGCTCTTGATCCAAGAGATCACCTTTGGTCAGTACAATTAAACGATATTTGTCCTTTAAACTTTGAAGTACTTCTTCCACCCCTTCTAATAATTCAACGGGTTGTGTTATCATTTCTTTACCTAAATCTAAAAGTGCACTTACCGTTTTAGGAGCAACTTGATTATTTGAAAGCTCCAACGCACATTCGATCATAGAAAGTACAAATCCTTTTATGCCATAACCGTAAAGGTCCAAATTTTTAATCTCAGTTCTAAAAAGCTCTTGATCTATTTTATTCTTAGTTTCATACTTCTCTAAAAGATTGGTAAATTTATCTTCAGTATCCCTAAAATAAGTTTCGTTTACCCATAGGGTATCATCTGCATCAAAACCAATTACATTAATTCCATCAAAATTTATTTCCATGCCTTCTGCGCTTTCTTTAAGTCTTCAGGTGTATCTATTTCTATGCCCTGAACATTGGTTTCTACCATTTTTATTTTTTTACCATATTCCAAATAACGTATAGCCTCAATTTTTTCGGTAGCCTCTAATTGCAGCATTGGCAGTCGTTGAAAATCCATCAAAGCACTCTTTCTAAAAGCGTAAATACCTTTGTGCTTATAATAGATAGTATCCTTGTTTTTTGCTCTTGGATAAGGTATTGGCGATCTTGAAAAATACAGTGCAAAATCCCTATTATCTACGATTACCTTTACCGTATTTGGGTTATTAATTTCCTCCTCATCTGTGATTTTAACCATTAACGATGCTAAGTCAATTTCTTTATGCACGTCATCTTCAAACACCTGCATTACACCCTCAAGACTTTCACGATCTGTAAATGGTTCATCGCCTTGTACATTTACAATAATATCCACGTCCATTTGCATTACTGCCTCGGCAATACGATCGCTGCCACAATCATGTTCTTTAACACTCATGATAGCCAAACCACCTTCCCTTACAATGGTATCATAAATAACCTGGCTATCGGTAACCACATAAACTTCATCAAAAAGCTTTGTATGTACTGCAGCTTGGTAAGTTCTTAAAATGACCGGTTTGCCAGCCAAATCCTGCATTAATTTTGCAGGAAATCTCGATGCCGCATATCGGGCAGGAATCATTGCTATTTTTTTCAACTAAATATATTTTAAGTATTAGCCTTTGGTCGTAATTTTCTGTAAATCCTAAAAATGATCACTAATATGATAATGACCAAAACGGCTGCTAATATAGGTGCAAATATCGAGGCAACGGACACTACTGCGGCAGTACCTGTTTCAACGGTAGTAATTACCGGGTTGGCCAGACCTCCGGTGGTAGCCGTGGATGCCAATCTGCCCGTGGCACCAGCACCCTTAATTGCTGTTGCGGTACCACCGCCTGCAATAATTGCCAATGACCACGTTATTACGGGATCTAGATCAGCCACTGTAGATACCATTACGGCAGTACCTGCTATTGCTGCCAATGGCACGGCTATACTATCCAGTAAATTATCGAACCAAGGAATAAAGTAGGCAAAAATTTCAAGTAAGGTTGCCACGCCCAATGTCAATACGGCAACTAGACTACCTATCCATTGCCAATTATCATTTAGTTCCCATACTCCAAAATAAGATGCCAAACTTAATGCAAACAATGGTAAAAACACCCTGAACCCAACAGATGCTGCTAATCCTACCCCTAAAAAAATGCTTAAAATCGTATCGGTTGTCATGTTGATCTCACTATGGAAAAGACTCCTTTTCCGTGTCCATAAATACTAAAATAATCTTTTCTTAATCAAGAAAAAAATCACCTTTAAAACCTATAAGGTACAATTTATTCTTTGCTCTGGTTACCGCTGTATATAACCATCTTAAATATTCCTTATCAATACCATTTGGCAAATAAGGTTGTTCTACAAATACAGTATTCCATTGCCCACCTTGAGATTTATGGCATGTTATAGCGTATGAGAATTTAACCTGTAAACCGTTAAAGTATTTATTATTCTTTACCCCTAAAAATTTCTTATACTTTGAAGTTTCATGGGCAAAATCCTTCATTACTTCTTGATAAAGCCTATTGCCGTCTTCATAAGATAGCGAAGGAGATTCTGCTGTTATAGTATCTAACAACAATACCGTTTCAAATGGCGCCATGTTGGGGTAATCTACCATTTTCACCTTTACTTCGGCAAATTTGAAAGTATAAATTTCTTTGATATCGAATATTTCCAGTATTTCAATAATATCTCCATTAGCTATAAATCCAGCTTCAGAGCTTGGCTTTAACCAATAGTAATTATTTTTTACCACCATCATAAAATCACCAACGGCAATATCATTCTCTAGATAAAGAATACGTTCGCGTATATTCTGATTGTACAAGTTTGCTCGCTTATTTGACCTAACTATAAATGCCGTCTCTTCTTTTCCGTTCTCCGCATACGAACTATCTATGGCTTCCTGTATTTCATTGCCATCTATTAATCTTACAATATCTGTAAAGGGGTCTACATCAAATTTAAAATCTTCAAAAAAATCGCTTTGCAGTTGCTCTCGCAATAACGTAGCGTTCGCCAATATACCAGAATCTCCCGCTTGTCTTACCACTTCGCTTAGTTCTAATCTAACGACTTCCTTATTATAATTTAAGGAAAGTTTATTACCATCTAATGCCGGACTCAACACCAAATGAACTGGTGGTAATTGTGCCGTATCACCTATTAGCAACAACTTGCACTTATGTCCTGAATAAACGAACATCATTAAGTCATCTAAAAGGGACCCGTTTTCAAATAACTTTGAATCTGCAGCGGTATCGGGAATCATTGAAGCCTCATCGACTATAAACAAAGTATCTCTATGTTTATTGGGTGCCAACACAAATTGCACTCCACCGCCACTTTGCTTTTTTGGAAAATATATTTTTCTGTGAATGGTAAATGCCTGCGTATTCGAATAGTTGGACATCACTTTTGCAGCCCTACCAGTAGGAGCCATCAACACAGCTTTCTTTTGAACTTTCCACAAACTATTGACCAAAGTGCCAATTAAAGTAGTTTTTCCGGTACCGGCATAGCCTTTTAATAAAAAAACTTCATCTTTAACTGTTGACAGGGCGAATTCTGCCAATTTTTGCAAAGCCACTGATTGTGTGGCAGTTGGTGAATGAGGAAATTTATTTTCTAGTATAGTATAGAAAGAAGCGGGTGTTATTGGTTTCATGAGCCCCCAAAGATAAAGATGATTTTTAGGCTAAAAACTTTTACCATTAAAAAAAAATTGTAGATTTGTGAAGACCACTAAATAAAAATAACACATACGAAATGAAGACCGTAATACAAATTGTACTTTGGATTGGATGTATCGCTTTAGGATACTTTATTTACAACTCCATTACCGGACCAATCAAATTTAAAGAGGTAAAAGAAGAGCGTTTTGCACAAGTTATTGCTAAACTAAAGGATATTAGAAATTCTCAAGAGGCTTACAAAACTGTTAATGGCAAGTATGCAAATGATTTCAATAGTCTTATTCGTTTTATCGATACCGGTAAATATGTAATTACACAGCAAAGAGATTCTTCATTTATGGAGTTCGATAAAGCTTACGGTATTGACATGTTAAGAGAGGTGAAAATTATTGATACATTAGGTTTTGTTTCTGTAAAAGATTCTCTTTTTAAAGCAGATACCAGATATAAAAGCTTAATGGAAGTACCTACAGCTGCAAACGGAGAAAAATTTACAATGAAATCCGCCTTTGTAGAAAAGAGTGGCTATAAAGCACCTGTTTTTGAAGCTAAAGTTGACAAAGAAGTAGTACTATACGATCAGCCCAAAGATTTATTGGCTCGTGAAAAAGCCGCATTAAGTGTAGAAGAGGTTAATGGACCGTCTATTAAAGTAGGTTCTCTTGAAGATGTTAGCACAACTGGTAACTGGCCTGCTATTTATGACAAAAAAGAAAAGAAATAATAGCTTAAATATAGCGGATAAAAATTTTAAGAAATTGTCCATTCAGGTTAGCTTGAATGGACTTTCTTTTTGTGTGGCAGATACTGTTTCACAAAAATTATTGCTATCTGATAGGGTTGATTTCGCATTTGAAAAAAACCCTATGGAAGCAAAGGATGAACTGCATAAATTATTTCTGAAACATGATATAGAAAATATGCAGTTTGACGAGGTGGTTACAGTTCATAGAAACACCCTCTTTTGTTTAGTTCCTAAATCATTGTTCAATGCCGATAATTTATACGAGTACTTAAAGTTCAACACCAAAATTTTGGCAAACGATATTTTGGCTTATGACGAAGTTGAAAATCATGATCTAGTAATTGTATATGTGCCTTACGTAAATATCAACAATTATATTTATGATCTTTTCGGTGAATTCCACTATATGCATAATGGCACGGTACTGCTACAATCTTTAATGAACAACCAAACACAAAACCAAGAAACTACATGCTTTGTACATGTTAGCAAAGACCAGCTGGACATTACGGTTTTGAACCAACGTAAATTAATGCTTTACAACAGCTTTAAATACGACACCAAAGAAGATTTTGCCTATTACCTGTTATTTGTTTTAGAACAGCTGGAGTTAGACCCTAAAACAGCAATTGTAAAACTTTTTGGAGATATTGAAGAAGATGATACAACTTTTAAATTATGTTACAATTATATACAACATATTAGCATTTTCGCTCCCTCAACCCAACAATTAATAAAACTTGGAGAACCATCTTCAAGTTCTTTAGACTTCACGCTCATTAATACTATATAATGCGAATAATTTCAGGAAAGCACAAAGGTCGTAACTTAATAGCCCCTAAAAAATTACCTGTAAGACCTACCAAAGACATGGCCAAAGAAAGCTTGTTCAATATTTTGAACAATTCTTACTACTTTCCTGATTTGAAGGTTTTAGATCTTTTTACCGGTACCGGAAACATCAGTTATGAGTTTTCATCTAGAGGCGTAGATGATGTACTTGCCGTTGATGCCCATGGTGGTTGTATAGATTTTATAGACAAGACGGTTTCCCTATTAGATATGAACATTAGAACTTTAAAAAGTGATGTCTTTAGTTTTTTACAGCGAAATACCGAAAAATTCGATATCATCTTTGCCGATCCATTTTACGATATGGAATTTACCGATTTTGAAAAATTACCTCAGTTGGTCTTTGAAAACGACCTTTTATTAGAAGACGGTGTTTTAATTATTGAACACTCTAACCGCACCAGCTTAGCAGAATTACCTTTCTACAAAAACTCACGAAAATATGGTGGTAGTGTTTTTAGTTTTTTTGAAAAATAAAAAAAGCAGACCATAAGCCGGATTCTGTATCCTAAAATCATTAGAACTCCTTATCATTTATCTAGGTAAAGGGTTACCCCAGTACTCTAACCGCCTACCCTTCGGCTTGGGCGTGCAGCCCTTAAACACCGATTTACATGACGTTTCACCGTATAGAGTTTACCTGGTTTCACTACAGCCTAACTGTACTTGCTTTCTGTTGCACTTGTCCTCGCCTTTCAACGGACGGGCGTTACCCGCTATACTGCACTATGGTGTCCGGACTTTCCTCTCCCAATTGCTTGGCAGCGATAAGGCGGTCTGCTTTGCGCAAATGTACTGCAATTGTTGATAACTAAAGATGATCTGTAACCTTAATTCTCGTAAGTATTCCAAGCTATATTTATATTTGTAATAGAATAAACGAGAGTAACATTTTGGAACCTTTTATCGTATCGGCACGTAAGTATAGACCTCAAACATTTAAAGATGTTGTAGGTCAACAATCTATAACCAATACTTTACAAAATGCCATTGACCAAAATCATTTAGCTCAAGCGCTTTTATTCTGTGGTCCTAGAGGTGTAGGTAAAACAACTTGCGCACGTATTTTGGCAAAGCAAATAAATTCTGATGGCACAGAACAGGAGAATGAAGATTTTGCGTTCAATATTTTTGAGTTGGATGCCGCTTCTAACAACTCAGTGGACGATATTAGAAATTTAATTGACCAAGTACGCATACCACCACAAGTAGGTAAATACAAAGTTTATATTATTGATGAGGTGCATATGCTATCTCAATCTGCTTTTAATGCTTTTCTTAAAACATTAGAAGAACCGCCAAAGCATGCTATTTTTATACTAGCAACCACAGAAAAGCATAAAATTATACCTACTATTCTTTCTAGATGTCAAATATTCGATTTCAAAAGAATTACGGTTAAAGATGCCGCTGAATACTTAAAATATATAGCAGAAAATCAAGGAATAAATGCGGAAGATGATGCACTACATATTATAGCCCAAAAAGCTGATGGTGCCATGAGAGATGCCTTGTCCATTTTTGATAGAGTGGTTAGCTTTTCTGGATCTAATTTAACACGTAAAGCAGTTACAGAAAACTTGAACGTTTTAGATTACGATACTTATTTTGAAGCCACTGATCTAATATTGGAACATAAGATTCCAAATCTACTTTTGCTTTTTAATAAAACATTGTCTTTAGGTTTTGACGGACACCATTTTATATCCGGTTTAGCATCTCATTTTAGAGATTTGATGGTATGTCAACACCCAGACACCATTACTTTATTAGAGGTAGGCGAAGAAGCCCAACAATTATATAGAGAGCAAAGTAAAAGGACATCTCCTTTCTTTTTATTACAAGGGCTGAATATTGCAAATGATTGTGATTTAAAGTACAAAACAAGTAAAAATCAACGCCTTCTAGTTGAATTGACACTTATGAAACTTGCCTCTATCGATTTTGATGGAGAAAAAAAAAATCCTGAATCAGTAGCACTTCAAAATAAGACCATTGATTTTATTGCTCCTTCAGCATTTTACAAACAGATTCCAAAAGTTGCTAGTTCTTCAAACCAGACTATAGAGAAATCTGTTGAGAATAATAATACCGAAACGGTAAGTACCAAAGCAGAACCGGCAAAAGATAGTATTTCTTCTGAAACAAAAACAGCGGCAACTATTGATCACACTAGTACAGAAGAAACTAATGTAGTTTCAAACCCACAAGTTAAATTAGAAGAAAAGAAACCAGAGCCACTTAATACTCCGGAAACCAACGATATAAAGGATGATAAAAAGATTAAAATCAATCGTCCCTCCAAAAGGGTATCAGGTCTTTCAATTAAAAGTCTAAACGCCAAAAAACAGCACGAACTCAACAGAATTGAAGTCGTTATCGATGAAAAAAATCTACCAAGAGAAAATTTTACCGAAGAAGATTTACGCAAGCATTGGGCTGATTTTATAGAAATTATAGATAAAAAAGGGCAGAAAATTTTAGCATCAAACTTACACACCGATGTCCCAAAACTTAAGGAAGATTTTAAAATTCATATTGAGCTTCCTAACAGTACAATGAAAAAGGAGATTGAGCGCGAACAGTTTGAGCTAATGGAATATTTACGTGCCAAATTAAACAATCACTTCGTACACCTAGATATTACGGTGAATGAAACAACAGCAAAGAAATTTGCATTTACTCCTGAAGAAAAATACGAAAAACTAAGAGAGAAAAACCCTGTGATCGATTTATTGAGACAAGAGTTCGATTTAGATCTATAGCGTTCTCTTTATTCTAAAAGCGAATACTAAAAGAACCACCGAAATTATCAATAACCCAAAAGCTTCCCTTCCCAATTCAACTGTTTTAATATCTCCATCATTTAAATCAAAACCTTGAAAATCTGACGGATACAAATAAACAAAACCTATAAAAGCAAATACACCCAATACCAGCGGCACAACAAACTTAACTTTTTTCAATGCAAATAATAACGACACTAAGGCCGCTATACCATACACGATAATCCAATGTAAAGAATCTGGATCATTGTACTGCAACACTGCACCTATTGCAAATAAAATTGCAAATACAAATCCTAATGTTTTAAATAATACATTCATCTAAATTCAGTTTAATAGGTGATCTTCAATAAAATCACGTACCTGTATTGCACTAATAGTTTGATCGTTCTTCCCAGAGCTATGATTACTTATAAAAATTGGATAGTCTTCAACGTCTTCTGTTATACGACCATGAGAACCCTTTATTAAAGTGGCATCTATTGGTATAATATCCATTACCGTTCTAAAGCCCATTTTTTTCTTTATGAGCTTTCCAACAACTTTTGCCATAACCAACTTATCTTTTGGATCGGTCATCATTTCAACAGGGTCATACCCCGGTTTTTTATGAATATCAACCATTCTGGCATAGTCAGGTGCCTTGGCATCATCCAACCAAAAATAATAAGTAAACCATGAGTCTTTATCCGCTACTACTACAATATCACCACAGCGGTCGTGATCAATATGGTAGTCCTTTAAATCTTCATCATATAACACTTTCTCTACACCTTCAACTGCTTTTATCAATGTAGCTACCTTATCAATATCCTTGTCATTTTTACAATACACATGGGCAATTTGATGGTCTGCAACAGCAAAAGCATCACTTTGACCAGCATCTAAAAGCTCCAGTCCACGCTCCTCACGTATAGCTATATATCCTTCTTTTCTTAATATTCTATTGAGATGAATTGGCTTGTTTACATTTGTAATTCCATACTCGGAAAGAAGTATCACCCTAGTGTCTAAAGACTCATAATGTTGTACCAACTGTTTTACTACAGCATCTATTTCATTTAAATCTTTAGAAATTATTTTAAAATCAAGACCATAACGTTGTAAGTTGTAATCTAAATGGGGTAAATAAATCAATGTAAGATCAGGATTATGTTTCTTATCCGTCAACAAAGCTGCATCTGCGATCCATTTAGATGAGTTGATGGTAGTTTTTGGTCCCCAGAATTCAAAAAGCGGAAATGTACCTAATGTACTTTGCATTTCATCCCTTAATTCAGCAGGATATGAATATACATCTGGAATTTTTCTGCCATCTGCCAAATAATTAGGTCTTGGTGTAAGACTAAAATCCACGTTGCTATACATATTGTACCACCAAAAATGGTTGGCACAAGTAAAATTGGGATATTTTTCTTTGAGATCGTCCCATATTTTTGGTTGTTCTACCAGTTTGTTAGACTGTCTCCAAAACTTTATTTCACACTCATCTTTAAAATACCAACCATTACCAACTATACCATGTTCAGATGGCCATTTACCGGTTACATAGGTAGATTGAACAGCACATGTAACGGCAGGTAGCACAGGCTCTATGTATGATGCCTGCCCTCTCTCTAAAAATGATTTTATAAACGGTGTATGTTCACCTATCAATCGTTTTGTTAACCCAACTACATTAATGACAACCGTTTTCTTCATATTACATGTGTGATTTAAGCCACTCTAGTTCTCGTATTATTGACACTGATAAATCCTGTTTTAAATCTGTTGGGAGTACATCCCATGTATAAGTCTCTACCTCTAAATGCTCTGAAATTGGGTCTTCTTTAATATATGCTATTGTTTTTAGAATATGATCTTGTGTAGAAAACAGTTCACCATATTTTTCCAAGAATATAGGCACGTGATAATGGGCCCTTAGTTCTTCATGATTTCTATCCCCTTCCAATACCAAAGGTAAATCACTATAAGTCTTAACCTCTCCGTCTAATTTTTCGGTTACCTGATGTAAATAGGTAGGCTCATTAAATTGTGAAAGCTCTTCCCAAATTCGTTCATCATTGCTACCGTTAAAAATAATTTTTAACGCTGCACTTACTTGAATTTTACCAACTTTTATACTATTTGCCTTGAACTTGGCAAACGTATCGGTAGGTTCTTCATAAGCCAATGAAAAATGGCAAACATCATAACAAACCGTAATATATTTCTTAATTAAAGCTTCTGCCTCATCTGCATTTAAACCTAATTCCTGCTTAAAATAAGCTCTACCTATAGGAACCAAGTAATCCGCATAAAACAACAAAACCTCATCGCTATTTTCTAGCAAACCATCTGGTTCAGGTTCAATATCCAAATGCAAATAGTTTCCTGTATCTTGTTCAATTTTGAACAATTGCTTGGCAACTTCAAGCATATTCTTAGCACCGGCTTCAAATGCATTTTTTGTTTCCAAAAGGGTCTTATGCCAGTATTTATATGTGATTGGAGATGTTGAAATTCCGCCATTCAATCCCGCGGGAATTAATTCTGAAAGTTGACGAAACAATCTTTTGGTATAATTTAAGCGGTCATCTGTAGTCCAGTCTGGTGCATGTACCAAATCCTTTACACGCTCGTCATGAAAATTTCCATAAGGAAAACCATTCATGGTAAACACGTACAAATCATTATCATTTAACCACTTTTTAAAGTCGGTCAAATTACTGCCCATGTCAAGCTCTTCGCTGGCTTTATTTGATAGGCGCAGTCCTAAACCAAAAGCTTGATTCTTTGAAACTTCATTTTTTATACCAAGCACATGACGCTTAATACTTTCAAAAGTATTTTTCCAATCTTGCCCAGGGTGAATATTTGTACAATATGTTAGGTGAAGGTTTTTTTTCAGTTGCATTGCATTTAATTTAATGCGAATTGATGATTAAGTTTAGTAATGGCCTTGGACATTAACTCCATATCAATAGTATGTACGTCGTACTTTACGCCCAAATCAGAAATAAGGGTTATTGTCAATTGCCCCCCTAAATGCTCTCTAAACTCTTCTATACCGTTTAATAACTGCTCAATTTTATCATTGCTCTGCACCGGGAGTGATAAATCAAAACCAATAGCGATCATTACATCCAAAATGTGCTGCAAATCTTCTTCAGAAATCAATCCAACTAACTGCGCATAGGTAACATCTAATGCGATGCCTTTGGCTACAGCTTCACCATGTCGCAACTCATAATTGGTCATGAATTCCATTTTATGTGCAGCCCAATGTCCAAAATCCAGAGGTCTAGACGATCCGGATTCAAATGGGTCTCCACCTTGTGCAATATGATGCATGTGCATTTCGGCACATTTGTAAATAACATACTGCATAGGCTCCATTTCCCTATTTTTTAATGCAACTGCATTATCGGCAATATATTTAAAAAAGGTTTTATCCTTGATCAATGCCACTTTAATGGCTTCGGAAATTCCGGAAATCCAATCGCGCTGTTCTAGGGTTTTAAGAAAATCACTGTCGTTAATAATGGCGAACGGCGGTGCAAATGTTCCTAGAAAATTTTTTTTCTTAAATGCATTTACACTGTTCTTTACCCCTACTGCAGAATCGTTCTGTGATAATACCGTTGTAGGTATTCTTATCAATTTAACGCCTCTATGTGCTATAGCTGCCGCATAACCGACCATATCAATTACAGCACCACCACCAATGACTACCACAAAAGAATGACGACAAATTTTATTATCGTTTACCCCTTTTAACACTGATTCAATAGCCTTATCACTATTCTTTACTTGTTCTCCCCCTGGCAACACTAAAGTGTCGGTATATTTTATAGTTTGCCGGTGTGCTTTACAATAATCTTCAATTTGAGGTATTAAAGTGGGATGATGATGTTTAACTCCGTCATCTAAAACAAACAATAGTTTTACAGGTTCAAAATCTTTATAGTCCGCAATTAAGTTTACGAACATTTGATTTTCTAAAGCAAATAGTCCAGAAGTAAAATATAATTGATAATCATACTGTACTTGAAAAGACTGTTTTATAGGTTGTAATTGCATACGTATTTTATGTTACTGCAAATAATTTTGACAAAAGCATGGATAATGGTAATAATAATAAAACGGCCAATGCCAAATACCAATTAGAAAAACCGGCCACCCAGCAAGCGTTCATCACAATTAGTGACAATACACCTCCCATTACAGCTTTCTTAATGTTTTTGGGTGAATTTACTTTATATGCTTTGATTAAAGGCGAATAAATTAAAAACCCAAACATTAATATAAACGGTAATAGCACCAAGAGATTGTCTTTCTGTTGCATTACAATTAACGTAATGGATAGAATAACTATTGCGTATAAGATACCTGCCCAAACAATATGTTTTTTATTATCTCCGTGCACCTCTCCTCTACTGATCAATGTGATGGCAAAAATATAGACAACAGGAACCAATGAAATGTACCAATGTGTTAGGTTTCCAAGAATAGACATACCCATTAAAAGATTTAATCCACGGCAAATTCCCATATTTAAGGGACCAGCAAACCCAAATTGTTTAAAGTAGCCATCATATGTTAAAATAGCCACGGTTAAAGCAACAGATATTAAACCTGATAATACGGTAGTCTTAAATGCCAATGTTATACCGATCAGCATGAGAATTGTACCAAAATAAATAGCTTCTTTTTTGGGTACAAGTCCACTTGGAATTGCCCTCTCCGGTCTTTCGACCGCATCTAGATCTGCATCGAAAACATCGTTAAAAACCACTCCACCTGCATATAAGGCAATTGATGAGAAAACCAAAGAAAGTACATTGCCGCTCTGCCCACTCATAAAATTAAGCACTACTATATCCTTAAGATATAATATAATGGCAATACCTGCCAATATATCCGCTGCGGCAGTTGGCAAATTCGCAGGTCTTGCCAAACGAGCAAAACCCATTAACTTTTCTTTCATTTGTTAAATGATTTGATCTTCGTCAATACGAGGTTTTTGCCCCCTAAGAACACTATTATCATTAAAAAGTTGCGATTGATTAATACTATCTGGCTGCAACCAATGCGCTTCTTTCATTTTACCATTTTTACTAAAAGCATCTAATGCATTTTGATAGCAGGTTTTTCTAACATCTTCCATAGACACACCTCTTTTTAGCATTAAAGATGCTGTTTTTGGCACTGCTAAAGGGTCACTTACACCCCAATCTGCCGAACTATCCACTATAATATTATTACTACCATATTTCTTAACAACTTCTACCATACGCTCGTTGCCCATTTTTGTTTTAGGATAAATGGTAAAAGCAGCAATGAAACCACGGTCAAGAACCTCTTTTACCGTTTCTTCATTGTTATGATCAATTATTACATTGGCAGGATCTAAACCATGCTCCAAACATACCTCCATACTCTTTATGGTTCCTGCTTTTTTATCTCGGTGCGGCGTATGTACCTGTACGGTCATATTAAGTTCTTTAGCCATATCTAGCTGCATTCTAAAAAACTTATCCTCTGCAGGTGTTTGATCGTCATATCCAATTTCACCAATAGCGACCACATTTTCTTTATGCAAGTACAACGGTAACAATTCTATTACCTGTTCTGCCAAAGCCTCATTATTTGCTTCTTTTGAATTTAAACCGATAGTGCAATAATGTTTTATACCAAATTGACTGGCCCTAAAAGGCTCCCAACCTACCAAACTACTAAAGTAATCTTGAAAAGAACCTACTTGGGTTCTTGGTTGACCCAACCAAAAGGATGGTTCTATTATTGCTACAACTCCCGCTGCTGCCATTGCTTCATAATCATCTGTTGTTCTTGACGTCATGTGTACATGCGGGTCAATGATCATCATTTTATCTTCCATTCTATTGTTGTTTTATCGTGTTCCAAGTTGTATGCCCATCGGCAATTTTATGTTTTAGCTCTGGCTTACCGTTCAATAGCGCAAGGGCTTTTTCGTTTTCCGAATAATAACAGCAAAGAGCTCCGGCTAAATTTTCTACAACATCATCACTGTTAAGTAATGTCTTCATATCACCCAAAAGCTGCTCATTTAAAAATTTTGAAACAGGTCTCCAGAACAATGGATCTATTTTTCTACCTGCAGCCCATCTTTCATGTGCATAATCGGATATTATTCTAGCTAAATCCTCATTAGCTCTTTCATCAATGGATGCTATTTGCGAAAGGTCTCTTTCCATAAAAGCCGCCTTCAAAAACATTTGATTCCATTGTTGATCATTAAAATATTCTGCCGGATACGGATTGTTCAATGAAATAGCATCAAAAATCGTTGCAATATTAGTTCTTAACGCTTCTACAGCTGTCTGTTTATATGCCTCTGGGTTGGGTAGTAAAACCAAATACTTTAAAAAGGTTTCTAATTCACCGGTATCTGCCACTTGTATAATATTGGCAACCTTTGGTGTATAAAATTCAATATCTTGACTTAATACCTCTGCTAAAAAATAAATACGTGACACCTGTAGCATAGTTGCCTTGTGCCCACTTAAATAGCGCGAACTCGTTGTATCCAATGCATCAAATGATATTACGTTTGCAGCATCAAATTTTACATTTAACAGACTATAGGTCATAAATAAATCTTTAGAAGATTTATTTTCTTTTAAACTTTCAATTTTACCTTTTAGCCATGCGACACTATCTGGTGCCCCGTATGTGTTCAGTATATTTTGAATATCTATTGGATTATGCATTTTTGTTGTTTGGATGGTCTCTACATCAAAAATAATTATTATTCATCAGGAAGCGGTCTAGGTTTTTGATTAAAATTCGTTAGGTCTTTAAATTCTTTCTAATTTTGAAAAAAAGAGAACTATGTTAGGCTTAAAACTACCAACCGATCCAAGATGGGTAAACATTGTTGAGAAGAATATTGATGAAATATTGACAGATCATGCGTATTGTGAGCAAAAAGCCGCAAGTACAGCAATATCACTCATTGTATCTTTCCCTGAATATACTGAACTTGTTGAGGAAATGATAGCCTTATCAAGAGAGGAAATGGGTCATTTTAAAATGGTACACGACCTTATTTTAAAGCGAGGAAATGCGCTGGGCAGGGATCGTAAAGATGAATATGTTATAGAACTTATTAAATACTTTCCAAAGGGCGGTAGTAGAACCACCCAATTAGTGCATAGATTATTATATGCAGCTTTAATTGAGGCGCGTAGTTGTGAACGTTTTAGATTATTATCCGAAGAACTGGAAGACAAAAAACTAGCCGAATTTTATCACAAGTTAATGATCAGTGAAGCGGGGCATTACACCATGTTCCTAAAGTTTGCTCGTAAATATGGGGACCTTGAAGAGGTGAACAAAAAATGGAACAGTCTTTTAGAATATGAAGCCCAGATCATGAAAGACCTAGGCAAAAAAGAAAGCATTCACGGATAGAACGCGGCTTATTTAGCTTCTGAATAATACAAATCTTTTATAATACCATCTGAAAGTCCAATTTTGGGAACATGAATTTTCTTTGCCCCGCTCCATTTTGCGGCCGAGAGAAAAATTTTGGTTGCAGGAATTATAACATCTGCCCTATCTGGATTTAATCCTAGTTCAGACACCCTATCATCATAACTTAGACTGTCTAAAAAATGATATTGCGCGTTCAACCAAATGTAAGAAAGTGGCTCACCTTCTTTTCTACCTGATAGTTTATGCAACTTATTAATGTTGCCTCCGGACCCTATAATCGATAATTTTGGTTTATCCTTTAAAATTGTTTTGATCCACTCCTCTAGTTTATTCCAAGTTTCCGGTTTAACCATATTATTTAAAAGTCTTACCGTACCCAGCTTAAACGACTTGCTCACTTGAATTTTACCATTAGAAAACAAGGTAAACTCCGTACTACCACCACCAACGTCTATATACAAATAGCATTGATCATCTTTAATCAAGTTTTTTAAGTCTGTAGAAGCTATAATAGCAGCTTCTTGTTTACCGTCTATTAAATCTATTTTGACCCCAGATTCCTTTACGATCTTCTCAATTATCTCGTTACCGTTATTGGCTTCCCTCATTGCAGATGTAGCACATGCACGGTACCTTTCAACACCCGACACTTCCATTAAAAGCTTAAAAGCTTTCATGGTCTTTATTAAACGGGCTTCATTTTGTTCAGAAACTTCACCAACGGTAAAAGAATCTTCACCTAGCCTTACAGGTACCCTTACCAATGCACTTTTTCTAAATTGAGTCTTTTTACCCTTATCCTCAATAACATTGTGTGTTAGCAATCTAATAGCATTGGAGCCTATATCAATTGCCGCAAATTTTCTTACTTTCAAAAAATACTTTTTTTAAGATTCCTGTTTTTTAGCATAATAGTCGTACGTAGCAAACTGAGATCTTATTTTAGGTATGGAAGATTTACGGTATGCATTGTCTTGTTTTTCATTAAACACACGAGCTTTCATATTGTCTTTCCAACAGATATCAAACGTATCCATCAATTCCTTTTTTATATCCTCATCATAAATTGGGCAACCAACCTCAACTCTATAATCAAGGTTTCTAGTCATCCAATCTGCAGATGATATATACATTTTAGTATCGCCACCATTTGCAAAAGCAAAGAAACGAGTATGCTCTAAAAACTTATCTATAACACTTATAGCTTCTATGTTTTCACTCATACCCTCAACCCCTGGTATTAAGCAACATATACCTCTTATGATCAACTGGATCTTTACCCCCGTTCTACTCGCCTCATACAGTTTATCTACCATTTTGTAAGAGGTAAAACTGTTCATTTTTATTTTGATAAAAGCCACTTTGCCCTGCTTGGCATTTGCTATTTCATTATCAATTAATTTCATAAACGCATTTTTGGTATAATGCGGAGATACTATAAGATGTTTATACTTGTTGATCTTGTAGGTAGTCTCAAAAAAGTCAAAGACTTTATTCAACTCTTTTAGTATAGAATCATCTGCCGTAAATAGAGTAAAATCAGTATAAATTCTTGCGGTAGATTCATTAAAATTACCTGTACTCACAAAACCGTATCGCTTTAAAGCTCCATTTTCTTCGCGCTCAATTAAACATATTTTACTATGAACCTTTAGCCCTGGAACACCAAATATTAATTTAACCCCTTCAGACTGTAACTGCTCTGCGTATTCAATATTTGCCTGCTCATCAAAACGTGCCTGAAGCTCAATTTGAACGGTTACTTGTTTACCATTTTTAACCGCGTTGATCAAACTTGCAGCAATTTGTGAGTTACTTGCCAGTCTATAAACCGTAATCTTTATGGAACGTACTTTTGGATCAAGTGCAGCTTCACGTAAAAATTTTAATACATAGGTAAACGTATGGTAGGGTGTGTACTGCAAATAATCTTTTTTGGCTATACTCTCTAAAATACTACCTTCTACACTAAGCCCCTTTACCGGTAACGGAACTATCTTGTCATATAAAAGATCTTTTCTTCCCAAGCTTGGAAAACCCATATAATCTCTTCGGTTATGGTATCTACCACCTGGTATTACACTATCCGTATCTTCTATGTTCATCTTTTCCTTTAGAAAAGTCAAGGTGTCCCTGCCAATACTTTTATCGTATACAAAGCGAACGGGATCACTTATTTTTCTATGCTCTACACTAGATGAAATTTTTTCAATAAAACTTTTACTAAGGTCGTTGTCAATATCAAGTTCGGCATCTCTTGTTATCTTGATCATATGAGCAGAAATAGATTCATACTCGAACATGGTAAATATATTGCCAAGACAGTACCTAATTAGATCATCTAGTATTATGATATAACTTTTATCTCCTTCATCTGGCAATACAATAAAGCGATCAATTCCCTTGGGTATTTCAATTAAGGCATATCTTTTCTCTTTTCTACTATCATCACTCTTAATGACCATTTTTACAGCTAAATACGCTGCAGTGTCTTTCAGGGTAGGAAAACGTGTTAAATCATTTAAAATGATAGTCATTAATTGCGGGCTCACTTCCTTTAAGAAATAGGCCTTCACGAAATCCTTTTGATTATCGTTTAATTCCGTTTCCTTGATAATGAATATATTCTCCCCTTCCAACTCATGTTCAATTCTTCTAAGAATTGATAAACTTTTTGTTTGCTGTTCAATAACGATATTCGTAATCTCCTCTAGAAGATCTTTTGCCTTTTCTCCCCCAAGTACACTTTTACCGGTTTTACCAGCTTCTACAATACGCTTAACCGTTGCATAACGCACCTTGAAAAACTCATCTAAATTATTTGAGAAAATACCTAAAAACCGTAATCTTTCAATTAATGGCACATTCTTATCTGCACTTTCCTGTAGTACACGCTCGTTGAACCATAACCAACTTATTTCTCTATTTACGTACTGATTGTTGTTTTTTATCATGCTTTTAATTGCTTCGGAAATATGGTTTGTATTGTTGAACCCTGAGTAATAGCGGCCCATGAATTTTCTTTAAACTGTAATTGAACAAAACCGCTGGTGGGCACATTATCTATATGTTTATCTCCCAACGAATTTGCTAAATAGGTAAAGGCATGATTATGCCCAAAAATGAGAACATTTTCAAAAGTATCCTCTAATTGTTTTATAAACTTAAAAACCTGATCACCTGAGAAGTCGTACAAACTTGAATCTATACCACAATTATTTAAAGGATGACCAATAATTCTAAGACAAATCATACAAGTATGAAATGCCCTGTTTGCGGGGCTAGTATATACTTTATCTATTTTAATATCTTGTCTGGCAATTTCCATAGCAACCAAATGGGCATCATTAACCCCTCTTTGCAATAGTGCCCTATCTTGATCACTAACATTTAGCTCCCAAGAAGACTTACCGTGGCGCATTAAAAATAGATTCTTCATGTTAACATATTTAAGGAGCCAATCGTTCCATTTTCCAATCAAATTCACTGGTAAGGGTGTACCTAATTCGATCATGCAGTCTATTAGGTCTGCCTTGCCAAAACTCTATAGATAAAGGTCTTACCAAATAGCCACCCCAATGCTTAGGCCTTTCTATTTCTTTACCGTTATATTCTTTTTCCAACTTAGCCAATTTATCTTCCAATACGGCTCTGGAATCAATTACAGTACTTTGATTTGATACCAATGCCCCTAATTTACTTCCTTCAGGTCTTGACTCAAAATAACCATCAGAAAGATTTTCGGGCAATTTTTCGGCAACACCTTTTATGATTACTTGGCGTTCTAAGTTTGCCCAAAAAAAGGATAGACAGAGATTTGGGTTTTCATTAATAGCTTTTCCCTTTTCGCTATTGTAGTTCGTATAAAAGATAAAACCCTCATGAGTATATTTCTTAAGAAGTACTACCCTACTTTTGGGAAAACCATCTAAACCTACCGTAGAAACCGTCATAGCATTGGGTTCATCTACCCCATCGGAATTTTCAACCTCATAAAACCATGTTTGAAATAGCTGTATTGGATTATCAGATATACTATCTTCTACCAACGCACTTTTCTCATAGGATTTTCTATAATCACCTAAATCTTTCTGCATCATTTTCGTGTTAAAAACAAGATAAACAAAGTTCTAAAAAGAAAGGAAAATAAACGTTATAAAAACGTATTAAAAGGTTTAAAAATCGAATGTCTTACCATCATCAGCAAGAACTACATTAGGAAAAATAGTTGAAGCTTCTTCTTTAAACAATGCTATTGATTTATAGCGAGTAGAGTAATGACCTAACACTAAGGTTTTTACATTAGCTTTTTTTGCTACCATAGCGGCTTGTTTAGCGGTAGCATGCTTGGTTTTCACGGCAAGATCGGTCTCTGTTTCCAAAAATGTAGATTCATGATATAAAACATCTACATTTTTAATCTTTTCAGCCAAACTTTCATCATAAACGGTGTCACTACAAAATGCATAAGATTTTGGCTCAGGCGGATCAAAGGTTAATTCACTATTGGATACAATAGTACCATTATCCAAAGTTATATTCTTTCCGTTTTTTATATTGTTATAGTAAGCTTTGTCAATCCCATACTTTTCTGCCGCAGTAACATTCAGCTTTCTCTTGCCTAATTTTTCCCTGAACAAGTAGCCATTTGTATATACCCTATGATCTAATGGTATGGTAGTTACACTTATCTTATCATCCTCAAAGATAAGCTCCTGTTCCTTACTGGTAAGTTCATGAAATAACAATGGGTAGTTTGTCCAAGAATCTCCCAATTTCAAAAGCAATGTAATAGCCTCTTTAATTCCTTTGGGGCCGTATACATGAAGTGCTTTCTCCCTACCCAATAATCTCATGGTAGAAATAAAACCTGGGAGTCCAAAAAAGTGATCTCCATGTAGGTGAGAAATGAAAATATGGTTTATTCTTGAGAACTTTATTTTATGCCTTCTAAGCTCTACCTGGGTTCCCTCACCACAATCAATTAATACAACTTGATTGTTAATTTCTAAAACTTGTGACGTAGGATTAGTAAGCGTTCTTGGTGTTGCCGCATAACAACCCAATATAGTAAGGCGCATAAAATAAGTACTTAAGTATTCTTATCTGTGCTTTGCGTATTGTTATATACCCAAATCACGTTCTATTTCTTCCATTTCAACAACATCTCTAGCTTCTTGTAGGGTTGGCACAAGATTAATTTCTTCAGGAACATCATCGTAAGACACTTTATCCGATACCAAAACGAACGACTGTCCGTTCTTTTTATGCATTCTTGCTACTTCTAAAAATGAGATAACATTATAAGGTGTCAACTTTGAGAAGCTTAACAAGTCTAACACTAAATTATCGTTTTTTAATTTTGCATATTCTTTCAGCAAATTCTCTAAAAAACGCTCAATTGAAATTTCTTCTTGAGATACAATAATCAACGATTCTTCTTTAGTAAAAATCATATTATTTTATTTTAGATGCCAATAAATAAATTACCGCCATACGAATAGCAACTCCGTTTTCAACCTGATTTAAGATTATAGATTGCTTGGAATCTGCCACATCACTTGTAATTTCCACACCTCTGTTTATAGGACCTGGGTGCATTATTACAATTTCCTTATCCAAGCTATCAAGCAATTTTTTATTCACCCCAAATTGTTGGGTATACTCTCGTGTGGTCGGGAAATAACTTATATCCAATCTTTCGTTTTGTATACGCAGCATATTAGCTACATCGCACCACTCTAAAGCTTTTCTTAAATTGGTTTCTACACCGACCCCTAAAGATTCTATGTACTTAGGAAGCAATGTTTTAGGACCACACACCTTAACATTTGCTCCTTGTAATTTTAACGCAAAAATATTTGAAAGGGCTACCCTTGAATGAAGAATATCACCAACTATCACTACATTTTTGCCTGCTACGTCTCCTAATTTTTCACGTATGGAGTAAGAATCCAACAATGCTTGTGTTGGATGCTCATGTGCACCATCACCAGCATTTACAATTGATGCATTTACGTGTTTGGATAAAAATATGCCCGCACCAGGGTTAGGATGCCTCATCACCACCATATCTACTTTCATAGATAGAATGTTATTTACCGTATCTATTAAGGTTTCACCTTTTTTAACCGAAGACTGACTTGCGGAAAAATTAAGCACGTCTGCAGATAAACGCTTTTCCGCCAATTCAAAAGACAGTTTAGTCCTAGTACTGTTCTCAAAAAATATATTGGCAATGGTAATATCTCTAAGCGAAGGCACTTTTTTAATAGACCGGTTGATCACCTCTTTAAAATGATCGGCAGTTTCAAAAATAAGCTGAATATCGGTTTCCTTTAGGTATTTAATTCCCAGTAAGTGTTTAACACTCAGTTCGCTCATTTTCTTATCTATTTACTAAGTATATTATATCTTCCCCGTCATTTTCTTCCCACATCACCTTTACCTTCTCATCATTTATGGCATCTACCTGGCGCCCCCTGTAATTGGGTTGTATTGGCAAATGTCTGCTGAATCTGCGATCTATTAAACATAACAACTCTACATCTTTTGGTCTGCCAAAAGATTGCAAAGCAGTTAAAGCCGCATTTATACTTCTGCCTGTGTACAGCACATCATCAATTAAAACAACGTTTTTGTCCTCTACCAAGAAATCTATCTTTGTTTTTGTGGCCTCTAGGGTCTTTTCCCCTCTTCTAAAATCATCACGATAAAAAGTAATATCCAAAAACCCTAAGTCTATTTTCTTTACTTTATACTCCTCCTTTAAAATTTTATTCAAGCGTTCAGCAAGAAATTTCCCCCTTGGTTGAATTCCAATTAAAACTGTATTTTCAAAATTTAAATGATTTTCAAGCAATTGGCAAGCCAATCTATGCAGGATGATATGTATTTCTTTGGAAGAGAGTAAAACTTTTTGACTCATAATGGGCACCCGTGCTTTTAGCTTAACAAAAATAGATAATTCTATCTAAACTTTGACAGCCAAAATAAGGAAGTAAAATCAAAAAAAATAAATTTAGATCAATGAACGTGAAATCTATAAGCCCAAGATAGAAAAGAAGGCTTCTTTATGGCTTTCACCAATAGGTATGCGCATGTCATTAATAACTATTCTGTTACGCTGTACCGTTTTAATGTAATTTACATTGACCACATAGGATTTATGCACCCTAAGAAATTGATTTGCAGGTAACTTACTCATAATCTCCTTAAAGCTCATTAACGTTAAAATGGTTTTATTGGTGTTGGCAATGTGAATTTTCAAATAATCTTTTAAACCTTGTACATATTCAATTTGGTCCAAATCTATTTTTATACTTTCATATTCCGCCTTCACAAAAATGAACTTTTTTTCTACTGTACTATCACCGGTAGATGAGAAAACGTTTGCTTCCATAATTGGCTTTTGTTTTTTTGAAATTAAATCTTGTACTCTTGATACTGATTTTATAAAACGATGATAAGGTATAGGTTTCACCAAATAATCTACTGCATTCAACTCAAACCCATCTACCGCATAATGTGAATAAGCTGTGGTAAATATGAACAACGGTCTGTTATCTAAAGTGCCCATAAAATCTATACCGTTTATTTGGGGCATTTCTATATCACAAAAGATCAAATCTATTTTCTTTTCCTTGATTTCAGTAATAGCATCGAGCGGATTGGTATATGAGTTCACCAACTCTATAAAGTCTAGCTTTTCACAATAGCCAGTTAGTATTTCAATCGCCAAAGGCTCATCATCTATAATTATACATTTCATAAGCTTGATTGTTTTTGGTAAATGGTCAAAGAAACTTCATAATCTTGGCCGTCATTACTTACCTCTAAGTTGTGCAGACCTGGATATATCAATTCTAACTGATTTCTAATATTCTCAAGTCCGATACCCGAGTTCTTGGTGGGTTCTCTAAAAATTCCAATTTTATTCTTAACGTTTAAATAGATAGAGGCATCTGTAATTATCAATGAAATTTTGACATAGGTTTTACCCTTGTAATCCGTACCGTATTTAAAGGCATTTTCAATAAACGAGATAAATAGCAAAGGCGGTACCGCACGCCCTCTATCTTCACCCGTAATCTTTAAGGATACATTTTCACTATCAGATAGTCTTAATCGCTGTAACTGTATATAACTTTTTATATAATCTAGTTCTTTATTTAAAGGCACTAAGTCTTTATCTGCCTCATAGATCATATATCTCATAAGTTCCGATAAATCAACTATTGCCTCAGAGGTGTCTGGAGATTTTTTCACAGATAAGGCATAAATGGTATTAAGCGAATTGAACAAAAAATGTGGATTTAATTGCGCCTTTAAAAATTGTAGCTCAGACTTAATATTTTCCTTTTCAACCGATAAACGTAAATTCTCATTACGTTTCCACTCCACATACATTCTTAAAATAGCACTGATCACATAAGGTATTCCAAGATTTACAAACGTTCTATAAAACGGCATAAAACCAAGACCTCTTGGTCTTTCTTGTTGTATAAAGAAATTATCGGGTATTCTTGGCGGAAAAAAATGATTGAGCAAATACACCGAAAAAATCAAAAGTCCCAGTGAAAGAAATAAATAAAAGAGCACTGTCTTTTTCAGTAAATACTCTGGTACTAAGTAAAAATAATTGAAATAAAATAGTACTATAATTACAATGAGCTTTGGAAACACATCTGAAGGAATAGGTCTTGCATCATTTAGTACAGGATAAAATGTGAGTCCATAAAACAGAATCCAAATGCTGATATGGACAACTATCTGAATTCTATTATTAATTATCGATCTCATATACTATCAATGACCTACTTGGGTTGAAATATTCAATTTCGCCAGATCTGTCGGTAATAAAATTGGCGATTTCCCCTCTTCTAATTTAGATAGTACCAAGTTTGCCGTTTTCTGAGCTTCTTCTTTAGAAACAAATTGTTGCTTACCTGGAAGACCAGGAACGAACTCTTGTACGATCACTATCTTTTCTCCTCTCAAAATCTTATAACCAAATCCATCATCCAGACTTAATATTTGACTTTCAAATATTTGGTTTTGGCTGGGCTCAGATTGAATATACATAACAATGCCAAAGCCAAGTACCAAAAATAGCACAATAGCAAGCGAGTATTTTACAGTAGAACTCATAAATAAATGTTTAAAAATGGGCCAACCTTCACAGATTGACCCAAAAAATTAACAATTGCACTCACTATGAAAAATTAATCTTCGTCATCGTACTCATCCAATGGAAAAAATTCATCTAAATCATCTAGGTATAATGTTCCAGTTCTACCCATTCCTATAAATACTCGACTTCCATTTGAAAAAGCAATAGCATCTTGCCTTGTAGCTCCTTCAAAAGATGTTTTTTGTTCCCATTCATCTGAAGCTGGATCGTACTCCCAAACTGTATTGGTAGCACCACCTAATTCTCCGGTTGCTATATAACCGTATCCGTTTAACGTAAATCCAACAGCATTACTTCTTGCAATAGCATAATCATCTTCTTCATCAAGGTCTAACTTTGAAGTCCAACTTTCAGTAGCAGGATCAAATACCCAAAAATCATCTAAGTATACCCCGTTGGACACTCCAGTACCTAAATACACCAAACCATCTATAGTAAAAGTGGTGGCAGATCTTCTTTTATTTCCTCCAAAACCTACTAATTCAGTCCAAGTATCGGTTGCAGGGTTATACTTGTAGAAATCCTTTCTATCATTTTCACCATCATATCCTGTACCCACATAACCATAGCCGTTAATTCCAAAACCTACAGCACTTCTTCTTGCTGTTGGTAAAGAGGCAATTTCCGTCCATGTATTAGAGGCAGTATCATAACTATAAAAATCCGTCAATTCATCTACACCATCATACCCAGAACCTATATAACCAGTACCGTCAATCTCAAAACCTACGGCCGCATTTCTAGCAGCTCCAGGAAAATCAGCTTTTTGAGACCAGTAGTCACCTTCAATATCGTATGCCCAAAAAGAAGCCAAATAATCGTCTCCATCATAACCAACACCCATATACCCAATATTATCTATTGTAAAACCAGATACACTACTTCTTGGGCTACCATCAAATACAGATTTATCTACCCAGTTACCTAAATCGTCCTCATCATCACTTGAACAACTTGTAACTACCATGGCCAAAAGCGCCAACCCGGTAATTTTGTATACATACGATTTTCTTTTATTCATTACTTTTTTGTTTTAAGGTTCTTTCTTTGAGAAATCAAATCTACTAGAGACCCCAGGGTTCTAAAAAACACAATAGATTAAGATTGATTTTTAACATACCAATCCTAGGTTTTCATCTACGAACACAAACATTTCATTAATAGTTTAAATAATAGATTTCATCCCTTAACATTACGGATTCGTCTATTCAGGTTTTTACAACCGCATTGGGTATTTAGCTTTGATGAAAACTAAATTTTAAATGAAGGTGTTCTTAAACAAACTACGTGCACTCCACATCATAATGATTGGTGGTTTATTTACAATAGTCGTTATCTCTTGCAGTGATGAAATATATAATGATACCGATTTTGTAGCCGGTGAAACATTTACCGATAGTAACATTCGCCTCATATTGATCGATACATTAACGGTGAGTACCTCTACCATGAAGTTCGATAGTTTAGCTACTTCTGAATCTACAAGAATTCTTACAGGAAAATATTCAGATGCTGTTTTTGGTACCGTTAGGGCATCTAGCTACATGCAGTTTTTACCAGAGACCTATACCATAGATTCTGAGGCGGTATTTGATAGTTTGGTAATGGTCTTGGGATATGACAATTACTACTACAATGACACGCTACAGAAAAACACCATTCACATTAAAAAAATTATAGAAAACCTGAATCCAGAAAGTGATGATTATTTCTACAATACGAGTAAAATCAGCTATGATGAAGATGACCTGGGTTTTTACGAATACAACCCAAGACCTTTGGCAGGAGACTCTATAACTATAAAAATGATAGACGATTTTGGCACGGATATATTCTCCAAACTACAGGAGAAAGACATTGTAAATTCTGATGAATATAGGGATTACTTTAAAGGCATAGCGCTTTTACCTGACGAAACCGACAATGGCTCAATCATCGGTTTTTCAAAATCTTCCGAGAATACTTACATGCGCTTATATTATAGTACAGAAACCGAATATGAATCTGAACAGGAATATTTTGATATTCAAATAAACGCAACAACCACACCAATTCCTTTCTTTAATAGCATAACCGCAGAAGACCCTATTACACCGCTACAGGGCTTAACAGATAGTAAGGTCAACTTAGAAAGTTCCGATTCTAACAACGAGAGTTACATTCAATCTGGTGTAGGAATAGCCATGAGAGTACAATTTCCAAGTATTACGAGTCTTTACGACATACCTGGCAGTGGCACCATATTGGACGGCACCCTTAAAATAAAACCAGTTGCCCAATCTTATAACGATAACCTAAAACTAAGAGACACCCTTGCGGTATATGTCGTTGACCAAAACAATGATTTGACCGAAACCCTGTCCTCTACTTCCTATGCTATTTTAAACAGGGACAATCAAGAATTTAACGACATCTATTATGAAATATCCCTGTCTTATTATTTAGAAGAGCTTTACCTAAAGGACAGGGATATTGATGATGCTTTAATCTTACTTCCTGTTGATTATAATTCTACTGTAGATCGATTTATTATGAGCGGAAACGGTAATGGGGAAAACGAAACAATTTTAGAATTAACATACGGTATTTACGATGAAGATTAACCAAATTATAGTGGTCACCATAGGAGCTTTTCTTGGCATACAGCAAATTTCAGCACAATCAGAAGCATTAACCAGTTCTCCTTATTCCTTATACGGACTAGGTGTTATCAACCAAACCAGTATTGGAAAGTTCAATAGTTTTGGCTATAGCGGTATAGGTATTAAATCAACTTACGAGTTGAACAACTTAAACCCTGCCAATTACGCCTTAATACCCCAAAACTCTTTCCTGTATGATATTGGGGTTACCGGAGAATTTAATAATTACAGCAATACGTCAGATACAGAAGAAAAATCAAATGTCAATTTTTCCAATATCGCCTTTGGTTTTAGAATTGCAGAAAATTTTGGTGCAGGCATAACCATGGTACCTTATAGTGATGTTGGATATTCCCTACTTGGTGTAAGTAGCAACATTGAAGGGTCTACAAATTCATTTGAAAGTAACGTAACCGGTTTGGGGGGGCTAAATGATATTAAACTTAATATTGGTTATGCCTTAATTCCTAAGCTTAGGTTAGGTCTAAGTGCTTCATTCCTATTCGGTAACATTGAAGAGACGGAATCTTTTACTTACAATGCAACTGCTTTTGAATCTATAGAAAAAACAAATTATAGTGGTGCAAGACTTGGCTTTGGACTGCAATATGATGTTAACGAAAAAATTACCATAGGTAGTACTGTACAATTACCTACAAGTTTAAACGGCAATTTAAAAAGGTCTATCAACAAGTCGTTATCCGGTATTGAAATTACTGTAGAGGACGAGAGTTCAGATACTGTATCAGACTTTAAATTACCCCTTGAGTTGGGATTTGGTATGAGCATCAAACCTATTGAAGAGCTGACATTTAGCGCAGATTACAAAAAGAATTTTTGGACCAAAACCGATCAATCTGAAAATATAGGTAGTTATGAAGACCAAGACATCTATGCTTTTGGACTAGAATATATTCAAGACCCAACCAGCTATAAATATGGTCAAAGAATAGCATATAGAGTAGGTTATAATTATGACAATGGATATTTAGCCATTAGTGATGAAAAAGTTGAGGGCTACAATTTTACAGCAGGTATTGGTATACCAACAAGTAGAGGAACCCATTCTATGATCAACCTTTCATATAGCTATGGATCCAAAGGTCTATTACAAAACGTTTTGGTAAAGGAGAACTATCACTTACTTACCTTGAACTTAAGCCTTGAAGATATCTGGTTCGTGAAGAAAAAGGTGTATTAATTTTTTTACCAACCTGACCTTGTTCTGTGCAAACACAATTACATTAAAAGTATAATTACATAACAATCTCCACTAGTATTTCATTTACGTTAGAACCCTAATAGGAACCGACTGAATGAAAACTAATAAAGCCTAGATGAAAATCTGGGCTTTTACTATTTACCCTATTAACAAGACATTAAAATATATTCATTTCTTCAACATATCTATGTTGTTTACTTATTTCAGAAATTAAAATCCTAAACTTAAAATAGTAAAACCTATTTGCTTTGCTGATAGCCTTTTGATTATCATCTATTACAGAGGCAAAACGAAATCAATTAGAATGACGTGTAGTTCCATTGCGACTTACCTTTAGGAAACAACAAACAATCATAAATACAAAAAGCCCGGATTATGCATCCGGGCTTTTATAAACTATCCTATTTAAGGATGTATGCTAATGAAATTACTTCTTCTTAGAATCAGCTTCCATTTTGTCTTTCAACGCTTGTAACGCATCGTTAGCATCACCTAAAGTTGGCTTAGCCTCATCTGCACTAGCTGCTTGTCTTTTGACAGCCGCCTTAACATTACGTTGCTCTTCTTCACGGAAGATTGCAGTATGACTAGCTACAACACGTTTGAAGTCTTTGTTGAACTCAATAATCTTGAATTCAGCTTCATCACCTTTACCTAGTTTTTTACCATCTTCTTTTTCTAAATGACGTTGAGGAATAAATGCAGTAATATCATCGTTAAATTCAATTGTTGCACCTTTATCAACTACATCAGAAATGGTTGCTGTATGAACTGTACCCAATGCGAATTCAGTTTCATATTTATCCCATGGGTTTTCAGTAGTCTGCTTGTGACCTAAGCTCAACTTACGACCTTCAACATCCAATTCCAATACTTCAACTTCTAAAGTATCACCTACGTTAGTAAACTCAGATGGATGCTTGATTTTCTTAGTCCAAGAAAGATCAGAGATGTAAATTAAACCGTCTATACCTTCTTCTAGCTCAACAAAAACACCAAAGTTTGTAAAGTTTCTTACAATACCTTTATGTTTAGAACCTACAGGGTATTTCGTAGTAATATCAGTCCAAGGATCTGGAGTCAATTGCTTGATACCAAGAGACATTTTACGATCTTCACGATCCAATGTCAATACAACCGCTTCTACCTCATCACCTACATTTACGAAATCCTGTGCAGAACGCAAGTGCGTAGACCAAGACATTTCAGATACGTGGATAAGACCTTCAACACCTTCAACAACCTCAATGAACGCGCCGTAATCAGCTATAACAACTACTTTACCTTTTACTTTATCACCAATCTTAATTTCATCAGATAAAGCTTCCCAAGGATGCTTCTCCAATTGCTTAAGACCTAATTGAATTCTAGATTTGTTTTCATCAAAATCAAGAATTACAACATTTAATTTCTGGTCCAATTCAACAACCTCGTTCGGGTGGTTGATTCTGCTCCATGAAAGGTCAGTAATGTGAACTAAACCATCAACACCACCTAGATCAATGAACACACCGTAAGAAGTAATGTTTTTAACAACACCTTCCAATACTTGTCCTTTTTCTAATTGGCTAATGATTTCTTTCTTCTGCTCTTCAATATCAGCCTCAATAAGTGCTTTATGAGAAACAACAACGTTTTTAAATTCGTGATTGATCTTTACAACCTTGAATTCCATTGTTTTGTTTACATACTGGTCGTAGTCACGAATTGGCTTAACGTCAATTTGAGAACCTGGTAAGAAAGCTTCTATACCAAATACGTCAACGATCATACCACCTTTAGTTCTGCACTTCACAAAACCACTAACGATTTCTTCTTTGTCATGAGCCGCATTTACACGGTCCCAAGCCATAATAGTTCTCGCTTTTCTGTGAGATAAAACCAACTGACCACTTTTATCCTCACGAATATCGATCAATACCTCTACTTTGTCACCTACTTTTAAACCTGGGTTGTAACGAAATTCGTTTAACGAAATTACACCTTCAGATTTTGCGTTGATATCAATGATAGCCTCTCTATCAGTAATATAAACTACTTTCCCTTCTACTACTTCCTCATCGGCAGTATCAACGAAATTTTCAGCTACTAAATCTTCAAATTCCTTCAACTTTGAGTCATCTACACGCTCAATTCCTTGCTCGTATTTTTCCCAGTTAAAGTTCTCTAAAAATTCTTGTGGATCTTGCTGTGGAGTCTCTACAGCTTGTTGTGTTGCTTCGGTAGTAGCTTCTACCTCTGCGTTTGTTTTTTCTTCAGCCATTTGCTGATCAATAATTTGTATTCCATAATCTTATCAAGATTTAAGCAACGACTATGAAAGTAGTTATATCTTTTTGTTTATCTAATCCCTTTTTCTCTTGAATGCCTTGCAAAAAAGGTGTGCAAAAATAAGCATTTTATTTAAATTAGACAACACAACTTATTATATACCATTCAATTAAAGAATATGGCATGATTTTGGAATGGAATATCTTAAATATGCTTATCTTAGAAGCATTATAATAACCATTAAAAAAAGTAAAAATATGAGCGTTAAAGCGAAATATCAAGGGGTTTTGGACCTAGGTGAACAATTAGGTATCAAAGACGGTAACGTAACTGTTGAAGGAGATGTTCTAAAAATAAAAGGACAAGCAAAAACTCCTTATGAAAAGGATTTGATCTGGGATAAAATTAAAGCATTGGGCGGTGAAAGCCCTTCTGATATTAAAGCGAACATTACAGTAGAAGATGATTCTGTTTATCACAGACACGTGGTAAAAAGCGGTGAGTCTTTAAGTAAAATAGCTAAAGAATATTACGGTGACCCAATGAAATATAAAGCTATTTTTGAAGCGAATACCAACATCTTAAAAAATCCGGATGTAATTCATCCTGATCAAGTATTGGTTATTCCAAACAAATAATACATATACCACATAATAAAAAAGAGGTTAGCAAAACTAACCTCTTTTTTTATACTTGTTTTTCTATAACCCGAAGCGAATGTTCGTAAATTCTTTGAAACTGATCTTCCAGTCCTAAGTCACTATTATCGAACTCAATTGCATCATCAGCTTTTCTTAAAGGAGATATCTCTCTATTACTGTCAATATAATCTCGTTTTTGAACATTTTCCAAAATATCTTCATAGACGACATTCTCTCCCCTATCCAATAACTCTTTATACCTTCTTACTGCTCTCTTTTCAGGTGAAGCGGTCATAAATATTTTAAGTTCCGCATCTGGAAATACCACTGTACCAATATCCCTACCATCCATAACAATACCTTTATCAACACCCATTGCTTGTTGCAAGGCTACTAATTTTTTACGAACTGCCTCTAAAACGGCTACTTGGCTAACGTTCTTGGAAACCGGCATAGTCCTTATTTCCTTTTCTACATTTTCTCCGTTCAAATACATTTCCGCAAAACCCAATTCAGAATTGAATACAAACTTCAATTCAACATCACCTAATTTTTGCTCCAACGTATCTTTATCAACATTGCCGGCATTTACCAAACCTGCCCTCATAGCAAACAAGGTAACCGCACGGTACATGGCACCCGTATCTACATAAATATATTGCAGCTTTTTAGCTAATTGTTTTGCTAAAGTACTTTTACCCGTTGAGGAAAATCCGTCTATTGCAATGGTGATTTTTTTCATCCTATCAAAAGTATAAAGAAAAGCTAAGTTATAGCTCCTTTGCGTTTTTTACTTTAACCCCTGTAATGGCAATGTCAATAACTTCTGACATTTCCTTTACATAGTGAAACGTTAACCCTTTTAAATATGACTCTTTGATTTCCTTAATATCACGCTCGTTATCTGCACAAAGAATAATCTCCTTAATTTTTGCCCTTTTGGCGGCAAGAATCTTTTCCTTTATACCACCTACCGGAAGCACTTTGCCTCTCAATGTGATCTCACCGGTCATTGCAAGGCTCTTTTTAATACGTTTTTGCGTAAACAATGACACTAAAGAGGTCAACATAGTAATACCTGCACTTGGACCATCTTTAGGTGTTGCCCCTTCTGGTACATGAATATGAACATTATATTTCTCAAATACCGCGGCATCTATACCAAAACGATCGGCATTAGATTTTATATATTCCATAGCAATGGTCGCAGATTCCTTCATCACTTTACCAAGGTTACCCGTAATACTCATGGTTCCCTTACCTTTTGAAAGTATAGATTCTATAAATAAAATATCGCCACCAACACTGGTCCAAGCCAATCCGGTAACAACACCTGCCACTTCATTATTTTCATATTTATCACGCTCCATTTTAGGCGCACCCAAAACTTCTATGATAACTTCATTACTCACCTTTACTTCATAGTCTTCTTCAGTGGCAATAGATTTCGCAGCATAACGTACCATTTTGGCGATTTGCTTTTCTAAAGAACGTACTCCAGATTCCCTTGTATACCCTTCTACAATTTTTTCTAATTGTGGTTTGCCAATTTTTAAATGACTAGCATCTAAACCATGTTCCGTCAATTGTTTTGGCAACAAATGTTTTTTAGCTATTTCAACCTTTTCCTCAATAGTGTAACCACTTACATGGATAATTTCCATACGATCTCTAAGTGCCGGCTGTATACTGCCCAAATTATTTGCAGTAGCAACGAACATCACTTTAGATAGGTCATAACCCAATTCTAAGAAATTGTCATGAAAATCACTGTTCTGTTCAGGATCTAAAACCTCTAACATAGCAGATGAAGGATCACCTTGATGACTATTGGACAGCTTATCTATTTCATCTAAGATAAAAACAGGGTTAGATTTACCCGCCTTTTTTAGGCTCTGAATAATTCTACCCGGCATTGCACCAATATATGTTTTTCGGTGACCTCTAATTTCAGCCTCATCTCTTAAACCACCTAATGACATTCTTACATACTCTCTACCTAACGCCTCTGCAATAGATTTACCTAATGAAGTTTTACCTACTCCTGGAGGTCCATAAAGACAAAGAATAGGTGATTTCATATCATTACGCAGCTTCAAAACCGCTAAATATTCCACAATTCTTTTCTTTACATCCTCTAAACCATAATGGTCACGATCAAGAATTCTTTCTGCTCTTTTTAAATCGAACTTATCCTTAGAATATTCTTTCCAAGGCAAATCCAATAGCAGATCCAAATAATTTCTTTGAATAGAATATTCTGCCACCTGCGGATTCATCCGCTTCATTTTCGACAATTCCTTTTCAAAATGCTCTCTTTCTTTCTTGCCCCATTTCTTTTTCTTGGACTTCTCCTTCATCTCCTCTAGCTCCTCATCATAAGAAACACCGCCCAATTCTTCTTGAATGGTCTTCATCTGCTGGTGCAAGAAATACTCCCGCTGTTGCTGATCTAGATCATTTCTAACTTTTGATTGAATATCATTCTTAAGTTCAAGCTTTTGCATTTCAACATTCATATATTTCAATGTTGCCAACGCTCTCTCTTGCAGACTACCTATTTCCAACAACTCTTGTTTCGCCTTTACATCCAAATTAAGATTGGACGAAACAAAGTTTATTAAGAAAGAATCACTTTGAATGTTTTTAATAGCAAAAGATGCTTCGCTAGGAATATTAGGATTATCCCTTATAATTTTTAAAGCCAATTCTTTAATAGACTCTATAATTGCCAAAAACTGCTTATCGTTCTTTTCCGGTCTTACTTCTGCGGTTTCTCTAACTGTAGCTGTTATATAAGGCTTCTTAGTTAAGACTTCGGCAATCTCAAAACGCTTTTTACCTTGAATGATAACGGTGGTATTACCATCTGGCATTTGTAGCACACGTAAAATTTTGGCTACCGTACCCAAGGTATTTATATCCTTTACATCAGGATTTTCCGTTTCCTCATCTTTTTGGGAAACTACACCTATTACTTTTGAGCCGTTGTTGGCATCCTTAATTAAGTGAATACTTTTATCTCTACCCGCCGTAATAGGAATTACTACACCAGGAAAAAGTACTGTATTCCTTAAAGGCAATATAGGCAAGGTCTCTGGCAAGGTTTCACTATTCATTTGCTCCTCATCTTCTGGAGTCAATAATGGAATTAGCTCAGAATCTTGGTCTATTCCTTGTAAGGACATATTGTCAAAATTTGAAAATTTAGAATCTCCCATACTCATATATCGGTCATTCTGTCATTAAATTAACAGAATTTAGTTTTTATAAATTATACATAATTGCCGTAAAAACAATGAAAATCAGTTAAATACGGCTTTTTGCACTTTCATTTGCTATTATCTAATTCAATTCTTGTGCCAACTGAAATAAATCATTTCAATAAATACCCAACTATTGCTTATGGAATAATTAAAATTTATTTCCATCAAACTGTAACAAACTGTATTTTGGTTCATCTTTCAATAAACCAATCACTTTTTGAGCCAACAAAGAGAACATATTGATGAGCTAGTGCAATTGTGCTTAGCCGGTAAACAAAGTGCACAGCTAGAAGTGTACAACAGGTATTACAAGGCTATGTACAATACATCACTCAGAATCGTAAAAGACTCTGCCCAAGCAGAAGACATTATGCAAGAATCGTTTTTAAGCGCATTTACGAAACTGCATACTTTTAAAGGGGAAGTAACTTTTGGATCCTGGTTAAAGCGTATTGTTATTAATAACAGTATACATCAATATAGAAAGCAACAAAAAAAGAACGAAGTTGCTTTAGATGAGGTATTGTACAGGGTCGAAGATAATGACGGAATTGCATCTGACCATGTGTTTACAGAACTAAAGGCTCAAAAAGTGATGGAAACCATGAAAGATTTAAAAGACAACTACAGAATTTCTTTGACCTTACATCTAATTGAAGGATTTGATTATGATGAAATTAGTGAAATCATGAACATTAGTTATGCCAATTGCAGAACTACTGTTTCTAGAGCAAAAGAAAGTTTAAGGAAAAAACTAACACTCGCAGTCTAATGAAGAAAGATACTATTGACGAGCTTTTTATAAAGCTACATGACAAATTGGATTATGCCGAACCCGCCAGCGGGCACGAACAGCGATTCTTAGAAAAACTGAACGAGTCTAAAGGCGTGGCTACACTTACACCCAAGAAAAAGAACAGTTGGTTACTTTTTCTATCGGTCGCAGCATCATTTGCCATTTTATTAACGGTTGGATTATCCCAATTCAACACAGCATCAAGTATTGAAGAAAAAGTTGCCGAGATTTCGCCAGAAGCATCAAAAACACAATTTTATTTTGCGAATTTAATCGAAGAGCAGGTAAAAGAACTGAATTCAGAAAAATCACCCGAAACAGAAAAAATTATTAATGACACCATGGTCCAACTAAAAAAGCTTCAGCTGAACTATACCAAAATGGAGCAAGACCTTTTAAATGGAGGTAACAGCAAGTTAATTTTAAGTGCCATGATTACCAATTTCCAAACCAGAATCGATCTTTTAAACGAGGTTATGATTCAAATTGAAAATATTAAATCAATTAAAAAATCACATGATGAAAACTTTACTATATAAATATACTTGGCTATTATTTTTGGCTTTCTCAACAGTAGCCTTCGCTAATGACACTTCTTTTGATGGTAAGCATACCAAAGAAAAGACCATTAAAAAAGAGTTTAACGTAAGTACCAACGCGTTGCTAAAAATAGACAATTCTTATGGCAACTTAAATATAACTTCTTGGAATGAAAATAGAGTAGTAATTGAAGTTCACATTAAGACCAATGGCAACAATGAAGACAAGGTCCAAAAAAAATTAGATGAAATTTCAGTTGATTTTGAAGCCAATAACGAAAGAGTTTACGCCAAAACCATTTTCAACAAAAATAACAATGGCTGGGGATGGAGCTGGGGAAATAACAACAACGTTAATATGCAGATCAATTACACCATTAAGGTGCCCGTTAAAAACAATGTTGACCTCAGTAATGATTATGGCAATATAATTTTGGACAGAATAGACGGGCACGCCAAAATAAACTGTGACTATGGCAGACTTGAACTTGGTGAGCTTAGAGGCCGTAACAATCGTTTAAATTTTGACTATACTTCAAAATCCACTATTGGTTTTATCAACAGTGGTGAAATTAGAGCAGATTACTCGGGCTTTACTATTGAGAAAGCCGGCGACCTTCATATCAATGCTGATTACACCAATGCAAGTATAGGCAAAATGGGCAATTTAGATTATACCAGTGACTATGGCAATATGGACATTGAAGAACTACAAAGCATAGATGGCAATGGTGATTATATCACAGTAAAACTAGGCGTCGTTCATGGAGATGTATCTATAACAGCTGACTATGGCTCCATTAGAATAGATGAACTTGCTGCAGACGCTGGCGATGTAGAAATTAGAACGGATTATACCGGAGTTAAAATTGGATACAACAGTGCCTATCATTTTGATTTCGATATTTCTACCAGTTATGCCGGTGTAAGTGGCAAAGATGACTTCACTATTAACATTAGCATAGAAAAATCATCTGACAAACACTATGAAGGATTTTATGGTTCTAAAGGCAGTGGCAACAAAATTATACTTACAAGCGACTATGGCGGCATAAGTTTTAGCAAAAAATAAATCAATCAATTAAAAATGAATATCATGAGAAAATTAAGTGTATTAGTATGTGCAGGGTTAATCTCACTATCTTGTTCAGCGCAATGGGGAAAGACTATTAAAGGAAACGGTAACAATGTTACCATTGAGAGAAATACAGGGGGTTATGACGGTGTAGCCGTATCGGGCTGGTTCGATGTTGATTTGGTATCTGGCAACGAGGGTGAAATAACCTTAACAGGTGAAGAAAATCTATTGGAGTACATAATTACCGAAGTCAAAGACGGCAAACTGGTGATCAAGACAGAAAAGGGTGTTAATTTAAAAACAAGCAATTGGAAATCTGGAATTCATATTACCGTACCCGTTGAATCTATAAGTTCTGTTTCTATGTCAGGATCAGGTGATATTGTTGGCAAAACAAAAATCAAAACTGATGATTTCAAAACAGCAATGTCAGGATCAGGTGATATTACTTTAGACCTTGATGTTCAAAATATATCTGCCTCAATGTCGGGTTCAGGAGATATTACTTTAAGCGGTGACACCACCAATTTTGAAGCTACAATCTCAGGTAGTGGAGATATTGAAGCATATGACCTAGAAGCTGATAATGTTGACGCAACAATATCCGGTTCAGCAGATATACAGGTTACCGCAAATAAGTCTTTAAAAGCAAGGGTATCTGGTTCTGGGGATATTTCCTATAGAGGAAATCCTGAAAAAGTAAACACAAAAACTTCTGGTTCTGGCGACATTTCAAAAGGATAAAAGCATAAGATCAAAATAGCGAACAATCAATTCAACTGAGCCTCTTTTTAAAGGGGCTTTTTTGTTTCGCGTACTCTCACAAGCAATATCATGCCGATCAGAAAGAATACGCCCAAAAAGATGATAGAACTTCTCATACTACCCGTTCTCTGAGCTATTGCCCCATATAAAAATGTTCCTATTATAATTCCAATCTTTTCCGCAACATCATAAAAACTGAAAAAAGATGTGGTATCTGTAGTATTTGGCAAAAACTTAGAATAGGTAGACCTAGAAAGCGCCTGTATACCACCCATAACCAACCCAACACAACCAGCGGCTATATAAAAGTCCGTAGGCGTTATTACAAAATAGGCATAAATACAGATGGCTACCCAAAGGGCATTTACCACGATCAATGTTTTTATGTTACCAAATTTTTCTGACGCACTTGCGGTAACCGTAGCCCCTAAAATTGCCACCAATTGAATAACCAATATACTAATGATAAGCCCCGTAGTTCTTTCAGAATCCGTACCCCAAGCAATTTCTTCTTCCCCAAAATAAGTTGCTATCAACATCACAGTTTGCACTGCCATGCTATAGACAAAAAATGCACCTAGATACCTTTTTAACCTCACCTGATCCCCTAACTGATGCCACACTTGCTTTAACTCTTTAAAACCATTTAAAACAATGTTGGTGCGCTCCCCTTCTTTTTTGTAGCCTTTTGGCAAATAGTAGAAGCTGTACTGTGCAAAAAGTATCCACCATATACCAACGGTTACAAAAGAATATTTCATGGCCTTAATTTCGGCCGCACCAGATTCATCTGTGGTTATTCCAAAAAAATCCGGTTTCATGACCATAGCCAAATTAAAAACCAAAAGCACCACACTTCCTATATACCCTAGTGTAAATCCTTTAGCGCTAATTGCATCTTGCTGTTTTGGAAAAGCAACATCCGGCAGGTAGGAGTTGTTAATGGCAAAACTCACCCAAAACCCTACAAGACCAAAAAAGTAGCATACTAACCCAAAGTATATATTTTCCAATGAAAACCAGTATAAACCAATACATGACAACCCTCCTAAGTAGCAGAAGAATTTCATGAAAACCTTCTTGTTTCCCAAATAATCCGCAACGCCAGAAATTAATGGTGTTATGATGGCTATAAAAACGAAGGCCAAAGATGTTGTGTAACTTATTAATGGTGCTCTTGCTATTTCCCCACCAAAAATGGTCACCTTTTCAATACCGGCAATTCTAAAAAGTGCGCCATAAAATATTGGAAAAACTGCCGACGATATTACTAAACTGTAAACGGAATTTGCCCAGTCATAAAAGGCCCAAGCGTTCAATAATTTCTTACTTCCTTTTAAAACTAGTGTCTTCCCCATATATAAAAATAAAAGCCGATCATTTCTGAACGGCTTCAATATACAATAATCCTTAAAGTTTTACTTAAAATTTGTTACCCCAAATTTTGCGGCTTCTGCAGCGGCATCTGGCGCCCAAGCTGTAAGATTATTTATTCTGGTATCGTTAGATGGGTGCGTGCTCATAAATTCTGGCGGTGCTTCTCCACCACTGTTCGCTTTCATTCTTTTCCATAATTCCGCAGCTTCATAAGGGTCATAACCTGCTATTGCCATAATCTGCAAGCCAATTCTATCTGCCTCCGTCTCGTGACTTCTGCTAAAAGGCAGCATACCTAAATACTGGGTACCTACACCATATGCCTGATTGAAAATACCTAAAGTTTGCTGATTTTTAATTGCAACATTACCTGCTACGGCACCTAACTGTTGTAATGTACCTGCACTCATACGCTGTGCACCATGATCTGCCAAGGCATGGGCAACTTCGTGCCCCATAACTACAGCTACACCGGTCTCTGTTTGTGTTATGGGCAATATACCCGTATAGAAAACAATTTTACCACCTGGCATGCACCAAGCGTTTACAGTTTCGTCATTTACCAAATTATATTCCCAAGCATAGTCCTTTAAATAACCTGGATGCCCATTAGCCGTTAACCAACGTTCAGCAGCCGAAGAAATTCGCTGACCAACCCTAGTAATCATTTGCGCATCTGCAGTACCTGTAACCACCTTATTTTCCGTTAGAAATTGGTCATACTGTGCAAATGCAGATGGAAATACTTGACTATTTGGGTAAAAATTCAATGTTTTTTGACCAGTAAAGGGATTAACCTTACAAGCCGAAACGCCTATAAAGACGAATATTATTAATACTAGTTTTTTCATTTTTTGTTCATTTTAGTTAATGGTAGAAAACTACAAAGTTATTCTTTTCCTGATAAATGCAATAAGGTAAAGTTTTTGTCTATAAGCAAATCATTGTTATCATTAATGCTTATACTCTTTAGCGGTATTTCTTCATTATCTATCTTAACACTACTGATCTCAAATGGAAGTCCGTGAAAATTCAACTTCATTTTCTCATACTCCGTATCAAAAGTACCATCCTTGAACAATTGAATAATCAAGGAGTTGTCTTTACCCGTGAGCTTATAATTACTTAGAGAATATCTTCCTTTTTTATAATCATAACCATTATTGGCATCTTCGTAAACTTCAGAGGTTTCAGTGCCTTCTTTATAATACACATCTAAAACAAGCTCTTCTATTTTCTTCTCTCCAACATATTGCTGTATCGGGTATTTTGGAATAATAGATCCTGCCTTTACAAAGATCGGAATCATATCCAATGCTGCCGCAACCCATTTTTCCTTACCTCCCTTTACAAACTCATTTGTCCAAAAATCGTACCACTCGCCCCTTGGCACATACATACGGCGTCCTTGAGCATTAGGTTCTTGTATTGGACATACCAATATCTTATCACCGAAAATAAACTCATCTGTCCTAAAGTGAGTTTGATTATCCTCTTGATCAAAAAAGACCAAAGACTGCACCATAGGTACATTTTCCTTGGTATACTTGTAAAACATCGTATACAAATACGGTAATAGCTGATAGCGCAGTTCTACAAATTTTCTTACGATATCCGTTATTTCAGATCCAAAGGACCAAGGTTCTTGATCACCATGATCCCCACTGGAATGCACCCTACAAAATGGGTGAAAAATTCCCAATTGCACCCATCTAGCAAATAATTCGCCATCTGGTTGTTCTGCAAAACCACCAATATCAGAGCCAACAAATGAATACCCGCTTAAACACATACGCTGCACTTGTACATTAGCGATCCACAAATGCTCCCATGTAGCCACATTATCTCCTGTCCACGTAGAAGAATATCTTTGGGTCCCTGAAAATGCCGCTCTTGTTATTACAAACGGTCTTTTTGGATAAACATATTTTTTAACACCTTCATAGGTAGCCCTAACCATTTGCATACCATAAACATTATGTGCTTTTCTATGGGTACACGGGTTACCATCATAATCATGCCTAGTGTCTAATGGGGCCGTTTTTGATGGAACTTCCATCACAGCAGGTTCATTCATATCGTTCCACACTGCATGAACACCTAAATCCGACATAAATTCCTTGTACAATTCTGCCCACCATTCACGCACTGCTGGGTTTGTAAAATCAGGAAAATTACATTCTCCCGGCCACACTTTTCCATGCATTAACGGACCATCTCCTCTTTTACAGAAATAACCATTTTCAAGAGCTTCATTATAAATCCAATAATCGCGATCTACTTTTATACCTGGATCTATCATCACCACGGTCTTAAATCCGTCTTCCTCCAATTCTTGAATCATACGCTTTGGGTCAGGGAAATGGTTTTTATCCCAAGTAAAACACCTAAAACCATCCATGTAATCTATATCTAGATAAATAGCATCACATGGTATTTGTAACTTTCTAAATTCACTGGCAATTTCCTTTACATTGCTTTCTGGATAGTAGCTCCATTTAGATTGATGAAAACCTAATGCCCACATGGGTGGTAACTCTGGAGTACCGGTAAGGCTAGAGTATGAACTGACCACTTTTGGCATATCTGGACCAAATATGAAATAATAGTTCATTTCTCCACCTTCTGCCCAAAAACTGGTAATATTTCTTCGTTCTTGAGAGAAATCAAAGCCTGTTCTAAAACTATTGTCAAAATAGATACCGTAGGCTATACCTTTATTTAAACCTATATAAAAAGGAATGGCCTTATACAGCGGATCTTGCTCTTTTGCGTAGGCAAATTGATCAGTTACCCAATTCTCCACTCTTTTACCCTTTAAATTGCTATGCATGGCTTTATCGCCCATTCCATAAAAACTTTCACCAGATTGGGTAATCTTACTCAACTTTACGGTATTTCCACCATATTCATAATTTTCTTCCCAATGAAAGCCTAACTCATCTTCATTGATAATAGTACCGTTTAAATCAGAAATTTGGGTTCGTAACGTTTTCTTGTCTACCAGAATATTTAAACGTGCCGTAGAGATTATATATTCCGTATCATTTTCTACCACCTCTAATTTACTATAGCCCATAGTAGCCTCGGGGTCTATGGCATAAGAGAAATCAGGTTCAAAGTTGTAATTTGTGGCGTACCTAAACCGTATAATACTACCCCTAAGGATAGTTATTTGTAATACTACTCCGTTATCTGTGGTGAAATAGATTTTATCAGTGTCCTGTGCAAATTCAACGATGTGGTTTGGATATAAATTACCTTTATATTCAAGCTCTGTGTTTGTGATCATGAATTCTTAATTATTAGCATAACAGTCGGTAAATCAGAAACTCTTACAATTGGATGTATTTAAACGACAACTTATTATGATTATTTCAATATTACTATCCCTAAAGGCGGTATCGTTATTACGATAGACTTCTTATGACCGTGCGAAGGTTTGGTTGATGATGTTATCTTATCATTTAGGTTGCCACCGCCACCATATTTGGCATCGTCACTATTTAAAATTTCCTTTAGTTTTCCTTTTTTCGGGTTTCCTATTCTGTAATTTTCTCTTGGTACAGGAGTAAAGTTACACGCAATCACCAAATCGTTCTTCTCATCATGTCCTTTGCGAACGTATGTTAATACCGAGTTTTCATGATCACCATAATCTATCCATTGAAAACCTTCTGGACTAAATTGTTTTTCATATAACCCCGGAGAATTTCTATATAAATGGTTTAGATCCTTTACAAAATCCTGTACTCCCTTATGCACACTGTACTGTAACAAATGCCAATCTAAACTTTGTTGAAAATTCCATTCTGCCGTTTGACCGAATTCACCCCCCATGAACATTAAATTTGTACCCGGGTGGGTAAACATATACCCAAATAGCAATCTTAAATTTGCGAATTTTTGCCACTCATCTCCCGGCATTCTATAAACCAAAGACTGCTTACCATAAACTACCTCATCATGAGAAAAAGGAAGCATGAAATTTTCGGTAAACGCATAGGTCATACTAAACGTAAGATCATTTTGGTGGTGTTTTCTATAGATGGGTTCTTTCTTAAAGAACTGTAAGGTATCATGCATCCATCCCATCATCCATTTCATACCAAAGCCCAAACCACCATGTGCCACCGGTTTTGATACGCCTGAAAATGCAGTAGATTCTTCCGCTATGGTCTGTACACCTTCAAAGTTGGTATATACCGCTTCATTTAGTTCACGTATAAAGGACATAGCCTCTAAATTCTCGTTGTTACCATACATATTTGGCTCCCATTCACCCTCCTCTCTAGAATAGTCTAAATATAACATGGAGGCTACGGCATCTACACGCAAGCCGTCTACATGAAACTGATCTAACCAAAATAAAGCATTGCTAATCAGAAAAGCCCTCACTTCATTTCTACCATAATTAAAGATCAAACTCTTCCAATCTGTATGATATCCTTTTCTTCTATCTGGGTGCTCATACAAGTGCGAGCCGTCAAAAAAGCCTAAACCATGCGCATCTTCCGGAAAATGAGACGGCACCCAATCTAATATGACCCCTATATCGTTTTGATGAAAAGTATCTATCAGTAATTTAAACTCCTCTGGCGACCCAAATCTTGATGTGGGGGCAAAATACCCTGTTAGTTGATACCCCCAAGAAGGATCGTAAGGATATTCCATTATAGGCATAAACTCCACATGTGTATACCTCATTTCCTTTACATATTCCACAAGGTCCTTTGCAAATTCCTTATAGGTCAAAAATTTGTTTTCGGCATTTTTCTTCCAAGATCCCAAATGAACTTCGTAAACCGAATAAGGTTTATCCAAACCGTTCTTATCTTTTCTATAGCCCATCCAAGCATCATCTTTCCAATTGTGCTCAGCAGTCCAAATTATAGATGCCGTGTTAGGCGGATGCTCACAATACCTGGCAAAAGGATCAGCTTTCTCTGTCCAAATATCATTATTGTTAGACTGTATTTTATATTTATAGATCTCACCCTTTCCAATATTGGGAACAAAACCTTCCCAAATACCACTGCTGTCCCATCTCACATTTAATTGATGCTCCTCTGTATTCCACAAATTAAAGTTACCGACAACAGAAACCGCTTTCGCCGAAGGTGCCCATACAGCAAAGTATGTACCGGCCACACCATCAACTTCTACGATATGAGATCCTAGTTTATCATATAGTCGATAATGCTTTCCCCCTTTAAAAAGATTGATATCATAATCTGTAAATAATGAGTAAACATGTACGTTAGGCATATGGAGTGTTTATTTTTGTAAAGCTAATCATCTTTTAAAGACGCTCAACTACATTTCATTTTTGTTGAAAATATAGCAGTTAATATCCGATTTATATATTTAAATACCAAAAATGGAACGCTTTTTGAAATAACAATTCAAAATAAAAACTCAAACCAAAAATTATAACATTATGAAAAAAATAAATGTATTTCTAGGAGCACTTGTAACACTATTTTTTATTTCGTGTGAAGGACCACAAGGACCACAAGGGTTTGATGGATTTGATGGTGCTGATGGTGCCGATGGTGCGGACGGAATTAATATCTTAGGCAAAGTGGTAGACATACAAGGCACTTTTACCTTGGACAATGACTATTCTATCTTTTATGAGTTTCCACAAACTATAGAAGTTTTTGAAACCGATGTAGTTTTAGTTTACATGCTATGGGATGTAACTGAAGATAGTAACGGTGAATCTGTTGATATTTGGAGGTTAATGCCACAAACTAGAATATTAAATCAAGGCTTGTTACAATATAATTACGATTATACTTTTTTTGATGTTAGTATTTTCTTAGAATCAGATTTTGACCTATCAACTTTACAACCAGGTGATACTGATGACCAAGTATTTAGAATCGCCATATTACCAGCGGAATCTACCACTGGAAAGTTAGATACTTCTAACATCAACTCTGTAATGTCACATTTAGGTATTTCGGAAGATGAAGTCCAGAAAGTAACATTATAATAAATATCCCAGGAATTAACCTATATGAGTAAAAGCCTTTGAATAATCTTCAAAGGCTTTTATTTATTTTATTAAAACCTTAACCAAAAATGTATCGTAATTACTATACATTGAAAGGATTATATAAATTCATCGACATAATTAAAAAAATATAATATGAAACTACATTTTGCTATTGCACTTTTAATACTCTTTGTAAGCTGTAAGGGTAATGCACAAAAGAAAGAGATGACATCTAGCAGCATTGATAAGGATAAAAAAGAATTTCCTATTCAAAAAACCAACAGTGAATGGAGAAAAGAATTGACCGATGCCGAATATTACGTTCTACGCGAAGCTGCTACTGAAAATCCGTTTACCAGTGAACTTCTTAAAAACAAAGAAAAAGGTACATATGTTTGTGCCGCCTGTGCCACTCCTTTATTTAAAAGTTATACCAAATTTGATTCAGGTACCGGATGGCCCAGTTTTTATGAGGAAATAGAAGGTAATGTAGCTTATGATGTAGATTATAAAATTGGTTACAAAAGAACCGAAGAGCACTGTGCCACTTGCGGGGGGCATTTAGGACATGTTTTTGAGGATGGACCAGCCCCAACAGGCTTACGCCATTGCATTAACGGTGTGGCTTTAAATTTTGTTCCTGCAGAATAGTTCATATAGCCTAACAATTTAGAAGTAAAAAAGAGGTCTTAAAGACCTCTTTTTTACTTTAAAACCTATATACCACATTTAGGATGACTCCTAATAAAATATCACAATTTTAGATTAAAGGTCATATTTTAAAAACCTACAAATAATTTGATAAAGGTTTTGTATTTTTGCACCTCAATTAAAACTACAAAAAATCAAAATATGAGCACTTTCGATATTATCGTTTTAGGTAGTGGTCCTGGTGGATATGTTACCGCAATTAGGGCTGCACAATTAGGTTTTAAGACTGCCATTATAGAAAAAGAGAGTCTAGGAGGCGTTTGCTTAAATTGGGGTTGTATACCTACCAAAGCCTTATTGAAGTCTGCACAAGTATTTGAATACCTGCAACATGCCGAAGATTATGGTTTAAAAGTGAAAGGTGCCGATAAGGATTTTGATGCTGTCGTGAAAAGAAGCCGTGGTGTTGCAGAAGGAATGAGCAAAGGGGTTCAATTCTTAATGAAGAAGAATAAAATTGAGGTTATTAAAGGTTACGGTACTTTAAAAGCTGGTAAAAAAGTTTCAGTTAAGGCTGAAGATGGTTCCACTACGGAATATAGTGCCAGTAATATTATTATAGCTACAGGCGCAAGAAGCCGAGAGCTACCAAGCTTACCGCAAGATGGTAAGAAGATCATTGGGTACAGAGAGGCAATGACCTTAGATAAGCAACCTAAAAAAATGATCGTTGTTGGTAGTGGTGCAATCGGTATAGAGTTCGCATACTTTTACAATTCTATGGGGACCGAAGTTACGGTTGTAGAATACCTACCTAACATTGTACCGGTAGAAGATGAAGACGTATCCAAGCAATTGGAAAGAAGTTTCAAAAAATCAGGTGTAAAGATTATGACTTCTGCAGAAGTTACTTCTGTTGACACTTCTGGTGACGGGGTAAAAGCTACCGTTAAGACAGCTAAAGGAGAAAAAGTTCTTGAAGCCGATATTGTTCTTTCTGCCGTAGGTATTAAGACCAATATTGAGAACATAGGGTTAGAAGATGTTGGTATTGCTACCGACCGTGATAAGATTTTGGTGAACGATTATTACCAAACCAACATACCTGGTTACTATGCCATTGGTGATGTAACTCCTGGACCAGCACTTGCTCACGTAGCATCGGCAGAAGGTATCTTATGTGTTGAAAAATTAGCAGAAATGCATGTTGAGCCATTAGATTACGGTAATATACCTGGTTGTACTTATTGCTCTCCAGAAATAGCCTCTGTAGGTTTAACCGAAAAGCAGGCCAGAGAAAAAGGAATAGATATTAAAGTTGGTAAATTCCCTTTCTCGGCAAGTGGTAAAGCGAAAGCTTCGGGTGCTTCTGACGGATTTGTAAAAGTAATCTTTGATGCTAAATATGGTGAGTGGTTAGGTTGTCATATGATCGGTGCAGGTGTTACCGATATGATCGCTGAAGCCGTTCTTGGCCGTAAGCTAGAAACTACAGGACATGAGGTTCTTAAAGCAATTCACCCACACCCAACAATGAGCGAAGCTGTTATGGAAGCAGTGGCAGCAGCTTATGACGAGGTTATTCATTTATAATTTACTACTTAATATAATTTAGCATGTTAAAGTTATTTCGAGCAACGGCAATTTTAGAAGGAATCTCCTATTTGGCGTTGTTCGGGGTGACCATGCCATTAAAATACTGGGCAGAAATACCAGAACCAAACAAATATGTTGGCTACGCCCACGGAGTGCTTTTTATCGCTTTCATAGCACTTACATTAATAGTGGGCTTTACCCATAAATGGTCTTTTAAGAAAGTTTTCATTTTTGGTATAGCTTCACTTCTACCCTTCGCAACATTCTATGTTGAAGAAAAATATTTAAAGCCAGAAGACAACGCTTAAGGCTGTTCTTCCATTTCAGTAGTCAACTGATAAATACTACCATCAAAGGCACATATATACAATTCGTCGTTTGCATCCGTACCAAATGACGATATAGCCAAATCCGTATCTACGATCAATTTGTTATTACCGTTTACATCTAAAGCCCAAATTCTGCCGGATACAAAATCACCGTACACATACAAACCTTGTAACGAAGGTAAACTGCTTCCTCTATACACATAACCACCGGTAACGGACCTATCATTTTCTTCATGACCATATTCATAAATTGGCGCCATAGTGTTTGCGGTATCACAATCATCTTCAAGAAAACAAGAAGTTCCCTCAAGAATATTCCAACCGTAATTACCTCCTTTTTCAATAAGGTTAATTTCTTCTTTCTCTCCTTGACCAACATCACCAGCCCAAATGGTATTGGTAGCTACATCAAAACTAAATCTCCACGGATTTCTTAATCCGTATGCATATATCTCACCCCTCGCATTTTCTACTTCTACAAAAGGATTATCTGCTGGTATAGCGTAATTTAACCCAGCATCTGTAGTATTTACATCTATACGCAATATCTTACCCAATAAGTTTTCTAAATTCTGTGCATTACCATTGGGATCACCTGAGCCACCACCATCACCAGATGCAATATATAAATACCCATCAGGTCCAAATGCCAACTGACCGCCATTGTGATTAGTATCTGGTTGAGGAATTTCCAATAAAATAGTTTCGCTAGACATATCCACAATATCCAAATCGTTATCAGAAACCTTAAAGCGAGATATCACCGCCAATTCTTCACTGGGCGTATAAATAACATATAAAAAACCGTTTGTACTAAACTCCGGATGAAAAGTAAAGCCTAGCAACCCTAGTTCGCTCTCGGTGGCTATGCGATCAGAAATATCCAAAAATGTACTTACTTCACCTACCTCAGATTCACTTGAAAAGGATTTTATTTTCCCATCTTTCCCAGCTACAAAAATTCTATTACTTTCATCATCTGGAGATTGTAGATCCAAAGGATTGGAAAAAGATAAATTTGAAAAAGCATTTATGGTCGTCAGTACCCCAACTGAATCAATAGGCGCGTTTGGATTTGGACTAAGTGCCAACTCGTCTTTATCACTACATGAAACAATAAGTAATATGGCAAAACCAAATAACAGAAATACAATTCTTTTCATAACAGCATAGTTTGCTATTATTTACGAATGTACACCGCTCTCTAGATGTTAATTATTTTATTGAGTTAAAATAAAAAACTCTCAATGGCTAGATCATAACTTTTTAATCCAAAGCCCAAAATAACCCCTTTGGCAGCAGGCGATATGTAGGAAATATGCCTAAATTCTTCGCGCTTATGGGTATTGGAAATATGAACTTCTATGACAGGAGTTTCTACAGCCTTTACCGCATCTCCTATACCAACAGAAGTATGGGTATATGCCGCAGCATTGAGGACTATACCATCATAACTAAAACCAGTTTCTTGTATTTTAGAAATAAGTTCTCCTTCTATGTTAGATTGAAAATACTCCAACTCAACATCTTTAAACTTAAACTGCAATTTTGAAAAATAATCTTCAAAAGTCTGTGCACCGTAAACTTCTGGCTCCCTTTTACCCAATAGATTTAGGTTAGGACCGTTAATTATGATAATCTTCATGTATCAAAAATAACGAATGTTACTTAACAATTAATAAGAAATCAAAGAAGTATAATAGTTAACTAAAGAACAGCGAAACTAACGTCGAGTTCTATACTTAGGCTCAAAGTTGAAAACAATACCCAGTGTCAAAGTAGTCCAAGAGGTCTCATCTATATCTATACCTGTGTAAGAAACATTGACCTCTACACTTGAACTCATTAAGTAAGCCAAAGTAGGTCTATAATAAAGTCCACCTTCGTTACCATCATTGATACCCACGGCATAACCAACATTACCGCCAAAAGAGAAATAATTGGAGGTCCAAAAACGAACACCTGCGGATAATGGCATAAATTGAACAGCTTTTTGCTCTTCCCTTATAATTGTAGTTTGAAAAGTTTCAGCAAAACCGTGTATATAACCTATAGCCGGACCAACATCAACAACTTCACCTAACGGGTACATGTACGAGAAATCTGCACCAAGTACTACACTTACCGCTTCATTGTAATCATTAAATGGCAAACCTGCCTGTATTCCTAGCTTAAACCCTTCTTGAGCATAAATACCGGTCGAAAAAAATGAAACAATAAGTATTATAAAAAACTTTTTCATGGTTGGTTTGGTTTGTTTTCATCAAAAATAAAGGTAAGACTTAGCTTACATGAATCTTTGTTGTGAACACCCTTAAAGTAGTTGTACACACTGCTTTTAAATAGGTTTTATAATTCTATTTTAACACAAAATCACCTATTGGAGTACAAAAAAAGGGGAAGCTTAGCTTCCCCTTTTAATATTAAAATGCTGAAATTTCTATTCAATTACGTATCTAACACCGATACCAAAAGCACCAACTTCATTTCCAAGAAGATCACCAAGACCTATAAAGGGTCTCCAGTCAAACGAAAAAGCTAATGGCACTCCATCAATTTTATAATCTAAACCAACTATTGGTCTAAGTGCTATCTCTGTCCCTATGCCTTCTCCAAAAAATAAGATTGAAGGACCTGCACCAGCAAACCATTGTAAACCATCAGCTCCTGAAATATCACCATGGTATTCGTAAAGAGCTGTTAAAGTTGTTAATCCGCTTTCAAACATCAACTCCGCTTGACCTGCATGCTCTTCTGCAAAGAAATATTTTGCACTTGGACCAACTAATGTTACCCCAGAAAATAAATCCAGACCTAAACCGGCTGCAAATGTGTAATCAGATTGTGCGTTAGAAACATTTGTTCCTAAAATAACCGCTGCTACTAAAAATAATAGTTTTTTCATTTTGTTGTTTTTTTAATGTACTTGACTTAATTAAAAATTGATTGATTAATAGGACTATTGACTAAAAGTCCATTTTATTTAATAGGTGTAAAAGTAAAAATTTAACAAGGAATTACATATCCCAATAAACCAGTATTTCTTCCATCTATACATTATTTACCACAGAATTAATGTATTCTTTATCTTTAAACCATGAATTGGAAACATGCGCTTAAAGATTTTACCACCTACCTTAAACTGGAACGCGGACTATCTAAAAACTCTATTCTAAGTTACTCTAGAGATATTGAAAAGCTTATGACCTTCCTAGAAGCGAACGACATTAATACCACCCCTATTCTTATTGACAAACAAACCGTTCAGCAATTTATATATGAGGCGGCCAAAGTAGTAAACCCCAGATCACAAGCACGTATCATATCTGGCTTAAAAAGCTTTTTTGGATACTTAATTTTTGAAGATTATAGAAAAGACAACCCTTTAGACTTAATAGAATCTCCAAAAATAGGACGAAAGTTACCTGATACGCTTTCAGAAACTGAAATAGATGATTTGATCAACGCCATTGACCTAAGTACACCAGAAGGTGAAAGAAATAGAGCTATGCTAGAAACTTTATATGGCTGTGGTTTAAGAGTTTCCGAACTAATTAGCTTAAAAATTTCCGACCTTTTTTTTGATGAAGATTTTATTAAAGTTACCGGCAAAGGTGATAAACAGCGATTTGTACCTATAAGTCACGTGAATAAAAAATATATTGATATTTACAGACATGAAATTAGGGTACATTTAAAAATTCAGGAAGGATTTCAAGATATTTTGTTCTTGAACCGACGAGGAAAACAACTTACCAGAGCCATGATTTTTACTATTGTTAAGAACTTGGCGACCACTATTGGATTAAACAAGAGTATTAGCCCTCACACCTTTAGACATTCATTTGCCACTCATTTACTTGAAAATGGTGCAGATTTACGTGCAATTCAACAAATGCTAGGACATGAGAGTATTACCACTACAGAAATTTATATGCACGTAGACCGATCTCATTTGGCGGAGGTCATGAATACCTACCACCCTAGAAAAAGTTATTAAAATTTCCATTTACTGCCAATGGTATAAACAGATGGCATTTCAATTTGAGTTTCACCAAAAGCACCTATACCAGTTTCGTTCAATTGAATACTACTTTTTATTTCAAGCATGAAATTCTCCGTAACATCATATCCCATTCCCGCTACAAAGCCAAGTCGATAAGGTGCTTGTCCAACTTCTGAATTTTCAGTTGCAATTTCCGCATCTAGACCAGAGAGCAAGTACAATTTTTTATTCAGATAATACTTTACCATTAAACTAGATCGGAATCTTTCCGACAAAATATAAGTATCGTAAAACCCTTGAAGTTCTAATTGCAAAGATTTTGTAACCCCATATTGAACCATAAAAGATTTGTGAACATCACCTATTGCAGAAACAGGATATGCATGCCCCGTAACCGCTATTCCCGTCAATGAAGAAGGTTGATTTTTCTCTGGAGGTTCTTCTATTGTTTGACCATTGACAACAATTACAAACATGAACAGAAAACTTCGCACGAGAACTTTCATAGGTTGGATATCAAATGTTGAAAATAAATTCCTACAAAAGATATTTTAAATAGTACACCTAACGAAATACTTATCAAAACTTTAACTACCAAACACTTAACTTACAGCGGTAGCAAGAAATAACACCTCTTCTTTAGTCTTTAAACTGACTGTAATCTCTTTTATACGGCCTAATAATTAATCTAGCCTCTCGATCGAACCTTATATAATTATATACCCAGTTTATAAATACGACCATTCTATTTCTAAACCCTATTAAAAAGAATAAATGAACGAACATCCAAACGAACCATGCAAATACCCCTTGAAACCTAAATTTCTTAATATCGCATACTGCTTTATTTCTCCCTATAGTAGCCATACTACCTTTGTCATTATACACAAAAGGTTTCATTGGCTTATGTTCTATTAACCTCACCAGATTCTCACCCAACAACCTGCCTTGTTGAATTGCCGGTTGAGCTACCATTGGATGTCCACGGGGGTTATCTTCTGTAGCCATACAAGCAATATCGCCAATAGCGAATATTTCCGGATGTCCTATCACCTGATTAAATTCGTTAACATTTAACCTGTTGCCACCAGCCACAACATCTTCACCATCCAACCCCTTAATTCCGGCTCCTTTAACACCAGCTGCCCAAATGACGGCGGCAGAATCAAATTTCAAATCTGTTTTTGTGGTAACGGTTTTACCGTTATAACCGGTAACCCTAACCCCTTTCCATACTTGAACCCCTAATTTTTCTAAAAAATCTTCTGCTTTTTTAGATGCTTGCGCACTAAAACCCGGCAGTAAACAATCTCCACCTTGAACAATATTAATTTGTGCTCTTCGGGTATCTAGATCAGGGTAATCTTTTGGCAATATTCCTTTTTTAATTTCAGCCAAAGCTCCTGCTAACTCAACACCAGTTGGTCCGCCACCAACAATTACAAAGTTCATTAATGCATCGCGTTCGTGATAGACATCGGTAAGAAGCGCTTGCTCAAAATTTTCCAATATTAAACTACGTAAGTTCAATGATTGCGGAATTGATTTCATCGACATAGCATGCTCCTCAATTTCCTTATTTCCAAAGAAATTGGTTTCAGAACCTGTGGCTACCACCAAATAATCATAACTAATATCCCCAATGTTGGTATTCACTTTTTTACCGGTCGCATCAATATATTCTACTTCTGCCAAACGGAAATAAAAATTGTCATATCCGATCAATACCTTGCGCAAGGGGTAGGCAATGGAATCTGGCTCAAGACCTCCTGTAGACACTTGATATAATAGTGGTTGAAATGTATGATAATTGTTCTTATCTATAAGGACAACTTGTACTTCTTGTTTACTTAATTTTTTGGCTAGAGATACTCCGCCAAAACCACCACCTATAATTACAATTCTAGGATAGCTTGAGAGTGGTATGTTCATAGTAGTTTACTTACTGACAAAATTAAACAAATGGACTTCTACTTTAAAATAATAATGTGTTTTTAGTATCTTTAAGCTCTAACTCAAACAAACACCAAAATGCGCAAAACCCTTATTTTACTGGCAGTACTAGGTACTTCAGTTTTTTCCATGAATGCTCAGAAGAGCGAAAAAGATATAATCAAAAAATTAGAGCAAAAAAGTGATGAATACGGAAATATAGCTCAAAATATTTGGGAATTCGCAGAAATGGGATACCAAGAGGAACAGAGCTCGGGTCTATTACAAAAAACATTAAAGAATGCCGGTTTCTCCATTAAAACCGGAGTAGCGGGTATACCTACCGCTTTTATTGCGGAATATGGCAGTGGCAGTCCCGTAATTGCCATTATGGGCGAGTATGATGCATTACCGGGACTATCCCAAAAAGCTACCGCTGAAAAAGAATCTGCTGGTGCCGCCGCTGGTCATGCCTGTGGTCATCACTTGTTCGGCACGGCATCTACGGCAGCGGCAATTTCAACAAAGGAATGGTTAGAGGCCAATAAGGCAAAAGGTACCATACGTTTCTATGGAACTCCTGCTGAAGAAGGTGGATCGGGTAAAGTTTATATGGTTCGTGAAGGTCTCTTCAATGATGTAGACATAGCGCTACATTGGCACCCCGGGTCACAAAATGCAGCTAGCGCAGGTGCTGCTTTAGCTAATAAATCGGCAAAATTCAGATTTCATGGTATTTCTGCCCATGCCGCCGGTTCTCCAGAAAAAGGACGTTCTGCCCTTGATGGTGTTGAAGCCATGAACCTGATGATCAATATGATGAGGGAACACATTCCGCAAGAGGCCAGAATACATTATGTTATTACAGCTGGAGGTAAAGCACCCAACGTAGTGCCAGATTTTGCAGAAGTTTATTACTATGCACGTCATAATCGACGTGATGTTGTGATCGATATATTCGACAGAATGGTAAAAGCTGCCGAAGGTGCCGCATTGGGTACAGGAACTACAATGGACTATGAGATGATCGGTGGTACACACGAATTACTGCCCAACCTAACATTACAAAAAGTAATGCACGATAATCTTTCAGAAGTTGGCGGCATAGAATACACAGCAGAAGAAAAAGAATTTGCCGATAAAATAGCTGTAACCTTAGGACAGGAAAAAGCGGATCTTGCTACTGCTAAAAATGTTCAACCTTACAAAACCGAAGCTAGGGCTTACGGCTCTACAGATGTGGGCGATGTTAGCTTTACCGTACCTACAGTTGGTTTTGGCACCGCTACCTGGGTTCCTGGCACACCGGCTCACAGTTGGCAAGCGGTTGCTGCAGGCGGAACTTCCATTGGTAGAAAAGGAATGATGGTAGCCGCAAAGACCCTGACCAAAACTGCAATAGACCTTTTTAAGGATAAAAAATTGGTAGAGACCGCTAAAGCTGAATTTTTAGAAAAAAGAGGGGTAGATTTTAAATACATTCCTCTTTTAGGTGATAGAGCACCTGCCTTAGATTATAGAAAATAGAGTCTTATGTTATAGATTTTAAAAGTGCCAAGGTATTAATTGGCACTTTTTTTATGTATTTCTAAATATATTGTAACAAACAAAACCTTTTATAGACTAACAACGTAAGAACAGCCAACCAAGAGTGAATAAAGAACTTGAACACAAATTTGTGACCGAGCTACAGGACAACCAAAACATTGTCCATAAAGTGTGTACGCTGTATACAAACGACCGCGACTCTCACAATGATCTGTTTCAAGAAATTACCATTCAATTATGGAAGGCTTATCCCAAATTTAGGGGCGATGCCAAATTCAGTACTTGGATGTATCGTGTGGCACTAAATACTGCCATTACACTATATCGAAAACAAAAAAGAAGAATTGACACAGCTGATTATGAGTCTGTAATTTTTAAGATCAAAGCCGACGAATATGACGAGACCGAAGAACTACAATTAAAATTAATGTACAAGGCGGTCAAACAATTAAATGACGTTGATAAAGCGTTGGTGTTTTTATATCTTGAAGATAAAAACTATACTGAAATATCTGAAACATTAGGTATTTCCGAAGTAAATGCACGGGTTAAAATGAACCGTATCAAAACAAAATTAAGAACCATTTTGAATCCATAGGCGTATGACGGACGAACTGGAATTATTAAAGAAAGATTGGCAAAAAAAGGAATTCGATGTTCCAAAATTAAGCTATGACGAGATTCATAAAATGATATGGAAGAAATCTTCCTCAATTGTTAGGTGGATCCTTATCATCAGTATATTGGAATTTACCGTACCGCACCTTTTATATCTTTTACCATCTATGCGTGATGGAATGGAGCTATATGAAAACATAGGTGTCTCAAAATACCTTGTAGTACTCTCTGGCTTTACTTATATCATAGCCTTTTATTTTATTTTTCAGTTCTATAAAAGATTTAAGGAAATTTCGGTTTTGGACAACTCCAAAAGTCTAATGAAGAAAATCATAAAGACTAGAAAAACCGTTAAGCATTACGTTATTTTTTCATTATCCATGATAATGATGACCATAATCATAATGATTATAGGTGTTTACCTAAATGATAATATGGTCAATGCCTTCCCAGAATTAAAAGATAGCCTTGCAAACATATCACCCGAAAAATTAAAAATTACCATAATGATGTCCATAGGTATTTTTGGAGTAATTCTAACCTTGGTCATGGGTGGCATTTATTTCTTATTATACGGACTGCTACTTAGAAAACTAAAGCAGAACTACAGTGAACTTAGAAACCTTACTATTTAAGAAGGGGGATTCCATTTACGCTGTTTGTTCTCTTCCTCAATAGCCAAAAGATCGGCTTTTGATATCACTTTTAAAAATGATGGGTGCTGCTCAATAGCGTACTCCAATTTTTCTATTATAGATTCGGTAGATTCATTTTCGTAATCAATATCCAATGGCTCTTTAATAACCATAGATTGAAGTATTCCTTTCTTTTTAACACGAAGTCCTTTTTTATCAAAAGAACGTCTAAAACCATCAATAACCACTGGCACAACCACTGGTTTATATTTTTTGATAATGTGTGCCGTACCTTTTCTTAAAGGCTTCCAAGGGGTAGTTGTACCTTGTGGAAAAGTAATTACCCAACCATCGTTCAATGCCTTGCCTATACTAGAAATATCGCTCATTTTCACTTGGCGCTTAACATCTTTGCCTTCTGAACGCCAAGTACGCTCTACACTTACCGATCCCGCATAGGCCATTATCTTGGTCAAAAGACTTTTCCTCATGGTTTCTGCAGCGGCCACATAATACATATTCAATTTTGGTTGCCATATATATCCCAAGTTCTTAATGGAATCTTCACGACCGCTTAAACTGGCATTAAAAACATGAAACATAGCCACAACATCTGCAAAGTATGTTTGATGGTTACTTACGAACAACACATTTTTATCCGGTAAATTTCTAATAATATCAGACCCTTCAATTTCCAACGTATTAAAGCGCTTATACCGCTGATGCGATAGCACGGCCAAAATGCGTATTAGCCATTTTTTAATGAATAAATTATGCCCAAAAGGGTTTTTATCAAATAATCCCATAGAATGCTAAAATAATTAAATATGCCTTACAACACCTGCTTTAGTAACTCTTTAATCTCATTCATCATCATTGCCGTTGCCCCCCATACAATATAACCGTTTAATTTAAAGGCTGGTACTTCAATATCCACAGCGTAAGATGTGGTCATTTTTTTTGAAACTACCAATGTATCATCTAAAAAATCCGATACAGGAACTTCTAAAATTAACTCAACCTCCGCATCTTGTTTTACAAATGGTTTTGGATTTCGATATAGCCCAATATAAGGCTGAACCATAAAATTACTGGGAGGTATAAAGATTTCTGAAATTTCTTTGATCACCGTAATGTCTTTTGGTGCCACCCCTACTTCTTCATACGTTTCCCTAAGCGCAGTGGTCAATAGACCATCATCAGATTTTTCTTCTTTGCCCCCAGGAAAAGCAACTTGGTTAGAATGTACCCCTTTATAAGTTTTACGTAAAATCAAAAGCAAGTTTGTTCCCATATTATTTGTAGGGTAAAACAATGCCATTACCCCTGCCCTTCTAGGGTTTTTCTGAGAAATATTAATACGTTGTAATTCTTCTAATCGGCTTTCTGGAGCCATTTTGTATTGCGAAGCTTCTCCCGGTAGCGGTAGATCCTTTATTTTTGATATCTGTTGTTCAAAAAAATTAAAATTCATGCGTTTACCAAAATTCTATTCTTTACTACTCTTAGTATTTTTTGCAATGGCCAGTTGCAAAGATACCCCTAAGAAAGTTGATAGTACTACTACCGTAGCCAAGACAACGATAGACTCTACTAAAATTACTGAAAATGAAGCTGAAAAAGAACAAGAAAAAGATGCTTTTGAACTTACCGAAGAGAATGCCATTGATTACTTTTTCAACTATGAAAAAACCCTAAAAGAAAACAAGGTCAGAATTACCACAAAATTTGGCAGTTTTACCGTAGAATTATTTGATAACGTACCCTACCACCGGGCCAATTTTATATACCTCACCAAAAAAGGATATTTTAACGATACCCAGTTTCATAGAGTGGTAAAGAATTTTATTATTCAAGGTGGAAACTCTGATGACAAAAAGACAGCAGAAAAACGATCTAAAATTGGTCGTTATCTTTTGCCGCCAGACACCAGAAAAGGACATAAGCATCACAGGGGCACTATTTCCATGCCAAGTAGTGAAATGGACAATCCACATAAACTAGCATCACCATTTGAATTTTTCATTGTTGTTACAGACCCTGGCTCATATCACTTAGATGATAACTATACTCCTTTCGGAAGGGTCATTGATGGCATGCATGTGGTTGATAAAATAAATAACGTACCTGTAGAAAAAGGAGATTGGCCTATGAGAAATGTTTATATTCAAAAAGCTGAAGTAATAGAATAAGCAACTATAGCCAACCAATCAGAATTAAGCTTGATTTCTATAAATATTGGGCAGGGAAATTTTGAAGCGAACTGCTAATACCCGCATAATTATTATAGTAAGGATAGCCAAAGAATAAGCAATGGTATCTTTTATAGGAAACTGTATCAATACGAAATACACCAACCCACCTAATATACAAACGGTGGCATAAATTTCCTTTCTAAATATTACAGGAATCTCATTACACAATATATCTCTTATAACGCCACCAAAACAGGCGGTAATGGTTCCTAAAGCAATACACATTACCGGTAAAAGATCTGCCGCCAAACCTTTTTCTATACCTACCATGGTATACAAACCAATGCCAATGGTGTCAAACAAAAAAAGTGATTTTCTTACGTATTTTAATTGCTTCACAAAAATGATTGCCAGCAATACGGTTACTACAATAATCAATAAATGAATTGGGGCATTAAGCCAGCCAACGGGTTTAATACCTATAAGTAGATCTCGTAAGGTGCCTCCCCCAACAGCTGTAACAAATGCAATGATCAAAACCCCAAATACATCTAACCTTTTATCCATAGCAACCAACACCCCAGATATTGCAAAAGCAATGGTTCCTAAAATATCGATAATGAAATAAAACATGGGCTAGATCTTTTGCGTAAAGTAATTATAGTCTTTTAGAACGGTATCCAAGTACGCAATATCGTACAATTCCGAATTGGTCTGCAAGATACTTTCAACTTTCTCTCTAAGCGCTTTTAACGTCTTAAAATCATTACTTTTTTTAGCTATCCCAAATGTTTCTTTAATAAGTCTAACATCCTTATCGGCCAACATAGTAACATTCATGATTTGAGGCACATAAGCATCTTCCACCTCTTCTAAAATGGTATGGGAAACCTTTGTCCTATTCTTTGTACTAATGACCACCGTACCTGCCGCGGCATCACCTAAACGCTGTTTTTTATCGGAGAATAAAATAGTGAGCAAACCTATAGACCCAAGAAAAATCCAAATATCAACCAAACGTAACATCCATCTAATTAAATAATTACTCCAATGAACGGGTGAACCATCTACCTTTACCACTCTCATTTTCATAATCATTTTACCAACGGTTCTACCATTAAAGGTAATATGCATTAAAAGTGTATAAAACATTGCCGGTAAAGAAATTAAAGCAACTAAACCTCTCTGCGTCCATCCATCTGAATATATATAACCTATAGCATCGCCAATTAAATTCACCAAGATAAAATAGAGGTAAAGTATAAATGCATCTATAAAAAATGCTACAATTCTTTCACCAATACTAACAATAGTATAATTAAGGTTAACATTTTGCGTTGTATTGATTTGAAGGTTATTCATTTAATCTTAAATTTAACAAGGTAAATATAGTTTATGCGCGAAGCTGCTTTTATAAAGCAAAATAAGGAAAAATGGATAGCTTTTGAAAAAGCTATTAACCTAGGTGCTTCTACCGACCCAGATGAACTTGCCAATGGCTATATTCAACTGACCAATGATTTGGCATACGCGCAAACGTATTACGCAGAAAGTAAGACTTTATTGTATTTAAACGAACTTGCTTCTCTTGCCCACCAGAAAATCTATAAGAACAAAAAGGAAAGTAAAAATCGAATTCTCAGTTTTTGGATTACAGAATTCCCTCTTTTTTTTAGACAGTACCATAACACCTTGGGCATAGCCTTTTTAATTTTTATTATCGCATCTGCCATTGGCTCTTTATCCGCTATTAACGATGCTACCTTTGTAAGGTTGATTTTAGGTGATGCCTATGTTAATGAAACACTTAACAACATAGCTAACGGTGATCCAGCAGCAATCTATAAAGGCGGTAGTGAAATTGGTTCTTTTTTGGGAATTACCATTAACAATATTAGAGTTGCCTTTTTAGCATTTGCCTTTGGGGTAATCACAAGTATAGGCACCGCATATATATTATTTTCAAATGGTGTAATGCTCGGGGCATTCATTACTTTTTTTTATACCAAAGGAGTTTTCTTTGAGGCCAATAAACAAATTTGGCTTCACGGTACCATAGAAATATCGGTTATTATTATTGCCGGCTGTGCAGGTCTAATAATGGGCAACAGCATACTTTTTCCGAAAACGTACGCTAGGCGCGTCTCTTTTATGAAGGGTGCCAAAGATGGGCTTAAAGTTGTAGTCAGCACCATACCGTTTTTTATAATTGCCGGATTTATTGAAGGATTTATAACAAGGTATACCAATATGCCCAATTGGTTGGCATTCATAATTATTGGAGCATCATTATTCCTAATCATTTTTTATTACATAGCATATCCTATTTTACTAAATACCAAACATGAAAGACAATTACATACCGCTAAAGGTTAATCGTGAATTCGGCGGTATTATCTCCGCTTATTTTGATTTTTTTAAACAGAACATAAAAAGCTTTACCAATGTTTTCTTAAGCTACAATGGTGTATTCTTAATAGGACTTTTAATTACCAGTTACCTATTGGTTTCTGGTTTTATAGGAATGATAGCACACGAATCTGGGCAAAGTCCGTTTTCCGATAATTTAGCTGCTGAAGAAGAGTATTATGTTTATTTAGGTATAGGAGGATTTTTATTCTTTATTATTTTTCTGGGAGTAGCTTTTCTAAATTATTCGCTTTCTACCAGTTATATGATAAAATATGAGGAAACCAAAGATTCTAACGTAGACAAAAAAGAAGTTTGGCAATATGCCAAAAGCCAATTTGGAAATATTTTGCTTTTTGTCCTATTGCTTATACCTATTTACCTTGTCTATTTTATAGTGGCCATAATTTTAGCCATTATACCCCTACTAGGCTTTTTTGCCCAGTATATTGTTCAGTTCTTTTTAACAGCCTGGATCGGTGTTTCTTTTTTTGATATGCTTCAAAATAAAAAAAGCGTTACCGATGCCTTGGGCGAAGGTTGGAAACTTGTAACCAGTAGTTTTTGGAAATCTATAGGAGTGAACTTTATTTTAGGTTTATTATTAGGTTTACTATTAATGATCGCTTTGACCATACCCGGTATTATAATAGGGGTGTATACTTTTCATGTTGTAGAGAACGATGTAGATTATACAAATTCCATTGTTTCAACAATTGTTTACACTTTAGGGTTATCCATTTTCCTGATTATTGCGGTATACGGACAATGTCTTTCCCAGTTTATCAATGGCATATTATATTATGCATTACATGAAAAGACTTATAATGAAAATACAAGGGCAAGAATTGAACAAATAGGACAAAACGATTAATTTGAGACTACCATTCATTTATATTTTCTTTTTGTTGATGACCTTTTTCTCATTTGCTCAAGATAAAACAGATAGTATTGTTAAAACCGATACTTCATCAGTTTTAACATTGAGAAATTTTGAAGATGACCTGACAAAGAAATATTTAGGTGATGAATTCAATTATACCTTTAAAACCGGCGAATCTCAAAATTTATTTGCCCGATTTTTAAATTGGGTTGGGCAAGGGCTATTCGATGTGTTTGGCATTACCCTATCTCCAGAAGTATTACAACTTTTAGAATATCTCATTTATATCTTATTAGGAATTCTCGCCATTTACCTGCTCGTAAAATTCCTGATCAATGAAAATTTCAGCGCAATCTTTCAAAAAAAGGCTAAAACGATCAACGATATTAACCTTACCGAAGAACACATTGAAGGTGTTGATATCGGCAACTTATTGAATGAGGCCCTTGCAAACAAGGACTACAGATTAGCGGTACGTTACCAGTTTCTATTATCACTGCAAAAACTGTCTAAAAAAGATATTATAGATTGGCATTTTGATAAAACCAATACAGATTACGTTAACGAGATCCAACAACCACAGTTAAAACGAGGTTTTAAAAGAATAGCCTATCTATACGATTATATATGGTACGGAGAACAAGATATAGATAACGATAGATACACCGTATCTGTCTTAGATTTTGAAGCAATCAACAAACTAATTCAATAGTAACTTGGGAAAACGTTCTAAAATAATACTTGGTCTTTTGGTTGCGGTGCTTATTGGTATCATTGTAACAGAAATAGTACGCCCAAGACCGATCAATTGGAGCCCGTCTTACACATTGGCATCTAAAATTCCGTTCGGTTGCTACGTGCTTTATAATGAGTTAGCATCTATTTTTCCACATAACGATATTGAAACTGTAGAAGAAAACATTTATGATGTACTAGTAGATCGAGATACCTCAACTGCCGCCAATTACATTTTGATCAATGATTTTATTTATTTGGACGAACAGGAAACAAACCAACTACTAAAATTTGTAGACGAAGGCAATCAGGTATTCATAGCTACGAGCAACCTTACCGGTAAATTGGCAGACACATTGAATATCACCATTGAACAACGTTATGATATAAAAGAAGATTCCACTAAAGCATCATTTACCAATACACATTTTAATGAAGAGGCTTTCTATTTTGAAAGAGGTGTCAACCCTGCATATTTAACCAGTATTGATACCGCCAAAACAGAAATTTTAGGTCATATTCACGTGAAAAGTTCCACATTGTTAAATAACACCCCCAATGAAATAAAAATAAGTCCCAACTTCATAAAAACTTCATTTGGCAAAGGAAATTTTATTATCAACACCTTGCCTATTGCTTATACCAACTATTATATGTTAAGTGATAAAATTGGTTACAGTAGTCAAAGTTTCGCTTATTTGAATGACAATACCCTAATATGGGACGATTACAAGAAATCTGGGCGTAAAGTAATTACCTCTCCAATGAGGTTCGTTTTAAATCAATCTGCTTTAAAATGGAGTTACTACCTAACAATTACTGGTTTATTGCTATTTGTTATTTTCAAGGCAAAAAGAGAGCAACGAATAATACCAATTATAAAACCATTAGAAAATTCTTCTGTAGAATTTGCTAAAACAGTGGGGTCATTATACCATCAAAAGAAAGACTACACCAACTTGAACCATAAAAAAATCACCTATTTTTTAACTCATATTAGAAATAGGTTCTATGTAAACACTACGGTTCTTGATGAAAAACTAATAGCCCAATTAAGTGCTAAGACAGGAAAATCGATAGAAGAAACCAAAGACCTCATCGAGTTCATTCTTAGTCTTAAAAACAAACCTATACATTCTGAACAAGACGCTATAGTACTTGCCAAGAAAATAAATACATTTAAACAATCTTATGGAAGATAACACACAAGACGAACAGCAGGTAGAATTTAATTCTCGAATAGATCTTACCAAACTTCAAGATTCTGTAACTAAAGTAAAAGCCGAATTAGGAAAGGTTATTATCGGTCAACAAGAAATGATCGAACTTTTGATCGTTTCAATTTTAGCCAACGGTCATTCACTTATAGAAGGGGTTCCAGGTGTTGCCAAAACTGTAACCGCAAAACTACTTGCAAAAACTATGAACGTAGATTTTAGCAGAATACAGTTTACGCCAGATTTAATGCCTAGCGATATTCTTGGAACATCTATTTTCAATGTTAAAACATCTGAATTCGAATTTAAAAAGGGTCCTATTTTTTCAAATATTATATTGATCGACGAAATAAACAGAGCTCCGGCAAAAACACAGGCTGCACTTTTTGAAGCTATGGCAGAAAGACAAATAACCATAGATGGTAATGAATTTGACATGCAACCTCCGTTTTTGGTTTTTGCTACCCAAAACCCTGTAGAGCAAGAAGGCACCTACAGATTACCCGAAGCCCAATTAGACCGTTTTCTTTTTAAAATCAATGTGCACTACCCAACTTTAGAAGAAGAAGTACAGATTTTAGAAAATAAACACCATCAAAAAAACAATAATGTAGAATCGCTTATAGATGCTATTCTTTCGGCTGAACAAATTGCCGCTTACCAAAAGGTCATCAAAGATATTGTCGTGGAAGATAATCTTCTAAAATATATTGCAGCAATCGTTAATAATACCAGAACAAACGCCAACCTTTATTTAGGCGCATCTCCAAGGGCATCTATTGCCATTTTAGACGCTTCTAAAGCCGTTGCCGCCATTAACGGAAGAGATTTTATTACACCAGATGATATAAAGAAAGTAGTAAGCCCTATACTATGCCATAGAATTATTCTGACTCCAGAACGTGAAATGGAGGGTTATACAGCTGAGAAAATGATCAAGGATTTAATTCAAACCATAGAAATCCCAAGATAAACTTCAGTGAAAAAGATTTTCAAAAATATATTTATTCAAAAAAGGTTCTTCTTGGTGCTATCAGGAGTTATCCTATGTTTTCTACTATCTTATATTTTTGAAAACATTGCATATATTCCAAAGCTTCTATTTTACCTTTTTTTAGCTTTACTTATTACCGATGCCATTTTACTTTTTCTGTCAAAAGGGCAAATTACAGCGCATAGAATTGTTACCGACAAACTTTCTAATGGTGATGAAAATACGATTAAGATAGAAGTCACCAACAAGTATTTGTTTTCTGCTCAAATAACCATTATAGATGAACTTCCGTTTCAATTTCAAAAGCGAGATTTTAATTTTAACAGCCTATTAAAACCGGGAGAGCAGAAACTATACTCCTATACTGTAAGACCCGTAGAAATGGGTCTTTATAGTTTTGGAAATTTAAATATATTCGCCATTTCACCCATTGGCCTTTTAGCTAAAAAATATACGTTTGACCAAGATAAAGAAGTACCTGTTTACCCTTCTTTTTTACAACTTCGCAAGTATGACCTTATGGCATTCAGCAACAGATTACTTGAATTTGGCATTAAAAAAATTAGACGAATCGGTCATACGATGGAGTTTGAACAGATCAAAGATTACATACAAGGTGATGATATAAGAAATATAAATTGGAAAGCCACTGCCAAAAGAGGGCAACTAATGGTCAACCAATTTCAAGATGAAAAGTCACAGCCGATTTATTCTGTAATTGATAAAGGCAGGGTCATGAAAATGCCTTTTAATTCACTCAGCTTACTGGATTACGCCATAAACGCTACCTTGGTCATCAGCAGCATTGCCCTCAAAAAAAATGACAAAGCAGGTATTTTCTCTTTTAGCAATAAAATAGAAAACAGAGTTGTTGCAGAACGCAGAAGTTCACAAATGAACTTAATATTAGAAACACTTTACAACCTCAAGACCAACTTTGTTGAAAGTGATTTCAGTAGGTTATATATTGATGTCAAAAGAAATTTACCACAAAGGAGTCTATTATTACTGTATACCAATTTTGAAACCCTTGATGCCCTGCATCGCCAACTTCCTTACTTGCAAGCCATTGCCAAACAACATTTACTGGTCGTTATTTTCTTTGAAAACTCAGAACTTGTATCGTATGCAAAATGTAAACCCAACAATACACTAGAAGTTTTTGAACAGGTAATTGCAGAGAAATTTATTTATGAAAAACAACTAGTGGTCAATGAACTAAAAAAGTATGGCATACAGACCATACTGACAAAGCCCGAAGACCTTACCATAAACACCATCAATAAATATTTAGAGATAAAAGCAAAAGGGTTATTATAAATCAATTCAGTAAATAGGCTGCCTGTACCTCTGAGAATATATCACCAGTGCCAGTTTCAACGAACTTTGGGAGTTGAACTTTATTACTATCAAAATGAGCTACGAGACAGCCACAGCTTTTACCCCCACCACTTCTTCTTCTACTATTATCAGTCAATATATCAATCGCCATCCCTGCAAGGACACCGCCTAAAGTAGTATACAAAACATCTTTAGTTTCCCATTCATACCCTTTAGACTGATCATAAATTGCTTCTTTCGCAAGACCAGCGGCTAAACTACTACCTACTGCTCCTGCCCATTTCCAACCACGTTGTCCGTCTGATATTTTATGTGCTGCATATCCTCCTGCTGCACCTATGACCACACCTGCTCCTATATGTTTAGCTGCATCGCTTGGATCTTGAGCATTCACATAAACACCAAAAATAAAAGCAAAAAATAGTATATTAAATTTCATATTAGGGGAAAAAGGAATTTTTATTTTATAACGTACTTAAGCAAATTAAATTATGCTGTAAATTAATAGAATCAATAATTCCACAGTATGAATCAAAATCTAACACCATAGACTCAGCACTGCATTTTATTATATATTCTAAGGTAAAGTTATGCCATAATTCTCGACTAAAATCATGATAAAAAATATAAAAAATGAAAACAATTTTTCACAAATCGGACACTAGAGGTCATGCCGATCACGGTTGGCTAAACTCTTATCATAGTTTTAGTTTCGGCAATTATTATAACCCAGAACGAATGAATTTTGGAACCTTAAGAGTTTTAAATGACGATACGGTTGCAGCGGGGCGTGGTTTTGGGGCACACCCCCATAAAAACATGGAAATTATTTCTATACCATTAGAAGGTAACCTTCAACATATGGATGATATGGGCAATAGTACAATTATCAAAGCAGGAGATATTCAAGTAATGAGTGCCGGTAATGGAGTTACCCACAGTGAGTATAACCAAAGTTCAGTTGATGAGGTCAAGTTTTTGCAAATATGGGTTATTCCTAATCAACGAAATATAACTCCAAGATATGATCAAATTTCAACCTTAGAAATTGCAACTAAAAACAGTTTATATCAAATATTATCTCCTAACGAAGACGATCAAGGAGTTTGGATCCAACAAAAAGCATGGTTCTATTTGGGAAAATATGACACCGGGGCTACAGACAATTACACAATTCATTTGGATGGAAACGGAGTATATATTTTTGTTATCAAAGGTGAAGTCGAAATTGAAAACCAAAAGATGAACTCCCGAGACGGTTTAGGTATTTGGGATACAAATTCCCTGAATATAACTGCAAATAGCGAAACTGAAATATTGCTAATGGAAATACCAATGCAATAAATTTAAAAAGCCATTTTAAAGCAAAAAATATGGTGCTTATTAATTATTACTTGATTATATTTAAGTAGAAATTATATTGTTTACAACTTCCCCTGTTTGAGTTATGTTTCTATTTCATTATTAACGAATATATGTATAACAATTACTTTTAATTTGATACCGGTCAAACATTAACGCTCTTGTTTATTTGTTTAGAACTCAAATTGACTACATTAAAATTTAAATCAATTGTCACAGTTAAATACGACATCAAAAACTCATAAAACTAAAAGCAGGGACATTACCGACGAATTTGGTTTAATTACCATCATATCCGCTATTTTTACTTTTTTGGTTTTTATGTACACCTTAATTTTTCATTCGTATATAGAACAAATTCTCGCTCTTATTGTTGCCGTGGTATTTGGCATTGGTTTTATCTTAAATCGATTAGATTACCGACAAGCAACTAGGTTATACATGACACTTTTGCCTCCATTGGTTTTTATGTCGCTTATACTCCTAATTGGTGGCTATTTTGGACAAGGAGTCGCCTTTGCTACCATGGGTTTTCTAGCGTTTATCGGGTATCGTAAAAATCCTAGGTTAAGAAACATCATCATTTTTTTTGATGTACTTGCGTTTATACTGCCTACTATTTATGTTACTATGTATGGTCCAATACTTGGCACCATAGACGTTCCTTTTGATGAAGTGTTTGCATTTTTAGCGAGTTTAGGTTGGCTATCACTAACCTTTAGAATGTACGATCAAAATAAAACTAGGGCTTATACTACAGATTTGGAAAATCATATTGAAGCTTTAAAAGAAAGTGAACTCAACTTAAAAAAGGCACAAGACAACTTAAAGAACCAGAATAAAAAACTAGAGGTATTGAACAATGAATTAAAACTTAAAAATACCCATATAGAAGAATTTACCTTTATAGTTACCCATGACCTTAAAGGACCATTGAACAACATAAATGTTATTGCCAGCGAATTGGAAAAACAACACGCCATTTCTAGTTATGCTAATTTCAGTAGTTATCTTAAACATTTGCAAGGCAGTTCTACCAGACTTACAAACTTAGTAGAAGGTCTCTTAAAATATGCTGAGATTGGAAACTCAAGCGGTATGGAATCTGTAAACGTTACTGTAATATTGCAATCTGTTCTTGATGACCTTTCTGAAAAAATTAAAGAAACCAAGGCTACAATTAAATTTAATGAATTACCAACCCTTATTGCCAGACCAAGCGACATTAGAATGTTATTTCAGAATTTAATTCACAACGCTTTAAAATTTAAATCATCTGCTCAGCATCCAATAATCACCATTACATCTGAGAAAAGAGAGAATGATTATTTGTTCAGCGTTGCAGATAACGGTATAGGAATTCCAAGTGAACAGTCAGAAAAAATATTTAATGCCTTTCACAAATTACACAACCAATCTAAATTTGAAGGCTCAGGTATTGGGCTTTATGGGAGTAAGAAAATTGTAGATCATCATTTAGGTAAAATATGGGTGACTTCCGAAGAAAACAAAGGCAGTACATTTTACTTTACTATAAGTACAAATTTATTGGAACAAAAGCCAACACATGAATTAATTGATAATGTCAACTAACTTTAATTTTAAAAATACACTTCTAGTTTTAACCTTGATTATAACGACCTTGGTCAGTGCTCAAGAACCTCCGTTAAAATTAGGAGTAGCAGGACTAACCCATGGTCACGTTGGATGGATTCTTGGCAGAGGCCAGCAACCGGATATGAACATGGTTGGAATTGTAGAACCCAATCAAGAACTGGCCATAAAACTTTCAAAAGAATTTGGTTTCTCTATGGATATCGTTTTCAGTACCATGGATGAAATGATCAACATGGTCAACCCTGATGCAGTTGCAGCTTTTGGCAACATTAAAGATCATTTAAAAGTAGTGAAAGCATGTGCCCCAAAAGGAATTCATGTTATGGTAGAAAAACCATTGGCAACTACCTATGATGATGCGAAGGAAATTAAAAGACTCGCAGACACATATAATATTCGGGTATTGACCAATTATGAAACTTCATGGTACAAAACCAATGTCAAAGCTATTGACCTATACCAACAAGGAGAAATTGGTGAATTAAGAAAAGTAATTATTAGAGATGGGCATAAGGGACCTAAAAACATTGGCGTCTCAAGTGAATTTTTAGAATGGTTAACGGACCCCAATTTAAACGGTGGCGGTGCTATAACAGATTTTGGTTGCTATGGCGCCAATTTAATGACATGGATTACTAAGGGTAAAAGACCAAAAAGCATTACTGCCGTAACTCAGCAACTACAAAAAGAAAACAACCCGAATGTTGATGACGATGCAACTATTATATTAACTTATGAGAATGAAATGGCCATTTTAGAACCTTCTTGGAACTGGCCAATTGGCAGAAAAGATATGGAACTTTATGGCACTAAAGGTGCTATCTACTCTGACAATCCTACCCAATTAAGAATAAGACTTTCTAAGGGCTATAGCGATTATACCGAAGAAACATTTCTTTTGGGAGAGCGAGAAGAGCCTTACAATGACCCTTTCGCCGTTTTTGCTGCAGTTATTAATGGCACACTTCAATTAGAACCGTACAATGTATACTCTTTAGAAAACAATATGATAACTATGGAAATTCTTGAATCTGCCATCAAGAGTGCTAAAAGCGGAAAAACAATTCTTTTAAATTAAAAAAAAACAAATGGACACAGACTATATAAAAGTATTTGGCGGTAATAAAATAGAAGCGCAACGTATAAAACTAACTTTAGAAGACAACAATATCAAGGCCGTAATCAAAGACGAAACCGAATCTGCTAGGTTAGCGGGTTTTGGCAGTCCTTTGCCCGAACTTATTGAGGTGTTTGTTCACAAAGATGAGGAAGAGAAATCGCTTGCTTTAATAACTACGCTCAATAAAAAAGCATAAAAAAAGCCTCTAAAATAGAGGCTTTTATCCTTATACCTTAAGTTAACCTTTGCTCAATGGCGTAATTTCTAGTTTTCTAAATTCTACAGGCCCGTGATCGCCTTGAATCATTATAGGTCCGGCCTCTGATTCATTATTATCTAAAGCTCCACCTGTCATAGCGTCTATATTCTGATTAGAGATAATAGTTTTTCCGTTGGCAACTATGGTTACTCTTCTACCTATCAATGTAATATCGTAGGTTTGCCACTCGCCCGCTTTCTTAGCGGCATTTTCGTTTGGGGTCAACAATCCGTAGATTCCACCAAAATAAATTGAAGATGGTTCCAACCCAATGTTATCAGCAATTTGCACTTCATAACGCCCTCTTAAATAAAGTCCGCTATTACTATTTTCAGGATATCTAAATTCTGCATGCAATTTAAAATCCTTGAATTTTTCTTCCGAGACTAAATTGACTCCAGGTTTTGCACTGGTCAATATACCATCTAACACCGCCCATTGATTGCCCGGTTTCATCATCCAACCATTTAAGTTCTTTCCATTAAAAAGTTTTATGGTCTTCCCTTCTTTTGCATTTTCATAGTATGGTAATTTTGGCGATTTTGTTGCTGTCCAATTATATGTTTTACCATCTGCATATATCATGGTTCCTTCTAGCCCTTCTCCTACTATTTTTCCTTCAAATTCCATATTGGCAGCTCCTGGTTCCCATTGTGGAGGTATTTCAAAAGAAAATAATTCTCCGTGCTTTTCTATTTCGGCTACAGGTCTTGCACTACCAAAAGCATATGTAAATCTTCCGATCAATGTATTGGTACCCGAGTGCCTAATTTCTAACCACGATGGTAGCTTCTCTCCTTCTTGATCAATTGTCAAATTCCATTTTCCCTCTAAAGGATGACCTTCTTGCGCTTGTGCACATGTTAAACCGATTGCCATCAGAAAAACAAATACAGCTGTTTTAATAGTATTCATATCATTGTTAGTTTAATAAGTAATCAAATATAGCAGAACTTTTAGTTACAGTTTCACCACATTAATTTAAATGTCGTTTATATTTCAAATTGATAAATCTATATCATATATGGTTAATAACTTAACAACTATTTAATTTCTTTCTTGATTATCTCCATTATTCGCTACATTTAAGTTTCAATTCAACCAAACAACAATGACATTCTTTAAAAAATTCCTTTTGGGGGTAATCTTCCTATTATTTTTTTCTATTTCATGCATCAATAAAAAGCCTGTTGAAATTCCGTTAACCATTCAACAAGATAGTACCGAGCTTATTGAAATGGCTAAATTAGCTCGAGAAACCATTACTGCTGAAGTTGCAGACGGACTAGAACTAAGTCTTTGGGCTTCAGATTCCTTAGCTCCAGACCCCATTGCACTTGATATTGACAATGAAGGCAATGTATACATTACACGTACTAACAGAGCCAAAAACTCAGAATTTGATATTCGCGGACATAGAGATTGGATGACAGAATCCATCTCCCTAGAATCTGTAGAAGATAGAAGAGCTTTTCTTCATAAAACTTTTGCTCCTGAACTTAGTAAAGAAAATGAATGGTTACCTGACCTTAATAATGATAGCATTCATGACTGGCAAGATCTTGCCGTTGAACAAGATGAAATTTGGATGTTACAAGATACCGATAATGATGGTATTGCAGATATTTCTACCCAGATCATGAACGATTTTAGCGATGAAATCAATGATGTGGCAGGCGCACTCTTAGTACGTGATAACGATGTTTTTGTTGGTATTGGTCCAGGTATGTATCGTTTAACAGATACTAATGACGATAAAATTTTAGACGAAAAAACGAGTATTGCAGAAGGCTTTGCCGTACATATAGGATTTAGCGGTCACGGTATGTCTGGTGCCATAGAAGGTCCAGATGGTAAAATATATTGGGGCATTGGTGATATTGGTGCAAATATAACTACCGTTGAGGGCGAAAACCATAAGTACCCAAATGAAGGGGTAATTGTAAGAAGTAACCCAGATGGTAGCAATTTTGAGGTTTTTGCTCACGGTCTGCGCAATACACATGAGTTTGTTTTTGATGCCTACGGAAATATTATTTCTTCCGACAACGACGGTGACCATAAGGGAGAAAGTGAACGCCTGGTTCATATCGTAGAAGGTTCAGATGCTGGGTGGAGAGCCAATTGGCAGTATGGAAAATATACGGACCCAAAGAACAATGGTTATAACGTTTGGATGGAAGAAAAACTCTTTACCCCACGTTGGGATGATCAAGCCGCGTATATCATACCTCCTATTCAGAATTTTCATAACGGACCTACCGGAATGAGATATAACCCTGGCACCGCTTTGGGCAAAAAGTGGATGGACAAATTTTTCTTAGTAGAATTTGTAGGTGACCCCAGCAGATCACATATTTGGTCTTTTGATCTAAAACCGAAAGGTGCCTCTTTTGAACTGAAGAGTGAAGAATCTATCTTATCCGGAGTATTGCCTACAGGTATTGATTTTGGTCCAGATGGCGCATTATACCTTGCCGATTGGGTTAATGGTTGGGGAACCAAAAATTACGGAAGAGTATGGAAATTAGACGTTACGGACCAAACCAATGATCTTGAACAAGAAAGGTTAGAAACACAACGGTTAATGACCCATAATTATGAAGATGACAAAACTGATAATCTTATAAAACTACTCTCATATGATGATATGAGAATTCGGCAAAAAGCACAATTTGAACTTGCAAAAAGAACTTTTTGGGGATACAGAGCTTTAGAAAAGGCTTTAACTGAAGAAGAAAACCAATTTGCACGTATTCACGCCATATGGGGTATTGGACAAATAGCGTCAAAAGATGTTGATGATGCCGAACCTTTATTAAATCTATTAAGTGACGAAGATGCTGAAATTGTTGCGCAAAGTGCAAAAGTTCTTGGTGATGTAAGGTACGGGAAAGCTGCCGATAGTTTAATAGCATTGACCACCCACCAGAACGATCGGGTTAAGTTCTATGCTGCCCAAGCATTAGGGAGGTTGAAACATGAAAACGCCATTGAACCAATTTTGGCAATGATCGAAGCAAATAATGATCAAGATCTTTACCTAAGACATGCTGCCGTTTTGGCTCTTGCAAGAATAGGGAAAGCAGAACCAATTGTAGCGCTTGCCAATAACGAGAACAGAAGTTTGCGTATTGCAGCAGTTCTTGTCTTGAGAAAATTACAAGACCCTAAAATTTCAATATTCTTATCTGACGAAGATGAATATATAGTAACAGAAGCCGCTCGTGCCATAAACGACGATCTTTCTATAGAGGCTGCATTGCCGGCATTGGCGGCTACCCTTAATAATGAGAAATTCACCTCAGAACCATTATTAAGAAGAGCGATCAATGCAGCTTTACGCGTTGGTGGTGATGAACAACTAGATTTCCTTATCAATTTTGCAAAGCGAAAAAGTGTTTCTAGTGATTTACGTGGCGAGGCTCTTGCCGCCTTGGGAACTTGGAACAATCCTTCTCTCTTAGACCGTGTAGATGGTAGATATAGAGGAGAAATAATTAGGCAAAACGGTCAACTAGAAGAGAAGATTAGAAAAGATATCCCTTCATTTTTAAATGAACGCCAACCTGAAATTTTAATCGGTATTTCAAAGACATTGAGTGCAGTGGGTATTACCGATTATAACAATGAGTTATACGCTATCTTTAAATCGAACAAATCTGCAGAGGTACGTGCTACAGTATTGAACACTTTAGGGCAATTAAAATTCGAACAAATGGAAACTGCCATGTCCATTGGTATGAAAGACAGCAATGAAGAAGTAAGAACAGCAGCCGTAGGTCTTTTGGCGCAATTAAATATACCTAAAGAAAAACTTCCTAGCATTGTAGACCCTATTTTTAAAAGAGGCTCTATATCTGAACAACAGAGAATGTTAAATGTTTTAGGTGACCTACCTGTAGAGAATAGTAATGCATTACTATCTAGCCTAATTAATAAAGCCAGTAAAGACCAACTTAAACAGGGTATATTATTAGATTTAATGGAATCTGTAAACGCAACCGAAAACCCAAAATTAATAGCTCAATTAGACAAACTTAAGGAGGCTGGATATTCTGCCGATTCTTTTCAAGAAACGCTATATGGTGGAAATTGGTGGGCCGGTAGATCGGTATTCAACAATAATCCCACGGCACAATGTGTACGTTGCCACTCAGTAAATGGCTCTGGTGGAGAGGTTGGACCAAAATTGGACAATATTGGCAATATCCTGAACAGACAACAATTGCTAGAAGCGCTTATAGAACCTAGTATACGTTTGGCACCGGGCTATGGCACCGTAACCATTACGTTGAAAGACGGACAAAAAGTAAAGGGTGTTCTTATTGAGGAAAATGACAAAGAATTACTACTAAGAACTTCTGAAGCGGAGCCTTTAAGAGTCCCTTTAATGAGAATTGCCAGTAGAGAGAATTCCATGTCTGCAATGCCTGCAATGGGTAGAATGATTTCAAGAAGAGAACTTCGTGATCTTATTGAATACCTTGGATCTTTGAGAAACAAAAAGCGGGTGATCGAAGGGGAAGATAAAGAAGTTTAATCTATAGAGAGGAAAGTTCTGCTTTCCTCTCATTATACTCTTTCATCAGCGCTTTAACAATTTCATCAGCTGGTTTTATGTCATGTATTAAAGCCGATACCTGACCAATCTCTAGCTCACCATCTTCTAAATCGCCTAAGAACATACCTTTTTTGGCACGCCCCCTTCCTAAAAGGGTTTTTAGTTCTTCAATATTTGCTCCTGTAGCATAGGCTTTTTGTACATCATTATAGAACTTGTTCTTTACTAGTCTAACAGGGGCAAGCTCCTTTAACGTCAAATGGGTATCGCCTTCTTTGGCTTTAACCACAACTTCTTTAAAGTTCATATGGTTAGATGCTTCTTCACTTGCCACAAACCTACTACCAACCTGCACAGCATCTGCACCTAAGACCATTGCCGCTAACATTCCTTTCCCAGTTGCTATACCACCAGCGGCTATTAGGGGAATATGAATTTTCTCTTTAACCGCCGGAATTAAAACCATAGTTGTTGTTTCATCACGACCATTATGTCCACCTGCCTCAAAACCTTCTGCTACAATGGCATCTACTCCCGCATCCTGTGCCTTTAAAGCAAACTTTAAACTACTGACCACATGTACAACCGTGATGCCTTTTTCTTTTAAAAAGCGTGTCCACGTTTTTGGGTTTCCCGCGGATGTAAATACTATCTTGACGTTTTCCTCAACAATAATATCCATCAATTTATCAATATCAGGATATAACATCGGTATATTCACTCCAAAAGGTTTTGAAGTCGCTTTTTTACATTTTTGAATATGCTCGCGTAAAACACCTGGATACATACTACCGGCACCAATAACTCCCAAACCACCAGCATTGGACACCGCACTGGCTAATCGCCATCCGCTGGTCCAAATCATACCTCCTTGAATTATTGGAAATTCTATTTTGAAAAGTTCAGAAATTCTATTTTGCATGAGCTAGGTAAATTTCCCTGGAAAACCCCAAAGAATTATATTGAATAGTTACTATAATTTTCAACGCAAGCATTTATTCTCCCTAATACCTACTATGGAATAATATGTTACAGTTTTGATTATTATTAATCCTCCTATAACCCCATATAAATTTAAGAAATAACCCCAGATCCTATAAGGTCATCTTCTAAATACCAGGCTACGAACTGACCTTCGGTAATGGCAGATTGCATTTCCTTAAAATCTACGTACATACCACCTTCTACTTTATATATGGTAGCTTCCTGTAGTTCTTGTCGGTATCTTATACGTGCTTTCACCTCTAACTTCTCATCCATTTTCAAAGCCAAATCTTCACGAACCCAATGTATTTCTTCATCCTTTACAAACAAAGTTCTTCTATACAAACCTGGGTGTGCCTTACCTTGACCTGTATAAATGATATTCTCATTAACATCAGTATCGATTACGAATAAAGGCTCTTTTGTTCCACCAACATGCAAGCCTTTACGTTGCCCTTTGGTAAAATAATGTGCCCCTTGGTGCTCACCTACTACTTTACCATCATTTAAATGATATACCGGTTTCTCCGCATAGTAGGCTAACTCTGATTCTTTATCATCAAAACTTGGCGCTATTTGTGCATAAGCATCTAACCCGGCAGGAACCTCAACAATTTTACCGGTCTTAGGTTTTAATTGTTGCTGTAAAAATTCAGGCAATCTTACTTTACCAATAAAACATAAACCCTGAGAATCTTTTTTATCAGCGGTGATCAAATTCATTTTTCCGGCAATTTCCCTCACCTGTGGCTTGGTCAACTCCCCTATTGGAAATAAGGTTTTAGATAATTGCTCTTGCGATAATTGACATAAAAAGTAAGACTGATCTTTATTACCATCTTTCCCTGCCAATAACTGATAGGTTTCCGTACCGTCTGTATTTTTGATAGTGCCTTTTCTACAGTAATGACCCGTAGCTACATAATCTGCCCCAAGCTGCATCGCTATTTTCATAAAGACATCAAATTTGATCTCCCTATTACATAACACATCAGGGTTTGGGGTTCTCCCCATTTCATATTCCCTGAACATGTAGTCAACTATACGTTCTTTATATTCAGCACTTAAATCAACCGTTTGAAATGGAATACCCAACTTCTCTGCAACGATCAAGGCATCGTTACTATCTTCTAACCACGGACATTCTTCTGATATCGTCACCGAATCATCATGCCAATTCTTCATAAACAGGCCAATAACGTCATAACCTTGCTCTTTTAAAAGGTATGCCGCCACGCTTGAATCTACTCCTCCAGAAAGTCCTATTACTACTTTTTTCATCTCTTCATCTTGGTCGCAACAAAATTACAAAATTTCAATTCAAAGTCTATTTATTTAAAAATACACATACTCTTTATTCACTGCCTACAATCTTAATAAAAAGAAGAGCTCAGATCAACTACGTACTAACAGCTAATTTTATTGAGTTAAAAATATTTTGTTAAACTTTTTTAAAAATTGTTTAAACAAAATGTAACTATCGTATTTTTAGCATTGTAGATGTTTTACTACCATATATGTATTTTATAGCCATTAATGTTAAACATCTTACATATTCAATTGAACAATCCTTAAAAACACAGTTATGAAAAAAATGTTACGATTACGAAATTTTTTACTAGTACTCACCATTTCCATAGTTACATGGTCATGTAGTGATGATGATGACGGTGTAACACCTATGACACCAAACGAAATGAACATTGTAGAGACAGCTCAGGCGGAAGATGCGCTTACCTCATTAGTTTCTGCCCTTACAACTGCTGACAACTCAGAGGGCACTGATTTAGTAGGCACATTAAGCGGCGACGGTCCATTTACCGTTTTTGCACCAACTAATGATGCCTTTACCGAACTATTGAACCAATTAGATGATTTTGATACTTTGGCAGATTTTGATACGGACGAAGAGAGAGCGATCTTAACTTCAATATTAACGTACCATGTAGTTGCAGGTGTTGCAGCTAGTTCTTCTGATTTATCTAACGGTATGATGGTGACTACAGTACAAGGTGAAGATTTAACCATTAATATTGATGGTGATGTTTTCATCGATGACGCCACTGAAATTGATGCTAAAGTAGTTATTGCAGATGTAGAGGCCAGTAACGGAGTGGTTCACGTTATTGATAAAGTATTATTACCACAAGCAATTATAGATGCATTGAACGGAGAGGAAATGCCTGAAGAAAATGGAACATTGGTAGATATTGTTATAGCTACCGAACCTTTATCCCTTTTAGAGGCAGCGGTAATTAAGGCTGATTTAGCCGCTACTTTGAGTTCTGATGGACCATTTACCGTATTTGCACCTACAGATGATGCCTTTGTAGCATTGTTAGAGGTTTTAGGCGACGATTATAATAGCATTGATGATTTTGACACAGATGAAGAAATTGACTTATTAAAAAATATTTTATTATTTCACGTTATTGCCGCTGAAGTAAAATCTACAGATTTAGCTGCAGGACAGGTTGCAACGGCGTTTGAAAACAACAGCGTTGAAATAATTTCTTCTGGGGATACATTCGTGATCGGTGATGCTTCCGATACCAACGCAAATATTACCGCAGTAGATATTATGGCATCTAACGGTGTTGCACATACTATTGATAAAGTATTATTACCACAAGCGGCAATAGACTTTGTTATGAGCTTACAATTGAAAACCATTGTTGATACTGCAGTAGCTACAGACGACCTAAGCTTATTGGTTGATGCTCTGGTGCAAGCAGATGCTGGTTTGGTAGAAACCTTAAGTGGTGACGGTCCATTTACCGTTTTTGCACCAACTAATGATGCCTTTGTAGCCTTATTGGATGCTTTAGGTGAAAATTATAATAGTATTGCTGATTTTGATACCGAAGCCGAAAAAGAATTATTGACTACTATTTTAACTTTTCACGTAGTTTCTGGAACAGCTGCTTTTTCTACGGATTTAAGTGACGGCCAAACTATTGCAACCGTACAAGGTGAAAATGTAGGTATTAACATTAAAGATGGTACCGTTCATGTAGAGGATGCAAGCGAGGATAATGCATCAGTTATTATTGCCGATGTTGAAGCTAGCAACGGTGTTGTACACGTTATTAACAAGGTCCTTTTACCACAAGCAGCGATAGATGCATTGTAATAAGCTAGCGCTATTCACCAAATTTAAAAACCTTCCTATATAGGAAGGTTTTTTTATGCCATAAAATGACTAACATCAGTACAGACTATTTTAACATACAATAAGCCACCCTTTACAACTAACTTTTTATTGAACTTAAATTTAATTACATCTTTACCATCCCAAATCTTACCAAACCAACTCTATTTAATGGCAAAAGCCCTTTCAAATTTGAAAGGGCTTTTCATTTTATATAGAACATTAAAATTAGTTCTTCTTTTGCGCTTCTGCTTGTTCCATCATCTCGCGCATTTTCTTTTGGAATTTGTTTTCCTTTTTAGGTTTCTTCTTATTCTCCTGTATCTGGGCATGAATTTTGTCATTATCAAGTATAAAATTCTTAATGACCAGCATAATACCAATAGTAATCAAGTTAGAAACGAAGTAGTACAAACTCAATCCACTTGCATAGTTGTTAAAGAAAAACAACATCATAAATGGCATTAAGTACATGATAAATTTCATGTTAGGCATACCTGGTTGAGTTGGCATATTCTGTCCTGTAGTCATCATCATATAAAAGAAAATAGCTATAGATGCCAAAATAGGAAACAGACTCACGTGATCACCGTAAAATGGAATGGAGAATCCTTCTGGGAATTGATAAATAGTATCAAAAGAAGAAAGGTCATCTGCCCATAAAAATGATTTTTGACGTAATGCGAACGATGTTGGGAAAAACATGAAAAGTGCATAGAATATCGGCATTTGAATAACCGCTGGTATACAACCGCTCATGGGGCTTACCCCTGCCTTACCATAAAGCTTCATGGTTTCTTGTTGCTTTTTCATGGCATTATCCTTGTATTTCTCGCCAAGCTCAGTAATTTCAGGTTTCAACACCTTCATTTTTGCTTGTGACAAGTAGGATTTATATGTTACAGGCGACATTGCCAAACGTACCAATATCGTCATGATCACAATTGCTATACCATAAGGAAAATACGTGCTTAAAAGACCGTAGAATGGTGTAAACACATAACGATTGATCATACCGAAAATACCCCACCCAAAAGGAATGGAATCATCTAGACCCAAATCTTCATACTTTGAAAGGGTATCTACATCTGTTGGACCAAAATACCAATGTAAATCTTTAGAAATTTCTCCGCCTTCCAAGTCCACAGGTAACGCAGATGCATATTCTTTTGTAAAACCAAAGGTTCTACTTTCTTCCTCTACCAAGTTAACCGAAGTCAAATCTCCATTTTTAAATGGTACATCTGCTGCTAATATACTTGAGAAAAAGTGTTGACGGTAAGAAATCCATTTTATATCCTCTTCGGTTTCCTCATCATCACTTCCTTCAGATAACTTGCTAATTTTACCATCTTCATGATTATAGGTTAAACGCGTATACCTATTTTCATATTGAATACTTTTTGAGTGACGAATACCTTTTAACTTCCAATCTAACGTTACAGGTTTACTTGTACTAATGACGTTATCCAATCCTTTGGATTTAATCATAAAATCAACCAAATAATCATTTGGTTTCATGACATACCTATACTCCAAATATTGATTGTTTGAAGTCTTTGCTTTCAACGACAAAACTTGATTGCCATTATCATTTGACATTGATGGCTCAAAATACAAATCTGCCGTATTCAACACCCTGTTGTCAGATGTAGAGAAATCTAATGCGAAAGAAGCGTTACCATCTTTTACCAAATAAACCGGTACAGAATCATAAGTAACGTACTGTTTCATTTTCGCCTCTACGATCTGCCCACCTTTATTACTGATTTTCAACAAAAGAACATCATTCTCCAAGGTGGTAATATCATTAGATGGTTTTGTAAACCCAAATGCACCTAATTTACCTTGGTAATTGGCAACTGCTGTAGAATCTTGTAAATCTAACTGTAGTTCATTGTTACTTACAGTCTCTGTTTCTAAATTTTCCGATGCCTTCGCAGCTTCTACTTGCTCTTGTTTTGCCTTTTCTGCCGCCAACTCTTCAGGAGTAGGTCTGTTTTGGTAAAACATGAAGATGAGTATTCCAAAAATAAGCACAAAGCCTATGATGGATTGTACATCAAATTTCTTTTCTTCCATGTGGTGTTTCTAATTAATTGGGTCTATTTTGAATTTTTTAAGATTGCAAATATATGCCCAAATATGAAGTTTATGCCAATGTGGCATTACTTTGTGCCTTTTTATGGTCTAAAGCTGCCTTTACCAAACCTACAAATAATGGATGCGGATTGGCAACCGTACTTTTGTATTCTGGGTGATATTGCACACCTATAAACCATGGATGATCTTTTAACTCCACAATTTCAACCAAATTGGTCTCCTTGTTAAAACCAGTTGCTAAAAGTCCGGCATTTTCCAATTGCTCTAAATATGCATTATTAAATTCATATCTATGACGGTGACGTTCAGATATTTGAGAAGCACCTTCATACATTTTCTTCACTAAGCTCCCGTCTTTTAAATCACAATCCCAAGCACCTAAACGCATTGTACCTCCTTTATCGGTTACAGTTTTTTGCTCTTCCATAATACTAATAACCGGATCAGGAGTGTTCTCATCCATCTCGGTTGAATTTGCATCGGCAAGTTTTAAAACATTGCGTGCATATTCTATGACCGCCATTTGCATACCTAAACAAATACCTAAAAACGGTATTTGCATTACGCGAGCAAATTCAACAGCCTTTACCTTACCTTCTATACCTCGCTCACCAAAACCAGGTGCTACTAAAATAGCATCTAATCCTTTTAGCTTGTTTTTGTAATTATCTTCGGTTATATATTCAGAATGAACCGATTTTACATTCACCTTAACCTCATTTGATGCTCCAGCGTGTATAAATGCCTCTAAAATTGATTTATAAGAATCTTGTAACTCAACATACTTACCAACCAAACCAATAGTAACCTCGTTCTTAGGGTTTTTATGCCTTACCAAAAATTCATTCCAACGGGTAAGATCCGGCTCTACGGTATTTGGCAATGCCAACTTCTGCAATGTTACGGTATCTAAACCTTCTTCTTGCATTAACAAAGGCACATCATAAATTGTAGATGCATCAATACTTTGTATTACCGCTTCGCGCTTGACATTGCAGAAAAGTGCTAACTTATCCTTTATTTCATTAGAAATCTCATGTTCTGTTCTACATACCAAAATATCGGCTTTAATACCGCTTTCCATTAAAGTCTTAACAGAGTGCTGTGTTGGCTTTGTCTTTAACTCGCCAGCTGCAGATAAAAAAGGTACCAAGGTTAAATGTATTACTATGGCATTATCATCACCCAACTCCCAAAGTAACTGTCTAACCGCTTCTATGTATGGTAACGATTCTATATCACCTACAGTACCACCAATTTCTGTAATTACAATATCGTAATCGCCACTATTGCCTAGCAACTGCACACGTTCTTTTATCTCATTGGTTATATGCGGAACTACCTGTACGGTCTTACCTAAAAATTCTCCTCTACGTTCTTTTTCAATTACGCTTTGGTAAATTCTACCTGTAGTAACATTGTTTGCCTGTGAGGTACGTACGTTTAAGAAACGCTCGTAGTGACCCAAATCCAAGTCGGTCTCCGCACCATCATCAGTTACATAACACTCGCCATGCTCATAAGGGTTTAAGGTTCCTGGATCTACATTAATGTAAGGATCTAGTTTTTGAATTGTAGTCTTGTATCCGCGAGATTGCAGTAATTTCGCCAAAGATGCAGCAATAATGCCCTTTCCTAACGAAGAAGTAACGCCTCCCGTAACGAAGATGTATTTGGTTTGTGCCATGTATCGAATTCTATGTTACGGGAGACAAAGTTACAAATTGAGGATAGAACTTAACGGGTTTCCTTAGGAAAATGTTTTTGTATTTTTCGAATTACCGATTCTAAGCTGTTTGTTTTGATTTCTAGCATAGATCGCAACAAATCTCCCAATTTACCATCAGGAAACCCATTTTGTTGAAACCACACCAAATAGGGTTCTGGTAAATCTACCAAGTACCTGCCCTTATATTTACCAAATGGCATCCTATAATGTGCCAGCTCTATTAATTTTTCCTTATCGGGAATTATTTCCATTATTAAATGTAAAAAAATTATCTTTAAAAAATCAACATCTCAAAACAACATGAAAAGAAGAAATTTTATTGGAACCTCAGCGGCCGCCTCTGTTGGTTTCTTAACTACATCTGCCGCAATGGCAAACAACACCAAACCTGACATTAAGGCTAAATTAAAATACAATATAAACCATAGTGTTTGTTATTGGTGTTACGGCAGTATTCCTTTTGAAGATTTTCTTAAAAGCTTAGTGGAACTTGACATTAGATCGATCGATCTAGTTGGGCCAGAAGAATTTCCTCTTCTAAAAAAATACAATATTCATGCATCTATGTGCTGGGGAGCAGGTATGGGTATTGAAAAAGGTTTTAACGACCTTTCTTTACACGATGAACTTATTGCCGATTACGAACGCGTAATTCCCCTTGTTGCTGAAGCTGGCTACACCAACTTAATTTGTTTTAGCGGTAACAGAAACGGAATGGACGACCTTGTAGGTTTGCGCAATTGTGCAACTGGATTAAAGAGGTTAATGCCTTTGGCAGAAAAACATGGTGTTGTTCTTCAAATGGAATTATTGAACAGTAAAGTAAACCACAAAGATTATATGTGCGACAATTCCGAATGGGGCGTTTCTCTTTGTGAGGCTATTGGATCTGAACATTTTAAACTTCTATATGATATTTACCATATGCAAATAATGGAGGGCGATATTATAAGAAATATTGAAAACTACCATCAATATTATGGTCATTACCATACAGGAGGTAACCCTGGCAGACATGAAATAGATGAAACCCAAGAAATTTTCTATCCTGCAGTCATGAAAGCTATTTTGAAAACAGGTTATAAGGGTCATGTTGCACAAGAGTTTGTACCTAGTTGGGAAAATAAATTAGATGCCTTAAAGCAAGGTGTCACTATTTGCGACATATAAAACCACTCATATCCAAAAAATAAAAAGCACCTTGAATATAAAGGTGCTTTTTAATTTATACTGATCTCTAATGGTCAAGTGCCTCCCCTATTTCTTTCACCCATCTTTCTTGAACAGGCAAATTTCTGGAGTAATTGGTCTCTGCGTCATACTTATTCTGAAAATCGTTCAACTGCCTAATGGTTGACCTATACAATTTACGAACCTCTTCCTTAACATTATCGGTGAAAGTGGCATTTGCCAACTTTACCCTTAATTTACGTGCGTATAGCTCCGTAATATCAAAATGCAACTGCTCATGCAATAATGTTACATCATTACATATTTCTGGTTTATACCAAGATTTTGTGGGGTAAAAATATGCGTATACATTAAAGTCCACCTGCATTTCCCCGTTTTCATAAAATGTAGAAAAATCATAACTAATTCCACTGGCCGTAGTAGCTGCTGCACCACTACCGGACGGAACCTTGCCTTTAAAATCTTTCCAAGTAAACCTAAACTCCGGTGACCATTCAACTTCCTCTTGACCTTGAACAGAAGCAATGCACAAAACGATCAAAAGCCAAAAAATATGATATGTTCTTTTTACAAATCCCAATAATAGGTGATTACTTTTTCAATATCCGGGTGTAAACTGTAATGTACCGGGCATGTATTTGCTGTATGCACCAATATCTTTCTATCCTTTTCAGAAACTTGTTCCGGCAAATGAACTTCAACCTCTATTTTAGAAATTCTTCTAGGTGAGGCCGCCATGTGCTTAGTTACGGATGCCGTAGTCCCTTTCAAGTCTACCTCTAACCCGTTTGCCTTAATACCCATCATGGTCAACATACAGCTTGCCAAGCCCGTAGCTACGGTATCAGTTGGTGAAAATGCCTCTCCTAAACCATTGTTATCAACGGGAGCATCGGTCACAAAAGAATTGTTGGACTTTAAATGAACACATTCAGTTCTAAGACCACCGTTATACGTTACTTTTGATGTCATTTTATTCTAATGTTTTAATTCTTAAATCATCCATCATCATTATATATGACGATTGATTATAATAGCCCGCAACACCTTTTCTTTGGTAATTGAACTTATTACCATTGTATTCTGTTTCACCTATGAATCTAGAAGCTTCCAACAAGTTGTTTTTATAAGCTAATTTCAACAACAAATCATAGGTAAGATCAAAACCTCTTACCGCATATTTATTGGGATCATCACCAAAGCGTTTTCTATACCTATCTACAAAAGAACTATTGGCAACCTCTTTATTCACCGAAGGGTAAGTGAACTTTAAATTTGATAAATGTGTATTGGAAATCACATCATTTTCAAACGCAGAGTTCATGTCTGTTGTAAACATACGAACACTAACTTTATCTTTACCCACCAAAGGATCAAAGGCAGTATTATTAAATGAATTTAATATGGAGACTATACTTGAAATCAACTTATAATTATCAGATTCTACAAAAACCCAATTAGGTACTTGATCAGATAGCAGGGTCTGTAGTTTATCTCTGTTAATACCAATATTTTTCTCCTCTTCTTTTACGACTACCACTTTTGCAGATGGAAATCTTTCTATAATAGCGTCTTTTTCCTTTTTATTATCTTCATCTGCTATAATCAAAAGTGTTTCATCTGTATGATTTTTTTCCACATAGTCTAACATATGTTTCCACAATACCTCTTCATCCGTATAAGAGTAGAACACATTTTCCAAACTTAAATCGCTTTTTGCCGTTACCGGCGCCAATACCGGAACGTTATATCTAGAAGCTTGAACTGCGGTCTCTTTTAATGAAGGATTGTCCAAAGGACCAAAAACCGCACTATAACCACCTAATTGTTCTGCTTGCAATAGTTGTTTTGTCTTACCTAAATCCAATTGATTATCAACCGTTTTCACATCTATTGATACTCCTAAAGACTTTAACGAATCTATGGCTACCAATGCACCGGAATACAGACCTAAACTAACGGTCATATCTCTTCTAGAATCAATTGTTTTTTCAGCGCTTTCCTTATCCGCCAAATTCACCTTGTCCAATCTAAATGGCAACATGAACAGTACTTTTGGCTTTACGGCAATATTAATGCTATCCAATAAATTCACTTTATCCAATACCAGAGCATTCTTCACTTCAAAATCACCTACTTTATCTTTTGGCAATTTAAGTACCATGCCTGCCTTTAAGCCATCTTTTAAATCAGGGTTCAATTGGGTTAGCTCTGCCCAGGTCATGTCAAATTTTCTAGTCAGCCTAAACTCGTTTTGCTTTGGTTTAACCTCATAAAAAATATAGTTGTCCGTGTTAATATCACCAGTTTCTACCTTTTGTTCAGGTATACGAATAACCATACCCTCTTTTAACCCACCACGTTCTGTAATTTCTGGATTAAGGCGTACTATTTCATCTGATTTTACTCCAAATTCTTTCTCTAAACGATAAAAATTCATCTTTGCAGGTACCGTATAAGAGGTGTATAATTGGGTTACCTGATTCTTTACCGTACTACCGGCTATTTTAGGCATAACCAATTCATAACCTTCAGATAAATAATTGTCCGACTTTGATAGCCCAGGATTTAAAACCAACATGCTATCTATGGTAATGCCATATTTATGCGCTATACTCCATCTGGTTTCCTTTGCGGCAACAATGTATTTTTCAAAATCTTCATCGTTAATACCCACATCTTCAACTTTTGGAGCGGCATATTTAGGAATACGCAGATCCATCTTTTTCTGAAGGGGCGAGGCATATAAAACCGGATTATATTTTTTTAATTCATCCTCGGTAATATTATACATTTGGGTAATGCCAAAAATGGTTTCCCTTTTCTTAACACGGTGCTCTGTATAACCTATTGGCTCTCTAAAATTTTCTGCATCTTGTGCAATCTCTGTACTATTTTTATTAGGAGTGTTTGCCGGCTTATTCGCAACTTTTGCACTTGGTACTACCAATATAGTATTAGGTCTTAAATCCTGACCGGTTTTTATCTCTTTATTGTACTGCAAAATACTTTCAGTAGAAACCCCATATAATTTAGAAATACTTTCTAAGGTCTCTCCTCTTTTAACCTCATGTGTATTAAATTTCTGAGCCATTGCAGTGCAAGAGACCAATACGCAAAATGCCCAAATAATGTAAATTTGATTAAATATATATTTCATACTATTCCCATTCAATTGTCGCTGGCGGTTTAGAACTTATATCATATACGACACGATTAACGCCAGGGACTTTATTAATGATATCATTTGATGTTTTTTGTAGAAATTCATAAGGTAAGTTCACCCAATCGGCGGTCATACCATCTGTACTTTCCACGGCCCTAAGTGCCACGCATTTTTCATAGGTACGTTCATCTCCCATTACACCTACGCTGTTAACGGGCAATAACATAGCACCGGCTTGCCATACCTTATCGTATAGTCCCCATTTTTTTAATCCGTCAATAAAGATAGCATCCACCTCTTGCAAAATAGCCACTTTTTCTGGAGTGATATCTCCAAGAATACGAATTGCCAGACCAGGACCTGGAAAAGGATGCCTACCTAACAAAGCTTTATCTATGCCCAAGCTAGCACCTACTCTTCTTACCTCATCCTTAAATAACATCTTTAAAGGTTCTACCACTTTTAATTTCATAAAATCTGGCAAACCACCTACATTGTGATGACTCTTTATTGTTTGTGAAGGTCCGCCAGTTGCCGAAACCGATTCTATAACATCTGGATAAATAGTACCTTGCGCCAACCACTTTGCGTTTTCTACCAAATGAGATTCATCATCAAAAACCTCAATAAAAACCCTACCTATTGTTTTTCTCTTAGTTTCTGGATCGCTTTCTCCTGTTAAATCACCCAAAAAGCGTGCCGAAGCATCTACACCTTTTACATTTAAGCCCATTCCCTCATACTGCTTAAGTACATCGGTAAACTCGTTCTTTCTTAAAAGTCCGTTATTTACAAATATACAGTGCAGGTTTTTACCTATTGCCTTATGTAATAAAACAGCTGCAACAGAAGAATCTACACCACCGGATAGTCCTAAGATTACTTTTTCATCGCCTATTTTCGCCTTTAATTCAGCTACTGTTTTATCAACAAAGGCATCTGGCGTCCAAGTCTGTTCCATCCCGGCAATATGCACTAAAAAGTTTTCCAGCACCTGTTTTCCATCTGTTGAATGATACACTTCTGGGTGAAACTGAATAGCATATGTTTCTTCGCCTTCAAATTTGAAAGCGGCATTTTCAACATCATGCGTACTTGCCAAAAGAGTTGTATTTTCAGGTAAATGCTTAATGGTATCGGCGTGGCTCATCCACACTTGGCTACCTGCATCTACTTTATCAAAAAATGGTTCGTTCTCCTTAACAAAGCTAAGGTTTGCACGACCATATTCCCGTGTATTCGATTTTTCTACACTACCACCATTAAAGTGTGCCAAATACTGCGCGCCATAACAAACGCCCAACAATGGTTTTTTACCTCTAATTTCAGACAGATCTGGGTGAACGGCATCTTCACCCCTAACCGATAAGGGCGATCCAGAAAGTATTACCGCTTTATACTCAGAAAGGTCTTTTGGTAATTTATTATAAGGTTTAATCTCGGAGAAAATGTTTAGTTCACGTACGCGTCTTCCAATCAATTGGGTGTACTGAGAACCAAAATCTAGTATTAGGACTTTATTTTGCATGGGCAAAAATAGCAAATTGACCGTTCTTGAAAAGTATCTTTTAATATATTTAGACTCGATTTAAATATTTTTCATGAAACACATTAGTGCAATTATTTTTGGAGCGGCAATTGTCATTGCTGCATATTTTTTAGGCAACGCTTATATACAAAGGGCAAACCCGCCCCAAATGATATCGGTTACAGGCTTGGGCAATGAAAATTTCACCTCTGACCTCATTGTATGGGAAGGTCAATTTTCTACCAATAGCACTGTTTTAAAAACAGCTTTCGACCAATTAAACCAAGACAAGGAAATTGTTCGAGAATATTTAACATCTAAGGGCATTGATACTAAAAGCATTATTTTTAATAGTGTTCAAACTACAGAAATGCGAGACAACCAATATGAAAATGGAAATTACGTTGGCAATATTTTTAAAGGATACCAACTTGTACAAACTTTAAAAATAGAATCTGAAGATGTAGCTTTAATAGAAGGTGTTTCTAGAGAAATTACCGAACTTTTAAATAAAGGTGTTCAGTTTAACTCATTGCCCCCAAGGTACTATTATACAAAATTGGCAGACCTTAAAATTGAGATGATTTCCAAAGCAACAGAGGATGCCAGAATACGTGCAGAGAAAATTGCCGAAAATGCAGGTAGTAATTTAGGTGACCTGGTTTCTGCCAATATGGGCGTTTTTCAAATTACCGGTCAAAACTCTGGAGAAGACTATAGTTGGGGCGGTGCCTATAACACCTCTTCTAAAAATAAGACCGCATCAATAACTATGCGTTTAGAATATAAAGTTAAATGATAGTCTTGCTTTGATCGATCCTTTTTACCGATCTGGTTAAGAGCAATTTACTTCTCTTATCAATCATTTAAATATATAACATATAAAAGCCCGGTAATCACCCGGGCTTTTTAATCAACCAATTATCAAACCGAATACTTTAAAATTTCTTTTTCATAGCAATCAGTATTCTGCACATTGGTCGCACGTATTTTTAATACCTTACAAAGAATCCAAAAAAAAGCTCGGAAACCACCCCGAGCTTTTAAATAAATCAAAAACCAAATTAAACCAAAAGCTAAAAATTGAACCTTTTCAATTTCTTTTTCATAGCTATTATCTTTATAACAACTAACTAAACCATTACCCTACCCTATTTTTCAATTATTTTTACTATTAAATAAATTACCACAATGACAGGTTCATTTTTTGAAGAGTTAAGTATTGAGATCAAGAAAAGTGTAATTGAAAGAGGGCACCCATTTAGGTTCATTACAATGGCAACTACCGGCAAAGAATCTATTGCAAGACTGCGTACCGTAGTACTTCGTGAGGTGACCGAAAATTTACGTTTAACTATTTATACCGATAGCCGAACCCAAAAAATAAATCATATTCATGTAAATAATCAAGTTAGCTTGCTTTTGTACCATCCTGATAAAATGATGCAGTTAAAAGTAGAAGGTATTGCTGAAATAGTAACAAATACCGAGAGATTAAAATCAACTTGGCAAAATATTCAGCCCAATAGCAGAAAAGATTACATCACAGAAACTAGCCCGGGCACAGCAATTAAGAATCCTGACCATGTGGAATATGTAGAAGACAAAAACCATTTCACCATAATCGATATTTTTCCAACTAAAATTGAATATCTAAAACTTAAAAGACCTAACCATATTAGGGCTCTTTTTACAAAGACCGATGACATTTGGAACGGAGAATTCTTAGTTCCTTAATTGATATAGAAATATAGATTTTCTTTTTCTTGCCCAAAACCAATGAGACTATCTACAGGTGTGGTCTGTTTTTCTACAGATGGGCCGATCGTTATTTCAACTTCCCCCTCATGCTGCAATTCCAATGCGGTTAACGAATAATCATCTGCAGAAAGTATGGTTCGTTCTGGATGTAGTAAGCGCACATTACCGGCATAAGTAACATTAGGTAGCACCCAATGATAAGTATTATAATTCTTGCTCAACTTACTGGCAACCGGCTCAAAACCAAAATGTACAGATGAAGGTATTTTCATCACCTTTTCTATTGGTGTTCTTATGGTTTGTATACCTATAACCAATATAAAAACCCAGTACCCAACAGTAACTAATTTCTTACTATTCTTTAAATCAACAATTTCCAGCAGTAGAACTACAAAAGGAATAAAAAGTGGTAGCAACCATCTGGTCTCAACTTTCTGACTTTGAAAAATGAGAAAAAACAAACCCAATACCAGTAATTGCGTAATTAACATTTTAAAAAACCAATTGATTCCAAGCTTATTAAAACTTAAATTTTTAGAGAAGTAGCCTATACTGATTATAGCGATAACAGGAAACATCAAAACAAACAAGCCTTTTAAATAGATCATAAAGGGTAGCATTGAAAAACCCGATTTAGCTTGTTCTTTTCCTATTTTTTCTTCTATACTAGAGGTTAAAAAAGATTGATATTCATCTGGACCCAATAACCAATACACATGAGGACCAACCAATAGAACGGAAACTAGAACCGACAATAGTATTTTTGGGTTGAAAACGATAGCTCTCAATTCTTTATCCCACAAAACAACCACGGCAAAAGTCACCAGAAAGAATATATAATTGTATTTAGACATTATACCTACACCTAAAACCAATCCAAGCAAAAGATAATTTAAAATAGATTTACGCGCTAACAATAGCTGTATACTATAATAAGAGGCAACTACACATAAACAAAGTAAACTTGTATGCGAGAGTCTACGAAAAGTAAAATCTATATATACGGGTATTAAAACCAATGCCAGAACAGCCAATTTAGATGTATCCGCCTCCTTAATACGTAATCCTGAAAATCTATAAAGTAATAGCAATGTTCCTGCAAACAATACAGCCCTAAGTAAAGAGAATGCCAATTTGCCCACACCAAAAACAGTATTAAAACCATACTGTAACCACGTATAAAGGGGTGGTTGATCATCATAACCCCAACGTAACCACTGAGAATAATAAGCCTGCTCCGCGTCTTCTAATTCTAACGCACTTTTGAAAAAAGTAATTGCCGTAATGGCAAAAAAGGATAATATAGCAAGTACGTTTATCTTATGTAGCGTTTTGCCTTTACCCATTATTTACTTTTGGGTGATGACCGTAAAATTTAAATTCAAAGGTTCTAACGCCTTAAATAGCATTGGTAACAATGCTTCACCATATGCTAAATAAAACTCCGAAAAATTTAATTGTCTTTCTTGTAAAGATTGATTCGGAAAAATTTCATTCTGCAGTTCGGTCATGCGAACTACATGGTCTTTCAATTTTCTTTTTTGCGCTTGGAGCAACCTTTTTTCCAAGGCATCCAAGCCTTTTTTCTGTTTTACCTCTTGAGCCTTTACCGCGCCTAAAAACGACTTATCTGTTTTTTCTGCAAGCGCATACATTTCTTTAAATTGCTCTTCCAACAATTTTTTCTGTGGAGCAAAATCAATATCAATATTAGAAATTTCACGAATCTTTTTATTGATCAAGCTATTCTGGCTCAAGAATACATCTGACTTGGTAATATTCATTCGCTCTAATTTATCGGCTTGTTTCTCGGTAATGATCAAAGCTGAATTTCTGACCAATAAAATAGGAAACGTTACTTGCGTGGCGTCAAATGAAGCTTTCAATTCTAACCAATATGCAATTTCTCCGCCGCCGCCTATATAACAAAGGTTGGGTAAAATAACCTCTTGGTATAAAGGCCTGGCAATAACATTGGGAGAAAATCTTTCTGGAAAATTTTCCATTTCACTCACCAACTCCTCTTTCGTAAAAGTTATGGCAGTATCATTAACGGCATATTTCCCCTTACTTTCCACTAGCCTTTCCCTAATACCATCTTTTAAATAGAAATAATTGATTTCACGTGGGTTTACTTGTACAGGGTAATCAGAAGATATTTGGGTAATTTCCCCTATAGTTTCAGATACTTTCTTAAAAGCTGTTTGCTCAAAAATATCTTTTTTCATGTATGGTACAAGCAATTTCTTCAACTCAACATCATCACCATCAACAATTACCAAACCGTAGTCTTTAAAAATTTCGTTCGCTAAAAAGCGTGTTGCATCGGTCAGGGTATCATGCTTTAAATAGGCATTTTCAAATAATTCTTTTAACACTTGGGCATTTTTACTATCACCAATAGTTTTAGAATAAAGGGCAAAAACCTCTTCCAATCCTTCCGTAGGCAAATGACCTACAGCTCCAGAAGCCTCTTTGTTCCACTGAAATTTTAGTCCTTTGAAATTAAAATAATTGATTTCATCGAAATCATGATCCTCAGTGGCCATCCAATAGATCGGTACAAAGTTTTGATCCGGAAATTCTTTTTTTAATTCTTTGGTAAGGTTTATGGTAGAAATAATCTTATAAAGAAAGTAAAGCGGACCTGTAAATAAATTCAACTGGTGGCCCGTAACTACCGTAAATGTATTTTTCTCCTTTAAAAGCTCAATATTAGCATTAGTATGCTTAGAAACGTTGATTCCTTTATACTGTTCTATCAATGAACCAAACAATACACTTCTCTGCGATTGGGTAAATTGTTTACCCTTTTCTTCTATTTGCCCTTTGAACCCATCTATATTCGGAAAACGATTATACAATGGTTTAAGCTTAGTATCTGCGGCAACATAATCGCAAATTAATTTCGAAAAATAGCCCGTTTTTACTAAGGGCAAACAGTCAATATCCATATAAAAATTAAAATCTTGGTAAATATAAAACCCTTTCGTTTTACATTTCCTAAATATAAGTTAATTACCGGTACTGTTAAATACCTGTTTACTCGGTGAATTACAGATTAGATAAGGTACAATTAGCATTTATTTTAATAGATTTGGCTGACTCAGAACACAAACAAACCTATATGAAACTAACTTTACGCATTGCATTACTATTTATTCCGTTTTTAGGGCTAGCTCAATTAAAATCGCCCTCAGAGTTTTTAGGCTACGAACTTGGCACTCAATTTACAAGACACCATGAGGTAGTAGATTACTATCAATATTTGGCAAAGGCTGAACCTAAACGCATGAAACTTATTGAATATGGAAAAACCAATGAACGAAGACCTTTGTTATTGGCAACCATTTCTTCTGAAGAAAATATGCAAAACCTAGATCAAATTAGGGAAGAGCATATGAAAGGTATTCATGGAGAAGGTTCTCCGGACAAAGCTATTGTTTGGTTGAGCTACAATGTACATGGCAATGAAAGTGTTAGTACAGAAGCATCTATGCAAACCATTTACGACCTTTTCACAAGCAAGAAAGCATATTTGGAAAATATAGTTGTATTAATTGATCCATGTATTAATCCAGATGGACGAGATCGTTACGTAAACTGGTACAATCAATTTAAAAACTCGCCAAATCAAGTTGACCCTCAAAGCAAGGAGCATCATGAAAACTGGTGGAGTGGTAGAAGTAACCATTATATGTTTGACCTTAATAGAGACTGGGCATGGTTGACACAAGTTGAGAGTCAGCAGCGCCTAAAACAATTTAACCAATGGCTACCCCATGTTCATGTAGATTTTCATGAGCAAGGTGTTGACAACCCCTATTACTTTGCTCCTGCAGCTGAACCTTTTCATGAAGTTATTACAGATTTTCAAAGAGAATTTCAAGAAACCATTGGAAAGAATCATGCAAAATATTTTGATGCTAATGGATGGTTCTATTTTACTAAAGAAGTCTTTGATCTTTTATACCCAAGCTATGGCGATACTTACCCGACATATAATGGTGGAATTGGTATGACTTACGAACAAGGTGGAAGTGGACGTGCCGGACTTGGCATTATCACGGGTATTGGAGATACGCTTACCTTAAAAGATAGAATTGCACATCATCATACCACCGGCTTATCTACCGTTGAAGTGGCCTCAAAAAATGTTACTAAATTGAATGATGAGTTCAAGAAATTTTACCGTGACAAAAATTTTAAATACAACACTTATGTGATGAACGGTAACCCCGATAAAATAGAGGCTTTAGCAGATTTATTGAGTAAACATGAAATTGAATTTCAAGCAGGTACCAATAGTACCTTTAAAGGGTACAACTATGCCACCGGTAAATCTGGCTCAATAAAAAGTACTAATAAAAGTTTGGTCATTTCTACAAACCAACCAAAAAGCACCTTGGTAAAAGTACTGTTCGAGCCCACCGCAAAGTTAAGCGACTCGGTTACCTATGATATCACCGCATGGTCTTTACCCTATGCCTATGGTTTAGACGCGATAGCTTCAGAAACCAGTGTAGCTAAATCTACACCTCTTCATAGTGGTACTGAATACGGTGTTTTAAAACCGGACAGTTATGCTTACTTAGCTGATTGGAACAGCATGAAAGATGCTCAGTTTCTAGCAGAATTATTGCGTAACAAAGTTCGAGTACGTTTTGCCCATAAGCCATTTACATTAGATGGTATTTCGCATGAACGAGGCACATTGATAATTACTAAAAGTGACAATAAGCACCTTAAGAATTTCAAAGATATCCTTATTTCAGCTTCAGAAAACAATTCAAAGAATGTCATTTCTACAAATACAGGTTTTGTTGAGAGCGGAAAAGATTTCGGCTCTGGTTATGTAGATGTAATTCAGAAATTAAATATCGCCGTTCTTTCTGGTGAGCCAACGTCTACTTTGCGTTTTGGTGAAATTTGGAACTTTTTTGAACAACAACTTAATTACCCTATTTCTGTATTGGGACATGATTATTTTGACCGTATTGACCTAAGCAATTATGATATTTTAATTTTACCTGACGGACGTGGGTATAATAGTTTTCTAAACTCATATAACAAGGAAAAAATAAAGGACTGGGTAAAACGTGGTGGAAAATTAATTGCCATGGGCGGTGCAATTGATGGAATTACCTCATCTGACAAAGATTTTAAATTATCTGTAAAAGAGATTGAAAAAGACTCATCCACTACAATAGGATCATTTGAAATTTCTGAAAGAGAACAAATAAAATCTGCTATTACCGGAGCAATTTTCAAGGCCACGGTAGATAACACAAATCCGTTAGCTTATGGTTACGATGACACTTATTTTACCCTTAAATTAGGTGCCCGTTCTTACAATTACCTAGAAAATGGCAGCGCAGTGTATTTGAGCGAAGGCAATAACGAACCTGTGTCCGGTTTTGCCGGTAGCGAAGCAAAGAAAAAAATTGCGGAAACTTTAATCTTCGGTACAGAAGAAATGGGGCGTGGTCAAGTTATTTATATGGTAGACAATCCCCTTTTTAGAGGCTTCTGGGAAAATGGTAAGCTGTTTTTTGCAAACGCCCTATTCATGGTTAAATAAAATATTATGAAACAATACAAAGTTGAAACACTTATTTATTATTCGAAACTTACGTTTGACAAATACCATATTGTAGATAATTCCAACAAAGAAATTCAAGAAAAATTAGATAGCTACGCAAAAGATGGTTGGCGTTTGGTTTCTACAGATGCATCTAATTTTGGTGCAGCTATGTATATCTATCTGTATTTTGAAAAATAATTTTGATTAACCAATGTTCTTGATCAATTGGTAATTACCAATATCCCTTAAACAGTTTATCTCGTTTAAGGGATATTTTATTAGGTAAAGGAATTTGGCAAATCTTCCAACAAATCTGCTTCTTTTACGTTTAAATTAGAAGACCCTAATTTATTGGGGCGTAAACCAATGCTTATGGCTAACGACCAAGACCAAATAAATATCTTGCTGCAAAAATTAGAAATTCTTTTAAAAAAGCAGCAAGATTTTAATATTGAAGTAAATGAAATACGAAGGGACATTCAAATATTAAAAAATACCCAAGCATTAAAGTTTACTGAAGATTCTAATAAAAAGTTTCAAGAAGAACCTATATCCAAGCCTATTGTTGAAACTTCCAAATTGATAGAACCGGAAATTACCGAAAACCCCGTTCAATTTAAACAGACAATTAACCCTAACTCTAATAAACCGGTAGATCCACCTAAAAAGAAATCAACTCTACCCAAGAAAAAATCAAATCTCGAAAAATTTATTGGTGAAAACCTGATCAATAAAATTGGAATATTGATTACGGTAATTGGTGTTGTCATAGGCGCAAAATACTCTATAGAAAATAATTTAATTAGTCCGCTAACAAGAATTATACTTGGCTATTTAGTAGGTTTAGGCTTAATTGGATTTGGTATTAAATTAAAAGCAAAATACGAGAGCTATAGTGCCGTTTTGGTCAGTGGTGCGCTCGCAATACTGTACTTTATAACATTTTCCGCATATGATCTTTATGCGCTCTTTCCACAACTAGTAGCCTTTGGTATAATGCTCCTATGTACCGTTTTTGGTGTTGTAGCAGCATTAAATTACAACAAACAGGTAATTGCACATATTGGTCTTGTAGGGGCCTACGCAGTGCCGTTCTTACTAAGTAATGATTCTGGCAACATAACTGCTTTATTTAGCTACATCTCCTTAATTAATGTGGGCTTATTGGCAATTTCATTTAAAAAATATTGGAAAGCACTCTACTACGTTTCCTTTACTTTTACTTGGCTTATATATAGCTATTGGTTCTTTTTTGAAAGTGATGATTACCATAATAATTTTATTTTAGGCTTTACCTTTTTAGCTACTTTCTTTACTATATTTTACATTACATTTTTAGCTTTTAAACTAGTTAAAACCGAAGTGTTTAAGGTTGGCGACATTGTATTAATCTTACTCAACTCTTTTATATTTTACGGTTTTGGTATTGCATGGCTTAATAATTATGAGGGTGGTGAATCTTATCTGGGTCTATTTACGATTTTTAATGCGTTGATTCATTTTATTATCACGGTAATAATTTTTAAAAGAAAACTTGCAGACAGAAAGTTATTTTTCATGACTTCTGGCTTTGTTCTTTCGTTTATCACCATTGCTGTTCCTGTTCAATTAGATGGCAACTGGGTAACCTTGATTTGGGCGTTTGAAGCTGCCCTTTTATTCTGGATAGGACGAACAAAAAAGGTAACTTTCTATGAGTATCTTTCTTTTATCATGGTGGCTCTGGCCATGGTTAGTTTAATGATGGATTGGGAACAGGGATATCATTGGAGAAATACTTCTGATGTATGGAGCCCCATATTAAACACTACCTTTTTAACCTCTTTAATTTGTATTTCCGCTTACGGATTCATGACCTGGCTTCAATTAAAAACTCCATCAACAAAACCATCTTTTGTACAGAATTGTATGAAAATCTGTATACCTGCCTTGTTTCTTGGTACGCTATATTTAGCTATATATTTTGAAATTGAACACTATTGGAACAATACTTTTCAAGCCTCTAAAATTAATATCGAGAATTCCATTGGCAACTACCCTGAATACAATTACAATATTGTTGATCTTGAATCTGTTTGGCTTGTAATTTACACTATGGTATTTATCGCCGCATTAGGTTTGATAAACAACTTCAAGATAAAAAACAAAACCCTAGGTATTGTATCTTTGATTGCTGCTCTTTTAACGACATTTACTTTTTTAACGAGTGGTCTTTACATACTTAGCGAATTACGCGAAAACTATATAACCCAGGAACTCGCCGAGTTTTATAATATTGGAATATATAATATATACATACGTTATATTTCATTTGCCTTTTTTGCTTTTTTACTTTTTGCTATTTACAAAGTAGCCCAAAAGGAATATCTAAAAATCAATTACAAAATACCCTTTGAAATTTTACTGCACATTTCTATCATCTGGATTCTTAGTAGCGAGTTGCTAAATTGGATGGATCTAGCAGGGTCTAATCAATCTTACAAACTAGGTCTAAGCATTTTATGGGGCGTTTATGCACTACTTCTTATTGCACTAGGAATTTGGAAAAAGAAAAAATACCTGCGTGTAGGTGCTATCGTACTATTTTCAATAACATTGATCAAATTGTTTTTCTATGATATTTCTTCATTGAATACTATTGCTAAGACTATAGTATTCGTTTCCCTTGGAGTTTTATTATTGATCATTTCATTTCTTTACAATAAATACAAACACATTATTTCAGATGAAGTCAAATAATTATCACTTAACATTCTTTGCCTTTATAATAACATCATTTTCTTTTGCGCAAATGCATTCCTATGCTAAAAAAATAGAACTAAAAGGGATAGATAGCTTATGGCACAACATTGAAATACCAAATACCGTATTTAAAGATTTGAATGCCAACTTAAGCGATATTAGAATTTATGGCATAACCGCAACAGATACTATTGAAGCCCCTTATATCCACAAGACTTCAAAGGCAACCCAGGCCAACGACGAAATTTCTTTTAATCTTTTGAACCGGGTTCATAATACAAAAGGATATTACTTCACCTATGAATTGCCAAATAAAGAAACCATCAATGAGATTATTCTAGATTTAAAAGACCAAAATTTCAACTGGGAAATAACTTTAGAGGGTAGTCAGCATCAAAAACAATGGTTCACTATTTTGGAAGATTACCGCATTTTATCCATAAACAATGACCAGACCAATTACGCCTTTACAACTCTAAAATTTTCCGATACCAGCTATAGATATTATCGTTTATTGATCAAGAGTGATGTAGAGCCAAACTTAGCTACGGTGAAAATTCTTAAAAAGGCAAAAAAGGAAGCCGCATATCGAAATTATCAAGTACAATCATTTCAAGTTAAAGAACAAGAAAAGAATACTATTGTTGATGTGGAACTAAGCACCAAGGTACCATTAGATTTTTTAACTGTCACAGTAGATGATAATTTTGACTATTATAGATCCATATCATTACAATATTTAGCAGATAGTGTTAAATCGGAAAAAGGCTGGCATTATAATTATAGACCTCTGACCACCAAAACACTTTCTTCAATGGAAGATAACAGCTTTGAACTTCCTAGTATACTAGCAAAAAAAGTACGTATCATTATATTAAACTATGACAATCAACCCCTGAACATTTCCAGTGTAGCACTAAGAGGTTTTATACACACCTTAACAACACGCTTTACCGCGCCTGCCAATTACTTTATGGTGTATGGAAAAAATACAGACAAATCTCCAAATTACGACATTGCCAAGACAAAAATAATTTTACCTCAAAATATTACTAATTTAAATTTAGGAAAGACAATAGATATACAAAAAAAAGAATCTATAACTACTGCTCCTCTTTTTGAAAATAAGTGGTGGCTTTGGGGAATAACAGGACTTATAATAATTCTGCTCGGTTATTTCACTATAGGCATGATGAAGAAAGAACTTTAAACATAATTATCTTTTAATCAATTAGTTAATACAATACCAAAATTATAGTTACCAACATGATTTTTATTTTTATGCTAATTTTGGCTAAATGAGTTTCATATTAAATGATTTATATTTAATCTCTATATAACACCTAACCAAAATTTAAAAATGAAAAAATCTGTCTTAACCAATGCCTTGTCATTGGTCTTTTTTGCTATTTGCGCACAAGTATCTTCACAAGTAACCAATATCTCGGTAATAGATAGTTCAGCTACAATGAACACTCCTGTTTCCTTAGATAGCACAACAACAGAGCAACTACAAACAGTTGATAGTTTGGTCACCGTTGATCCACGACTAAAATTTGGATGTGGCTTTGGACTCAATTTTTTAGGAGGCACCAATATTAGCTTGTCACCTAACTTAATATATAATTTAAGCGATAATTTTAGTTTAGGCGCGGGAGTTCAAGGAAGTTATAATTCCATTAAAAATGTTCAAAAAACTACAACCTTTGGTGCTAACGTTATTGGACAATACAATCTATCTAAAAAGTTAATGAGCTTGTTAGAGTTTGCCCAATTAAAAGTGAATACAAAACAAGAAACACCTACTGGTGAAATCAAAGATGATTTTTGGGAATCCGCATTATTTGTTGGCGCAGGCTACAACATTAATAATAAAATCTCTATTGGTGCCAAATTTAATGTGCTATATGATGATGATGACGAAAGTGTTTATTCTAGCCCAATAATCCCATTTGTAAACATCACTTTTTAGGTAAAAAAAAATCCCAACTAGAATTGGGATTTTTTTTTAAACAGGCTCTCCGTATAAATCAAAATCTGCGGCCTCTGTAATTTTCACGTTTACAAATTCACCCTGTTTCACATAATGTTTAGTAGCATCGATCAACACTTCATTATCCACATCCGGTGAATCAAACTCAGTTCTTCCGATAAAGTAATTTCCTTCTTTACGATCAATTATGCATCTAAATGTTTCACCTACTTTATGTTGATTCAATTCCCAAGAAATTTGAGATTGTATTTCCATGATGATATTTGCACGTTCTTGCTTTACTTCTTCAGGCACATCATCAACCAAACTATAGGCATGTGTATTTTCTTCATGGCTATATGTAAAACATCCCAAACGCTCAAAACGCATGGCAATTACCCAGTTTTTAAGAATTTCAAAATCTTCTTCGGTTTCCCCTGGATACCCTACAATTAAGGTGGTCCTAATGGTCATTTCAGGTACCGCTGCTCTAAATTCTTTTAACAATTTGGTCGTTTTAACCTCTGTAGTACCACGACGCATACTTTTTAAAATACTATCCGATATATGTTGTAATGGGATATCCAAATAGTTACATACTTTTGGTTCCCTATTCATTACGTCAAGTACATCCATTGGAAAACCTGCCGGAAATGCATAATGCAAACGTATCCATTCAATACCTTCAACTTTCACTAATGCCTGTAATAATTCGGCAAGATTTCTTTTCTTATAAAGGTCAAGACCGTAGTAAGTTAAATCTTGAGCTATCAAAATAAGTTCTTTTACCCCTTTGCCGGCAAGTTTTTCAGCTTCTGTCACCAATTCTTCAATTGGTGTACTTTTATGTTTACCACGCATTAATGGAATAGCGCAAAATGAACAAGGTCTATCACAACCTTCGGCTATTTTTAAATAAGCATAGTTTTTTGGTGTAGTGGTCAAACGCTCACCTATTAACTCATGCTTATAATCTGCTCCTAGCGCTTTTAATAACCCTGGCAATTCACTAGTGCCAAAATACTCATCTACATTTGGTATCTCTTTTTGCAAATCTGGCTTATAGCGTTCACTTAAGCAACCGGTTACAAAAACTTTATCAACCGCACCTTCTTCTTTCTTTTGAACATATTCTAAAATGGTATTAACACTCTCTTCTTTGGCATTAGCAATAAAGCCGCATGTGTTAATTACTACGATGTTCCCTTCTTCTTCATGCACAACTTCTTTGTCGTTAGCCTTTAATTGGCCCATGAGTACTTCAGAATCATAAACATTTTTTGAACAACCTAGCGTTACTACGTTGATTTTGTTCTTCTTAAGAGATTTTGTCCTCATAATTTTAATTGGGGTGCAAAAATACGATTTGGGTATTTAAAAACGTTAGATATGGACAAATTTACTTGTAATCTTTAGTTGATTACGGTTTATTAACGCCCAAAACTTAAATTTAAAATGAAATTCTCCCAATATTTCAGCCTAATTGCCCTACTATCTGTTTTTGTTTCATGTTCAAGTGATTCTGATCCATCAACTGAAACAGGAAAAAGTGGAACGCCACCTGCTGTTACACCAGTACCTACCGAAACATATTTTCCACCTATTTCCAGAACAAACGAATGGGAAACCCTTTCTATGGAAACATTAGGATGGAATGAAGATGAAGTCAGTAACTTATACTTCTTTTTAGAAAATAACAATACAGATGCTTTCATTATAATAAAGGACGGAAGAATTATCATAGAAAAATACTTTGGTGATTTTAAATCTGACGACAATCATGCATGGAATTCCGCTGGAAAAAATTTAACCGCAATGTTAACAGGTATTGCCCAAGAAGAAGGTTTCTTAAATATACTGGAACCCACATCTACCTATTTAGGTGAGGGATGGACAAATATGCCCTTAAATCAAGAACAGAATATTACTATTAAGAACCAATTGACAATGACAACCGGTCTAGATTATACGGTTGAAGATATTTTCTGTACTGACCCGGAATGCTTAAACTTTTTAAATGACCCAAATACATTTTGGTACTACCATAACGGACCGTATACTTTGTTAGATGATGTAATTGCTAACGCTACAGAAAGAGATTTCAATGCATATTTCTCCGAAAAAATCAAAGAACCTATTGGTATGCAAGGTTTGTTCCTTAAAATAGGATATAACAACGTATTTTTCAGTACTGCAAGAAGTATGGCCCGCTTCGGAATTTTAAACCTTAACCAAGGTAATTGGGATGGCACCTCCATTCTTTCGGACCAAGAATATTTTAATGCCATGACCAATTCGTCTCAAAACCATAACCTTGCTTACGGCTATCTCTATTGGTTAAACGGTAAAAGCAGCTTTAGACTACCAAGTTCAGAAGATGAATTTACAGGTAGCTTAATACCTAATGCTCCAGACGACCTTATCGCAGGACTTGGCTTAAACGATCAAAAGTTATATATGGTACCAAGCTTAGATATGGTTATAGTACGTATGGGCGGAGCTAGCAATGAAGAACTTTTAGGACCTTCTAGTTTTGACAACGAATTATGGGAATTGATAAATGCAGTAATAGAAAATTAACCTTGTATATTAGAATAAAAACTACTATTCTAAGTTATAAAACTAGAAATAAATCAATTTAGATACAATGGACTTTAAGCAATTTGCAGAAAATAGGTACACAACTAAAAAATATGATGCAACCCGTAAGATATCAAATTCAGATATTCAAGATTTAAAGGATATACTCAAACTAAGTCCTTCTTCAATTAATAGCCAACCATGGTTATTTACTTTTGTATCAAATGAACAAATAAAAGATGATTTAGCCGAAGCATCTTATTTTAATGCTTCCAAAATTAAGGATGCTAGTCATTTAGTTGTATTTAGCGTTATGGACAACTTGCTAGAATTTGAAAGAAGAGTTGAAGAAAATCTAAATGAAGGTTCTGTGAGGTTCTATAAACAATTTGTAAAACCACAACCGCACGAAAAAACCATTAATTGGCTTACCCATCAAGTATACATAACATTAGGTTTCTTTTTGGCAGCCTGTGCAGCTATGGAAATAGACTCTACACCCATGGAAGGTATTGAACCAGAAAAATACAAGGATATTCTAAAACTCAAAGATCATAAAGTTTTATTTTCGGTTGCAATTGGCTATAGGCATAAGGAAGATAGTACACAACCCAATTTAATAGGTAAATTTAGATTACCTTCCGAGACTGTAATACAAACTATTGATTAGCTACAGGATACCCTAAACTTCTTTTGTAAGCTCAAAAACCGTAATCTCTGGTCTTACATTTAAGCGTACTTGGCGAAGACATCCTATGGCACTGTTTATATAAAGCGTTTTTCCTTTTCCCAATTTTTTAATACCTGCATCGTAATTTTTATTTTTTACAGGAAGTAATGGAGCGGGTAAAAATGGTGGTTTTACTTGCCCACCGTGGGTATGACCAGATAATATCCACCCCTTAAAATTGTTCCAAACAGGTAAATCGCATACATCAGGATTGTGACATAATGTGATATTCGCCATTTCAGGTCTATATTTAGCGGTAGCTTTCAAGGGATAGAAATTACTTCCCCAAAAATCATCCATTCCCAAAAAATTGAGTCCGTCTATTTCAATAGCATCATTTCTCAACATGGTGACGCCTACTGCCCTTAAACTTTCAGTGATGGTCTTTGCCACAGGTTCTTCGACAAAGTCGATACCATAATCATGATTACCTAGAATACCTATAGTACCTAAAGTACCCTTTACCACATGTTGTAGCACCTCATTCAACTGATCGATCTGTTCATTATTTTCATAGGTTACATAATCTCCTGTATAGACTACAAAATCAGGATTCAATTTTTGTGCATCTTGAAACGAATCTACGATATATTGATAATCGAACGAATTACCGATATGTATATCACTAATCTGCATCAGTGTTTTACCTACAAGGGCATCAGGTAAGTTTTTTAATGGCATTTTTAAATGAACATATTTCAGCCAAAAAGGCTCTATTTGCCAACTATATAAACCGACCAACAACCCTAATCCCCCTCCCCATCGAAAAGTGTTCTTTATAAATCCCCTTCTTTTCATGACACCTAGAACAATTTTAATTTCTGTAGTCTTTAGGCATCATCCTGATAGGAAATTTTTCTTCATATGCTTTACCAATTCTAAGCAATTTGGCTTCAGTGAATTGTTTGCCTATAAAAGTTAGACTAATTGGTTCTCCAGATGGCTTATAACCCATTGGCACTGTAAGCGCCGGATATTTTGCAACAGCGGCATAACCTGCATGATAATTATTAATAGAAAGTATTGCATCTAACCTATTCTTATCCATAGCTGAATTAAAAAACGTTCGTCCATTTTTTTCTAAATTCAGTTTTATTTCCTCTAATTCTGAGCTAGTTGTGGTATCTGAAACTATGCCATTAAATAGCGCTTGACCATAAGGGATTCTTACTAAAGAATCATTATTATTGAATGCTACTGCATCTTCAATAGATTTTATCTTCACTAAGTTAGGATCCGTATAATTCCTTAAATAAGAGGGTAAATCATTTCGCATGTCAATATTTAGTATACTTAAGAATCCGTCCATACTTACTTCCGGAGGTACTATTTCTATAATTGTAGCACCTTCATTTTTTAATTTATCTATAGTTTTTCTATAGATACTATCAGATTCCATTAGCTCTTTAATGGCTCCTAACCTAATTTCATTTAGAGGTTCAGGATTGAGACCTGCGGATAAAATGCCCGGATAGTTATCTTCCACAGATGCGCTATCCACCTCATCATAACCCAACATAGCCGATAATAAAATAGCATTGTCCTTTACATTTTTGGTCATAGGACCGGGAGTGTCCAAAGTACTGGATATAGGAACTATTCCTGACCTACTTAATAAACCTATGGTTGGTTTTAAGCCCACAACAGAATTTTGACTACTAGGTGACAATATAGACCCTGATGTCTCTGTACCAACGGCCGCTACTGCATAGTTTGCCGCAACTGCGGTTCCACTACCAGAACTGGAACCGCCAGTTTCAAATATTCTACGACCATAGGGGTTCAAAGTTTGACCACCATATGCGCTATACCCTACTGGGCAACCTGAACATAAAAAATAAGCCCACTCGCTTAAATTTACCTTACCCAAAATTAAAGCACCATTCTTTTTAAGTTGCCGTACTATAAATGAATCTTCCGTTTTATTGTCCATAAGAGCAATTGAACCGGCCGTTGTTTTCATTCCTACGGTATTAATATTATCCTTTAACAATATGGGCATGCCATAGATTGGATGTTGTATTTGGGTGGCAACTCCTTTTTCATTTTGCTCGTCCAACTCACGAGCTTGTTGAACCACATCTTCATTAAGAGCAATTATGGTATTTAACGTTGTGGTATTATCCAATTCATATTTATAAATACGGTATAAATAAAACAGAACCAGGTCCTCATAAGTTAATCTCCCTTCTTTGATATGATTTCGAATTACAAAAATATCTTGCTCCAAAATCATAGGTAGCAGTAGTTTGTATTCTTCTTCCGTCAGGTTAGAAACTTCTTTATATAGCGGCCTGAACACTTCATTTTTATCAAGCACTTTAGATTGAATCAATTTGTACCGCATACGAGTATTATCATGATCGGCATTACCAGCTACTTCTAATGAATCGTCATAGGGAGTCCAAAGAACAATTTCATGCCTTTCTTTTGTATCCTGTTCAGTTTTACAGGCACCCAAAAAAATGATGACCATTAACAAAAGGAGTTTTTTCATATTCTTATTTTTTAATTATGCTAAGCGCTTTCCAATGTGCAATATTATCTTGATTGAGGCGAACAAATTCATCTTTCCCCTCCTTCTCCGCCAATTTCATAGAAATTTTTGCTGCAGTGATTGCTTCATCAAACATTTTTAGATCAGCCAATATTAATGAGCGCACTCTATGAAAATAATAAGTATCGCCACCTAATTCAATAGCCCTTTCAACATACTCTTTTGCCTCATTTGTATGTATATTTTGCTCCTGATAATATCTAGCAATTTCATAATACGTTTGGGCACTAGGAGCATTTGAAAGTTTATCCGCTATTTGCACTTTCATGATAGCCTTGGTATCAAAATGAATGGGTATAGATATTTGTGTTGTTCCCCAATTCCAATTCATCAATGTTCCGTTGTGATCGATATCATCGAATGAAATCAGAAAACTTTCTTGAAAAACTTTCACTTCGGTTGGCAATAATGCAATACGAAGTGCATCTTCATTGGGGTCGTAGTTCTTTCTACCATCTCCCCAATGCGATAGATTTTTATGGAATACGATTTCCCATTTGTTTTCATTTGGAAATGCATAAAGGGCATAAGTACCCTTATCCAAAGAATTATCACCGATTATTACGTTGCTACTAAACGTAATTTTGGTTGACTCATTTGCCCCTACCCGCCAAATACGCCCATAAGGCACTAAGCCTGGTGCTCCATTAGGTTGATTACCAAATAATGTACGACCCTTGGCAGATGGCCGCGAATACTCTACAGTAATTTTTGAGAGCCCTACTTCTTGCTCAATCCTGGCGAAGGGACTAGCTTTTGGGTGGTTCATTTGCCCCCAGCTCAGATTACATAATAAAAGAGGAAAAATGAACCAGCCGTATCTCAATTTTAAATCTTAAAGAATGAATCTACAAATTCGTACTTATTAAATGCCTGTAAATCTTCAATACCTTCACCCACTCCAATATATTTTACAGGAATCTTAAATTGATCAGAAATTCCGATGACCACCCCACCTTTTGCAGTACCATCTAATTTGGTAATGGCCAATGCCGTTACTTCTGTGGCCTTCGTAAACTGCTTTGCCTGTTCAAACGCATTTTGACCTGTAGAACCATCAAGGACCAACAAGACTTCATGCGGTGTATCTTCTACAACTTTTTGCATAACGCGTTTTACCTTGGTCAACTCGTTCATTAAATTTACCTTGTTATGTAAACGCCCAGCGGTATCGATAATTACTACATCTGCATCTTGAGTAACTGCAGAACTAAGTGTATCAAAAGCTACGGATGCAGGGTCACTGCCCATTTGTTGTTTTACTATAGGAACATCTACACGATCTGCCCAAACTTGCAATTGATCAATAGCTGCTGCCCTAAACGTATCTGCCGCACCTAGAACAACTTTTAATCCTTGGTTTTTAAATCTATGCGCTAATTTACCAATGGTGGTTGTTTTACCAACCCCGTTGACACCTACCACCATAATTACATATGGCTTTTTATCTTTGGGAATTTGTATATCAGAAATGTCACCGTCATTGGTTTCGGACAAAAGTGCTGCAATCTCACTTCTTAAAATTGAATTCAGCTCGTCTGTACCCACATATTTATCACGTGCTACCCTAGCTTCAATTCTTTCAATAATCTTTAAAGTTGTGTCTACCCCTACATCTGAAGACACCAATACTTCTTCAAGATTATCCAATACATCATCATCTACTTTTGACTTACCGGCAACCGCTTTACCTAATTTAGAAAAAAAGCTGGTTTTCGTTTTTTCCAAACCTTTATCCAAGGTTTCTTTTTTCTGGGAAGAAAATATTTTTTTAAATAAGCTCATTGTTCATCATATGGTTATTCAAATATAAAAATTAAAAAGCCCCTTTCGTAGGAAAGGGGCTCAATAACTACTAAAAGTTATAATTCTTATTTCTTGGCGATCCAAGCATCTACCAATTCTGGCGGCATTACTTGCTCAACAAAAACGTAAGCACCTGATTTTGGTGACTTAACCATTTTTATAGCCTTTGTCAATCTTTTAGAACTTGTCTGTAAACTTGCTACGGTCTTCTTAGCCATGACTTATAATTTTTTGTGATTTCCTAAAATGAAAATCTATTTAATTTCTTTATGAACGGTCATTCTCTTAAGAATAGGATTGAATTTTTTAATTTCCAATCTCTCAGGAGTATTTTTCTTGTTCTTTGTAGTAATATATCTTGAAGTACCTGGTTGACCAGATTCTTTGTGCTCAGTGCACTCTAATATAACTTGTATTCTATTGCCTTTCTTTGCCATCTTAACGCTCTATTTTCCAGATTACTTAATTACGAATCCTTTTGCTTTTGCTTCTTTTAAAACAGCAGATATTCCTTTCTTATTGATACTCTTTAAAGCTCTTGTAGAAACTTTAAGTGTAATCCAACGGTCTTCTTCTGGAATGTAAAAACGCTTCTTAGATAGATTTACATCAAATCTTCTTCTCGTCTTATTAATTGAAAACGAAACATTGTTTCCAAACATCGCCTTCTTTCCCGTAATTTCACAAACTTTTGACATCGTGCTGACTTTTTCTTTTAAACAGGGTGCAAATTTATATCTTTTTTATCGTTCCAACAACAATAAAGTTCACATTTTTAAAATTTCTTTTTGAAGCAGCTCAAATGCCTTATTTACAGACTTTTCCACAACCCGTTCTCTTGTACTTCCCATTTGAAATTTTTGCACAATTTGTGACGTAGGACCATCAATTGCAATAAATACTGTTCCAACATCTGCTTTTGAGTCTCCTTTTGTTGGTCCTGCATTGCCTGTTGTTGCAATTGCAAAATCAGTTTTCATCAATTTTTTGGCACCTTTTGCCATGGCAACGGCAACCTCTGCACTTACCACAGAATAGTCTTCTACTAATTTAACCGGTACTTTTAGCACATTAATTTTAGTTTCGGTAGCATAGCTGACCACACTCCCCTTAAAATACTTGGACGCCCCAGGTATTGAAGTTATTTTCTCTGCGATTTTTCCTCCTGTAAAACTTTCGGCAGTAGATAAGCTCAAACTTTTATCGGTCAACATTTTAGCTACCAACTCTTCTATACTTTGATCATCTTCCAAACCAAAGACAATATCTTTTATTAAAGGATAAAGTTTGCCTATCTCTGCATCCATAGCAGTTGCCAGTTCACTATAATTTACACCTTTACCGGATAGCCTTAACCTAACCTTGCCCAAATTTGGAAGATATGCCAATTTTATATTCTTGGGCAATGCATCTTCCCAAGCTTCTATTTTTTTAGCAATAGCACTTTCTCCCATACCATAGGTAACCACTGTTCTATGAATAATGTACGGTCTTTTATAATATGCTGTCAATTTAGGAATTACCGACTTGGTCATCAAATGCTTCATCTCAAACGGTACACCTGGCATAGATATAAATGTAACATTGCCCTGTCTGATCAACATTCCTGGAGCTGTGCCATTTGCATTATGCAATACCTCTGCCTTACTTGGTACTAAAGCTTGCATTCTATTAATATCGGAAATGGGGGTATTGCTGATGTATTTTGCAAAAAGCTCCTCTACATGAGCTAGAACCTGCGCATTCTCTACAAGTTCATCATTAAAAAACTCACACAAAGTGTGTTTGGTAATGTCATCTTTGGTGGGTCCCAGACCGCCGGTAACAATTACAATATCAACGCGCTCAGATGCTTCTTTAAAAGCATTCAACATATGAACCCGTTCATCTTGTATAGATGTTATCTGATAAACCGAAATACCAATTTTATTGAGTTCTTTTCCTATGAAAGCGGAATTGGTATCTACAACTTGGCCAATGAGAATCTCGTCGCCAATGGTAATAATTTCAGCAAGCATTATAACTGAAAGTCATTTTTTAGTTCTGCTACTACTTGATTAATATCTGTCTTAAGCAATGGAAATTTTGTCTCGATCTCAGCCATATTCGCTTCCTGTTTACCAAGAGTCTCTATCTCCAAGGCTATGGCACGTGTTTGCTCCATACCCAACAAATCTACGTTAGGTTTAATTTTATGGGCCAATTTATATACTTTATCATGGTCTTTAGCTTGTAAGGCATTCTCTAAAGCCTCTAAATCTTCGGGCACTTCTTCCAAAAAAACAGAAATAACAGAATTTATAAAATCCTGATCTCCTTCTGCCATCTCATTAATCTTATCAAGGTTATAAATCATTATTTAATTTTTAAGGTAAAAAGTTCTTTATCTTCCAAACTCCCCGAAAGATAGTCATTTGGACTTATTTTGCCAACACCGGCCGGAGTTCCTGTAAAAATAATATCTCCTTTTTTCAACATAAAGAATGTTGACACGTAAGCTATAATCTCATCAATCTTCCAAAGCATTAAACTGGTATTGCCTTTTTGCACCACCTCATTGTTCTTTACCAACGTAAAATTTAAGTCGTTGATATTTTCAAAATCGGTTTTTGGTAACCACTCCCCTATTACCGCTGCACCATCGAAACCTTTGGCTTTCTCCCATGGCAAGCCTTTTTCCTTTAGTTTAGATTGTAAATCTCTTGCCGTAAAATCTATACCTAAACCAATTTCATCGTAATAGGTGGGTGCAAATTCTTTACTAATATGTTTTCCTACTTTCTTGATCTTTACCAAAACCTCAACTTCATAATGTACATCATTTGAGAATTCCGGAATATAAAAATCTTGTTGTTTTGGCAACACCGATGAATCTGGCTTTATGAAAACAACAGGCTCTTCTGGTCTTTCATTTTCCAACTCATTGATATGGGCTGTATAATTTCTACCGATACAAATAATCTTCATTTCAATCTATCTTTTCTTCGACAATTTTAAACTTACCGCAGGTATTAAATTCTCATTATTACCTGGCGCCTTAATTGCAAAATCACTCCACTCTCCCATACCATAAACCATGGTCTTAAAATTTTGGTTTTTCTGATATACTGCAGCAAAGGTAGGTGCAAATCTATCTTCAACAACTTTTTTGTTGGTGACAGCATGTTTATAGGTATTTGTATACCAATTATAAGGCAAGAACAACCATTCTAACCCAATATAAACACCTTCATCGGGCATTTTGATATTCATACTAGATAAATCTATAGATACAAAATCCTCAGTTTTAGAACTCTCCAGAATTATACTTTTACGTATTAAATCATGGTTTGGTTTCTGCGTTTTCTTATCTACATCATACACCCTAAGCCTAAATTTAGATGATGCTCTTTTAAATTTACTATTCTGCTGTACGTGAATGGTTATTTTCTCAATAAATTTTTTAGAAGCTCCTATATTTGGAAAATACAATGCCAATACCCAAGGAGTCTCTGCCGATGAAAATCCACTTTTTATACTATATGAGCTCACCGGGTTCAACACCTGAGAATCTCCCAAGCTGTGCGACACAACCACTTCCTCAAGCTCAAAAGTTTCTTCTTTAAGATGAATCTTCTTTTTTTGAGAAATAATTTTAGCCGGTATTATGGTGTCCTTAAAACCAAGTGCCGAAATATGCACCTCACGCTCCAAGTAAGATTCCGGTACGTCTATATAAAAATAGCCGTCTTCATCACTTGAAGTTCCTTTAAGTGTTTTTAAAAAACTAACATTGGCATAAGGTACTGGTGTTTTTGTCTTCTCATCTAAAACATGCCCTTCAACCAAAACCTCTTGAGCATGACCAGTACCAAAAATCAATAAAAAAATTATTAATAGAGTACGCATGATCAACTCAACTTGTTGTTTAATTTGCTCAATTTAATCTGAGTAAGTATTTTTTTTGTGTACAATGGAAAATCGGCATTTAACATCCATCCAAAATAACCAGGTTCATTTTCCAATACCGCATGTACTTTTTTGCCTTTGTGTTTACCAAAAGCAAATACTTCTTCGCCATCTTCATCCAATGCAATAAAACCTGCAAAATCAACCGATTGTTTTCTTCTAGAAAATTCCGATAGCTTTTTGACATTATTTTCCAAATCCGGATACCTGTCCAATTGGGAAAGCAAAACTTCGTAAGTGGCATTGGTATCGGCTGCCGCACTATGCGCATCGGTAAGTTCTTTGTTACAATAGAATTTATATGCAGCTTCCAAAGTACGCTTTTCCATTTTATGAAAAATGGTCTGCACATCTACAGATACTGTGTTTTTCATATCAAAATCAATATCTGCCCGCAACAATTCTTCCGCTAACAAGGGAATATCAAACCTATCTGAATTAAAACCTCCCAAATCACTATCCTTGATCATTTTATAAATTTCCTTAGATAGTTCTTTAAAGGTTGGCTCATTGGCAACCTTCTCATTTGTTATTCCATGAACGGCAACTACCTCCTCAGGTATTGTAATCTCAGGATTTACAAGCCAAGTTTTACTCTCCTTATTTCCGTTAGGGTATACTTTTAATATTGCAATTTCAACAATACGATCTTTTGCCACATTTACCCCTGTTGTTTCCAAATCAAAGAAACAAATTGGTCTGGTAAGCTTTAATTCCATACAAGTTCTACTTTTAACAAAGATACCTTTTCGTTTTTTAGGCACATAAATTTAGTATTGATTAATTTTATTTATAGACATAACACCTAAACAATCAGCATTATAACAAAAAACACCTTGCTATATCATATAGCAAGGTGTTATTAACTAATAATTAATTATTTCTATATTTCTCTATTCAAATCCCAATTTTCAAGATAATCTGCTACCGCCTTGGCGAACATACTACCTAAAGCCCCATTGACCACTCTATGGTCATAACTATGGGATAAGTACATTTTACTACGCACCGCAATTACATCTCCTTCCGCAGTTTCTATTACCGAAGGAATTTTTCTTATAGCACCCAATGCCAATATACCTACTTGTGGCTGATTAATTATGGGAGTTCCAAAAACACTACCAAACGTACCAACATTGGTAACCGTATAGGTACCACCTTGCACCTCGTCTGGTTTTAAGGCATTGTTTCTAGATCGGTCTGCCAAATCATTTACAACTTTAGCTATACCTAATAAATTTAATTGATCTGCATTTTTAATTACAGGTACGATCAAATTGCCATCCGGTAAAGCAGCGGCCATACCTATATTAATATTTTTCTTTTTTATTACGCTATCGCCATCAACAGAAATATTCATCATAGGATATTTCTTCAAAGCCTTGGCCACAGCTTCCATAAAAATAGGTGTGTAGGTAAACTTCTCTCCTTCCCTTTTAAAGAACGCGTCCTTTATTTTATTTCTCCAAGTAACAATATTAGTTACATCTACCTCTATAAAACTTTGAACATGTGCAGATGTGGAAACACTGTCAGTCATATGTTTGGCAATCAATTTCCCCATTCTTGACATTGGTATAACCTCATCTCCTCGAGAAACCTGTATTTTAGGTTTTTCAGAAGTGGGGGCTTGCGTAGATGCTGTAGCGGGGGCTACCTTTTCCGGAGCTGGTGGTGCCGTTACTTTTTCTTCTACCGGGGTAGATACCTTTTCTGGTACTGCCACTTTTTGTGATACCACTACCCTTTCTTGAACAGCTGCTCTTTCTGGTGTAGAAATTCTTTCTACAGGATTACTTTCTCCCTTTTTAACGTAGTTTAAAATATCGTCTTTGGTTACCCTGCCGTCTTTTCCGGTTCCTGTAATAGTCTCCAATTCATCAAAAGAAATACCTTCTTGTCTTGCTATATTCTTTACCAATGGAGAATAAAAGCGATCTGAAGTTCCGTTCAATTGCGCTACAGATGTTTGGGCCCTAGCATGCATAACGGCAGATTCTGCTGCAGATACCATTTCTTGTAACACAGGCTCTTCCGTTTCAACTTCTTTATCCTTTTGCTCAGGTTCTGCTATTTCAACATCGCCACCTACCTGTATTATTGCTACCGTTTGCCCAACTTCAACAACATCATCAACATTGAAACATTTTTCAATTAAAACACCATCTACCTCACTAGGCACTTCACTATCCACTTTATCCGTAGCAATTTCGAAAATGGGCTCGTCCATTTCAATCGTATCACCTACCTCCTTCAACCATGATGTCAATGTTGCTTCTGCAACACTCTCTCCCATTCGTGGTAGTTTCAATTCAAATTTTGACATATCGATAATTTAAAGCTTGTTTTGTTTGTAATTTTTACAAAAATAATAAAATAAATACCTTTTTATTGATACTTAACTAAAAATCAAGAGTTAATCTTGCCGAAGCGACCCTTCAAAGGGCACTCTGTTCAAAATACTTCTCCCTAAGGTAACCTCATCTGCATATTCCAACTCATCACCAACGGCTATACCTCTTGCTATTGTAGAGGTTTTAATTTCAAAACCCTCAATTTGCCTAAAAATATAAAAATTGGTGGTATCGCCCTCCATTGTAGAACTCAACGCAAAAATCAACTCCTTTATTACGCCATTCTTCACTTTGTCTACCAAGGTCCCTATTTTCAAATTTTGCGGTCCAATACCTTCCATTGGCGAAATCTTACCTCCTAGAACATGGTACTTGCCTCTAAATTGACCGGTATTTTCTATAGCCATTACATCCCTAATTTCCTCTACCACACACACCAATGCGTCATCTCTTTTCGGGTTGGCACAAATTTCACACAACACCGTATCAGAAATATTATGACAATTTTCACAAAATTGAATTTTACTTCTTAAATCCAATAATGAGGTAGCCAAATTGCTTGTACGCTGTTCTGGTTGCTTTAAAAGATGAAGCACCAGCCGTAAAGCTGTACGCTTACCTATACCTGGCAACTGCGAGACTTCATAAACCGCATTTTCCAATAATTTAGAAGAGAATTCCATAGTTAAATATGGGTATAAATTTACGATTAAACTTATTAAGGGTATCGTATAGTTTTCTTAAAATTTAACATTAAACCGTATCATTGCTACCTATGGGCACCATTTCAAGTCTCCAAAGACATACTTCTTTTACAGTTTATAACAACTTATAAATGGTCATTTAACTTTTTGTAATTTGCCGGCAAATTTCAATTTATGAATGCCTCTCATATTCTATTGCTCATTTCCGGTTATTTCGTTTTACTGCTGGTCATATCTTATTTTACCGGCAAAAACGATTCTAACGAAGATTTTTTTAAAGCCGGTAAACAATCTCCATGGTACTTGGTTGCTTTTGGTATGGTAGGAGCATCATTATCCGGGGTTACCTTTATTTCTGTTCCAGGTTGGGTAGATGCTTCTCAATTTAGTTATATGCAGGTTGTACTCGGGTACTTTTTAGGCTATCTGGTTACCGCATTTGTATTACTACCAATTTATTATAAACAGAATGTAACTTCTATTTACGAATATCTAGATAATAGATTTGGTTTTGTGAGCTATAAGGTTGGCGCCATTTCTTTCTTTATTTCTAGAGTACTTGGTGCGGCTTTCCGTCTATTTTTGGTTGCAATAGTTTTACAACAATTTGTTTTTGATGCATGGAACGTTCCTTTTGAGATTACCGTAATTTTATCTATTCTACTCATCTGGATCTATACTTTTAAAGGGGGAATTAAAACAATTGTCTGGACAGATACCTTACAAACCCTATTCATGTTGATTTCTGTGGGACTCTCCATATATTTTATTCTTGATAAAATGGACTGGACCTTTATTGAATTTTTAAATTCTCAAGAATTAGGGCAATACAGCAAAACTTTCTTTACCGATGACCTTTCATCTAAAAATCATTTAGTTAAATCTTTTCTTGGTGGTATGTTCATTACGATATGTATGACAGGACTTGATCAAGATATGATGCAAAAGAACCTTACTTGTAGAAATTTGGGGGAAGCACAAAAAAACATGGTAAGTTTCAGTGTTGTGCTTGTAGTCGTCACTTTTGTATTTATGCTTTTGGGTGCTTTATTATTCATCTATGCCGATGCTCATAATATAGCCTTACCACTTATGGATGGCGCACCAAAGTCCGACCTATTGTTCCCCGAGATTGCACTTAACAGTGGTCTTGGCATAACAGTAGCCGTAACCTTTATGCTCGGTTTAATTGCAGCAGCATATAGTAGTGCAGATAGCGCACTTACCTCTTTGACCACTTCTTTTTGTGTAGATTTTCTTAATACCGAAAAAAAACCGGAATCGGTAGCTAAAAAAACACGTAGAATTACCCATATTGGCATGAGCATACTTCTAATCATCGTGGTAATTTCCTTTAAATATATTTTAGATAGAAATGTAATTGATGGCTTACTAACTGTAGCATCATATACCTATGGACCTCTGCTAGGCTTGTTTTCTTTTGGAATTTTCACAAAGCACCAAGTGAAAGACAAATATGTATGGATCGTTGCACTTGTTTGTGTCTCTATTATTTTACTTTTGGCCAAGTTACCGGCATCATATTTAAGCGGATACGTATTTGGCTACGAACTTTTGCCATTAAATGGACTACTTACCTTTGTAGGATTATGGTTTATTCGTAAGAAAAATACATCTCCGGATATAGGTGACATCGCCTAATATTGCCCGGTACTTAACAGTACTAAAGTACAGGCAACTTCAGGTTCTATATTATTATTTCTCAATATGTTATAAAACTCTGGGTTTTCTGTACCAGGATTAAAAATAACCCGTTTAGGCGCTAACGATACAATGCTATTATAATATTCTTCTTGTCTTTTTGGGTTTATATATAGGGTTATTGTATGAATATCATTAATTTTGTCTAACTTATTACTGATATTGACTCCTGAAACCTTACCTTCCCTTAAACCAAAGGCAAAGGTTTCCACCCCCGAATCTACCAGTCTATGTATTGCTAAATTGCTATATCGATTTGGTTTTAAGGAGGCTCCGAAAACTAGGGTCTTTTTCATAATAAAAAAATGTTAAAAATGCACTTAATAAGTAACTAATTAGGCAATATTTCGTCTATTAGTAGAGTTAGATACTCTTACGAGTACAAAGATTTTGTTGGTAACGCTATATGTTTATAGTTAATGGTTAGTGTTTAGTATAGCCTATCAGCATTTGAAGCCCGGCTTCCAATTCATTTTGGAATGTCCGGGTTTCTTCTTTTATACCTTATCTCAAAAGAATTTATTTTTATCGCACCGTGATAATATAGTACATGACCGTTCGTAACAATTAGACATTATTAACGTCTATTATTATGTATAGTGATATTTAATATAGAAGATTGGTTGGTTTTTTCTTATTGAGTAAAACTATATAGCACCCATGGCAAAACCATGGGTGCTTTATTTTTTACCATCTTATGATTACACTACCCCAGGTAAATCCACTGCCGAATGCAGCCAAGACAACAAGATCACCACTTTTTACCTTACCAGCTTCCCATGCCTCTGTAAGGGCAATTGGAATTGATGCCGCTGTGGTGTTACCGTATTTCATGATGTTATTGAACACTTGATCATCTGTTAACTGAAATTTCTTTTGAATAAACTGAGATATTCTCAAATTTGCCTGGTGCGGTACCAACAAATCAATATCGGTAGCATTTAATTTATTCTTCTCTAAACCTTCCACTATAACTTCACTGAAACGAACCACTGCGTTTTTAAATACAAACTGCCCGTTCATGTAGGGAAAGTAAGATTCATCATTAGGATCGCTATCTTCCATAATATCGGTTACCCATCTATTACCCATACCCGGAGCGATCAATGAAAGTTCTTCCGCATGTTGACCTTCTGAATGCAAATGTGTAGATAATATACCTTTTGTAGTATCTTCTTCTCTTGTAAGTACAGCCGCTCCTGCTCCATCTCCAAAAATTACGGAAACACTTCTACCCCGCGTTGTCATATCTAAACCATGGGAGTGCAGCTCTGAACCTATAACAAGTACGTTTTTGTACATGCCCGTTTTTATATACTGGTCTGCTATGGAAACCGCATATACGAACCCAGAGCATTGGTTACGAACATCTAATGCCCCAACGGTCTTGATTCCTAAATCTCTTTGTACCAAAACTCCCGGTCCAGGAAAATAATAATCAGGACTTAAAGTGGCAAACACTATAAAATCTATATCATCCTTATCAATACCAGCTCTTTCAATAGCTATTTTGGCCGCCTTAACACCCATTGTAGTTGTAGTATCGCCATCACCCTTAACTACATGTCTTCTTTCCTTTATACCGGTTCTTTCTTGGATCCAAGCATCATTTGTATCCATCACCTTAGACAAATCGTCATTTGTCACTACATTTTCAGGTACATAATGACCTAAGCCAATTATTTTAGAATTATACATAGTAATTTTTTAATCCTGATCGTTCAGGTTGAATTAGTGTTGCAATATAAACAACTATTAAGAAATCACATTAAAAATATAACCAACACTTGTTATGACTGTTACCTACTTAAAGGTACTTTCTGTAGTTATCCACCTTAATATTCGCCTTTAGATCATGAAGTAAATTATACAGACCAAAAAAAGTTCTGTTCATATACAAAAAGTGTTTGGACCCTCTATTACCATTCATCTTTCTTATTTGCTTATCTGATGAAAACTGCTCGCCCAAATCTGCAATCTTAGCCCAAAAAACCTCATCACCAAAATCAAAATCTTTTTTATGAAAGGGTGATGTAAACAAACTTAAGAGTTGGTGAAATATAGATTTGAAAAACGTTATTTCTTGTTGAGTATCCGTAGGCATCAAAATTTCAAGTTGATACAATTTTTCAGTAAATATTTTATCGTCGGAAATATTTTTTGGAACAGCCAATTCAAAATAAGGAACATAAAAAGCATCTGGCACCTCTTTTATGCATCCGAAGTCTATAGCAATTAGTTCATTGTCTTCACTGACCAAAAAATTGCCCGGGTGCGGGTCTGCATGCACTTTTCGTAAAGCATGGATCTGATACATATAAAAATCCCAAAGAGCCTGCCCCAACTTATCACCTGTCTCTGGTTCAAAATTGGTCTTGGTAAACTCGCTCAAATGCTTACCGCTCATCCAATCCATAGTGATAATACGCTCACTAGATAAATCAGTATAGTAATTTGGAAAATTTATATTGGGAATTACCCTGCAAGCGTCAGTTATTTCCTTGCTTTGAGCAACTTCTAAAATATAATCTGTTTCCTCTACAAGTTTATGTTCAACTTCCTTAAAATATTTATCCGAATCCTTACCCTGCAAATTAAACATACGAGTGGCAATAGGCTTAACAATAGCTAGGTCGCTACTTATACTTTGTGCAACACCTGGATATTGAATTTTCACCGCCAAGGTCTTACCGTCTTTTGTAGCTTTATGGACCTGACCAATACTTGCTGCGTTTATAGAATCTTTTTCAAAAGAGTCAAAAACCTCTTCGGGATATTTATCTAGGTATTTCTTAAATGTTTTTCTAACCAGAGGTGCAGATAAAGGAGGAACTGAAAATTGTGATAATGAAAACTTCTCAACATAGGCATTGGGCAATAAATTCTTTTCCATGCTCAGCATTTGAGCTACCTTTAAGGCACTACCTTTTAAAGATTTTAACCCATCATAGATATCTGCCGCATTGTCTTCGTTCAACTCATCTTTGGTAGTTTCTGGATTGATGATTTTTTTACCAAAATATTTAGCATAGTTACCTCCTATTTTAGCGCCTGTCTTTACCAGTTTACTTGCTCTTTCTATCTTCCCGGTAGGTATTTTATCAAGTGTTTTCATAACCTTTAGATTACATTAGGCAAATTTTTCTTTATAAAGAAATTTTCCAAAATCTAGGATATTCTCTAATGGTGTATTATCGAAAACATCAAAAATTGTATTAACAGATTTCTCAACGGCAACATCAGTTTTTTCAAAAGCTGCAGAATCATCCGATTTCCAAAAATTCATTAAAAATAAGGTCTGCAACCAAGCCCCTTCTGAAAACAACTGTGGATTATGCTTTGTTATTTTACTAGTCTTTTGCTCATTTCCTTCTGTAATAAGGCGTTTGGCGTAATCTTTTACATTTTTTCTAAGATCCTTTAATTGGGCTAGATTTTTCAAAGGACTTTCTGCACGTTCCATGATGTACAATACATAACTTCTATTCAAGGTCAAAACCTCAAAAAAAGTGTAGAAGAACGTAAGCATTTTATCTCTATTGGCATATGATTGGTAATCTGCATTTTTTTCTATGACATTGATTGTATTTTCAAAAAAGGAATTCCAAACTCCCTTCTTCAAAGCCTCAATAGAACCGAAATACAAATAAAAATCCGCTTCTTCAATTGCATTGACCTTACAGAACTTATAGACCGTTTTTGGCAAATGTTCATGCTCAAAAACATAATCCATAAACTTGGCTATTATAACTTCTTTAGTAACCTTTTTAGCTTTAGCGCACATATCTTTTTATTTAAAAATGGCAGAAAAAATGAACAGTAGAAAATAGTTCATGTTGGTTTTTGTAATAAGAACGTGCCACCTAGCAGTAACACGTTCTTAACAACCTAACCAATAAATAATCAACGTGTGATTGTGTTTGAAAAACTTTTTCATAGCAATTATTCCCAATCACAGAACAAATATACATTATGTTTAACTTTTCTACTTAAAAATTAAACAAAAATATTTGTTAAACTTTTACAACCCTTCAACTGTCAGTTTGTCACTCTTACCTACTATGGTATTTTTTTTGTCCTTACCCGTGAAACAAACATTTAACAATGGTCACGATGAATGTGGCATAAAACATATAAAAAATGGCAACAGGTAAAATTAATGTGTCGGTAGACAACATTTTTCCACTGATCAAGAAATTCTTGTACAGTGATCATGAAATTTTTCTAAGAGAACTCGTTTCTAACGCAACAGATGCAACTTTAAAATTAAAGCATTTAACCTCTATTGGAGAAGCCAAAGTAGAGTATGGTAACCCCATCATCGAAATTAAGGCGGACAAAGAAGGTAAAAAACTTCATATCATTGACCAAGGTCTTGGTATGACAGAAGATGAGGTTAAAAAATACATTAACGAAGTAGCATTTTCAGGCGCAGAGGAGTTTTTGAACAAGTATGAAGATACTGCAAAAGATTCTGGAATTATTGGTCATTTTGGTCTAGGATTCTATTCTGCATTTATGGTAGCACATAAAGTAGAGATCATTACAAAAAGTTACAAAGACGAACCTGCGGTACATTGGTCATGTGACGGTTCTCCGGAGTTTGTAATGGAACCGGCAGAAAAAGAAACCCGTGGAACAGAAATAATTCTTCATATCGCAGAAGACTCAACCGAGTTTCTTGAAGACAGCAAGATCAGCGGTTTGTTAAGCAAGTATAACAAGTTTATGCCTATTCCAATTAAATTTGGAATGAAAACGGAAACTTTACCGAAACCGGAAGATGCAAAAGAAGATGAGCCAGCTCCTACCCAAGAAGTAGATAATATCATTAACAACCCTAACCCAGCTTGGACAAAACAACCGGCTGATTTAGAAGCAAAAGATTACCAAGAATTCTACAGAGAATTGTACCCAATGCAATTTGAGGAGCCATTATTCAACATTCATTTAAATGTTGACTATCCTTTTAACTTAACGGGTATTCTGTATTTCCCTAAATTAACAAATGATCTTAATGTACAGAAAGACAAAATTCAGTTATACCAAAATCAAGTTTTCGTAACAGATAACGTTGAAGGTATTGTTCCTGAATTCTTGACTATGTTACGTGGAGTTATAGACTCTCCAGATATTCCGTTAAACGTTTCTCGTTCTTATTTACAGGCTGATGGTGCCGTTAAGAAAATATCTTCTTACATCACCAGAAAAGTTGCCGATAAACTAAACTCTTTGTTCAAAAACAACAGAGAAGATTTTGAAGCTAAATGGAACGATATCAAAATCGTTATTGAATACGGAATGTTGTCCGAAGATAAGTTCTTTGACAAAGCAGATAAATTTGCACTTTACCCAACCGTAGACGGTTCATACTTTACATATGATGAGCTATTGGAAAAAATTAAAGATGCACAGACAGATAAAGATGGTAAAACCATAATTCTGTATGCTTCCGATAAAGAAGCGCAACACAGCTATATTGAAACAGCAAAAGCTAAAGGTTATGAAGTATTGCTATTAGACTCACCAATTATTGGTCACCTAATGCAAAAACTTGAAGGTTCTAAAGAGAACATATCTTTTGCTCGTGTAGATGCAGACCATATAGATAAGTTGATCCAAAAAGAGGAAACTCAAATCTCTAAACTTTCAGATGAAGAAAAAGAGACTTTGAAAAAAGAATTGGAAGAAGCTATTACAGATAAAAGCTTCACCGTTCAATTGGAAGCAATGGATAGTGACGCTTCTCCGTTCACCATTACAGAACCTGAGTTTATGCGCCGTATGAAAGAAATGCAGCAGACCGGCGGTGGCGGTGGTATGTTCGGTATGGGAGCTATGCCAGATATGTATAACCTTATCGTCAATACCAATCACCCATTGGTCAGCGAGTTTTTAAATACAAAAACAGCGAAGAAAAAAGAGAGATTGATCAACCAATCACTTGACTTGGCAAAGTTGTCCAAAGGCTTACTTAAAGGTAAGGCATTAACAGAGTTTATTAAACGTAGTTATGAGATGGTGAAGTAAGTTCCTTTTCCTATAATTTTCATAAGAGCCACTACAAAAAATGTAGTGGCTTTTTTATTTTTAAACTCAATACTAGATCGAACTACCATTTTAAGAATTCCTCAATAATTACAAGGAAAATTACCGTTTTTAAATTCACAGAACCTGTTTTTAACCAATTTAATAACTGTTTGGTCAACTTTAAGTAAACCTATTACCATATTTATTGGTGCTTTTTTTATCTTCACCGCATGAAGGTGATTTCTACAAATTTAGGAGACCCGGTTACTTTTGAATGGAACGGTGCCAATGAGCAAACCGGCATCTTTAAATACCCAACATCTACATCGTTATTTTTAACTGAAAATGATGTTAAGAACGATACGGTTATTGACCGTGTACATCATGGCGGTTCCAATAAAGCGTGCTACCTTTTTTCTGCCGATTACTATGATTATTGGAAAAGCCGCTACCCGGATTTGAAATGGGACTGGGGCATGTTCGGTGAAAACCTAACCGTAGACGGCTTAGATGAATCTAAAGTACGTGTTGGAGATATTTACAAAATTGGCGAGGCTATTGTACAAATTACCCAACCACGTGAACCTTGTTATAAACTAGGAGTTAGATTTGGATCACAAAAAATACTTAAAGAATTTATTGACCATAACCACCCTGGCACTTACGTTAAAATCTTAAAGGAAGGTAGCGTAACAAAAGGTGATGAGATAATTTTAGTTGAGCAATCTAAAAACACTTTAACCATTCAGCAATTTTATGAACTAATGTTCTCAAAAGTTAAATCAAGAGATTTACTTGAACTGTTCATGAACAACGAATCTGTACCACAGTACAAGAAAGATAGGTTCAAAAAGTACTTATCTTAATTTTTAATACCCATCTTAATGAAAAACATAATAATTGCATTTGCCTTAATAACTGGGCTTTATACCCAAGCCCAACTAAAAACTAATGGAGAGGTTTCTACAAATCCTACCGTTCATAATGTTGGCTTCATAACTTTATTGGCTCATTATTATGACGACGGATTAAAACTGAATCCGCTGAACGCCACTTTTCAAGGTGATAATAGATATAATGACACCCTACCTAATTTTCTTTCTGATTCGTTTAAGAAGGAATTGGTAAACTATTACCAAACGTATTTAGAAAGAGCTGAAAAATTTGAAGACGCAAAACTTTCTGAAAGTGAGCAAATGTCCAAAGCAATTCTTAAATGGGAGTGTGAGGTTAACTTAGAAGGTCTTGCTTTTGAAAATTATACGCCTATTGATCAGATGTGGTCAATGAATCTTATGATGGGGCAATTAGCAGGTGGTACAAGTGCACAGCCATTTAAAACAACCGACGACTACGTAAACTGGAGCAAGCGTTTAGAAGATTATGTGGTATGGCTTCAATCTGCAAAAACTAAAATGCAAGAGGGTATAAAGGCTAAAAATGTTCTGCCAAAATCACTTATCAAAAAAGTTTTACCGCAGTTAGCCAGTGTTGCAGATGCCAAGTTAGAAAACAATTTGTTCTATTCTCCAATTAAGAACTTTCCAGCTGACTTTAGCGAATCAGATCAATTAAGGTTGACGGATACCTATACGAAAATCATTAACAACAAAATTATTCCTGCCTACAAAGAATTGCATGATTTTATGGCAACCGAATATCTAAATGCCGGCAGAGAAACCAGTGGTATACAAGGTATACCCAATGGAGATGCTTTTTATGCGCACCAAATTAAATTATACACTACCACTAATTTAACGGCAGATGAAATTCATGAAATTGGGTTAAAAGAGGTTGCCAGAATTAGTGCAGAAATGGAAAACGTTAAAAAACAAGTTGGCTTTAAAGGGGATCTAAAAGCATTTTTTAATGAAGTTCGCGCTAAAAAAGAGTTAATGCCATTTACAGACCCCCAACAGGTTATTGATAATTTTAACGACATTCATAAAAAAATGATGCCCAAGGTAAATGCCTTGTTCAGCAAACAACCGAAAACTCCGTTCGAGGTTAGACGAACAGAGGCTTTCAGAGAAGCATCGGCCAGCGCAGAATACAATCCCGGGTCTTTAGATGGTACAAGACCAGGTATTTTCTATGTTCCCATACCAGATGTTACTTCTTACAATACGTATTCTGATGAAGATTTGTTTTTACATGAAGCTATACCAGGTCACCACTTTCAAATTTCATTGACACAAGAAAATGAAAGTTTACCACAGTTTAGAAAGACTCTTTGGTATAGTGCCTATGGTGAAGGTTGGGCATTATATACAGAATCATTAGGTAAAGAATTAGGACTTTACACGGACCCTTACCAATATTTTGGGATGCTCGGTGCAGAAATGCATCGTGCCGTTCGATTGGTGGTAGATACCGGTCTACACTCTAAAGGGTGGTCTAGGGAAAAAGCAATTCAATATTCTTTGGATAACGAGGCTGAATCCGAAGCTAGTATTACCGCAGAGATTGAAAGATATATGGCAAACCCTGGTCAAGCCTTGTCCTATAAAATAGGGCAGCTTAAAATTTTAGAACTTAGGGCAAAAGCTGAAGCCAACCTTGGTAAAGATTTTGACATCAAAGTTTTTCATGAAAAAGTTCTTGAAGTTGGCTGTGTTCCATTAGCACTTCTAGATAAAAAAATAATGAACTGGATTTCAGCTAATACAAAAGCATAACTTTATTCACTTATGGCATATCCTTGGCATTTATATGTAATGGGCGCAATTTATATTATTGCAGGTACCTTACATTTTATAAAACCCAAGGTATATCTGAGAATAATGCCCAGGTACCTTCCGTTTCATAAAGCTTTAGTCTTATTAAGTGGTATTGCTGAAATTATTTTAGGTGTAGGGTTGTTTTTCAAAGAAACAAAAGAACTTGCTATTTATGGTATAATAGCGATGTTAGCAGTATTTTTATTGGTTCACTTTTATATGTTGTCTAGTGAAAAGGCTAGTGCCGGTTTTCCTAAATGGGCACTTTTATTGCGACTACCAATACAATTTGCCCTTATGTACTGGGCATTTACGTACTTAAAAGTATAGAAAACAAAAAAGGGGACGCTCCCGTCCCCTTCTTAATCAACTTAAATCAACTTAATTAACAACAAACTCTTCAGTATATGTTTTACCAGCTGACTTCACTGTTACAGTGTAAGTACCTGGGAAAGCATCTGCGAAATTGAAAGCTTTTTCAACGATCATTTCGTCCGCTACTTCTTGTGTAAATACTGTTCTACTTTCTGTATCGTATATCTTTATAGATAATTTAGACTTGTCTAAGTTTAAATAGTTCATGAAGATCATGTTATCGGTCTTTCTAAAGAAAGGCTTGATATCTTCATCAGATTCTACGATTTTCACATCATTGTTATCTAAAACAATAGTATATGAATATTTTGTCATATTATCATCGGCAGATAGGAAGTATACACCATCTGTCAAATCTTTTAAATTTAATTTCTTGCTAAAATGACCCTGTGTCATTTTCTCTGAATAAATAACATTTAAATCAGAATCCATTAACTTAACCTGTACACCGTTAGAAGATGCATCCATCGTTAAAACCACACTCTTGGCTTTTCCTGCAGATAATAGGTTTAACTTTGGCTCTCTTGCCATGCCTGCTACTGTAGCGAACATAAAGGCAACAACTGTTGTGAATTTTACTAGGTTTTTCATAATAAATTATTTTACGGGTTCATTATAATTTACACTACAAACATACAGCCGTTATAAAGCTCTTACTACATCATATTTTCCCAATTTATGTTCTATTTTAACCTACTTACATACTCATTATTACCCCTATGTTAAGATTACACATATTTTAGTTAATTTTGCAAAGAACATCTAAAACTTGATGTTTAATTTTATAGTACAAACACGTATTACCATGGTAAAACATAAACCTACATTTGAAGCCATTAAACCAGATTTTGGTCATTCATTTACTTACCAAAAGTTTGATGAGAACAGAATTAACCGAAATAACCTGTGGCATTACCACCCAGAACTAGAACTGGTATATGTTAATGGTGGCTCAGGAAAGAGACAAATAGGTAGTCACGTATCTTATTATACAAATGGTGACCTTATATTAATAGGTAGTAATTTACCACATTGCGGGTTTACCGATGCACTTACCGGTAACACCAGTGAAACCGTTGTGCAAATGAAAACCGATTTTCTTGGAACAGATTTCTTTAAGATTCCTGAAATGAAGAAAATTGAAAAGCTTTTTAACAGCGCCAGTGGCGGTATTGCTTTCTCTGGAAAAACCAAAAGAAAGATTGGTGATAAAATGGAAGTGTTAGAATATCAGACGGATTTTCAGCGCTTACTTTCCATACTTAATATATTGAACGACTTGGGCAACTCTGACGATATGCGTTTGTTGAACGCAGAAGGATTCTCTTTTGCTACAGATGTAAAGGATAATGACAGGATAAATATCGTTTTTAATTTTGTCAAGAATAACTTTAGGGAAGAAATTACCTTAGAGCAAATTTCATCTATGGTCAGTATGACCATACCCTCTTTCTGTAGATACTTTAAAAAGATCACCAATAAGACCTTTGTACAATTTGTAAATGAATACCGTTTGGTACACGCTTCTAAACTTTTGGCGGAAAAACCATTAAGTATTACTGAAGTTTGTTTTGAATGTGGTTTCAACAACTTTTCTCATTTTAATAAATCGTTCAAGGCATTTACAGGGCAAAACCCCTCAGAATATAGAAATGAATTAAAGAATGTTTTGGTGTAAGTTTTATACCTTATATATAGTATCAAAATTTTACAGCTTCCGGATGGTGTTTTCATACACTATCCGGATTTGTTTTTTTATCCTATTGTTTACTTTTTTTGAGCTACAACAAAATTTGAACAAGTTTCTACTTTATCATTTCATGTAGTACCTTTATCACGCTATGAATAAAGAATTTACAGAAAGAGAATTAGACCGTATTATTGAAATGGCTTGGGAAGACCGTACTCCTTTTGAAGCCATAACTTTTCAATTTGGTATTAGCGAACAAGAAACCATAGAAGTTATGCGTCGCGAAATGAAACCAAGCAGTTTTAGAATGTGGCGTAAACGTGTTCAAGGTCGTGCTACAAAACACGCCAAACTTCGTACAGTTGATACGGATAGATTTCGATGTTCTAGACAACGAAACATCTCTGGCAATAAAATATCTAAGCGCTAATTATTTAAAAGCTTCATTTAAAACCGCCGCTAGCCTAACGCCTCCTTTTTGCAATTGATCTTCTACGGTGTGCCACCAGTCATAACTATAACGGTAACTTAATTTTTCACCAACCTCTACTGAGGCATATACTTTCTCTGCCAATAAGTGAGATTCTTCAACCCAATCTAACAAAGATCCTTTTTGCAAAAACTTAATTTGTTGCTTGGACATTTTAGGATATTCCACAGCAAGCTCTGTAAAGCTCATTCCATTTTCGTCTATCAAATTGGAATCCCAAACCCTATGCAAATTGGTACCATTGCCAAACCATTGCAATTGTATATCATTACCTCCTTTATCCTCTGCCCTACCCACATGCATAGGTTGATGCAGATCACCAATAAGATGAACCAAAAACTTAAGATAAAATGCCTTGTCTTCCTTACTACTATTCTTGTCCTTAATGATTTCCAAACAGGTTTTCACCCCTTGTACCAAATCACCATATTCGTTCTTTTCTATTTCATCATAAGTTTTCCCAAAAGGAATGTTTACATAATGCCATGCGCTAAATTTACGATAGGCACGATCAGATTTTATTTCATCTGCAAAATTAGCAACAGCAGCCAAACTTTCACCTTCCAATAAATCATTGATCGCTCTCTTTGCTTTTTTAGTCAAATGCTGCTCTGCAACTTCACCTACTGCCCTATGCCCAGTTTTTGACCAATACATATCATTTGCAAATGTAACATTGGCTGCTAGTACCAATAAAAAAAAGATATACTTCATCGTCTAAATTTTGCCCAAAAATAGTACATCAGAATTTAAGGTATTGTTAAAACTTGGTAAGATTAAATTTATATCAGAACTTGCATAAATGATGAAGAAGAAACGTAGCAGCACTAATAGAAAAAAAGGATTACTTAAAATTATAGGCTTAGGTATTCTCTGTCTTTTTGCATTGTTTATGCTTTTTATCGGTAGTATAAATATTGGGTTATGGGGAAAAATCCCTTCAAAAAAGGAGCTTTCCAATTTTCAATATCAAATGGCATCAGAAGTATTTACCGCAGATAGTGTATTGATCGGTAAATATTATTTATATGATAGGCAACCGGTGGCGTACGAGGATTTTCCTGAGCATTTAATTCATGCCTTAGTCGCCATTGAAGACGAACGTTTTTATGAGCACACCGGTATAGATATAAGAAGTTTAATACGCGTAGGTTTTAAAACTATACTTTTAGGAGATAATTCATCTGGCGGGGGCAGCACGTTAACCCAACAATTAGCGAAAAACCTGTACCCAAGAAAAGAAAGAAATAAAACAAATATAGTTGTCAATAAGGTCAAGGAAATGATCATTGCCAAACGATTGGAGAAAACTTACTCTAAAAAAGAAATACTGACCAATTACCTTAATACCGTTTCATTTGGTGATAATACATTTGGCATAGAAAGCGCTGCCCTTAAATTCTTTAATACCAGAACCAAGGATATTTCCGCTCCACAAGCTGCCACTTTGGTAGGAATGTTAAAAGCTACGTATGGCTACAACCCTAGAATTTTTCCAGAAAAGAGTTTGGGCAGACGTAATTTGGTATTACGTGCCATGTACAACAATGATTTTATCACGGAAGAACTGGTTACAAAATTTTCTCAAGAAGACCTTGATCTAGATTATAGGGAATTTGATTACAACGCTGGCATTGCCCCCTACTTTAGGGAAGAAGTTCGTAGAAAAATGTTGCGTTGGATCGCTGAACAGAATGAAAGTGGAACAGATTATAATATCTATACCTCTGGACTCAAAATTTACACTACACTTAATTACAAGATGCAACAATTAGCTGAAGATGTAATGGTAGAACATATGTCTAAGCTTCAAAATAGTTTTGAAAAAAGCTACGGTACCAATGCACCATGGTTAAAGGATAAAAAGTTGATGGAAAAAATTGCCAGGCGAACTTCTACCTATAAAAGATTACAAAAATCCGGATTAACTCATAAGCAGATTATTGATAGTCTATCTAAAGACAAGCAAAAGAGAATTTTTAAATCTTGGCAAGGTGACGAAGAACAAATGGCAAGTACTATGGATAGTATTCAACACTATACCAAACTCCTAAATACCGGTTCACTTGCGGTAGACCCCACAAATGGTGACATCTTGGTATGGGTTGGTGGTATTAATTTTGAGCAATATAAGTATGATCATATTTCTCAAAGTAAACGCCAGGTAGGGTCTACTTTTAAACCCATTGTGTATACCACTGCAGTAGATCAAGGCATTTCACCCTGTACCTATTTCTCTGCCGAAGAAATAGCATATGATAATTTAAAAGGCTGGTCTCCTTCCAATTCTGGTGATAAGGATGAAGCTTACCTCAACTACTCTATGGAAGAAGGGCTTAGTAATTCTGTTAATACTATTGCCGTAAAAGTCCTGGAAAAGGCAGGAATTGACAACGTTCTTCTCATGGCAAAAAATATGGGTATTAATAATGAACTGCCTAAAGAAGCTTCTATTGCGCTTGGAACAGGAGAAATAAAAATCATTGATTTAGCACAGGCCTATACCAGCTATGCCAATAACGGAAAACACATTGAGCCAAACCTGATCAAAAGTATTTCTAATCATAGAGACTCGGTTTTAGTTGAATTTAATTCTGAATTAAACGAAAAGTCAGCATTTTCAAAAGAAACCGGACAGATAATGATAGAAATGATGAAATCTACCGTTAATTCTGGAACTGCAGCAAGACTTAGAAGCACCTATGGACTCAAAAATGATATTGCCGGTAAAACCGGGACAACACAGAATAATAAAGATGCTTGGTTTGTTGCCCTTACCCCTAAACTTGTTCATGTTACTTGGGTAGGCCTAGATCAACACGAAATTGGTTTTAGCAATACAAGCATTGGACAAGGTGCCAATGCCGCCCTACCCTTGTTTGGACTTTGGATGAAAGAATTGAATAAGGACAAGCAATTTAATACATATACAAAACCGACCTTTCCAAAACCGACTGTTACGGTACAAGAAGCTTTAAATTGCGACCCAATAAAGCGCGATGGTTTTTTTAAACGTCTATTTAAGAACCCCAATAAAAAGAAGAGTAAAAAGTTTAAAGGTTAAAATCATTCAGGTATTAAAATTCGGTTTTAGTTACATTTTTTGTGTTTTTATTACAGTTGTACAACTTATTTAACAAACAAAAACTTAAATTTGGTTGACTACCAAACTTTTACCAAAATGACCAAATACCTAAGTACTTTAGTGCTTATACTTTTTTGCATACTTTTAAATGCCCAAACCAACAACAAATCATTTGTTGTAAAAAAAATAACCGCCAACATAACTCCCGATGGTATTCTTGATGAACCCGTATGGATAGAGGCAGACAAAGCGGATAAATTTTGGCAATACTTCCCAACAGATTCTGTACAATCTAAAAAGCAATCAGAAATTAAAATGCTTTATGACGACAAGAATCTTTACGTTGGAATTACCATTTACACAGCTGGCCAAGATTATTCAATACAATCGCTAAAACGAGATTTTAGAGCTGGCAACAGTGATAACATTACCTTGCTCTTTGATACTTTCAATGATGGAAACAATGCTTTTCTATTCGGTATAAACCCTTACGGTGTAAGACGAGAAGGTCTAGTTTCAGGTGGCGGACTAAACCTTAACGGATTTACTATTTCATGGGATGTGAAATGGAGGGGAGATTCTAAAATATATGAAGATTACTACACTTCTGAAATGGTAATACCCTTAACTGCCTTCAAGTTTAAAGAAGGGGAAACAAAATGGCGTTTTAATAGTTATAGATTTGATACACAATCTAACGAGAATAGTACTTGGACCAATATTCCCCAAAATCAGAATATTTACGGTCTCACCTTTATGGGGGATATGATTTTTGAACAACCATTGGGTAAATTCCGTACGCCACTTGCTGTTATTCCATATATAAATATGGGGTCACAAAAGGACTTTGAATTGGATGAAGCCAATACAAAACTTAATGTAGGTGGAGATGCCAAAATTGCCATTGGCAATAGTATGAATTTAGATGTTACGGTAAATCCCGATTTTTCTCAAGTAGAGGTAGACGACCAGATTACGAACCTCACCAGATTTGAAGTTTCCCTGCCCGAAAAAAGACAGTTCTTTATTGACAACAGTGACCTTTTTGGCAGCTTTGGTGGTGGTAGAGATGCAAATCCGTTCTTCTCAAGACGTATAGGTATAGCCAAAGATACTGCAGACAATACGATAGAAAATAAAATAATTGGCGGTGTACGTTTAAGCGGCAAGATCAATAAAGGGCTTAGATTGGGTTTTCTAAATCTACAGACCGCTGAAGATATTGAAGAAAATATAGCTTCGAACAACAACACCATGTTGGCGCTTCAGCAAAATATTTTTGGACGTTCCAATATTGGAATGTTCTTTATCAATAGACAAACGTTTAAGGACTATGATTTTCAAGATGATGAAGATCGCTATAATAGGGTTGCCGGTATTGATTATAACTTAATATCGGATAACAATATATGGAATGGTAAATTCTATCTACATAAATCATTTGCACATGATGCAGGCAAGGCAAATCTTTCGTCAGGAGCATTTATGCAATACAATTCTAGAAACTGGAATTTTTTTGAGGACTTAGTTTATATAGGTGAAGATTTTAGGTCCGATCTTGGTTTTATTCGTAGAACAGATATTTTTAAGACAGCCACAATGTTTGAGCGTGTCTTTTGGCCGGAAAACAGTGCTTTACAGAGTCACAGCTTTCAATTTTTCCCAGTGTTGACCTGGAGTCCAGAAAATGATTTTTTACATACAGACTATGACCTTATGGGGGCTTGGGAATCTAAATTTAATGACCAATCAGAAATAAATGTATCATACACCCATTCCTACACCTATTTATTCGAAGATTTTGACCCTACCAACTTAGATGATGCCATACCACTACCCGGCATGCTTGGCTATCATTATAATTTTGTTTCATTGGAATTCCAATCTGACAGCAGAAAAAGATTTGCTTATAGCATTCAACCTACGTTAGGAAGCTTTTTTAACGGAGATAGATTTTCTTTGGGAGCTGAAATGTTTTTAAGATTTCAACCCAAAGTTTTTTTGTCATTGGCCATGAACTATGATAAAATATCGTTACCGGAACCCTATTCAAGTACAAATATTTGGCTAATTAGTCCTAAAATAGATGTTACCTTTAGCAAGTCTATATTTTGGTCTACGCTGGTACAATATAGTAACCAAAGAGATAATTTAGGTTTTAACTCTAGATTGCAATGGCGTTTTGCTCCATTGTCAGATTTATTTATAGTGTATAATGACAATTATTTTGTCAATTCGTTTGAACCCAAATATCGTTCTATCAACTTAAAACTTACCTACTGGTTAAATATTTAAAATGAAATTCAAAATCCTTTGCTCAGATTTAGATGGTACAATGCTATCTTCTAAAAGTGACGTTTCTAAATATCTTATTGAACAGATCAATAAAATTAAATATGAAACCAACATAATTCTAGTGTCCGCAAGAATGCCCAGTGCTATGTATTACATTCAAGAAGATTTAGGTATTAAAGAACAGCCTATAATATGTTATAATGGTGCTTTGGTTCTATCTGGCAGTACTGAAATCACATCTGTATTCATACCTATTTCCGTTTTAAACCAAATTTATTTGTTGTGTAAAGGGCTTAATGCAGACTTAGGACTATATTATAAAAATGAATGGTACGTTCCAAGAACATCGGTACGTGTAGAAAAAGAAATTAAATACACTAAATCTACCCCTACTTTTCAAGATACCGATACTACTTTAAGCGACTGGAATGAACGAAAAATAGGTGCTCACAAAATTATGCTTATGTGTACCAAAGAAAGTGCAGATAAATTAATGCCCATTCTTAATGAAAAATTGGGTGCATTACTGAATCTTTACCGTTCTAACGATACTTTAATTGAGATTGCCCCAAAAGAAGTTTCAAAACTATCTGCTATACAGCTGCTATTAAAAGACCATGAAACATTGCAAGATGTAATCGCATTTGGCGATAATTATAATGATATAGATATGCTTTCAAATGTAGGTTGCGGTGTTGCCGTTGCCAATGCAAGAGAAGAAGTAAAAGCTATTTCAACTTATATAACTTTAGAAAACACCCAAGATGGTGTAGCGCATTACATTGCAGAAAACTTAGTGAATTAACTATATTTGAAATTAGCAACTTACCTATATGTATATGCCACACTTAATTGCCCAGCCCATTATAACAAATGACACTGTAGTTTTTGGACTTTTAGCACTATGCTTAGGTTTCATCTTTTACACCTCAAATAAAAAAACGGGCTTCTGGAGCAAGTTCTATTCCATAGTACCGGCTGTTCTTATGTGCTATTTATTACCTGCAATACTGACAAGTACCGGCATAGTTTCCGATGAAATTTCCAATTTATACTTTATGGCAAGTAGATATCTTTTACCGGCTGCCTTGGTACTTATGACCTTAAGTATAGATATTAAAGCTATTAGCAACTTAGGCTCTAAAGCAATTATTATGTTCTTGACCGGTAGCGCAGGTATTATTATCGGTGGCCCCATTGCTATTCTTATTATATCTATCTTTTCACCCGATACAGTAGGTGGTAACGATTTTGATGCTATTTGGAGGGGACTATCTACAATTGCCGGTAGTTGGATTGGTGGTGGTGCCAACCAAGCTGCCATGCTTGAAATTTTTCAATATAACCCTGAAAAATATGGTGGTATGGTATTAATTGATATTGTGGTAGCCAATGTATGGATGGCCATTGTATTATTGGGAGTTGGTAAAACCAAAAGAATTGATTCATGGTTAAAGGCAGATACTTCTGCTATTGAAACCTTAAAAATAAAGGTGACCGAGTTTACGGAGAAAATTACCCGTGTACCTACCTTGAACGATTATATGATTATGCTTGCCTTGGCATTTACAGCAGTAGGTATCGCTCATTTTTTTGGTGATTACATGAGCACATATTTAACCAGTAGTTTTGATGTTGTAAGCGACCAAAAGAGTTTTTTATCTTTCTTAGGTTCTAGTTTTTTCTGGATGGTGGTAATCGCTACTGGTTTAGGTATAGCACTTTCTTTCACCAAAGCTAAAAATTATGAAGGGGCGGGCGCCAGTAAAATTGGTGGAATGTTCATTTATATTTTGGTTGCCACCATTGGTATGAAAATGGACCTTGGCAAAGTTCTTGAAAATCCAGGATTGATCGCCGTTGGTTTTATTTGGATCAGCATTCACGCAGGATTAATGATATTTGTGGCTAAATTGATAAAAGCTCCGTATTTCTTTCTAGCGGTAGGTAGCCAGGCGAATGTTGGTGGCGCTGCTTCTGCTCCTGTTGTAGCTGCTGAATTTCACCCTTCATTGACCTCGGTGGGAGTACTATTGGCCGTTTTAGGCTACGTTGTAGGTACAGGTGGCGCATTGTTATGTGCATATTTGATGGAAGTGGCCTCAAGCTTATAAACAGACCTTAGTTACTAACAAATTAAAAAGTTGGCGTTCTTAATTATCAAATTTTATAGATATTTGCGCCCTAAATCAGAAGAATGAAGAAAATATTATTCGTAATTACTGCACTATTGGCGTTGAGCTCTTGTGGTGATGACACAAAAGAAACCCTAATTGTAAACGGTAAAATAAAAGGTTTAAAAAAAGGTACGCTTTACCTGCAACATGTACCAGATTCAGTTTTAATTACTGTAGATTCGGTTACCATTAACGGAGATGGAAATTTCTCTTTCAAAACCAAATTATCCAGTCCTGAAATATTTTATCTGTATTTAGATAAGAAAGATAATAACGATATCAATGACCGTATTACTTTCTTTGCGGAACCAGGTACGATGACCATAAATTCCGATTGGAATACATTTGATACCACAGCTAAAATTACCGGCTCTGAAACTCAAAAAAGACTTGAAGAATACAGAGAGACCATGTCTGGCATTAATAAGAGAAATATTGAAATTATGATGAATGCCGCGCAAGCAAAGGGTGACGTAAGTGCTGTGAGTATTGATTCCCTAGAAAATATCAGCAATAGAAATTTACAACGCGGCTATGCTTTTGCCATCAATTTTGCTCTTAACAACAAATCATCCTTTATTGCGCCTTATGTTGCACTTAAGGAAATACCAGATGCCAACAAAAAATATTTAGATTCTATATATAGTGTGCTATCACCAGAGGTGGCAGCATCTAAATATGGTAAAGAGCTAGCTGCACTACTTGGAAAGAATTAATGCACTTACCAAATTGGTATAACTAAAAAAGCATCCTAATGATTAGGATGCTTTTTTATTTCTAAAGGAATTTTGAATTAAGCCAACTTGTTTAGGTCCTCTACCAATTTAGTTGCTTTTGTTTCCAAATCACTTCTTACTTCTTTGAAATGTGCTTTTTTGTTCTCAACATCATTCTTATTGACTTTAGCCACCAATTCATCAAATGTTGCTATTGCCTCATCAATAATGGCAGTACCCTCTTTTGAATGCGTAGTACCGTTGGTTGCCTCTACTATATAAACACCTTCTATAATGTCACCAAGAACATTATTAATATCTTTCTTTAAATTTTTAATACTTGCCATCTCTAATTATTTTTTACAAAAGTACAATTTTTGGTTTGCCGTATTGTTAATTACAGCTTAAATAGTAACCTCTAACAATTTAGCTCCTGTAGATTGTAATGAAATTTTCTGTGTAGATGCTGGTAATAGTGCCGTTTCGCCACTCTTAATAGCTACTTCACCTTCTGCAGTACTGATCTTAGCTTCACCGCCAACACACATAAAAATGGTAAACGAATCTCTATTTACCGTATCTAATTCCAAATTTTCAGTAAGCTCAATAAAGTTCGTTTTAAAATATGGGCAATCTACCATGGTATTTACTTCATTCTTTTCCTGGCTATAAGAAACTTTAAAATCGTCTTTCTTTTCATAGTCTACAGCATCTAATGCCAAGTCTGTATGTAACTCCCTAAGGTTTCCATCTTTGTCTTTTCTATTGAAATCAAAAACACGATAGGTAACATCTGAAGTTTGCTGAATCTCTGCCAACATTACCCCTGCCCCTATAGCATGAATTTTTCCGGTATTGATAAAGAATGTATCCCCTTCTTTAACTTGCTCATAATTAAGAAGATCAAGTAGGGTATCATTAGCAACACTTTCAGCATATTCTTCTTTGGTAACATCTTTATTGAAACCAACTATAAGCTCTGCCTTAGGATCTGCATCCATGATATACCACATCTCTGTCTTTCCAAAAGAGTTATGACGTTCTTTTGCCAAGGCATCATTTGGGTGCAATTGAATAGATAGGTCTTGTTTTGCATCAATGAATTTTATTAATATGGGAAATTCCTTTCCAAAACGCTCAACGACGCTTTTCCCTAACAACTCCTCGCCATTGGAATCTATTAATTCTTGAAGCGACTTACCTTCTAAGCTTCCATTGGCAACCACTGAAATATCTCCTGGCACGGTAGATAATTCCCAGCTTTCACCAGTAATATCACTCTCTATTGGTTTTCCAAACACTTCTTTCAATTTGGTGCCTCCCCATAGTCTTTCTTTTAAAATAGGCTTAAATTTTAATGGATGTATCATTGATTGTTTTTTTGTTGGTCTACTAAATTAAACTAATAACGAAAAATAAAGTTTTTTCTTACATTTTAAATTTATCCGGAAAATGTAACATAGTTTCTTGGTGTTTCATAAAGAACCACTTCAAGTTCATGACTTTTTTGAATATGCGAACGCAATCTTTTCCAAATAACTACTGCAATATTCTCAGCCGTAGGATTTAAGCTTTTAAACTCTTCTACCTCAACATTAAGGTTTTTGTGATCTAAATAATCTTCAATCTCTACTTTGATCAAATCTTTTAACACCTTCATATCCATTACAAAACCTGTTTCTGGATCTATTTCACCTGTTACGCTCACAACCATTTCATAGTTGTGACCATGAAAATTAGGGTTATTACATTTACCGAAAATTTCAGTGTTTTTACCATCATCCCAGTCTTTCCTATATAATCTATGGGCAGCATTAAAATGTGCTTTTCTACTTACCTTAACCTTCATCATTTCGCCGGTGTATTAAATAAATGTTCGTAAAACTTATCGAATATAATCTTAAACCACGCTGTATATTCGTTGGGATTCTTAGAAATATCCTCTTTTACAGCTTCCGGTGACATCCATTTCCAAGCTTCTACTTCATCAGGATTTATGTTAGGTTCTGAATTAAAACTACCCAACATAACATGATCATATTCATGTTCCGTTAATCCATTATCAAAAGGAGCTTTATATATAAAGGAAAATAACTCTTTCAATTCAGCCTGAAATCCCATTTCTTCCTGCAACCTTCTTTTGCCGGCTTCAATATTAGATTCACCAACGCGCTGATGGCTACAACATGTATTGGTCCAAAGTAAAGGAGAATGATATTTTGATGCCGCTCTTTGTTGCAACATGATATCTCCATTGTCATTTACAATAAATACTGAAAATGCCCTATGCAACACCGCCTTTTCATGGGCTTCCATTTTTGGCATGGTACCAATTTGTTCGTTATCTTGATTTACGAGAATTACCTGTTCTTCCTTCATAACGTAAAAATAAGGCGTTTAACTTATTTTACGTAATGATGTATAAAAAGAAAATACTAGAAGAAACGAGGAGATTTTAAATTGTTCTTGGTGGTTATGAAATCATATCTGAAAATAACTTCAAAAGATCCATCGTTAAAAGCTGTATTACCAAGTTCCGTTGTTTCTTTATCGTATGCTATACCAATTAAAAATTTGTTTGATACATTAAACCCAGCCATACCACTAAAGGCGGCATCCCATCTATAGGCCGCTCCTAAAATAAACTTATCGTTCAACATGAAGTTCGCCGATAAATCTACTTGTAAAGGTGCTCCTCTTACCACTTTGGTAAGTAGTGCTGGCTTAAATTTTAAAAATTCGTTTAAATCCCAAACATAACCGGTAATCAAATAAAGGTTCATTTGTTCTTTTGCCGTAGATAAATTTGATCCTTGAAAGTGTGTGGTCTCTAGAAACCTTGGTACGGACAAACCCGCATAGAATTTATTCGTATGGTAGTATACTCCCGCTCCAATATTTGGTGAAAGCCTATTATCTATATCTTGCTGTAAAGTAGGATCTGTAGTATATTGATTTAATTCTGAAAACCTAATATCCAACAAGTTAGCACTTGCTTTTAAACCAAAACTTAATCTACCCTCGGTAGAAGTCCATACGGTGTATGAAAAATCGATATCAAAATTAGTTTCTGACGTAGGTCCTATTTCATCATTAACAATAGATAGTCCTAAGCCTACACCTCTATATCCAATTGGGGAATGTGCATTAAAAGTCTGTGTAGTTGGTGCACCATCTAAGCCCACCCATTGGGATCTATGTAAAGCACCTATACTTATATGCCCTCTAGAGCCGGCGTATGCAGGATTCACACTAATGGTATTATACATATACTGTGTGTACTGCGCGTCTTGCTGGCCATAACAAAATACCCCAAGACCAAGCATCACTATGGTGAAAACCCGTTTTATTAGTTGCACTTTATTATTGTATATAAAATCTTTAAGCATTATTCTTATCTATTTATATATATGTAACCAGACAATGTTTCGGTTTCTCCATTAGGCAGTTCATAATCCAGTATATAGAAATATGTACCTACCGGTAATTTACGATCAACATCTACTGTTACCCTTCCTTCAGAAGTACCATCAAAGACATTACCTTCTGTATTATATGCCTTGGTCATATAAACCGATACTCCCCATCTGTTATAGATTTTCAAGGTGTTATTAGGATAATTTTCCAATCCGTTTATTCTTAAAACATCATGAATACCATCACCGTTAGGTGTAATAACGTTGAAAACTTCAATTTCTTCTTCTAATTGACCTAAATCTGAATCCAAATAATTTGGTATACCATCACCGTCCGTATCATCATCTGCATAATCCCCGTTTAGATTTAAATCTTCATCACGAGTCTCAATACCATCATCGTCATCATCCGTATCCCTATAATCTGATTCTTCATCACTATCGGTATTAGGAAGTTGTGCATACGGGTCATCAATTTCATCGTTGACATCTGTATCTACAGAAATTGCTCCTTCATAACCATCATCTAAACCGTCATTATCCTTATCAGATCCAATTGCTACAACATCTGGAATACCGTCATGGTCATAGTCATGACCTTCTATGGCATCCGGCACATTATCATTGTCACTATCCTCATCTAAATAATCCGGCAAGTTATCTCCATCTGTATCTACTGGGAATATTCCAGTTAAACCATTAGCTTCATAGGCATCATCTAAACCATTGGTATTCGCATCGATCCCTGATGGCGGAATGTATTCAGCAGTTGCCTGAGCTTCAACATTATCGGGTATACCATCACCATCTGCATCGATATCTAAATAATCTGGGAATCCGTCTCCGTCCGTATCGGTCGGATTGGTAGATGGATCGTTATCACCATCTAAATTTAAATCTTCAAAGCTATTAACAATACCATCATCATCACTATCCATATCTACACCTAATGGATTTATCATAATTGTAATGGTTGATGTACTACAGTTACCAACAGTATCACAAACCGTATAGTCAAAAGCATCTGTACCTAAGTAATTATTGTTAGGAAAATACGTAGGAATATCATCTGATGGGTCATTTGGCGTACCATTATCATCAACGGTAACAGAACCATTGGTTGGTTGTGTAACACTGAACGAACCATCTGTTGGCAAATCATTATCGTTCAATTGCCATGTATCTATGGCGGTAATTGCATTTATATCAATTGCAATGGAATCATCGTTGGTATCTAAAACCGGTAAAACTTCAATGGTTACTGTAGCTGTGCTACAATCTCCATAAGCATTACAAATGGTATAGTCAAAACTATCTGTACCATTAAAATCTGTATCTGGAGTGTAAGTTACAATATCATCTAAAGGATTATTGGGAGTACCACCATCATCAATGGTTACCGAACCATTAGCAGGATCGGTCGCTGTTAAAGCACCAACATCGGGTAAATCGGCATCATTACCATAAATATCTATAACTACAGGTACTTCTTCATCAGTGGTTACAAAATCGTCTTCTAAGTCTGCTGCTTGTGGTAAACAAACCACAGTAAAATTAGGGAGGTTGAACGTATTGCCCGCCTTGGTTACCATCGCCGTATATTTTACAACAGCATCGGTTGCAATTACCATTGGCCTTAATTGGTCTCCCGTAATAGCCGGACTCCAATTTACCGTAGCTCCGGTAGATACATTGTTGGTAATATCCATGGTTACTTCATTCTCAGGATTATTACAATCCGTTACAATAAAATATCCCGTTGCATTAGAACCACATAAAGTACCATCGTATGTTGCAAAGTAAATACCAGGTTGGGTTACTTCGTAAAAAGAATCTGTACCCAAAACTGTTGCAGTATCCGAGGCTTCGTACCAACGAAAGTTATTTTGATCACTATCTGTTGGAGCCTGCAATAAAAACTGCGCGTTTGAGACAAAAATCCCCAGCATTGTAAAAACAATGCTTAGGATTATAGTTCTATATGTATAATTTTTTTTCAAATCGATTTGGGATCTTTGTTTCAATTAGCTAATTATTGAGCTACAAAAACTACATTGATCAGTGTATTATAATCTGTTGGAGCCGCTATAACATCGTAAGTCATTATACCCGTAGCGTTCACACTAACATTTGCAAATACGGTTGTATCATAATATGTTACATAATAATACAATTCATTATTCGCATAAGTTGGTATTGCTGTTGGGGCACCTGCGCTAACCACTGCCGGTGTACCGTACTGAGCTAAATACTCCGCATGTAAATCAATTGTTCTACCTGTACCTGTTGTTGCCACATCTACCTCAATAGAAGGTGGATAGAAAATATCCGGCCTTGTATTGGCAATTAAATATGGATCAGCCGACGTACCAGTTCCAGTAACACTGATATCTGTATCCGGTGCCGCTTCCACTATGGTTTCTGCTCCGTTTGCCGTTGGCACGGATAGGTTATAATTGATTCCATTTGGAGTAACCGTTACCGAACCATCAGTAGACGTAATAGTTTGAATTTCGTTTGATGCATTTGAATCAGCATCATTTACATTCAAGGTAATAGCGTTACCACCAGAAATTGATATTTGGCCTGCAGCTCCAGTTGTTGCCAATGTTTGATCATCAGTTGCAGGATCACCTGCTGGACCTTGGGGACCTGTTGCGCCATCTTGACCATCCTGACCTGCTGGACCCTGAGGACCTGCCGGACCTTGGGGACCTGTTGCACCATCCTGACCGTCTTGTCCTGCCGGACCTTGTGGTCCTGTTGCGCCATCCTGACCATCCTGACCTGCCGGACCTTGTGGTCCCGTTGCACCATCCTGACCATCCTGACCATCCTGACCTGCTGGACCCTGGGGACCTGCCGGACCTTGTGGTCCAGTCGCACCGGTTGCACCGTCATTTCCGTCTGCTCCCGCTGGACCTGCCGGTCCCTGTGGACCAACTTCTCCTTGAGGACCTTGAGCACCTGTCGCTCCTGTTGCTCCATCGTTTCCATCGGCTCCAGCTGGACCTGCCGGTCCTTGTGGACCAACTTCTCCTTGTGGACCTTGGGGACCTATCGCTCCCGTAGCACCATCATTTCCGTCTGCTCCCGCTGGACCTGCCGGTCCCTGTGGACCAACTTCTCCTTGTGGACCTTGAGCACCTGTCGCTCCTGTTGCTCCATCGTTTCCATCGGCTCCAGCTGGACCTGCCGGTCCCTGTGGACCAACTTCCCCTTGAGGACCCTGAGGACCTGTCGCTCCCGTTGCACCGTCGTTTCCGTCTGCTCCCGCTGGACCTGCCGGTCCTTGTGGACCAACTTCTCCTTGAGGACCTTGCGGACCTGTCGCTCCCGTGGCACCGTCGTTTCCATCTGCTCCAGCTGGACCTGCCGGTCCTTGTGGACCTGTCGCTCCCGTTGCTCCATCGTTTCCATCGGCTCCTGCTGGACCTGCTGGTCCTTGTGGACCAACTTCTCCTTGAGGACCTTGCGGACCTGTCGCTCCCGTGGCACCCGTTGCACCATCATTTCCGTCTGCTCCCGCCGGACCTGCCGGTCCCTGTGGACCAACTTCCCCTTGAGGACCTTGTGGACCTGTTGCTCCCGTTGCTCCATCGTTTCCATCTGCTCCCGCTGGACCTGCCGGTCCCTGTGGACCAACTTCTCCTTGAGGACCTTGCGGACCTGTCGCTCCCGTGGCACCATCGTTTCCGTCAGCGCCATCGGCACCTCTTAAGTCTCCTGTTGTAAATCCTAAGCCGTCATCCGAAGTGAACGTAACCACTCCTGTACTTGCATTATAGTTTCCTCCGGTAAAGCCGTCTCCATCAGCACCATCTGTTCCGTCAGCACCATCAGTACCATCAGCACCGGCTGGACCCGCAGGACCTGTTGCCCCGTCCGCTCCGTCGGTTCCGTCAGCGCCATCGGCACCTCTTAAATCTCCTGTTGCAAAACCAAGTCCGTCATCGGATGTGAACGTAACCACTCCTGTACCCGCATTATAGTTTCCTCCGGTAAAGCCGTCTCCATCAGCACCATCGGCTCCGTCAGCACCTCTTAAATCTCCTGTTGCAAAACCTAATCCGTCATCGGATGTGAACGTAACCACTCCTGTACCTGCATTATAGTTTCCTCCGGTAAAGCCGTCTCCATCTGTTCCATCAGCACCGGCTGTTCCGTCAGCACCTGCTGGACCTGTTGCCCCGTCCGCTCCGTCGGCTCCGTCAGCGCCATCGGCACCTCTTAAATCTCCTGTTGTAAATCCTAATCCGTCATCGGATGTGAACGTAACCACTCCTGTACTTGCATTATAGTTTCCTCCGGTAAATCCGTCTCCGTCTGCTCCATCTGTTCCGTTTGTTCCGTCAGCTCCATCATTTCCAGGAGTTCCTTGAGGACCTGTTAAATCCGACGTGGTGAAAGTTGTTCCGTCATCGTAAGTCAATGTAAAGGTTCCATCTCCATTATCGGTCGTGGATGCTATTCCGTTGCCGTCAGCTCCATCAGCACCTGCAGGACCTGAATCTGGATCTACCCAAGTATATGTTCCTGAACCATCAGTAGAAAGTACTTGACCATTATTTCCTCCTTCTGGTAATTCTATTTCGTTTTCATCGTCGTTATCTCCATCTACATAGTCGACAGTAAAATTACCATTTCCGTCATCGGTAACAGTTATGTCATTTGCTCCTATTACAGTTTCTCTATAATCTGATAAATCTATAGCCGTTGCAGTTGGGTCGTTGGTCAATGTTAGATTATCTCCTGTTAAAGAAAGATCTTGACTGTCCGTTCCTAAATCACTCAAAGGAACATCAAAATCAGTACCTGCTTCGGTAATACGAAGATTAGTACCCACAACTCCAAAAGAAGTTATTAGCTCGTTGGTATCACTAGCATCTCCTGGTGTAGCACTCCCACCTACCGGTTGCCATGCGCCAGAATCGTATACATAAAGTTGACCACTAGCAGTGTCTACATAAGTGGTACCTTCCGCAGGTGAACCTGTTGGACCGCCTGTACCTCTTTGCGTTAATTCGTTTGTGGAGTCGTTATCACCATCTATATAATCAACAGTATAGTTTCCGTTACCATCATCGGTTACCGTTATATCATTGGTTCCAGTTACGGTTTCATTCAAAGATGATAAATCTACTGTTTCGCTCGATCCATCCTCAATACCTATAGTCAAGGTATTTCCAGATAAAATTGAACCACTAATGCTTTGATTATCCGCTAGAGGAGATAAATCGACGGTCTCACTCGATCCATCCTCTATTCCAATTGTCAAAGTATTCCCCGATAAACCTGAACCAGTAATACTTTGATTATCCGCTAATTCAGCAAGACTAACTGTTTGAGAAGTTCCATCCTCAATTCCTACGGTTAACGTTGTACCAGAAAATGCCAAATTTTCAATATTCTGATTATCCGAACTTACTAACGCGGATAAGTCAATATCCGTAGCCGATGGATTGTTCGTTATATTTAAAGTTTGAGTTGAAGGGTCATAGGTTAAATCCTGAATCTCATTGGTATCACTCTTATCGCCATCTACATAATCAACAGTATAGTTACCATTGCCATCATCGGTTACGGTGATATCATTTGTTCCCGTTACAGTTTCCCTATAATCTGATAAATCTATTGCTGTAGCTGTTGGGTCGTTTGTCAATGTTAGATTATCTCCCGTTAATTGTAAATCTTGAATTTCATTGGTATCATTATTTACGAACGGAGTCAAATCTATAACGTTAGAAGCTTCACCATTCACTGTACTAACCAGTTCATTACTTCCATTTAAACTAAGTGAATTACTATTAACTATTGGAACCCCTGCTCCGGTAACACCATTGACCGTTGTCGATAAAGTGTTTCCTGTACTTGTGTTGGATACCGTAGTTGCCGGAATCAAGGTACTTGGGTCTATATATTCCCAATCCGTACCATTCCATTGAATCATTTCTCCGGCATTGTTACCATCGGCAAGATCAGCCGTTCCTACCGAACCATCGGTAATGTTTTCAGTGTTTATGGCATTATCAGCTATTTCGGCATTGGTAATACCGTCTACGGCTACATCCAAGGTAAAAGGACTTACCGTAGTACCAGCTCCTGAACGTACCAAAGTACCATCTGTACCATTCACAACTTCATTTCCTATAACTCCGTCATTTTCGGTTACCGTTACCGAACCTAGGTCTACCAATGTCCAATCGGTACCGTTCCATTGCATTACTTGGCCGTTGGCAGTACCGTTCGCCAATTTTTCCAAGGCTACGGCATCATCCGAAATATCGGATGTCTCCACTGCGCCCGCAGCTATTTTTTCCGTAGTAATGGCATCGTCCGCAACATCCAAGGTCACGTCCTTGAACACAGAATCGTCACCTCCCGTAATATCTATGGTACTGTTCGTTGACGAGATCGTTCCATCGGCTATTGCCGCTTCGTCCACTTCCAATGCGCCTGTCGTTGCATTCTGCGCAAGACCTGCTCCAGCTACGTCTACGTTAATGGTCGCCGCGTTTACCGCATCCGCCGCGATATCAGAAGATTCCACTGCGCCCGCAGCTATTTTATCCGTGGTGATGGCATCGTCCGCAACATCCAAGGTCACGTCCTTGAACACAGAATCGTCACCTCCCGTAATATCTATGGTACTGTTCGTTGACGAGATCGTTCCGTCGGCTATTGCCGCTTCATCGACTTCCAAAGCGCCTGTCGTTGCATTCTGCGCAAGACCTGCTCCTGCTACGTCTGCGTTTATAGTTACTGCATTGACTGCATCCGCCGCGATATCCGAAGATTCCACTGCGCCCGCAGCTATTTTATCCGTGGTGATGGCATCGTCCGCTACATCCAAGGTCACGTCCTTGAACACAGAATCGTCACCTCCCGTAATATCTATGGTACTGTTCGTTGACGAGATCGTTCCGTCGGCTATTGCCGCTTCGTCAACTTCCAAAGCGCCTGTCGTTGCATTCTGCGCAAGACCTGCTCCCGCTACATCTGCGTTAATGGTTGCTGCATCGACAGCATCATCGGCAATTGTTAGACTAACATCGTTCAAAGTTGCGTTCGCACCGCCTACAACATCAAGATCACTTGATGTAATACTACCGTCACCAACGATATCCGTAGGATCTACCGTAACCGTATATTCCGTATTGTTTCCGGTAACCGATGATGTTACATCTATTCCCGTTCCTTCTACAACCGTGGTCGTGGTTTGATTTGCTTGTATTGCCGGAGTTAAATCCAACGCTGAAGACGCTTCTCCGTTTACCGTACTTATCAAATCATTATTAGTATCTAAACCTAGTACGTTACTATTAACTATTGGAACCCCTGCTCCGGTAACACCATTAACCGTAGTCGATAAAGTGTTGCCAGTACTTGTGTTGGATACCGTAGTTGCAGGAATCAAGGTACTTGGGTCTATATATTCCCAATCCGTACCGTTCCATTGAATCATTTCTCCGGCATTGTTACCATCGGCAAGATCAGCCGTTCCTACCGAACCATCGGTAATGTTTTCAGTGTTTATGGCATTATCAGCTATTTCGGCATTGGTAATACCGTCTGCGGCTACATCCAAGGTAAAAGGACTTACCGTAGTACCAGCTCCTGAACGTACCAAAGTACCATCTGTACCATTCACAACTTCATTTCCTATAACTCCGTCATTTTCCGTTACCGTTACCGAACCTAGGTCCACCAATGTCCAATCGGTACCGTTCCATTGCATTACTTGGCCGTTGGCAGTACCGTTCGCCAATTTTTCCAAGGCTACGGCATCATCCGAAATATCGGATGTCTCCACTGCGCCCGCAGCTATTTTTTCCGTAGTAATGGCATCGTCCGCAACATCCAAGGTCACGTCCTTGAACACAGAATCGTCACCTCCCGTAATATCTATGGTACTGTTCGTTGACGAGATCGTTCCGTCGGCTATTGCCGCTTCGTCAACTTCCAATGCGCCTGTCGTTGCATTCTGCGCAAGACCTGCTCCCGCTACATCTGCGTTAATGGTCCCCGCGTTTACCGCATCCGCCGCGATATCCGAAGATTCCACTGCGCCCGCAGCTATTTTATC
>NZ_JAYLVV010000011.1:0-74982 GCF_048059195.1 Maribacter sp. HS
AGCAACTATTAGAAAAAACAACCAATTATGAATAAACTAATCTTTAAAATTCTTGTATCTGCCGTCTTACTTATCATAGGATTTGTATGTGGAAATTTTTACAACAAATCTAATGATGAGCCGAAAAAAGAAATAGTAACAAGTGGCTCTGATTTTGAAATGATTCAAGAAGTTACTAATGAGTTCGTAACTGCCTGGATAAATGGAGATGCTGAAGGATGTGCAAATACTTATTCAGAAAATGCTGTGTTTATGGTTCCAGACCAACCATCTTATCAGGGAAGAAAAGCAATTAAAGACCGTTACGCAGAAATGTTTAACAAACGGAATGACTCAACTCTCATTGAGATGACTGAAACAGTAAAGGAAGTAATTATGCTTGATGATTGGGCTGTAATTAGAGGTTCTGGATTTGAAACGAGAGATTCAGAAGGAGCAAGCGGAACATACAAATGGATAATATTGAGTAAAAAACAACCAAATGGGAAATGGGAATCTGTTTGGGATATTTTTAATGACGTAGAAGACGTAAAATAACAGTTGCTAACAATAGTAACCGTTGCACAAGCCTATAATTAGAAATAATCACTATCGATATAAGCCTCTTTAAGGGGCTTTTTTTATGCCATGTCAGAAGCTGAACCTAAATTTTGGGTGCGCCGGAGAAAGGCTTTTCAAGTATTGGACCATGATTTTTACGAATAATGGCAGGGCAAGCTTTCCTGCCCCACTTTTCGGGTATTTGTTCTCGAATTTCAGGTATTCCTGCCTGCCGGCAGGCAGGTCTTGAGATTGTAGGCGATCGCCGATAGGTGCATGACCTTGTTCGCCTGTGCGAGCCCGATGGTATTTATCTTCCTCAGTCCCATGAACTGGGTCAAGGTTCCAAAAACGGGCTCTACCGTGCTCTGCCGCTTGCCCTTCATATACCGCCCCAGTGGGCTCTCCACCCGGGCGATGTTACGAAAATACTCCGCACGGTAATAGGTAACGCTGAACTTCTTCTCCTGTGCGCTCTTGCCCAGGCAGCTACTGCGTAAGGGGCACCCGGTGCAGATATGCTTTCTTGCACGGTATTCCTTCTTTCTTGTTCCCGTGCGATAATCCCTGAACTCCTTGGTGAACGGTATCGTTTTCCCTTGGGGACAGCGGTAGCTGTCCGTTTCTTGTTCATAAACGAAACCATCGGGACCGCCCTTGAACGTCCCGTGGGCGGGTATGAAGCTCTTGAGTCCCCTGCTTTCCAAAAAGGCATAGTTCTCGCCACTGCTATAGCCCGTATCGGCCACGCAGTTCTCAAAGACGAGGCCCTGTTGCCATAATCTTCTCCGTAGGCGCCGTACGATATCCTGTAACTGCTGGTTGTCCTTGCCATCGGCATGGTACGCCCTGATATCGGTAATTACATGATGGGCGGTATCCACGCTCAACTGGCTCAGGTAGTTCAGCTTTCTCGCCTTGCCGGGCTTTACGCTGATACGGGCATCGGGATCGGTAGGACTGTAATGGGTCTTGTTGCTCGTATACTTTGCCCCCTTGTTGCCGGCGCCAGGTCTTTGATCCTGGTCCTTCGCCCATTTTTTGTTCCTGCCCTTTATCGCATTAAGTTCCTTATTGTTGGCACCGATGCTACGCTGCCCCTTATCCGACCTGTCGCCCTTGCTCTTGCGGTGGGGCACTTCTTTGTCCATGGCGCTGATCGCTCGTACCTTGCGAAGATGTTCGTCAAGCTCCTCCTCGGGAACCTTCAGCTCCAATGTATCCATACTCGCATTGGCCTTTACCGGTGCGGAATCTATCGCCTGGGTATGACCGGAAACCATCCCTTTTTCCACGCACATTCGTAAAACCTTGGTGAAGACCTCCTCGAATACACTTTCCGGGAAGAGCTGGCGCGTACGGCTTATGGTAGAATGCCATGGCAGCTTCTCGTCGATATCGTAGCCTATGAAAAATAGTATATCCAAACGCATCGAACAATGGTCGATAAGCTTACGGTCGCTGATGATGTTCTCCAGGTAGCCCACAAGGCAGAGCTTAAAGAAGACCACGGGGTCTATGCTCTTCTGGCCGCTTTCACCGTAATAGCCTTTGGTCAGCTTATAGAGAAAATCCAGGTCCAGAACCTCTTTTAAACGCCTGTAGAAATTGCTCTTCGGTATTCGCTCGCTCAACTGGAAACGGACGAAAAGTTTTTCCTGATACTCCTTTTTTCCCTGCATACCTAAAGTTAACACAACAACGTTAAGATCACGTTGGCCCTATATGGTTTTTTCGTTAACTTGTGCAACAGGCACAATACCTATAACAAATAGGATATAAAGAACAATATTTAGAGGCTTGGGGGTGTTTGCCAAGTCCACCAAATCTTTTGGATTTGGCAATTAAAAAAGATAAAATAATTACAAAACAAAAAGCTCTGGCTAGCAGACCAGACGGAAACGAAAAATTTCCTTGCCTGCCCTTCTTGCCATAGCCTAGCCGTTGTGCGTCATTAAATTAACAATATGAAAAAAGGTCTTATACTGTTTTTTTTAGTTTTGTCCATAGTTTCTTGTGGACAAAAATCAAATAAGAAACAAAAGGAAATAAACCCTGATACGCTACAACACAATAGTGAATCAAAAAATGATGCAAATAAAATTGAAAAAAAAGTGATTAATGAAATTGAAGACACCAACTCATCTATTTCAAATTACATTTGTTACACAAACGATAATAATAAATCTCAAAAAATTTGGATTCGCTTTAACAATTCAAATAAGGCTATGGAAATTAAATACCATGGGCAATCAGAATCTATACCATTGAAATTTGTTAGAAATGAATACATTGAAGGTGGAACCCAACCGACAATTATTGATTATTACGATGAGATTTACCAAGGGGAAATAAATGGACATTATAAATTAACTAAATCTGGAAATTGGTACTATGTCTTATACATAGGAGGGAAAGATAATAAAGAATTCAATTTTACTGTTGACCATACTACTAATATTCTTTCTTCTACATCTTGCTTTTAAAAGAAACGAAAGCACAACAATGCATAAAAAAATATAGGGCTTTAGGGCAAAACCGTATGGTCTGCGTATATTTATAAAGTCGCTAGATTGAAAATTGCGAGTGAAAGAAATGTTCAATTTAGCTCAGGACATGTGAAAATAAAACTTATCTATAACTTTGTACCAACTGAAAAGTTTAGGAGCTAAGCTGTAACTAATAAGATTCTTAGGTATTACAAATGATTTCACTAAATAAAACTATAGCCTATACCAAAAAATGGAGACATACTTTTTTGATTGCATTAGTACTGGGGGTTTTGGTTCCAGTGTTATTGATAACTTTAGAACCTTTTGATAATAGCAATGATTTCTCATTTAAATATTTAATTCTTTCAGGATATTCGCTTTGTATCATTATACCAATAATACTTATTCATCCTTTTGAAAACTATGTGTACAACGTACAGACAAAGCGTTGGTTTATTATAAATGAGTTTTTTTATATCACTGGAACACTCTTATTAATTTTTCTTCTCTCTTTTTTATATCATTTTTTTCTAATTAGCCTGCAATCATCATTTACTTCAGAAGCCGTGTGGGGTTTTATAAAATCGTTCGGATTGCCATTTATACCTATCGTAGTACCATTATGGCTTTATTTGCGATCTAATTATGGGGCAATAGAAGTTCCGTTTTATGATATAGAAAATAGTAGGAGTAAAAAGACCGTAACCATTGTTGGCAATAATAAATCTGAAACCTTAACAATTTGTGAAGCGGATTTTATTTATGCCAAGGCGCAACAAAATTATGTGGACGTATTTTATAAAACGGATAATGGAATGCAGCAAGAAACATTTAGAAATACATTATCTAACATTATGAAACAATTGCCAAAGGCTTGGCAAGTACACCGTTCTTATTTAGTAAATCTGGATTATCTGGAATCTGTAGAAGGAAATGCTAGAAAACGTTATATAAGGATTTCAACAACGGAAGAAACCATTCCAATTTCTCAAATTTACTATAAGGCTTTAAGTAAAAGGCTTTCAAATTCGTCAAAATAAAGTCAAAACTATCCCTAAGACTGCAATTATAACCCAAAACATTCAAGCTGGTCACACTATTTTTTTGTTTCTGTTTTTATGGATTCTCTTTGTGGAGAACTTAAAAACAATCAAATGAAAATCCGTAATCTATTTACCCTTGCAATTTTAATTTCACTATGTATAAGTTGTTCATCTAGTAAATATGTAAACTATTTACAAGAACAGACAGAAGTGGTTAAAATTAAAGATTCTTTACAGTTTAATTCTCTGGATGAAAGTTTTTATAATAACAGACTCTTTCTGGTTGGTGAAGTGCACGAGGTTGAAACTTCTCCAAGAATAGACTTTGCATTATTTACACAAATACATGATAAAATAAAAATTGATATTTATTTGGCTGAAATGGATATTGCCCAAGGTTATTATCTGCAAGAGTATCTAAAAGGGGCAAATGAAATGGAACTCCATAAAATTCTCAAAGAGTGGCCAGTTTATATAGGAAGTATTTCAAAGCAATACAGAAATAAATGGAACAAAATGAGAACATATTACGCTCAACTACCTGAGAACAAAAAATTTAAACTTGTTGGCATAGATAGAATAGCAGATTTTGAACTGGTTCGTAAATTATTGAAAGAAAAGCTACCGATGAAATATCATGGTGAGATTCACGAAACGAATGATTCATTAATTTCTTGGTCTAAAAATAAACTCAGCTTGATTCTAGACAAAGAGAAATCACATTTAGATATGTCTACGTTCAATTTATTAAAAAATATAGAGTACAATATTTCCAATTATAGAGAAATTAGAAGTCGTGATACGTTTATGTATCAAAATTTTAAGAGATTTTATGAACAAAATCAATGGGAATATAACAATATTTATGGTGATTTTGGTTTTTCTCATACCCTGCAAGGGTATAACTATACTTTTGCTGGAAAGGTAAAAAAGGACTCCACGCTGCCATACGCCAACAAATTGGTTAGCTTAAATACCTTGTACGTTGACTCTAAATTGACGGTAGATAGCAGAAGTCTACCTAAATTTATGCAAGACAAAGGCAAAGCATTTACAAGATTTGAATACTCACAGGATAATAGGCTTTTTATGTACATAAAAGGAATAGCGGACTATAAAAAAGTTACGGAGCCAAACAGCATCAGCTTACTTAAATTAGACGCTCAGGGTTCCCCTTACTTAAATTCCACAAGGGGAACCAAAGTTAAAAAGTTAATACCCATCTGGAATACATATGATATTATTGAGGGTACTTACACCACTGATTATGCTCAATATTTATTATTCGTCAGAAATGCAGACTGGATCAAACCAGATGAAAACTAATTATTTGTATACGCTCATTTTAAAACTTAAGTATTATAAAGATTTATATACATTTATAAAAATACTGTGTGAAAATTATGTTAGAGTGAAATACTCAAATTTAACTTTGGAAAAAAGATAAAGTGAAACTAAAAAAATTAGCCTCGTAGGTAGACGTAAGATAAGTACAAAAATACCTACTATTATTCATGAATTAACCGCAATACAAAATCTAAGAACTTAAGAATTAATGAAAAGGACATTAAATGATTTAACTAAAAAGGATTGGAATACACTTTTTCCGATAGCATTGGTGGACCATAATCCTGAATGGAAAAACATTTTTGAAAACGAGAAAAAACGGATTTTAGATAAGGTTGGTAATGAAAAGATTTTACGTATGGAGCATTTTGGGAGTTCATCAATTCCTTCGATAAAATCCAAACCATATATTGATATAATGATTGAAATACCTAAAGCATATTTGTTTGATGAAAATTTAATTGAAGAATTTACGCAGTTGGGCTACGCTCATTTTAAAGTGCCAGCAAGAGAAGATATAGAGGAATATTCATCATTTGGAAAAGGATATAATCTGGACGGCAAAAAGGAACAAATTTTCCATATTCATATGTGCCCGAAAGAGAATGTGATGTGGAAACAAATAGATTTTCGGGATTTTCTAAATACCAATAAGAAACGAGCGAAAGAGTATGAAGATTTGAAACTAGAACTAGCCGCTAAATTTAAAAATGATAGAGGTTCCTATGTATTGGGAAAAACCGATTTTATTAAAGAAACATTAGAGTTGATAGGGAACAACTAATTGTGCAACGATCAATAAACTCTACGAAGGCAGGTTGAACTAAATAAAATCCATTCCGTAACAATGAAGTCTACTCCAAACTTAAAGTAAACATAGTTTAACTACTTGCTTAGTAAAGAAAAATAATTGTAAAGCCCATAAACTAAACTTATAAATGATACAATTCTTCTTAAGGCTTAAACATTGGCAACTCTTCATTGTAATGTTAGGTCTTCCCATAATATATCAATTGTACTTCATATTTGAAATTTTCGGAAGTCGTACACAACCAATGGAAGTAGTTGGAGAAGAAGGTGTTACCCAAGTGCTTAATGAGCGTTATTTTCATTTTGATTTTTTACCTTATGTACTAATATTGTTTAGTCTAGTGTTTTTTGGTTGGTTTTGGTCAATAGCAATTGGACTTCAAAAAAACATACCTGTCGATATTGAAATGAAGGTTAAGAGGTTTAAAGCCTTATTCATAATTCCATTGGTCTATACTATTGCTTTTATGATGCTTATAGGCGGTCTTTTTTCTGGGATGTTTACTTATGGTTTTTCAAATAGTACTTGGTTCTTAGTTATTATTCTGCCACTTCATTTATTTTCAATGTTCTGTATTTTCCATACCATATATTTCGTGGCTAAAACAATAAGAACCGCAGAGCTTCAAAGAGTTGTAACTTTTGGCGATTTCGCTGGAGAGTTTTTTCTGCTTTGGTTCTATATCATTGGCATTTGGATTATTCAACCAAAAGTAAATAGGTTAAATCGTGAATAACACAGCCTTGTATTATACGTCGGAATTCAAATTTTACATGGTTTTTTAGACTTTATTTAAAAGCTGTTGACTTTTCTATATGAGCGTAAAGTAACCAACTTAGCTAATACTAATTGGTCATTTATGTTCAGTGTTAGTATCTTATCTTTATGTTTTAGAAACGTATATTTTAACCTTAATTGTTTTAAACTTGCCTTTCGGTAAGCGGGATTATGGTATCACTGAATTGAAAATTAGAAGTGAACGAAACAATCAAAATTTAGCTTAGTAAAAAATAATTTTAAATCAGCCTGTTAGGAATCTTCTGCAGTATTTTTGAAAACACTTGGATTGGAGATTGATAGCCATTATTCATTTAAAATAAATAGTCTACTATTTTAACCAAGTATTATTTTGGTATAGAATGAAAAATAAAATGAAAAAGCATATTTTAATTTTAGCGGCATTACTATTTATTTCCTGCGCAGATAAATCAACACCAAAACAGACTGTGCAACAGGTGAAAGCCAATGCTATAGAAGAAACCGCTATTGTGGTTCTTGGCAATGTTCAAGATGCCGGGTCGCCCCAAATTGCTTGTAAAAAAGAATGCTGTGCTGATTTGTTTGAACATCCAGATTCTCAGAGAAGGGTGGTGTCATTAGGCTTGGTAGACGCTGAAAATCATAAGTCTTACATGTTTGAAGCTACCCCGGACATTGCCCAACAAATGAAAATGCTAACTCAATTTAATGCAAAGGGCACTAATGAGGTAGTAAACGGAATTTTCTTGACCCACGCACATATTGGTCATTACACAGGTTTAATGTATTTAGGTAAGGAAGCAATGGATGCTCGTGAAACTCCGGTCTATGTCATGCCTAAAATGGAAGATTTCCTTTTGACCAATGGACCTTGGGATCAGCTTGTGAAAAGAAAAAATGTGCAACTGTATAAAATGGTTGAACAGGTAGCCATACAACTATCTGATAAAATTAGTGTAACTCCCATAGTGGTACCACATAGAGATGAGTATTCAGAAACGGTGGGTTATCATATTAAGGGTCCAAATAAAAGTGCACTGTTTATTCCGGATATTGATAAATGGGATACCTGGGACAAGAATATTATTGAGGAAATACAAAAAGTAGATTTTGCATTTTTAGATGCCACATTTTACAGTGGGAAAGAAATTAATAATAGAGATATTGGCGAAATTCCACACCCTTTTGTCATTGAAAGTTTAGAGAAGTTTAAAGGGTTGACGGACGCTGAAAAAAGTAAGATTGTTTTCATTCATTTTAACCATACCAACCCGTTATTAAATCCGGAAAGCGAAGAAAGTAAATTTGTGCTTGAACAAGGTTTTAAAATTGGAAGACTTAATGATGTTTTTAAGTTGTAGTAGTAAATGATGATTTTGATATTTTCATTTAGAAGAAATTTTTAATAACTAATACACCTTTTAAAGTAAGTTAGTTTCTGTAAATTTTAGTTTATAAGTAATTTTAAACTATGATTGATACTTTGGTTCTTCTTAGAAAACAACTACATGAAAATCCTGAGCTTTCAGGTAAGGAACATGAAACGGCAAATCGTATTGTTGAGTTTGTAAAAGATTTTAATCCTACCCAAATCATTGAAGGTGTAGGAGGTACAGGGGTTGGGGTTGTTTATCAATTTGCAGAAAGTGGACCTACGGTTGTAATTAGGTGCGAGTTAGATGCTTTACCTATAGTTGAGGAAAATACATTTAATTACCGTTCTAAAAATAGTGGAGTTTCGCACAAATGTGGCCATGACGGTCATATGACCATTGTTGCCGGTTTGGCGCCATGGTTGAAAGAGGCAACCTTTAAACGGGGTAAAGTAGTGTTGTTGTTTCAGCCTGCAGAGGAAACCGGTAAAGGCGCGGCAAACGTCATTGAAGATAGTAGGTTCAAAAACTTAACAATAGACTATGTATTTGCCCTACATAATTTACCAGGTAGTAAAAAACATTCAATAACGGTAAGGTCGGGTTATTTTACGGCTACCGTACAAAGTATTTGTATTCGGCTTAAAGGAAAAAAAGCCCATGCTTCAGAGCCTGAAAATGGGGTGAATCCCGCATTGGCAGTTTCAGAGTTAATTAAAAGCATTGCCCACTTTTCAGAGCCAAATGCTCATAATGAAAACTTTGCCTTGTGTACGCCCATTTATATGAATTTAGGGGAGAAAAACTATGGCATATCGGCAGAAGATGCTGAAATCCATTACACCATACGTACATGGAGTGGTGAAAACATGACCCAGTTAGAGGATAAAATTAAAAAGGCGGTGAATGCCATTGCGCAATCGTACTCGCTTCAATATACTATAGATTGGTTTGAGTATTTTCCGTCATCCAATAATGATGACACATGTGTTTCTTTGATTAAAAAAGTAGCGAAGCAAGAAAACCTTTATGTAAACCAGCATGTAAATCCCTTGAAATTCGGAGAAGATTTTGGATGGTATTCCCAACAATATAAAAGCGCTATTTTCGGTTTAGGGGCAGGTGAGGAGCATCCAGCATTGCACCATGCCAATTATGATTTTCCAGATGAATTAATAGCAACCGGCATACAAATGTTTAAAGGGATGATAGCAGAGGTTTTGGATAATTAGGTATCTTTAAAACAACCAACACCAAACGATCCATCATGAAATATGTATTTATAATTGCTATTCTTCTTATATCGTGTAAAGAAGAAAGTAATACAGCCGCGCCCACAGAACAAAAACCTAACATTATTTATATTTTGGCAGATGATCTGGGCTATGCTGAAATTGGCGTCTTTGGTCAAGAAAAAATTGAAACTCCTAATATAGATGCCTTGGCAAAACAAGGCATGATTTTTACACAGCATTATTCAAGTGCCCCGGTATGTGCCCCGGCAAGGTATATGTTTCTTACAGGTAAACATGCGGGTAAGGCATTTATACGTGGTAATGATGAGTGGAACGATCGTGGTGATGTTTGGAATTATAGGGCAATGGCTAAGGACTCAACTTTAGAAGGTCAACGACCGGTACCGAAGGGTACAAAAACCATTGCCAATTATTTGCAAGATGAGGGGTATAGAACCGCGTTAATTGGAAAGTGGGGTTTGGGAGCTCCACATACGCATTCCATCCCTAATGAAATGGGTTTTGATTTTTTCTACGGATTCAATTGTCAGCGACAGGCGCATACCTATTATCCGCTGCATTTGTACAAAAACAGAAACCGTGTGCATTTGGCGAACGATACCATTGCGCCAAGTGCGCCTTTTCCAAAAGGATTAGACCCAAAGAACCCAGAAAGCTATAAAGACTATACGCTTACCGATTACGCTCCGGACTTAATGTTTAAAGAGCTTACAGCCTTTGTAAATGAGTATAAGGAGAATCCTTTTTTCCTGTATTGGGCAACGCCAATACCCCATGTGGCGTTACAAGCACCACAGCGTTGGGTAGATTATTACAAAGAAAAGTACGGCGCAGAGGAGCCTTATTTATCCGGTAACGGTAATGGGTACTTTTCACATCAAAATCCACATGCTGCCTATGCGGCTATGGTGTCTTATTTTGACGAGAATGTGGGTAAATTGGTACAACAATTAAAAGACGAGGGTATATATGAAAACACTTTGATCGTTTTCACTTCGGATAACGGTCCAAGCTACGCTGGTGGTGCAGATCCAACATTTTTTGAAAGCTCCAAACCTTTTGACGGGGAATATGGGAAAGGCAAAGGGTTTGTCTATGAAGGCGGTATACGTGTGCCAACATTTTTTACTTGGCCAGGAAAAATCAAGCCTGGTACTACGAGCGATCATGCATCTGCCCATTATGATATGCTGGCAACATTTGCAGATATTGTTGATTATGAAACTCCAATAGATACGGATGGCATTAGTTTTATGCCCACCTTAATGGGAGAAAAGGGACAAGCTGAGCATGAATTTATGTATTGGGAGTTTCCGGAATATGGTGGGCAAATTGCCATAAGAATGGGTGAATGGAAGGTGGTACGTCAGCATTTGAAGGATGATAAAGACCCAACATTAGAATTGTATAATTTAAATGATGACCCTACCGAAACCAATAATGTTGCCAGTGAGCATCCTAATATTTTAAAGAGGGCAGCTGAAATATTTAAAAGGGAACACACAAAGCCCGAAACCGAACGTTTTCAAATACCTCTTTTAGAGAACGGATTGTTAAGCGAATAGAAAACTGTCTTCAGAAATCTTACCATAAAATAAAACATCAATTTATATGCATTTTTAAATCCATAAGTTTAGTTGTATTTTGCAAGGATGGAATTTAATGTAGTACATAATTATGTGTGTACTAAAATGTGAATTTCATTAATTGAAATCGGTATAAATGCGAAATCTCTATTATATAATTGATTTTTGCAAATATTGAAACTAACACACTTGAACAACTAGAACATGAAAAACGGTATTAAAATTTGCGTACTCGGCATCTTTTTATTCACAGCATTTTTAAATGCACAAGCTCCAACATGGGAAAATCCGGAATGGGAGAATCCTGAAATATTTCAGATCAACAGAGAAGAGCCTACGGCATCGCTTTATCGCTATGAGGACGTGAAATCAGCTTTGGCAAATGAAAGTTGGGAGAATTCTTTAAACTATCAGTCTTTAAATGGAGAATGGAGTTTTAATTACGCGGCAAGTGTAACGGAAAGACCTATATCATTTTATAAACCGGATTATGATACCTCTAGGTGGAACAAGATAAAGGTTCCGTCTAATTGGGAACTGGAAGGTTACGGTACGCCCATATATACGAATGTGGTATATCCGTTTCCAAAGAATCCGCCATTTATACCTCACGATATTAATTCCGTTGGTAGTTATAAGCGTCATTTTGAAATTCCTGAAAACTGGGAAGATAAAGAAGTGTACCTCCATTTTGGAGCCGTAAGCGGTGCCATGTACGTATACTTGAACGGGCAAATGGTAGGGTATAGTGAAGGCAGTAAAACTCCGGCAGAATTTCATATCAACAAGTATGTAAAAGAAGGCAAAAATGACCTTTCCGTACAGGTGTTACGCTGGTCTGATGCCAGTTATTTAGAAGATCAGGATTTTTGGAGGTTAAGTGGTATAGATAGGGATGTCTATTTGTATGCAACCAATAAAGCTACTATCAAAGACTACACGGTGGTGGCAGATTTAGATGAGACCTATACGAACGGTAAATTCCGTTTAGACCTAGAATTGGCAAATACCGGTAAGAAACAAAAAGGTACTCAAGTAGAAATTACATTATTGGATGGAGCACAAGAAGTCTTTAAAGTAAACCAAAGTTTAGATGTCGTTGAAGGAATTACTACGGTAAAATTCGCTCAAGAAATTCCTAATGTAAAAACATGGAATGCTGAAAAACCTAATCTTTATGCACTACTTTTTACATTAAAGGATAAAAAAGGCAATGTTACCGAAGCCATCAGTTCAAAAATCGGATTTAGAAGAATTGAGATCAAGAACAATCAATTTTTGGTGAACGGTATGCCCGTATTGATCAAAGGCGTAAACCTTCATGATCATGATGAAGTAACCGGGCATGTGATCAGTGAAGAGGTTATGTTGAAAGATATGGAGGTGATGAAGCAAAACAATATCAATGCTATTCGCTGTAGTCATTATCCTAAAAACGAATTTTTCTATAGAATGGCAGATAAATATGGTTTTTATGTAGTTGATGAAGCCAATATTGAAATTCATGGTATGGGAGCAACCAATCAAGGTTTGGATGGTGATGAGGCTGCAATTGCCATTCACCCTGCATATAGACCTGAGTGGAGAGAAATGCATTTAGATAGAACGATAAGAATGTTTGAACGCGATAAAAATTATACTTCTATAGTAACCTGGTCTTTAGGAAACGAAGCCGGTAACGGTCAAAACCTTTTTGATACGTATGATTGGTTAAAGGCACATGATACAACAAGACCTGTACAGTACGAAGGAGCTACAAATTTCTCTAATACCGATATACAGGCACCTATGTATGCAAGAATACCTGAGACTATAGCCTATGCGGAGAACGACCCCAAAAGACCTTTGATTCAGTGCGAGTATGCACATGCCATGGGCAACAGCGTTGGTAATTTACAAGATTATTGGGATGTTATTGAGAAATATGATGTTTTACAAGGTGGCTTTATTTGGGATTGGGTAGATCAAGGTCTAAAGGCTACCAATGAGAATGGTGAAGCGTTTTATGCTTTTGGGGGCGATTTGGGCGGTGCGGAATTACAGAACGATAACAACTTCTGCTTGAACGGTTTGGTTGATCCTGACCGTTCTGCACATCCGGCTTTATATGAAGTGAAAAAAGTATATCAATATGTAAAGTTTACATCGGAGAATCCAAAAGCGGGAAAAATCAGTTTAAAGAATATGTATGATTTTACAAACCTGTCCGAATATAATTTTTCATGGAGATTGTTGGAGAATGGGGTAGAAGTAGGTAAAGGAAAAATTGCCGATGTTGATATTGCTCCTTATCAAACTAAAGAGGTGCAAATAGAATTGCCAGAATTAGCAAATGCCACTTCTGAGTATCATTTGAATGTGTATATGACCACAAAGCAAGAAAGTGCATTAATTCCTGAGCACTACTTATTGGCTTACGAACAGTTTCAATTGACAGATTTTAAACCATCTGTTTTTGAAGAGAATATTGACGGATTAAAACTGACCAAGAAAGAAGATATCATAACCGTTACAGGTGACGGATTCAAAATAGGTTTTAATAGTAAGGACGGAACATTGTCATCCATAGATTACGGACAGGGTAATTTGCTGCAAAAGGGACCTGCCGTTAATTTCTGGCGCGCACCCAATGATAACGATTATGGCTACAATATGCCAAAACTTTTAAAGCTTTGGAAAGATGCTACCGATACTCAAAATCTATTGCGTTTAGAAGTGAATTCCAATGAAGGCAAGAAAATTATTGATGCTGTAAAATTAACCGCTAATCCGTTTAAGATTAGAAATGATTTTAAGTTAAATGCAACATACGGTCTACCATCGGTAAATGGAGAAGTAAGGGTAACCTACACTATTAATGCGAAAGGTGAAATTTTGGTGAGCACACAATTGACAGGTATTAAGGGTGATTTGCCCATACTGCCAAGATTTGGTAATAACCTGATCATTGATAACAATTACAATCAGGTAGCATGGTATGGTAGGGGAAAACATGAAAACTACCAAGATCGTAATACATCTGCTCTGGTGGGCGTGTATAATGCTAAGGTGTCTGATCTGTATTATGAATATATACGTCCCCAAGAGAATGGAAACAGAACGGATATTAGAACTTTGTCCTTTGTTAACAAGGACGGTAAGGGTATTGAAATTACAGCACCAGATCTATTCTCGTTTAGTGCGCACCATCAATTGAATTCAGATTTTGATGAAGGAATGGAAAAAAGGCAGCAGCATACGTTTGATATCCCTACAAGAGATTTGATCAATATAAATATTGATCATAGTCAAATGGGTGTAGGTGGTGATAATAGCTGGGGAAACCTGCCGTTAGAAGCATATCAGATCAAACCGGAAAACCTTTCTTTTGATTATGTAATAAGTCCAATACGTTAAAATCTTATTATTGATCAGAATTTTAAATAGTAGAAAGTATATTTAGACCATGAAGAAAAGCATGCATTATGTAGCCTTGATCATTTTTGGTGTGTTGATGGTCAATTGTAAGTCGGAACCCAAGAAAGACAAAATACAACAAGAAGAAAAAACCGAGATTGAAAAGTCTACACCGGTAATAGATCATACGTTATTGAATGAAAAACCGGAAGGAGTAACTGCTCCTGAAGGTATGGTTTGGGTGCCGGGTGCTGTTTTTAAACAAGGTGCTGTTAATAATGATAAAATAGCAATGGATCATGAAAAGCCGGCAATCGATGTAATGGTAGATGGTTTTTTTATGGACGTTACCGAAGTAACCAATGCACAATTTTCTGCATTTGTAAAAGCAACAGGCTATGTAACGGTCGCAGAAAGGGGAATTGATTGGGAAGAATTGAAAAAGCAAGTACCGGCAGGCACGGAAAAACCACACGATTCCATATTGCAGCCGGGTTCATTGACTTTTAAAAAAGCAAAATCTTCAGTACCTAATCTTTATGATTTTTCCCAGTGGTGGAATTGGACCATTGGCGCAGATTGGAAACACCCTAACGGGCCAATGAGTTCCATAAAGGGAAAAGATGATTACCCGGTAGTACAGGTTTCATACGAAGATGCATTGGCTTATTGCGAATGGGCAAATAGGCGCTTGCCTACAGAGGCGGAATGGGAGCTGGCATCAAGAGCGGGCTCATATGGTACCATCTATAATTGGGGCGATGATGTATCCGTTTTGGCGGAAAAAGCGAATACGTGGGAAGGAGAATTTCCTGTTGAAAATACCATGGCAGATGGTTTTGAACTTAGGGCTCCCGTAAAATCATATCCGCCAAATGCGTTGGGATTATATGATATGGCAGGTAATGTGTGGGAATGGACCAGTGATTGGTATAATACCGATTATTACAAAGAAGCTAAATCTAAAAATACGGTTTTGGTGAACCCCAAAGGAGCTGAAAGTCCGTACACACCAAATAACCCGCTTGCAAAAGAAAGAGTGATCAAAGGAGGGTCATTTTTGTGTAGTGCATCGTATTGCGCAAGTTACCGTGTATCTGCAAGAATGGGGTCCAGTATGGATTCCTCATTAGAGCATACAGGTTTTAGAACAGTTGCAACTGCTGAAATGCTTAAAGAATAGAAAAATACAGTTTTTAATCTAAGCAGTTTAACAGTTGATCAAGTTCAACAATTTTTGCACGGCTAATTGGTATTTTCTTGTTTTGAATTTCGATGAATTCATGGTTATAACGTTCAACCATTTTTAGGTTGACGATATAGGATTTGTGAATTCTTATGAACTTATCTGCCTCTAGTCTATCGTTAAAAGCGCTCATTGTAGATAAGATAACATAATTACGCTCTTCGGTTACCACCTTTACATAATCGCCCAGTGCCTCAACGTATAAAATTGCGTGCACGTTGAGTTCAACTTGCTTAAGGTTGTGCTTTACAACCAATTTGCTTTCCGGCTGTTTCTTTTTAGTAGATTTCACCTTATCTATGGCTTTGGTAATGGCAGCCTCAAACCGATCGGTGCTATAGGGTTTCAATAGAAAATCGGTTACATTGAAGTCAAACGCTTCAAGCGCATACTTTTGATCATGGCTGGTAATAATTACCTGGGGCTGTATGGTTAGTCCAGATAAAAACTCAAAACCGTTCATGTCCGGCATTTCAATATCAAGAAATAATAAATCAATTTTTGACTTATTTATTTCCTTTAAAGTTTCCGCATTGGCGCTGGCAGCGTGTATTAATTTTAAATGCTTACTTTTTGCAATAATTTGTTCTAGAAGCTTCCTTTGGGTAATGGAATCCTCTATAATAGCACAGTTAAAGGTCTTCATTCAATAATCATAAAAGTTCTACGATACTTACGTTAAGAATGGGGGAAGGTTCATTTTTCTAAAGATTAATATTAATTTAAACTTGGAAAAACAGCCGAAAAATAGTGAATACTTATCTTCATTGCTAATAATCGTATAAAAACTTTTGATAACTATATTGTAAGTTTCTAGCTCAAAAACCTACTTTTGTTATAGAAAATTTAATAGAACCACTTGATATTATGTCTGATAAAATAGAACGTGTAAAAACATTGATTATAGGGTCTGGACCTGCAGGTTATACAGCAGCAATATATGCTGCACGTGCAGATTTAAAGCCTGTTATGTACACAGGAATGGAACCTGGAGGTCAATTGACCACCACGACTGAAGTTGATAATTTTCCGGGATATCCAGAGGGTATAGACGGTCCTACTATGATGGTACAATTGCAACAACAAGCAGAACGCTTTGGTACAGAGGTTAGAATTGGTATGATTACTTCTGTAGAGTTTTCAAAAGAAAAAGGCGGTATTCATAAGGTTGTCGCAGATAATGATAAGGAAATTGAAGCTGAAACTGTTATTATTTCAACAGGAGCTTCCGCTAAATATTTAAACTTGCCAAGTGAGCAACGCTTACGTGGTGGTGGAGTATCCGCATGTGCCGTTTGTGACGGTTTCTTCTATAAGGGACAAGACGTGGCAATTGTTGGTGCAGGGGATACTGCGGCAGAGGAGGCTTCTTATTTGGCCAATATCTGTAATAAAGTAACTATGTTGGTACGTAGAGATGAAATGAGAGCTTCTAAAGCTATGCAACATAGGGTAAACAGTATCAAGAATATAGAGGTACGTTATAATACTGAGGTTGATGAGGTTTTGGGTGAGCAAGTTGTAGAAGGTTTACGTATGGTGAACAATCAGACTGGTGAAAAGGAAGAAATTGCAATTACCGGTCTTTTCATTGCTATTGGGCATAAACCTAATACAGATATCTTTAAAGGTCAATTGGATATGGATGAAACGGGTTACCTAATTACCAAAGGTAAATCTACAAAGACCAATTTACCAGGGATATTCGCTAGTGGCGATGCTCAGGATAAGGAATATAGACAAGCTGTTACAGCTGCTGGAACCGGTTGTATGGCAGCGCTAGATGCTGAACGTTATTTAGCCTCTATTGGTTCTGTTGAAGAAGCAGTAGCCGATAAATATTAAGAACCATTCATAATATATTAAAAAGAGCCCGTTCATGCGAACGGGCTCTTTTAATGTTTGCAAAATGTGGTTAGTCTATCCTAACGTAGTTTTCAGAAAATGTTCTGTTACCTTCTTCATCAAGGCTTATTTGGCTGAACCTGTCATCGGTTAGTTGTAGTTCAAAAGTAAAAATACGCATGGTATCCATGGCTTCAATCATTTCATTGTCGCCATATTCCAATGTTTCCATTAATCTGTCATCGGTAATTTTATAGGTGCCGTAACCAAATCGGCCTATTTTGTCTACAGGAACATATCTTGTCCACATAATTTTACCATTATAGTACATTTTAACCTGTCTATATCCGTCAGCCGTAGGCACGGTATCAATTACTTGTTGACCATCGTAATTATAAAAACTTTCAAGTTCCCATGTGCCTTGTATGGTATGCATGTAGTTGTCGTTTATGGAATTTGTTGAAGCGGCTGAGACCAATACCAGCATCAACAATACCAATCCTAGTAATTTCTTCATAGTGGTAGCGTGTTAGTTAATAAAAGAGTTGATTGTGTATTAAAAAGATACGAATAATTTTTAGAATTTGATAAAAATAACACCAAATAATTGTGAATAATATATTTAAAATAAGACACTTGTGGTAAATACTACGATTGTGTAGAGAAAGTGTTAAGAATATTGCAAAGACTTATAATGTCTTTCTGGGTATGTGAAGCGCTTAAAACTATACGGCTCATTAAAGAATCGTTTTCTGTTGGATACCTGAAATTTGTAACTATGATGTTGTTTTCTTGTAAATATTGGGCGAGCAATTCATTTTGAAAATTAAAGGTAGGGTGCCCTTTTGCATATACAAATAGCGAAGAATCAACGATAGTTTTTAGAAACAAATGGATATGTTGATCCAGTTGTTTCCTTTTGTTCAATATTAATATACTGGCATCTTTTATAGTAGCTAATGATGCTGGAGTGGCAGGGCTGGCACCTCCATAAAATGAGGTGTTTTTTAAATTTTCTATTGTTTTGTTACTCCCAAAAATGGCGCCTGCTTGTATGCCAAAACCTTTACCTAAAGAGCAAGAAGCTAATAGTTCCTTTGGCTGTAACGTTTGTAAATAACGATAGCTTCCGCCACCTTGCTCTCCTGTAATTCCTATTCCATGAGAATCATCTACTACTAGAATGATATCCTTCAGCGGTAGTTTTTTAAGAAAGTTATAGTCAGGGAAATTGTCGCCATGAAAATCAATACTATCTAAAAAAAGGACTGGTGTTTTGCCAGTGTTTTTATGAATAGCCCCTTCAAGTTCTTGCCAGTTTTTAAATACTTTTTGTTGATTTCTAAAGAGTGCAGAGTGGGTGTTTGGTGCATAATACAAACTGTAGTTGATATTACTGAAATAGTCACATACCAATTGCCCGGCCAAATAACCGGAAGACATGGTAACACAAGCCTCGCTGCCTGTTAGCACTCTAAGATAGCTTTCAATCTCATCAAAAATAGAAATCTTAATATTAGACTTTCGTGAAGCACTATAGGATGTGCCGTATTTTTTGATGTTATTAATGAACAGTGATTGAAACTCTTCATTGGTTTGAAGTCCTAAATAAGAAGTGCCTCCAAAATAGAGGTGTTCTTTACCATCTTTGGTTATTGTCCTTCCTGGAAATTCATTAATAGTATGCATCAATCTAAAAGTTGAACACCGCTACCGGCTAAGTTTGGAAAAATTACTTTTCCTTCATCTGTTATTTGAACTCCGGTGGCAATATCACTTTTTAACAACATGGCGCCATCCATATCTACATAATCCAATTGCGGAATTAGTTGGGCTATTGCAGAAATACCAACGGTAGATTCTGTCATGCAGCCTACCATTACCTTAATACCTAATTCTTTTGCCTTGCTGATCATACGTAGGGCAGGGGTTAGGCCTCCACATTTGGTCAATTTAATATTTATACCATTAAAATGCAGAGCACATTTTTCAACGTCGTTTTCTACAATGCAACTTTCATCTGCAATTACCGGTAGCACACTGTGGTGCATAACCTCTTCCATGCCAGACCAGTCGTCCGCTTTTAAAGGTTGTTCTAAAAATTCTACACCTAAATCTTTTAATAAAGGAGCATTATGTATGGTTTCCTCTGCCGTCCACGCACAATTGGCATCAATTCTAAAAATGGCATTTGTATGTTCACGTAACTCACGAACAATGGCAACATCATCACTAGTACCCAATTTAATTTTATAGATAGGCCATGGCACTTCTTGCATTTTGGCGAGCATTACATCAATAGGAGCTATACCAATAGTATAATTTGTGGTAGGGTAATGATCATTATCCGTACCCCATAACTTATATAATGGTTTTCCCTGTAATTTTCCATACAGATCATGAGCTGCCAGATCAAGTGCACAAATGGCAAAATTAGATAAGCCTTTACCTACCAAAAACGAGTGAAAAAGTTCAGGTGTGGTAAAATTGAAATTTTCAATCTCTGAGGCTATGGCATTAATTTCATTGGTCATGCTCAGAACCGTAATTTTATAATATGGGTTAGCAGTGGCTTCACCATAACCGGTTTTACCGTTCAAGGATAAGGAAGCTATTAAAGTATCTTGAAAATCATGAGATTCCCGTGATATGCTAAAGGTGTGCCTTAAGGGTAAAATGTATTTTTTTAGATGTACTTGCATTGTACTAATATACAGATAAGGATAGGACTAAAAAACGAAAACCCACTGATATTTCAGTGGGTTCCAATGTTGAATTGATTGATGAATTTTTTAGTACTTGTGAACACTGCCGGAAACCGATTTATTCTTCTGAACCGTTGGGTCTCCTTTATAAGAAATATTGCCACCGCTAGAGGCTTCAGCAGTTAAATTGTCTTTTACATCAATGCTAATATTGGCACCACTACTGGCATCGGCATTAGCGTTTGAGGTTGCTAAATCATTTGCCCTAACATTAGATCCGCTACTGGCATCTACGTATACTTCATTAGCATTGCCCTCAAGTGAAATATTTGCACCGCTGCTAGCGTCTATATCCATATTGTTAGCTTGTACCATGGCATTTAATATGGCACCGCTACTTGCATCTATCTCCAACTTGTCCGATTTAATTTTATTTTCGGTAGTTAAGTGTGCACCACTTGAAGCATAAAGCCCTGTGACGTTGGGCATGGTAACGAATATCTTTTTGGTGGCACGACCAATGTTCTCTACACAGTGAATTTTTAATTTACCGTTTTTGATATCGGTACCTATGAGGTCTATGATATTTTCATCTGCTTCTACAGCAATGTCAAAATCGCTTCCTTGCGAAATAAAAACTTCTAGACCTTCTGAGGCAGAAACTTCGGTGAATTCTTCGGTTATTTCCCTAGTTTCTTCTACTACTACCCCGTTGCCGGCTTCTCCAGTTCCAAAATTGATGTCAAAGCCACAAGATGAAAGTAAAAGGGCTAAAACAAAAGCTACTGTTATTCTTACTAATGTTGTCATGATTGTTTGTTTTTATGATTGTTATTTGATGATGTAAAAATGATCGTTTGTTACCTTTTCTACCACTATATGTTACTGAATTGTAGATTTAGGTATATGAACCGTAATTAATTGATACTATCGTTGGCATCTATTTTAACGCCATTTTCGTCTAACTTCATTTTAAACGATTCTCCATTATCGTTTACGTCGATGTTAATGCCATTTTCGTTAATGATGATCTTGCCTTTTTCGCCGTTATCGTTAATGTTGATGTCAATGCCGTTCTCGTTGATATTTATACGGTTAGAGCCATTGTGGTCTTCGTCATCGTTCATTTTAATATACTCAGGGCAATCAAGACATTCAAGTTCTCCGTTATTGTTCATTTTCCATAAGTATCCCTCTAAGCCGTCTGTATCCCTATCCGTATTTGCCGTGGTAATCCAGCTTCTAGAATTGGTTTGCTCATAAGTTAAGATGGTACCTACCGGTAAAAATATACTTACACGAACTTCTTGGTCTTTAAACTTAGGACCTTGCGTGGTCAAATAATCATTCAATGAGATGGTATTTCCGCTTACCTCATATTCGTATAGTATTTGACTTGCGATATCCTTTGCTTCTCTATTGGAAGGACCGTCCGCTTCTTTTCTGATCTGAACCCTAACTAACGAATCTTTGGATTTACGAATTCTAAACCTTACATCATCTGAAACCAATATTTTATTACCGGCCTCATCGTAAGAGATAAAGGTATCTCCCATATGCATATCCTTTTCATAATCGTACTCGTCAGTAGATACTAATCTAATGTTCAAAGTATCTGTAGGTATTACGTTCGTAATCTCATCTTCAATAGAAGTGCTACCGGTATAGGCGTGTGAAGCTGCTTCTCTTATACCAAAAATGATCAGTAGTATAATTGAAATCAACCATAAGCCTAATAGCGCAAACTTGGCAACCGTTCCAATAGACTTTAAGTTGTTCACTAAAATTTTCAACCCTAAATACATTAAGAAAAAGAACGGAATTCCGATGGCAAAAAATGCTAGTAATGAAACTACCCAAATTGGCATGTTGGTAGAATTGACCACATTGTAAAAGTCAATGCCCGGTACATGAATTATGTCTAGTATACCCACGGTGAACATACCCACAAATAGACCAATTAAAGTGGTTGCACCAATAATTACTAAAAGTATACCAATTAATTTGCCAAAGATCTTAAATAGAAACATAACAATATCTCCAAATGTGTCAAAGATTGTTTTTCCTCCTTTTTTGACGGTATTGCCTACTTTTTCATAGTCAACACTTTTTACACGATCCGCAACGTCATCAAAACCCTCTTTAACTTTACGTTCAATATTGCTGATATTGACAGTTTCCCCGCTCATGTCCAATTTTTGGGCCGTAGTTTTAGCTTCAGGTATAAGAATCCAAAGTAAACCGTAAATAAAGATAAAGCCGCCCCATGTGAAAATGGTCAAGAAAATCCAAAGTAGACGGATCCATAATGGGTCAATGTTGAAATAGTGTGCTAAACCGGCAGAAACCCCGGCAACATATTTTTTCTCGGTGTCTCTATAAAGTTTTTTCACCTTGTTCTGAGATGAAGTGGTTTTAGCCCTTGGCTCGTCTTCAAAGATATCCTCATCAACCATATAATCTTCTGGTTGTCCCATAATGGCAATAACTTCATCTACCTCTTTTTTGGTAATGACTTGTCTTTCGTTTTCAAGTTTATCATGAAAAAGCTCGGCAATTCTTGCTTCTATATCAGCAATGATCTCATCGCTACCAGGTGTATTGGCAAAAGATCGTTTTACCGATTCTAAATACCTACGCATTATATTGTATGCCTCTTCATCTATATGAAAGAGCATGTTCGCTAAATTTATATTTACTGTTTTGTTCATGATTAGCTGTTTTTTGAGTTGGTTACTAGGTTGGTTGCTTTTCTTAATTCGTCCCAGGTAGTATCCAGTTCCTTAAGGAAAAGTTTACCGGTTTCGGTAAGTGTATAATATTTTCTTGGCGGTCCAGATGTAGATTCTTCCCAACGATAGTTCAGAAGACCCGCATTTTTTAATCTGGTCAGTAGTGGGTAAATAGTTCCTTCCACTACTAGCATTTTAGCATCTTTTAGCGTTTTTAAGATTTCTGAAGCATACTTGTCTTCCCCATTCAAGATGGACAGGATGCAATACTCCAAAACCCCTTTTCGCATTTGCGCTTTTGTATTTTCTACGTTCATAATGTCTTTTTGCTTTTTATGCAGTCCCGCTTTTGGAGGGGATTGCTCCATTGTTTCTGTCGTCTGCATAGGTTAACTGTTCGTTTTTTGTTCGATGAATAAACATGTTGATCGATTGATTGTTTTGACTGTGATTAAACAGGTTTTAATTGATTGATGAATAAACTCCTACGGGTGTGATGAATACCCTGATATATATTGACTGATTCACTTATTTTATAAATTTAATACTTAACGGATATTCAAAAACTTCGCCTTCATTGGTCTTGATCGTCGCAAGAATGGTATATACTATATTGATGATGAATAGGGCAGATTGTGCCAATCCAAGTAACCCAACGGGTATCATCCATGGACCAAAAAAATCATCTGAGTCGAAATGAAAATTGATGTTATTGAAGCTATGAACGTTCACTAAGCCAAAATTGTCAAAGTCAAAAATATTAGGTAAGAATCCACCTAGGAAAAACGGAATACTTACCATACCTACAAGAATAGAGTAGAGTAATATGCTAATTTGAAAGTTCAATGCTTGTTTGCCATTATGGTCCACAAACTCATATTCTTTTTTATTTGCCGTCCACAATACGAGCGGAATGATGAAGTTTCCGAACGGAATAAAGAATTTAGAAAACGTACTGGCATGTATTAGTGCAGAGAGGTTTCTTTCGTGTTTTGTTACTGATTCTGTCATGATTGCTTCGTTGATGATGATGATTGATTTTAATACTATGTAAAAGCCAATTACTTTGATTACCTATTAACTTCCTATGCAAATATATGTCTAAAAAAAGGTACTATGTAACGCATAGTACTAATATTTAACAATATTTTAACATTTTAGAATAGTCTAAATAAATACTACTTTTGGTAAAAAAAATAGACAATATGGCGGTAACAGCTAGTAAATTCAATATGTTTTCATTTTTTAAACTACCTGCAGCTTGGTGGTGCGGAGTACGTTTAAGAGAAATAGATAAAAATAGGTCTGCAGTGACCGTTACCCACCGTTGGATCAATCAGAATCCGTTTAATTCTATGTTTTGGGCAGTACAGGGTATGGCTGCAGAACTATCTACCGGAGCAATGATGATAGACCAAATTGAAGCAACAGGAAAGAAGATTTCTATGTTGGTCGCTAATAATAAGGCTAACTTTTCTAAAAAAGCTACCGGTAAAATAACGTTTACCTGTGAGGACGGACACTTAATTAAAGAAGCTTTGGAAAAGACCATTGCAACTGGAGAAGGACAAACCATTTGGATGAAATCTGTTGGTGTTAATGAAGACGGGGTAGTGGTAAGTACTTTTGATTTTGAATGGACGGTAAGGTTGAAACAGAAAAAGTAGTTTCAATGAAAAGAGCAATAAGATTCAAAGAGACTCAGAAGTTTACCCAATGGTGGTTGTGGTTGATCATACTTGCTCCAATACTATTATTTGTAATAGGTAAGGTAATAACTATTATAAGTTTATGTACAGATCAAATTCCTAATGCTTCCGGTAATATTAGCATTTCATGGATATCGGGTAGGTTATCTATTGTTCAATTTATCTGCGTCCTAGTTTATGTAGCTACCATTTTATTTTTGGCATTATCAAAACTTAAAGTAGTGGTTTCAGATAAGGATATAAAAATTCGTCATCTATTATTTTTTAGTAAAGTCATTGATTTAAATGAAGTAGTAGAACAACAGATCGTTAATTATGATTTTGTAGGGTATGGTATCAGAAAAACTAAAAAGTACGGTACAGTTTATAATGTTAAGGGTAAAGAAGGAGTCGCCCTAACATTGACCAATGGTGAAAAATACCTTATTGGCTCGCAAAAGACCGAAGAATTTTTAAAATCTCTTTTAAAATAATTCGGTTTAGTTGTAACAAAAGTACTTCTGCTAGCAACTAATTAGCATCAATCAAAAACAATATAGAAATGAACGCACACGAAATAGATTACGAGATTTTTGGAGAAGAAATGCAATATGTTGAAATAGAGTTAGATCCACAAGAGGCAGTAGTAGCCGAAGCAGGAAGCTTTATGATGATGGATACCGATATTAAAATGAATACCATTTTTGGTGATGGTAGCAATCAAGACAATAGTGTTCTTGGTAAAATTTTCTCGGCAGGTAAACGTATGCTTACGGGAGAAAGTCTATTTATGACGGCATTTTTAAATATTGGTCAAGGTAAAAAACAGGTAAGTTTTGCCTCTCCATATCCAGGTAAAATTTTGCCAATTGACCTTTCTGAAATGGGCGGACGCTTTATTTGTCAGAAAGATGCCTTTTTATGCGCTGCAAAGGGTGTATCTGTCGGTATTGAATTTTCTAAGAGATTAGGTCGTGGACTTTTTGGAGGTGAAGGTTTTATTATGCAAAAGCTTGAAGGAGACGGAATGTCCTTTATACATGCAGGTGGTACGTTGGCAAAGAAAACCCTTGGTCCTGGTGAGGTACTAAAAGTAGATACGGGATGTATTGTTGGCTTTACAAAAGATGTGGACTATGATATAGAATTCGTTGGTGGTATTCGTAATACGGTTTTTGGTGGTGAAGGCTTATTCTTCGCAACCCTTCGCGGACCCGGCACAGTCTATATTCAGTCCTTACCTTTCAGTCGTTTAGCAGGAAGAGTTTTGGCATCAATACCAAGAGGAGGAAAAGATAAAGGAGAAGGTAGTATTCTTGGGACTTTAGGAGATATTGTTGGTGGCGATACTAGGTTTTAAAAATTATGGACAGGGTACTGGGTACAGGGTACAAGGTACAAAGTATTAAGTACGAAGTCTAAAGTTAGAAGCGTGAAAATAGAGTATAGAGTGTAGAAAATAGACTTGATAGGAGATATATTATTTAGCAAAGCTAAGCTTACTAAATGGAAGCTATTATGAAATAAGAATTACTAGAACAACTACTAATATAATATCTCAGTACCTAAATATTTATTACTTAATACTAAAAAACGCGAAGCGTAATAGCCAAAAGCCAAAAACCAGTAGAAGAAATTATTAAGTACAAAGTATGTTAATTAGAATTTGAACTTGAACTTGAATTTTGAGCTTGAGTTTGTATTTTAATTTTCCAACAACCAACAACCAACAACCAACAACCAACAACCAGCAACCAGCAACCAGCAACCAGCAACGAGCAACGAACTTATGAGTTTCAAAAATCAGATAGACTTCCTAAAAGAATTACAACAAAACAATTCAAAGGAATGGATGGATGCCAATCGTAAATGGTACAAACAGGTACGTGATGAATATATAGACTGGTTAGATAGTATGAATAGGAGACTATCGGCTATTGATGACGAGTACTATGATACTCCAGGTAAAAAGGGAATAAATCGTATCAATAATAATCTTATGTTTCATCCCAATAAACCTATTTACAAAGACCATTTAGGAGCGGGGTTTGACAAGAAACCAAAAACTGCCGATTTCTATTTTGAGTTGGGTATAGACCGTTGCATTTTTGCGGGAGGATTATGGAGACCGGAGCCAAAAGTATTGCGTAGTGTTCGTGAAGCCATTGATTATGATGGAGAAGAATTGGTGAAAATATTAAATAAGAAATCCTTTAAAACCCGTTTTGGTGACCTCTATGAAGATGCTAAACTGACCAATGCACCTAAGGGGTTCGCCAAAGATCATAAACATATAGAATTGCTTAAAAACAAAACCTTTGCCGTATTCCAAGAGTTTAGTACTAAGGAAACCAACAAAGCTAAGTTTGATGATGAATTAATAGCAGCTTATAAAGAAATGCTACCATTTAGGCGTTATTTGAATAAGGCCATTACCGTGTAATTATTTCGCATCTGCTGCCGGAATCCACTTAGGTTTTAAATCTGGCTGTGCCATAGTGCTATCCAATGGAAACATAGGTCTTTTAATTCTCTTATAACCTAATCTATTTAAATCTTGGTCCACTCCGCCGGGAGTAAGTGCCATGGTCCAATCGCCACGCATATCATAAAGTTCAGGAACCAAGTAACCAATTTTTACGACTACAATATCCGTGTTTTTGGGGTCCAAGCCTAAATTGGTAAAATCACTTAAAAGATGGTAGGGTTTGCGTTTTTTGGTCACGATGACATCAATATTACCAACCTTAACAACTACTTCTATCTCAGCGTTAACATCACCTTCTTTAATAGCGGTAACGGTACCTTCTAACGTTAGGGGTCCTGCAAATCTATCATCCACGGCAGCGCCTGCTTCAGCTTTAATTTTACCACCAATTCCTATTTCTAACGCTTTTTCTACAAACTCAGGTCCCGGAATGGAAGCATAAATAAGAGAGGTTCCGTTTTTAGACTTAAATTCCGGTCTGGCCAAAAGCTCTTTCAATGTCCAAGTTACATCACCTGCACCGCCAGCAGTAGGATTATCGCCCATATCACTGATCATATAAGGTTTCTTTTCACTGGCCAAAGCAAGTTTTAAGCTTTCATCTAGCGTGGTAGTAGGTGCAACAAATTCAAATTCGTTACGCACATCCCAAAAATTTTGTGCCAATTTCTCAGCTCCTTCGGCAACTTTTTCCTTATCATCTCCGGTCACCATTACAACAGCGTGGTTACGGGGTTCATCTGCCCAGGCATAGCCGATCCATATGGCGGCATCAATAACACCTTCTTGATTGGCAACGGTAGGAACTTTTGCGTATAAACTCTTACCGGGCTCTATACGCGTACTTGTTTTTTCTCCGGGTAATAAAATAGGTACAGGTACCCAAGCCTTAAAGGCGGGTTTACCTTTGCCACTTTCAAGTCGGTCAATTAAATTAGTAACCGCTCTTCTTTTAGATTTAATAGCATCTTCATGCGGTGCCATACGGTAGCACGTTATTAAATCCGTATGTTTTGCCAATCGTTCAGATACGTTACCGTGCAAATCCATAGATGTAGAAATAAGTACATCATCACCTATTACTTCACGAATACGCATTATAAGGTCACCTTCAGGGTCATCTAATCCAACCACACTCATTGCGCCATGTATGTCAAAAAAGAGTCCGTCATATGGTTTGTTTTCTTCTAGCATTTTCAAACTTTTACCAACCAAAGATTCGTAGGCTTCTCGCGTTACCGTTCCACCTGGTAGCGATTTCCCCACAAGTGTTGGTACCCATTGCGCTCTTTTTCTATTTATAGAATCTGGCTGTAAAAAGGGATATCTGGTGAAAACCGAATCACCTACTTTAGCATGAAAGGCTTCCTCAGTAGAAAGGGCAGGTGAAAAGGTGCTACTTTCAATGCCCAAACCGGCAATGGCAATTTTTGGTAAGTTCTTAGTTTCAGTATCTTTTTTTTCTTCATTGCAAGAAGTAGCTAAGCTAAGTAATAGAACGGCGTAAAGGTATAAATGCTTCAAAATCAAAGGTTGTTTGGTTTGTCATGAAAAGATACTGGTTCATAGGGCATATTAGCAAGAGTTTTTGCTAAATAACCTTTTCTAAGCTATTAATGTAAGTATTGGAAAGACCTAGTTTATTTCTTCACATTTTAAAACGTACTGCTTTATCTTTATAATCACAATTTAAAACGGCTATTGATTTGAAAAATGGAGGCATAAAGAATGTAAAAAGAGAAATACTTTCTGATAATTGGTATATTTTAAATAAATACACCTATGACTACCAAAAGCCAGATGGTAGTTGGGAAACCCAGGAAAGAGAGGCTTATGATAGGGGTAATGGTGCTGCCATTTTATTGTATAACTCTAAAAAAAAGACGGTGGTTCTTACCAGGCAATTTAGAATGCCTACCTATGTTAATGGTAATAAAGACGGAATGATGATCGAAGTTTGTGCCGGGCTTTTAGATGGCGATAACCCTGCAGATTGTGTACGAAAAGAAACTGAGGAAGAAACCGGATATAAGATCAAAAATGTGCAAAAAGTTTTTCAAACCTACATGTCGCCCGGTTCAGTTACCGAAGAGCTGTTTCTTTTTGTGGGAGAATATGATGATAGTATGAAGGTAAGTGATGGTGGTGGCGCAGAAGATGAAACCGAAAACATTGAAGTCTTAGAATTGAATTTTGATGAAGCTATCACCATGGTTTCAAAGGGGGAAATTAAGGATGCCAAGACAATTATGTTATTGCAATATGCAAAATTGAATGGGTTAGTTTAGGCACGGTTTATCGACAAATAGGTATGCAAAATCTCTTTAAAATAGGGTTTGGTGGTGGTTGCCATTGGTGCACAGAAGCCGTTTTTATGGCTTTAAAAGGTGTACATAAGGTAGAACAGGGTTTTATAGCACCTAAAGAAGATCCTGAAAATTTTTCAGAAGCTGTAATTGTGTACTATTATCCTAATTTAATTGCGCTAAAAGATTTAGTTGCCATTCATTTAGATACTCATAGAAGTACCCAGAATCATTCAATGCGCCATAAGTACAGGTCTGGTATTTATTATTTTATGAATAATGAACAAGCTATTTTGAAAGAGCTATTGTCAGCGTTACAATTGGAATTTAAAGAGCCGATTATTACAGGGATATTACCATTTGGGGCATTTAATTCCTCAGAAGAACGATTTCAAAATTACTATTTTAAAGATACCGAAAAGCCATTTTGCAAAACACATATTACGCCAAAAATCCAATTACTTAAAGAGAAATATGCAAAACATGTATCAACAGATGTTTTATGATCAATAGTTGTCCCTAAGTGTTTGTAGCATAAGTTCAAGTTGGGTTCTTTCGTCACTGGTAGCATTTTTATAATGGTTGTTCATAAAACTGAAGATAAGCGTTTTACCAGATTTTGCCAGTAAATAACCGCTTAAGCAGTAATTGTTGCTCAAACTGCCCGATTTGGCAAAAATATACGGTTGGTCTACACCTTTAAATCTATTCTTGAGGGTTCCTGATAAGCCACCGGCAGGAAAAATGGAATATAATCGCTCTTTGGGTACAAGAACAAATAATTCGTTTAAAACGTGCACCATATTTTGTGGGGTAAACAGATTGTAGCGAGATAAACCTGAGCCGTCTACCCATCTTGGAGTTTGCGCTAATTGGTTTAGTTCATGTTCTAAGATATATTCTCTAGCTAAACCACTATTCAAAGTATCCTTTAATGTAGAGGCAGCTAGAACCAATAATTGTTCTGCAATGAAATTATCACTTTCATGCATCATTCTAATGTAGAGTGAATCTGCCTGAATTCCAGGTAAAGTTTGTTTTGTTCCAATGGGCATTTTAGACCTGTTCAAAATAGGCTTGTTCAATGCTTGCTCTAAAATGGCCTTTGTGTTGAGGGTGTTTATAATAAAAGGTATTTCTAAAGTGTCAGCATAATTGGGTGGGTAAAAAAATAGGTTCGAAGTCTCCTTACGGTTTTTGGTATTTCTAATTTGTAAAATACTATCCTTAAAGTATGTGGGCGAAACCAAAAGTGATGTATCCTTGTGTATCATTACCACATTGCCATACAGTGGAAAAGCGTTGCGCTCAGGTGAATAATAATACTGATAATCGTCCCATGCCCAACCTGGTCCAAATTTGGTATCCATGAAATTATCTGTTGCGAATACTAAATTCTTTTTACTTTTTAGAAATTTAAATGCGGTAGAATCTTTTAGATAAGGATGTAGGAATGATGGGTCGCCTGTGCCTTCAAAATACAAGGTGTCGTTACGGTCAATATATTGCAATGCAGGTATTTGGTCCGGGAGTGTTTTTATAGCGGTAAAAAGTGTGAAAATTTTAGTGTTGCTCGCAGGGGTAAAATACTTATGATCATTAAGGCTATATATGGTGTCTTTAGAATTTGCATCAATTACTAAAACACCTGTGAACTGATTTTCATAGAAAGTGGATGATAGACGCTGGTCTAAATTTTTCTTAATGAAAGATTTTTTTGAACCACAGGAGGATACAAGAAAAATAAGTACAATAATAAAAACCAAGTTTTTCATGAATTCGAAAGTACAAAATAGAAATCTTATGATACCCATAAAATTTTAACACGAAGAGTATTACTTTAACTTTTTGTATACAATATTAATTCCGTATTTCTGTTTACCTTTATGCAACAACAAAACCTATTAATCTAACAACAAAATGTCTAAGTCTATGCTAGAGTATAGTAAAACAGTACTTAAAAAGGTTAGTTTTGATACCTTGCTTTTTTGTAAGGAGTTAAAGAAAGCCTTAAAGACGTTATTACCTGAAGAGGTAGAAGAATTGAAAATCTGGTTAGAAAGTTTCATAACGGATAAACCAGAGTTAAAACAAAGTTTAGTTTATTTAAAAGCATAAGTAAGAGCCACGTAAAGTGGCTCTTTTTTTTAAGCAACCAATTGGTGTTTTGTGAGTCTTATTTAAAAAAGTATGATGATTACTAGAATATTTGTTGCCATTAGTTTGCTCTTTTTAATGCAATGTCAAAATGATGACACCGAATTTGACAATACGCCAGTAGACGATACTAGTTTAGTGGGAGAGTGGCTGTTGACGGAATCTTATGTAAGTCCTGGTGGAGCTACCGAATGGCAAGATGTTGATGAGGGTTATCGGTATATTTTTGATGAATTCGGTAATTATGAAAGAACCAACTTTGATAAGGAGACTTTGAATACAGGTAGTTATGAAATAATAGCGCCAGAACTTTATTTGTATTTTATTACCGAAGGAGAAAAAGATACATTAGGTTTTACGGCAGATTTTAACAGTAGCAAGACTAGCTTAACACTATCACCTTCTTACCCTGGCATATGCATAGAAGGATGTTTATACAGATTTATGAAACAATAAATTTATTGGCACCGCCAAAGGGTATAATATCCCGAGGCTTACCTCGAATTTATAAGTTTGTTTCCTTTAAGTGCCTCACGGGCTTGCCCTGAGGTACTTTACTTAGTGAGCGGACTAATAATCTTTACATCTTGAAATGCAATGGCACCGCGAACAATGCCAGTAATAACATCTCTTAAGGCTTCCGTAATTTGAACTTTAAGTTCCTTTTTATGGTATATTAGACTTACCTCCCTTGCCGGTGATGGGTCCTTAAAATATTTTAAATTCTTTTTCTTTGAACTGTCAAGCTCAAGTGTATTTAAATAGGGAAGTAATGTCATACCTAAACCTTCATTAGATAAGTTAATAAGTGTTTCAAAACTACCGCTTTGTAGGCTAAAGTGTTCTCCTCCAATTTTTGGTGCTTTGCACAAATTTAGGACACCTTCCCTAAAACAATGACCATCCTGTAATAACAGTATATCTTCAATATCTAAATCATCCGGGGTTATTTTAGTGCTTTTGCCCAAGCGGTGTTCCATAGGAACATAGCCAACAAATGGCTCATAATATAAAGGTCTTTCTGTAATGAAATCTACTTCTAAAGGTGTTGCTGCAATTGCAGCATCTATGTGGCCATCTTCAATATTTTGAATAAGACTTTCTGTATTTTGTTCTTTGATAATTAGATTTACCTTGGGATATTTCTGAATAAAATTCTTAAGAAACATAGGCAATAAAGTAGGCATTATCGTTGGGATAATTCCCAGAACATAATCTCCGCCAATATATCCTTTTTCTTGCTCTACAATATCTTTTATACGTGCAGCCTCATTTACGATATTCTTTGCTTGATCAACAATTTTTTTACCCACTTCAGTAATGGTTATCGGTTTTTTGCTACGATCAAATAATAGTATATCTAGCTCATCTTCAAGTTTTTGTACCTGCATACTCAATGTAGGTTGTGTTACAAAGCTTTTCTCTGCTGCTAAGGTAAAATTCTTGTGCTCTGCAACCGCTAGAACATATTGTAATTGAGTAATGGTCATGTGTATAGTTTAAAGCTTTAAAATTACTAAAAACCATTATCATGACCTATTACAAGAACTATATGTAAGCTATTTTTATGTTAGAAACGCAATCTTAATTCAAGGTCTTCCGTGGAAACCGTAAATTTAGAGTCTGCAAATGTCGGTGGGCCCATTGGCATTGAATTACCGCTCATGGCATAATCTTCCGTTGGCATTCCGTTAGTGGCAAAATCCATTCGGTTATTGTCATTTTTATCGTGCAATACAGAAAATGCATAATCACCGGGTTGAATATTTTCAAAGGTCAATACTAATTCTCCAGCTTCCGCTTTGTCTTTACTTGTTTTTATGCCTTCTGCTTTCATAAAGGTGTCTTCATTATGAAGTCCGCTTAATACATGTCCTTCACTGTTTAAAACATTTTCAATAACTACTGTTAATGTAATGCCTTCACTATTTTGAGCATTCATGGTTAAGCTCATGGCTAATACGATAATAGAGAATAGTAACTTTTTCATTTTTAAAGGTTTTAAAGATTAATTGATTACTTCAAAGGTGCTTTAAACCTGTATTTTTTGAAAAAGTAGATTACCCAATTGTTTTATTGTAGTACCCAATTGTCGTAATTCAATGCCGATATAAAAATATCGACCATCTAGCGTTTGGTAATGAGGTAGTCTAACCCAAATTTCCCAGAGCCAAAACCCATAAAAAATAGACCTAAGCAGAAAAACATAAAAGTGGGCATAATGTTCCAAGATTGGTCCCACGGTCTAAATGCAATGGTAATGAACATAGTTGTAGTAATAAAAAAAGCTGTAATTCTGGTATTAAGACCTAATAACAATAAAATACCGCCCAATGCTTCGGTTAAACCGGCAGACCAAGCAAAAACTTCTGGCATTAAAGAAAATGGTAATCCAAAATCCTTGGTTAATTCTACAAACCAATCTGATACTTCAAATAATTGAAGGTTCATTGATTTAGGTGTCCAGGGAGTGCCAAATTTGTTGATGGCAAATACGAATGCGAGAAGATAGCCAGTAAATACCCTTGGAATTAAAATGAAGATGTTTGGTAAGAGTGCATCTACTTTAAAAGGGACTATCAATCTCTTTAAAGATGTAAGTTGATAAATCATATTGTTGGTGGTTGATTATCTAAACTTACCTAAAAATTAGTAAAATAAAAATGACTAAAATCAACGGGGATTAGTTCAAAATTTATTATTTTATTTGCTTGCCTAAACTATTTTAATACTATCAATTTTTAAGGTGAAGTCTTCGGCTACTCCGTTTTTTATTATAAAGGCAATTTGAGCCAGAAAATCCCCATGGTAATTTGGCAGTTCTAAGTTATCGCCCCTAAATACAGCTTCCATTTCTTTAAAAGGTATTTGGATCGTTTGCCAATCTTTGGTAGTTTTAAAACTATAGCTATAAGTATGGCGTTGATGTTCGCCAGATTTACATCTAAAGGCATATTTTTTACCATCACCCTTTAATTTGATAACGAATGATGAATATTTTTCAACCGATATGCGATTTATATCATGCTTAATTAGGCAAAATCCGCCATTGTTTTCCAATGAAACATGACCACTGAAAATACCGTTACCATCATCATCAATTTGAATAAGCCCCATGGAAATACCACCCATAACTTCATCATTGACCAAATCCCATTGTTTTCGGTTGCTGGTTTTATTGAAATCAAAAATTGTTACTTCTTCACGCATCATAAGATATTTTAAGGGTGTTCAAATTCAAGTTAAAATTACTTGATAGGCACAAAGGATGGCAACTCTAAAGGTTTAAATGTTAGCTTGAACACTAACTTATTCATGCAATCTTTTTTTCATTTCTTCTGCAACCGCTTTTTCAGATGCACCTTGTTTTTCTAACTCAGAGATAATTTTTGGGTGGTCATGGCTTCTTCCTTGAGATAGTTTGTTTACAGCCTGTATATCATTGATTTCAATTTCAAAACCAATGATGCCAGTTACCTGTCTCATTGTTTTTTTAGACATGTTGTTCAGTGAAACAGGATGTTCAGATTGTTGCTCATATTTATCTACTAGAGCATGTAGAGAGGTCAATAATTCATCGGATGTCTGAATTTTTACGGTACCATAAACATGTACTGCAATATAGTTCCATGTTGGTACTTCTTCTTGCTGGTACCAAGATGAAGAAATATAGCTATGCGGTCCATTAAAAATACATAACACCTGTTCCCCGTTATTAAGGTTCTTGCTTTGTAAATTGGCTTTGGCAATATGTCCCACCAAAATGTCATTACCCAATTCATTTTTACTTAGTTCTAAAGGAATATGGGTTCCCCAAGGTTTACCTTCAATAGTATTGATTAAAATACCAAAACTGTTATTTTTTAAGAAATCATGTATTTCTTTAACGTCTGTGTTCTTATAGTGATTTGGTATAAACATATGGTCTTAAATATATTGAATTCAAAAGCTGGTTATAAATATCCGTTTTTTGAACCAATTATTTCACCTTTAAGGCTAAGTAAATTCGTTAATCTTGAATATCTTGGAAGTGAATTTAAAATAGACATATATGCCCTTTATAACAAATACAAAAGCAAAAGAACAAGTAGATATATTTTATGAGGATTACGGTAGCGGACAACCGGTAATATTAATTCATGGTTGGCCGTTGAGCAGAAAATCATGGGAACAACAGGTTTGGAAAATAGTAGAAGAAGGTTTTAGGTGTATTTCTTATGATCGTAGAGGTTTTGGTACTTCTTCATCTCCATGGGATGCCTATGATTATTCTTCATTGGCAAGTGACTTAAACGCTATTATTGAAGAGCTGGAACTAAAGGATGCCATTATTGTTGGTTTTTCAATGGGAGGTGGTGAAGTTGTACGCTATTTAACGGATTATGGTCCTAGTAGAATAGCAAAAGCAGCATTGATCAGTTCTATTATACCATTGGTAAAACAAAAACCGGATAATCCTTCAGGAGTACCGGAAGATGCCTTGGAAGGTATTATTGATGCTCTTCAAAAAGATAGGGTGGGTTTCTTAAAGGAGTTCAGTAAAGGTTTCTACAATTTTGAAGAAAATAAAGGAGAAAAAATCAGTCAGGCGCAGTTGGACTATGATTTTACTATAGCCTCTTTTGCTTCACCCAGAGCTACTATACAGGCTGCGTTGGCATGGATGCATACAGATTTTAGACCAGAGCTTGAAAATGTTACCGTACCTACATTAATTGTACATGGTGATTCCGATGCAACAGTACCTATAGAAACTTCGGCAAAACAAGCACATGATGGCATAAAATATAGCACTCTTGAAGTAATTGAAGGTGCTCCACACGGGCTAAACGTAACACACCCTGACGAATTGAATGAAATTTTGATTTCTTTTTTAAAGAAGTAATTGAATGAAATGAAATGAAAATCGGACCCTAATACGGTCCGATTTTTCATTTGTAATAATAGCTATACATAGAATAAATGAGTTTAAGTTCAAAAATCAAAGCATGTATTTTTCTACTGTTTATGGTAATGATTTATAGCTGTAAGCAAATAAGAAAAGTTACCGATGTCATTGTACAACCAACGGCAAGAGAGCTTTATGCACGAGAATTTGAAAATTTAGATTCGTTGCGTTTTAATACATGGCAACAGGCGTATAAATTGGCAAAAGCCGATAGTCTTCAAATACGCCTTCCTTATGCCGAGCAAGGTCAATATTTTAAAGATCGCATTACAGTTTATAGTTATAATATGTACTTGAATGAAGGTGAGGTATTAAATGTTGAGGTTGAGAACAATGTACTGGGAATACGAAGTTTTATTAATCTCATAAAGGTTAACCCAGATAGTAGTTTAACGGATGAATTTCATAATAAGTTGGGAGAACATCATGCGAGAGTACCTATTGATGAAACCGGAATTTATAAAATTACCATTCAACCGGAATTGAACTCACAAGGAATGTTTTCCTTTCAAATATATACATCGCCTAGTTTTGGTTTTCCCGTGCTCGGAAAGGACAATAAAGCCATTCAAAGTTTTTGGGGCGCGGTTAGAGGGGGTGGAGCACGTAGTCATGAGGGTATTGATATTTTTGCAGAAAGGGGAACACCGGTAATTGCGGCGGTTGATGGTATGGTAAGCGCTACTGGCGAAAAAGGATTAGGTGGTAAACAGGTTTGGTTAAGAGCGGGACTCTTTGGTAAATCGCTTTATTATGCTCATTTAGATAGTATATTGGTATCAACCGGTAATAGAGTAGTTATAGGTGATACTTTGGGTCTGGTAGGAAATACGGGAAATGCCCGTACTACTGCACCACATTTACATTTTGGAATTTATAAATCCGGTCAAGGGGCTATTGATCCGCTTCCGTTTGTAAAGAAGACAGAAAGACCTGATATAAAAAGGGTATTGAGCGCACCTAAATTTATAAAAGTATCGGCAGTAATTGCCAATTATAGAAATGCCCCAGAGGTTGCGGGTATAAAGTTAGGAGAAGTAAAACGGAATGATACCTTGTCATTATTAGGGTATACAAATGATTGGGTACACATAGAACTTTCAAGCGGAGATAAAGGATTTATTTATAAGAGTCTGGTATTGGAACCTTAGTTGAAAATGCTTTTATATTGAAATACAAAGCCTCTTAATTTTAAGAAGAAGAGGCTTCGTAATATCTAATATGAAAGAAGTACTTATTTGTTCATTAAAAGCTTTGCAAAGACCGGTAGGTGGTCAGAGATATGTTTATTGTTTTCCATTCTATCATCAATATGTAGATACTCTAAAACTTCAAAGTTTTCTACGAATATGTAATCGATACGATTGGTTAATATACGCGAATGGTCAAAACCACTAAAGGTTCCCGTTGGCCCGTAAAAAGGTTTTTGAGCGATTGATTTTCCATCAGCCAGGGCATTTTGTAAAAATTGAATCGGTTTTTCCGTGGGATTCAAATTCAAGTCGCCCATAAGCACCACCGGAAGATGATCACCATTAACCTCCTTTATCTTGGATACAATGAGTTTTGCCGAGTTTTCACGAGCAACTGTACCTACATGGTCAAAATGCGTATTGAAGACCAAAAATTGCTTTCCCGTATTTAAATCTTCAAATAATCCATAGGTGCAAATACGTTCCATCGCGGCATCCCATCCTACAGATATTTTACTTGGTGTATCGGACAACCAAAATGTTTCACTTTTTAATAGTTTATATAATTTGGTGTTGAACAGAATAGGGGAGTATTCGCCTTTTTCTTTTCCGTCATCACGACCAACACCTATATAATTATAATTGGAAAGCTGTTCATCTAAAAACGTTAGTTGATGATGCAGCACTTCTTGCATGCCAATGATACCAGGGTTATAATATTGTAAAAGATCAACCATGGCAGCCTTGCGATCGTTCCAATTGTTTACGGAATCATTAACATTGTCGTACTTTATATTATAGGTAAGTACATTAATTTCTTGACCACAAAGGTTTGATATCGACATGCATAATGCCAGAACAAAACTTATATATTTTATACTATTCCGCATCCTTGTATTTTTCAAACCAAGCTAGTACACTGGCAATTTTGGCTACTAAATTACTAGGTCTGTTAGCAATGCCATGTCCTGCTCCGGGAATACGCACCATAGCCGTTTCAACACCTTCTAATTTAAGGGCGGTATAGAACTGTTCAGATTCTGCAATAGGCGTTCTATAATCTTCTTCACCCGTTAGCAGCATAGTTGGCGTAGTAACATTGGCAACATACATTAACGGAGAGCGTCTAAAATAGTTTTCCGGATCTTCCCAAGGTTTTTTGCCGAACCAATATTTAGAAAAGAAAGCAGCACCATCTGCATAAAGCACAAAACTTGTCCAATTTATTACTGGTTTGGCAACTACTGCAGCCTTAAATCGGTCAGTTTTACCCACTATCCATGCAGTAAGTACTCCGCCGCCACTACCACCGGTAACAAATAGATTGTTGGTATCTATAAATCCTTTTTCAATGACGGCATCTACACCGCTCATTAAATCTTCATAATCGTGATTGGGGTAGTCGTGGTGAATTAAGTTACCAAATTCCGCTCCATAGCTAGTACTTCCCCTTGGGTTACTGTACAGCACAACATAACCAGCTGCAGCATAAGCCTGTATCTCTGCACTGTAAACTGAGCCGTAGCTAGTAAACGGTCCGCCATGAATTTCAAGAATAAACGGATATTTTTTACTTGGGTCAAAATTTGGCGGTGTAACCACCCAACCTTGTATTTTTTTCTGGTCATATGAAGATTCCCACCAAATTTCTTCGGTCTTGCCTAAATCACGAAAAGAGAAAAGATCGTCGTTTACAAAAGTCAATCGTTTAGAACCTTTTTTGTCGGCAGCACCTAAATCAGAAGGGTGTTCGGTATTACCTAACGTATAGGCAAATTTAGAGTTGTTAGAAACGGTAAAATCACCCGCGTTATAGGGTCTTCCCAATGACAAACCACCAAGTCCTTCAACAAGAGTGGTTACTTTACCATTCAAAGTAATATGGCCTATTTTGGTAGATCCTTCCGTATCATATTGAAAATAAAGACCTTTGCCATCATTTGACCACTGTACATTGGCAATATCCCTATCAAAATCACCGGAAATTAACCTAGGGTTGCTTCCATCGGTATTCATCACATAAAGATTGGTAATTTCATACCCCTGTAATTTATCATCTTTACCGGTGTAAGCTATTAACTTACCATCTGGAGAAACTGTAGGTGAATTGTCCGGTCCATATCTAGAAGTCAGCGGAGTTACCTCTGCTGTTGATAAGTCTAATTTATAGACCTCGCTATTGGCAGGTTCAAAAGCCTCATCAGGATTAAAATTTGCGGAGAAGTATAACGCTTTGTCATTTTTGGCCCATACGGGAGCACCATGGTCAAATGTTGTAGTCGTTAATTGCTTTGGCGTACCGCCATCAATAGATAAGGTGAAAATTTGAGTATGTCCGCCTTTAATATATCCTTGACCGTCACCCCTATAGTTTAATTTGTCAATATATGTTGGTGGGGTATTCCATTTGGCGCCTTCAGGCTTAGAAGGCATTTTTACGATAGATTTTTCAGCCTCTGGCACAAACATGGTAAAAGCTAAATAACGATCATCATGAGACCAGCTTACGGCACCGGGACTTTTAGGAGTATTCGTTAAAGGAGCAATTTCTTTGGTATCCATCCACATGAGGTATAATTTCATTTTGGAATCCTCTTTGTTCGATTTAAAAATGATTTTTTTACCGTCATGAGACCAGCGTGGATAGTAGTCGTTTTGGTTGCCAGTTGTCAAAGGTCTATTTTGTGAACCGTCGTAATTTATGATCCAAAGATTAGATAAATTCTTGTCGGTCATAATATCCTTGAAGTTTCTAACGTAGATTATTTTACTACCATCTGGCGATATCTGAGGGTCAGATACATACTCCATATTAAATATATCGGTAAGCTCAAGATTTGAAGAAACTTGTGCAGTTACCGTTATTGAAAATAATAGGAGAAAGAGTGTTTTTGTAATAATTTTCATAGTGTTGAGTTTGGTTTGAAATGATGCCTTGAAGATAGCGAATTACTAAAAAAATTGAACGCATTACATTAAGATTTGAGGAAGTATTAACATTCAAACCTTTAATCCTTTTTGTATTTTCACGGTATGGAAGAAAAAGGCTATTTACATCAAATTCACCCTGTGCTTCCGGTTTGGGATGTGGTTGAAGCATTAGATTTTTATGTTAACCGATTGGGTTTTAGAATTGCCTTTGCAGATGATGCTAAAAACCCAAAATATGCGGGTATCTTAAGGGACGATATTGAGATCCATTTGCAATGGCACAATAAAAAAATGTGGGAGGTAGATATAGATAGACCTATGTTGCGCATTGTCTCTCAAAACATAGAAGCTTTGTACAACGAGTATTCAAGTGTAGATGTTTTTAATGCACATACATTGCTAAGGGAAACCGCATGGGGAACAAGGGAGTTTGCTTTTTACGATCCATTTAAAAACGGATTAACATTTTATAGAGATGTTTAGACCGTTCAGTTTCATGGAATCATCAAGAATTTAAAATATAGAAATGAAAGTATTATTTATAGGAGGAACAGGGAATATAAGTACACCAAGTAGTAGATTGGCAGTTGCCAAAGGAATGGATTTGTACCTATTAAATAGGGGCAAAGCCAAAGTTGATATCAATGGCGCGCACAGCATCATTGGTGATATCAACAAACCAGATGAACTTGAAGAGCTAAAAAAACATGAGTGGGATGTTGTGGTGAACTGGATAGCGTTTACACCTGATGATATTGTGCGTGATATTGAATTGTTTAAAGGAAAGACCAAGCAATACATTTTTATAAGTTCGGCATCTTGTTATCAAACGCCATTGAGCTATCCGGTGATTACGGAATCTACTCCGTTACATAATAATCTATGGGATTATTCTCAAGGTAAAATTCAATGTGAGGACAGGTTACAGAAAGCATATCGTGAGGAAGGGTTTCCTATTACTATAGTAAGACCATCCTTAACGTACGATACGGTAATACCTATAGCCGTTGGTGGATTTGATAAGTTCAATACCGCACAGCGAATATTGGATGGCAAAGAAATAATTGTACATGGAGACGGAACCTCACTTTGGACAGTGACACATTCAGATGATTTTGCAAAGGGATTTGTAGGTTTATTAGGATTACAGACCGCAATAGGACATGCCTTTCATATTACTTCAGATGAGGTGCTGACCTGGAATATGATTTATAAGATTTTGGCTGATGCCTTAGGGAAGGAAGCAAAAGTAGTTCATATAGCGTCGGACTTTATTTGTAAAGTAGAGCCGTCATTTACGGGTACACTTTTAGCGGACAAAGCAGAAAGTGTCTTGTTCGATAATACCAAGATAAAAACTTTTGTACCGGGGTTTAAAGCCACAATTCCGTTCTCGGAAGGGATAAAAAGGACCGTAAAGTGGTTGTTAGAGCATCCAGAACATCAAAACATAGATGAAGGGACAGAGGCTAAGATTGAGAATGTGTTGAAGGCTTATAAAGGTTTGTAGATTTTTGAGAGCTCTAGCAGGTTGATTCACTATTCGTATTACCCACCCCTAAATCCCCTCCCGAGAGGGGGAAAAACACGTTTTAGTTTGAAGGTTTCTTTCGGTTTTCAAATTAGTAAGTTACGAGCATCTGTAAATGAAGATTTGGTTAAGCAACGAACTATTCCCCTCCTTGGAGGGGTTAGGGGTGGGTTATTTGAGTCTGCTTAGAAATTTTTTATTTAAGATTCGATAGAAGTATATTATATGCACATTCAATTTCCTCGCCTTAGATTGGTAAGTGATGAGTAATTAAAACTGGCTTGAATCTTACTTTTCATGATGCTCTAAATAATTATCTATTCTGTGATATAAGAGTGCAGCATCTTTTTTGACATACTCAAGCCTATTTAGAATGGAATAGGCATAGGTTAATTCTGAATTAGTGAGTTGGTAAAATTTATCCTTACGCATCATTTTTAAAAGAATGGGGATTTCGGCGGGGCTTACTGAATCTGGAAATTTAGGGTTAAATACTTTATATGAGTTCATAAAATGAGGATAATCACTACGTGAATCGGCCCCATATTCATATAAGAATTCTAAATTTAAATAGTACGCAACAATCTCATCACGAATGTCTTGGTCTGAGATTAGGCTAATATTACCTGTACTTGACAACTCATTATAAGTTCTGTTATTAGGGGTAAGCCTGCCGATGCCATAAATACCACCATAAGCTACATCATTTATAAATGTGATGGTATCGGTTGGTATAATACCGTTCAGATAATAATTTTTAGCTTTATTTAAGCCTTGTATTTTTTTATCACCTCTTTTAAACCAACTTCTTTCAAAATATAAAGAATCCGATAGTATATCTTCTTGAATGTTCTTGAGGTAGTTCAGTTCTACTTCTCTGCTTTTACGATACTCATTCCAATTATTAATCTGTAATGCAATCAATATTCCAACAACAACGAGAATAATTTCACCGATGGCGTATTTTAAGTACTTGGAGACTTTGCCTTCTTCGAGCAGGTTTCTGCGGATTTTTCTAAAGAAATTAATCATTGGTCAATTGTTCTGATTTCTTGGCGTCAAATTGATTTATTTTAGAGGGGGTTCAATTTTTAATTGGAGCTTCAGGAACTTTACCATACAACACATTACCTGCAGCTTCATATTTATCATCTTTCACCCAAAAAGGAGTTTCAGGGTCATTGGCTATCAACCTACCTGAGAGCACATAGCCTTGGTAAAATTTCAATAGATAATCATAATCCAAACTATCCGCCTCATCACCAGGTTGGTGGTAATATTTGTTAATTTCATCATCAAAGGCATCAAAACCAGTTGAATAAGTAGGAGCGGGAACACCCTTACTGGCAAAGCTTACATTATCGCTACGATCAAATAGTCCTTGTTCAGGAGCAGGGTCATCAATGGCTTTTAAACCAAAAGTTGCGGCACCTGAAACAATATGTTTTTGTGCTGTTGTTCTATTTAATCCAACTACGGTAGCCAATTTTGTATTGTTATATCCTCCACCATCGGTATTGAAACCATATACTATTTGCTTGAGAGGAAATATAGGGTGCTCAACATAATATTGACTACCTAATAAACCTTTTTCCTCTCCGGTAAAAAAAATGAATATAGCTGACCGTTTTGTAGGAAACTTTCCAATATTCTCTGCCATACTTAAAACAGCAGTAGTGCCTATGGCATTATCCCGTGCACCATTATAAATACTATCACCCGCAGCATCAGGTTTACCAATACCCACATGGTCATAATGTGCAGAATACATAATGAATTCTTCTTTTAGTTTTGGATCGGTACCTTCTAGAACACCTATTACATTTTGTGTTTCTAGGGTTTCTTCTTTTATTCCGTCAGTTTCTATTGCATATGCTAGCTTAGCATTATTAAATGTAGCAAGTTTATTAGCTGAGGAATTTACCCAAAGATGAATAAAATCCGGTTTTGGCATTTGTTCATCTTTAGTATCAGGTATCTTAACACCTTCTTCCATGAAATGAGAAACCCTGGTCCACCAATCTTCTTCAAGTAAAGTCATCTCAATTAATCCTATTGCCCCATTTTTGATTGCTAATTCCTGTTTTTCTTTATGGGTATTATATACTGCTCTAGCATCTGAAGCTTCTGAAGTTCCACCTTTTACTATAATAAGTTTTCCGTTGACATCTTTTCCTTTGTAATCTTCTTCAATTCCAAAATTAAGATAGATTGCTTCTCCGGAAAGATCACTCCCTTTTGCTTCCACTGCAATGGTGTGTGGATAGTTTTCTCCATTAATGGCAACCTTTAGTACTTTGGGTGCAGTGGTTTGTATTAAATTAAATTTCTGATAGTAAGAATTTATGGCAGAATGCGGTTTTATGCCATACCCGCGTAAAGTATTAGCTAGATAGGATGCCGCTATTTTTAATTCTGGAGATCCAGTAGCACGACCTTTTAAGGCATCATCGGCCAAAAAATATATATGTCCCTCAATTTCATTTTTATCAACGGTCATCTCTGCTTTTTCTGAATCTGTCTGAGCAAAAACCAGAGTGGTCAAGCATAAAGTTATAAGTAGTAGTAAAGGTTTCATAGTATTCATTATATGGGTTATTTGATGTTAGTTTTAAATAATACATTTAAGTGTTATAGCGGTCTGTGCTTATGGTCACATAATTCTTAACACTCCATAATAAACTGCTGTTAATAGCAGTAGTACAAGGCTAATAGCTAAAAAGAATATAGATCGTTGAACGTTTCTAAACTTCCACGCAGATATTTTTGAATTGATGTAAATCTGTTCCCCCAGTTGCTCAAAAACTTCTTGTTCATTAATGCTCACGTTGTAAAATTTCCTTGAAAATTCTTTGATGGTTCCAAATTTGGTAATGACATCTCCAAAATAAAACACATTATCACTGTAGTTCCCTTCAAGTTTTGGAATAAAGCAGCGTACACTAAAAAAAATGGAAACTACGGTAGCTACAAACCACAGTCCAATTAGTATATAGAACAAAATGGCATTTGATACGGAATGCATTACTGGAGCAGCACTTTGGTAGATGAAATTGAGAATAATACCGTAGAAAGAGAGTATAAGTCCCGCCTTCAATTCCGAAGCCTTTATGAGTCCAGATACATAATTAATGGTGCCCCAATAATGATCTACTAATTCTTCTGCATGTCCCTTGGATTTTAATTCATCTAAAAGACCTTTCTCAAAAGCGGACAATGGGTTATGTTCTTGTTTGGTTTTATTGGAATTCTTGTTTTTATTGTCAATCGGTTTGGTCATGGCTTTAAATTTAATTTCAATGGCTATTCTATCACATTGTACACCGTAAGAGGTTGTGCTTTATTCTTCATGTTAATACTACCTAGGTTCTCACATTTAAAAGCCTCTTTTAACTCTAATGTCATAATATTTAATTTTGATTTTATAGTTCTTTTGTTTGCTTTAAAATCCAGTTATTCACATTGACTTCCAAAACATCCAAGGGAATAGTCCCACTTCCCAAAACCACATCATGAAATGCCCTAATATCAAATTGATCAGTAAGAGCTGTCTCAGCTTTTTTTCTTAATTCTTTTATTTTTAATTCCCCAATTTTGTAAGCCAACGCCTGTCCTGGCATTGCAATATACCTGTCTATTTCTACAGTAATATCACCTATGCTTTTACCCGAATTCATTTTAAAATAGTCTATGGCTTCTTGCCTAGACCAACCGTAAGCGTGGATTCCCGTATCTACGACTAAGCGAATGGCACGCCACATCTCATACGTTAGTTGCCCATATTTGGAATAAGGGTCTTTATAGAAACCCAATTCTGGACCTAAGCTTTCCGAATAAAGTCCCCAACCTTCAATAAATGCGGTGAAATTCAGCATAGATCTAAATTCAGGAACGTCTTCAAGCTCTGAAGCTAGCGCTATTTGTAGGTGATGACCGGGAACGGCTTCATGAATACTCAATGCTTCCATTTCCCATTTAGGTCTGGCATTTAAGTTATAGGTGTTTGCATAAAAATAACCAGGTACCCCAGATTGTAAAGAACCTGGGTAGTAATAAGCAGTTGTAGAGGCTTTTTCTGAGTAGGCTGGTACTTTCTTTACACCATAAGGTAGTCTAGGTAGCTTACCAAAGAGTTTAGGTAAAACAGGATCTATGCGCTTACAAATGTCACGGTAGGCTGTGAGCAGCTCTTCTGGAGTTTCAAAGAAAAATTGAGGGTCTTCTCTTAAGAAATTATTAAAGGCGGTAAGGTCTCCTTCGAAGCCAATATCCGACTTCAAATTTTCCATTTCTTTTTTAATTCTTGCTACCTCAGATAATCCCAATGTGTGTACTTCTTTGGCGGTTATATTGGTGGATGTGTGATATGTAATAAGTTCATTGTACCAAGCTTCGCCATTGGGTAACTGGTTAAGACCATAACTCTCACGAGCATTGGGCAGGTATTCTTTCTCCATAAAATCAGTAAACTTTATGAAAGCAGGATTTACTTTATTAGCTATAATCTTTAATGCATCATCGGTTATGGACGTTCTCTCCTCTATTGTAATTCCTTCTTTGAGGTTTGCGAAGGGGGCATAGAAAACACTTTCTTCGGGAGTATTCGAGATGATTTGTTTTAATTGTTCGGGTACTTGAATGACCGTATTTCGGGGCATCACGATTCCTTTTTCAATTCCCTCGGTCAAGGTACTTTGAGCCTGTTGCAATAATTTAGGTAGTCCTTCTAATCTGGACAAAATATTCTTTACTCCAGTTGAAGAATTGGTAGGCATCATTTGTATAATTGCAGGAAGATATATGTGAAACCCATCTATTTGATCAATGATTAAATACTTTTCAGGAAACTGACTTTCAAGAGAATATTGACTACCTACAGCTCTATTGAAAATATCTAAATTTTCGAGCTCTTCTTCCGTCAATTCGTTGACATCAAACCACTTTTGAGCTTCATTGAACAATTTTAAATTAGCTAATTTAATTTTAGCACCCTCTATTGAAAGGTCATCCCATACATCATCATATCCTGGCTTGCCAAAGAATGTTGCTATTGCTGGGGATGCCGCTATTTGATTTTTCGCATAAGCTTCAAAAAAAGCTTTTAGTCGTTCACTTTCATCTTCAAAATTAGACTTGTTTTTAATGAAGCTCAGTTGCTCTTCAACTGATTGCTTTGTTCTTTGCTTGACATTCTCTTGCTGATATCCAAAAAAAGGAATCATTAAGGCTATCATAAGTATGATGTTGAAAATTTTTGATTTTTTCATAATTTTTTCTTTAGTAGTCCAATATCAAACCTTTATATTTTTTTTCGCTCGCTATTTTCTTTCTTTTTCAATCCAAGCTCGAACCTTTTGTTCTAATACGGCTAGCGGCATATCACCAGCATCAAGAATGGTATTGTGAAACGCCTTTATATCAAAGTCATCAGCTAATGCTTTTTCGGCTTCTTTTCTAAGATTCAAAATAGTTAGCTGCCCTAATTTATAGGATAATGCTTGAGCCGGCATCACCATGTATCGCTCAACCTCTGATACAATTTGTGCTTCTGGAAATGCTTCGTTTTCCATTGAATACGCAATGGCTTCTTCACGTGTCCACCCTTTATGATGTAGCCCGGTATCTACGACCAAGCGTATAGCTCTATGCATTTCAGCACTTAACATTCCAAAATATTGATATGGGTCATCGTATAATCCTAATTCTTTTCCTAACGATTCAGCATACAGACCCCAACCTTCTATATAAGCACCGGATTCTGTAAACAGCCTAAAAGCAGGAATGCTATCGTTTTCTGAGGCAAGCATTATTTGATAGTGATGACCGGGGATTGCTTCGTGTAAAAATAAGGACTCGTCAGAATATACATTATAGGAAGTAACATCAGGAATAGGTATATAAAATATGCCAGGTCTTGAACCATCAGGATTACCAGGGTTGTATTGTGCACTTGCCGATTTTTCACGAAAAGCCTCAGTGCGTTTAACCATAAAGGGTGTTTTAGGTTTTTTATCGAACAACTTGGCTAATTGTGGTGCCATACGCTGTTGAATGGAATCAAAACTGCTTAACAATTGTTGTGGGTCTGTATAAGGCATTAAGTCTTTATTGGTACGAACGTGAATAAAAAAATCATCTAGGCTACCTTGGAAGCCCACCTCTTTTTTAACCAATTCCATTTCTGTTCTAATCCGTGCTACTTCAGATTTTCCTAAATCAAATATGGAATCTGGAGAAAGGTTTGTAGAGGTCATGTATTCAATTTGATTTTTATAGAATTCCGAACTTCCGGGTAATGGACCAATACCAGAAGTGGACCGGGCGGCTTTTAAATAATCCGTTTTAAAAAATTCTGCTAATTTTTGATACCTAGGTATAATCTCTTCTGTAATCATTTTATGATACATAGCTTCAATGGCTGATTTTTCAGCTTCTGTAAACCCTTCAGGTATATTTTTTACGGGACTGTAAAATAAATGGTCTTCAGCCGGTCCTTTTGCCATTGCCTCAAATTGCGGAATTATTTTTTTTACAATAGCTTCTGGCTGCACATACCCTAATGTAATGCCCTCCTTCATTTTCACAAGCGCTGTGTCTAACCATACATTGTAATCTTCTAGTCTTTTTATCCAGTTTTCATAATCTTTTACGGTAGCAAAGGGTTGTATACTGCTACCCGAAGCCAGTTGCGCTACATATAGGTTAGTAGATTTTAGTTGGTCTATGGGCAAATACTTTGTAAAATTGTGATTGTAACCCAGTTGGTTTGTAGCATACCAAACCAAAATATCATAATTTAATTGGTCCGATTCGTTTAGTTCTGTTCTGTTATACTTCTGAATTTTATCAAGGTGTGTTTGATAATGGGCTACTTCTTTAGCTCTATATTCATCTGTCAGGTTATTAGGTAGTGTATCAAAATACCTATTGATACCATAAAAATTTCCATAGACAGGATACAACGCCAAACTACCCTCATAATAACTTTCATACACTTCTGAAATAGGGGGTAAGGTTGTTTTCTTTGTTGCTCGTTGTTCATCGGCACAGCTTGTAAATAAAAGTGCGAATATTAGTAGTTGTACAACATATTTCATTTTTTTCATTTTTGGATGGTTTTGTTCTGGTTTACGTTTTCTTGTTGTATTTCATTATTATGGCTGTTACATATTTGATGTATCGGACAGCTTACTCTCACGTTGTTTTTTCTTTTTTTGTTTGTTGATTTGTTGATGGCTTTAATTTTAATTTCAATGGCTATTCTATCACATTGTACACCGTAAGCGGTTGTGCTTTGTTCTTCATGTTAATACTACCTAGGTTCTCACATTTAAAAGCCTCTTTTACCTGTTCATAACAACTTTCACAGATGATAATTTGATTTTCTTTAGCGGCATCTTGCAATCTAGCGGCAGTATTTACCGAATCTCCTATAACAGTGTAATCTAAACGCTTAAGGGTAGCGGAACCAATATTTCCGGAAATCATTTCACCACTTTTAATACCTATAGAAACTTTTGGCTGGTATGTTTCTTTGCCTTCCTCTTTGGGTAAGCTGTTCACTTGATTTCTAATGGCCAATGCGGCATCAATGGCACGGTCTAAATGATATTCTCCTCTAAAAACGGCCATGACGGCATCACCTATAAATTTATCTATGATACCATCTTGCTCCATTATTTCTTTGACCATGGTATCGAAATAGGTATTTAGCATTGAAACAACAATGTCAGGACTAGTGGTCTCACTAATTTTTGTGAATCCGCATACGTCTACAAACATTATGGTACCTTCAATATTCTCGTTTGCCATTATCTTAGACTCATACTCTTGGCCACCCATAAAATTGAGTACGTTTTCGTCAACATACATTTTTAGAATATTATTTTCTTTAATGGCCTGTAGCGTTTTTCTAATTTCCATGGCATGCTTTAAAGTCTTTTCCATGGTAATGGTCAAGTCTTCAAAGTTTATGGGTTTGGTGATAAAATCAAAGGCACCTCGGTTCATGGCTACACGAATATTTTCCATGTCACCATAGGCGGAAACAATAACCGATTTAATTAAAGGGCTAGATTCATGTAATTCTGAGAGTAGGGTAAGACCGTCCATCTCTGGCATGTTAATATCGCTCAAAACAATATCTATACCGGGATTTTCCCCAAGTTTCTCTAGCGCATCTCTACCGTTTATAGCAAATACAAACTCGTATTCGTTCTGCCGTATCTGTTTTCTAAATTTCTGTTTGATGAGTATCTCTAAGTCCGTCTCATCATCTACTACCATTATTTTTGCCATAGTCTTACGTTAAGGTTATCAGCTTGTCTTTAAGAAGTGAAAAATCTAAAGGTTTGGTTAGAAAGTCGTCTGCACCTAGATTTTTTGCCATTGTTCTATTTTCATCATCTCCATAAGCGGTAATCATCATAACCATTGGTGGTGGTTTCACATAATTTTTTTTGATGTTATCCAATAACTCTAAGCCGCTCATGCCAGGCATATTGATATCTGATAAAATCAATACCGCTTCATGCTGCATTGTTTTCATAATTTTGAGTGCATCTTCTCCAGAGAATGCAAAAACAAATTCTAGTTCCTCTTTTCTTATTTCTTTTCTAAAACGCTGTTGAAAAAGCACTTTTACATCTTGTTCGTCATCTACAACTAATATCTTCATAATCTTTTTTTTTGTGTTTGTACATATTATAATGAGGGAACATTTTGCTATTTAATTCATTGGTAATGAGATGGTGAAGGTGGTGCCTTCTCCTTGTTTTGTTTCTACCGTTAATTCGCCACCATGTACCTTTACAATATCATAGCTTAGTGATAGTCCTAATCCGGTGCCTTCACCAGAAGGTTTGGTAGTGAAAAAGGGTTGAAATATTTTATCCAATACCTCTTTAGGCACTCCATTACCATTATCAGATACTTTAATAAGCACCATATTGCCCTGTTTTTCTGTAGTTACCGAAACGGAAGGTTCGTAACCATTTGGGTTTTCTTCTTTTTTCTTTTTTACCACATAAAAGGCATTGGTAATAAGATTTAAAATAACCCTCCCAATATCCTGGCCAACAATGTTTATTTTACCGATAGCATCATCAAAGTCGGTATTTAACGTGGCATTGAAGCTTTTGTCCTTTGCACGTAAACCATGATAGGCTAGGCGTAGGTACTCATCAGATAAACCATTGATATCGGTCATTTCTTTTTGACCGGTGCTGCTACGGCTATGCTGTAGCATTCCTTTCACGATACCATCGGCACGTTTGCCATGAAAGATAATTTTATCTTCGTTAGCAGATACATCTTTAGCCAAAGCTTTTACTTCATCATAATTACCATTTTCAATTTCTTCTTCCAGTTCTTCCAGAAGTTCTTTATTTACCTCAGAGAAGTTGTTGACAAAGTTTAGCGGATTTTGAATTTCATGGGCAATCCCGGCAGTGAGTTCACCCAAACTTGCCATTTTCTCGGATTGTATAAGCTTTGATTGTGTAGACTTTAATTCGTCTATTTTAGTCTTAAGCTGAACCGTTCTATGAGAAACACGTTCTTCTAGGATTCTATTCTCTTTAGTTAATTTTCTGGCTCTAAATACAATATATGCCCTTAATATGCTAGCTGCAATTAAACCGAAGAGCAAGTATGCCCACCAAGTTTGCCACCATGGCGGCTTTATTTTAAATGAAAGTGTATCTGGTACGGACCAGTCGCTATTACCACTTCTATCAGCCACTTTAAAGGTGTAATCTCCTGGTTTTAAGTTATAATAGTTTTTGGTCTTGGTAGCATTTGCAGCATAGCTCCAATCTTCATCTTCACCATCTAGAATAAAACGATAGTTTAATTTATCCCTGTTGAATATATCATTACTTCCATAACTAAAACTAATACTGTTCTGGTCATAGGGTAGGATAAGGCCTTGAGGTAGGTTGTAAAGATGTTTTACCGACTCCCATGTTATACCATTGGTATTGGCATAGGTTGAAGTTTGCACCTTTGTAGAATCTTTCTTTAGGTTGAACCCGAACCCCGGGTTTTCATCCATGACGAAAATGTTGTTAATTTTCACTGTTCCAGTAGTACTATCTTGTTGTGGTTCTGAATTAAGAACAAGTAGTTTCCACTCATTGGAATCATTCGTAACACCTGACCAAAACTGGCCGTTTTTTAAAAATTTAGGTGAATTTTGTAAATAATCATTCGATTTAAAACCGAGTCCAACATTAAAATTGTAGAAGCCTTTATCTGTTGTTTTTGCAGTGGCTTTTTCCATGGCAATTAAACCATTACCACTAGCCGCATACATAAAGTTCCCTCTTTCAACTAGGTCGTAAAAATCTAGTGGGTATAATCCATTTTCACTTTCAATAGTAGTAAGCGTATTTTGTTCTAAATTAAGTATGTCTATACCGTTTAAGGTTGCTATCCATAATTCACCTTCATTAGAAAGTTTTGCTGAAGATACATTTTCATGGCTAAGACCTTGCTCTTTACTAAGATAACTAACGGAGTTCGTTTTTAAATTTACTTTGGCTAGTCCGTTTGTAGTAGGTATCCAAATAATTTCTTTGTCATAAGCTATGACGGATCCGCTTCCTGCCTTTAAAATTTCCAGGCCATTTTTAGAGACTGCTTTTTTAACGGTGTTGTTTTCAATATTAAATATGTACAGTCCTGATCTAGAGTAGTTCGCAATTGTACCTTCATTTAAAATAGAAATTCCTGCACCAAAAATGTTGGAAGAATTGGCATAGACGGAAAGTTTATTTTTCTTTTTATCAAGAATAGAAAAGCCGGGCCTTGTGCTTAAATAATACATGTCCGGTGATATTTCTTTGATAAAATTGATTGTATTGGGTGCACTATGTAATTGCTCAAAACTTAGGGTTTTTATAGTTTTTTTATTTAAGTCAATAATATTTATACCCGCAGCGGTTCCAAGCCATAGTTCACCCTTTGAGTCTTCTTCTATTTCCCAAACTTGGTCATCTATTAAGCCTCTGGTGGTATCAAAATATTCTGTTTGTAAAGTAAATTCATTGGCGATAATTACTCCATTATCAGTGGAGGCAATCCAAAGTGACCCATCCTTACGCTTTAAGGGTGTTGGTATTTTAAGGGATTCTTCTCGTTTAGCGTTTAGCTTAATTTTTTTAGAGGCATTTCTATTTGCACTTAGAATATATGCCTCTCTAGGGCCAAATATCCATAAGTTGTCGTCAGAATCAAATTCCATATTGTCACCTTTTATGGTATATCCGTTTTCTTCACCTAATACACTAACTTTATTCTTATCTAATGCTAGTCTTAAAATGCTTGGAGTGGTTTTAGTATCAGGATTTGGGTAAGGGTAACTTAACCAAATACCATTTTGTGCATCTTCTTTAAATTCATAAACAACAGAATTTATTTCTAAATTGGCTATGGTTGAGATTGTTTTAATCTCAGTTCTTTCTTTATTCAATACCGCAAGACCATCTATAAACCCTAACCATAAGTTATCTTTGCTATCTTCAAAAAGTTTAAAGGGCTTATTTCGTCCTATATTTGAAATCTTTTGCAAACTTTTCATTTCCGAGTCCATTTTGTATATCCCTTCACTATCGGAGATTATGTATAGGGTTCCCGTATGATCGCAGAGAATGTCAAACGGAATAAAGCTTGCCGTTTTAGTTATTGTATAAGCTGTATTGTTTATAAAGTCTAACACCGTTAAAAAATTTGGTCCAGGACTTACCAACCAAAGCTTACCTTGTTGGTCAAATGTCATTTTATACACTCCTGGGTAATCGTAAACTAAGGCGTTCTCACCATCATAGTAGGTTAGGGGTGTATTATTCATGGAAGACCCTATCCAAATACCACCATCCTCAGTTTCTAAAAACGATGTAATATCGTTAGAGGGCAATCCCTCATTTGTGGAAAGCTGTAGAAGATTCACATTTGTGCCAGCCATATTCGCTGGGGGTTTCATTTTAGTAATAGTTGGTTTTTTTATGGTAGATTTTGTAACTGTAAATGACGCAGAATCAAGCTTCAATTTCTCTACAGGAAAATTTTCCCAATCCAAATCGTATTCTTTCATGGGAGTTTCCAGTGGCTTAAATTCATTAAATTCAAACGGTTTGCTTGGCAAGGCATCTACGTTTAAATCATAAAAAACGGGAGTTGTCAGCGTATCATTGGTTATGGTTTCCCATTCAAAAGGTTCGGGGTCCGTAAATTGTAATGGAATGGTTTCGGGAACCTTAAAGTCACCTACAGTAGTTTCAGTTTCGGACTTGCTTTGTTTATGGCAAGAAACCAAAAACAAGCAGCAGAAAAAGCCTATTATTAGAACAAGTTTACTTTGTTGTGTATTTTTCATACTGGTTTGGTTGTTGGTTTAGTTCGGTAATTCTATAATAAATGTGGTTCCCTTATTTTTAGTTGTTTCTACTTTTAACTTTCCATCATGTCCTTTTGTCACAATATCGTAGCTCATGCTTAACCCCAAGCCGGTACCTTGTCCAGTAGGTTTGGTGGTGAAAAAGGGCTGGAATATTTTCTCTACGATTTCCTTCGGAATGCCGTTACCGTTATCCGAAATAGAAATTTGTACACTTTGAGACCCACCCCCAACCCCTCCAAGGAGGGGAGTTCGCTTTGATGTAATTTTTACGGTAGGTTTATAACCTTCAATGTCAGAATTAGCTTTTTCATTTACTGCATAAAAGGCATTGGTAATCAAATTGAGAATTACCCGCCCCATGTCTTGTGGTACAATATTTACTTTTCCAATGTTCTCGTCAAAATCGGTAATGAGTTCTGCATTAAATGACTTATCCTTTGCCCGCAGACCATGATAGGCCAAGCGCAAATACTCATCAGCAAGGGCATTGATATCAGTTGGTTCTTTTGTGCCGCTGCTGCTTCTGGAATGTTGAAGCATTCCCTTTACAATATTGTCTGCACGTTTGCCATGATGGTTTATTTTTTCTAGGTTTTGTTTGATATCCAATGAAATAGCCTTCACTTCTTCAAGATCTCCTTTATCCAATTCCTCGTTCATTTCATCAACAAGTTCATTGCTTACTTCAGAGAAATTATTGACGAAGTTTAAGGGGTTTTGAATTTCATGGGCAATGCCGGCAGTGAGTTCACCAAGGCTCGCCATTTTCTCGGATTGTATGAGTTGAGATTGGGTGGTTTTTAATTCTTCTAAAGATTGATTTAATTCTGATGTGCGCTCCTTAACTTGTTGCTCTAAAGTATCTTTTTGTTCAGATAAAATGGATTCTTTTTCTTTGGATAATTCTTGGACACGATTTAAATTTAATCTTAAATCTTGACTGCGCTTTCCAAATGCGTAACCTAAATAGATAGCTAAAACAACAGGAACGAGCATAAAAGAAAAAGGAATAAATTTATCTATGCGCTGGTCTACTAAACCCATATACCAACATATCATTAAAGTCCAAAAGACAAGGTTAATACAACTAGTACTTAAAAATAAAAAGCTGGCAACTTTATTTTTGTTCCAAGATTTTAAACTTAAACGTATAATACCAGCACAATAGAAAATTGTCCAGATTGGCCCCAACTGCTCAGGATCATATAAAAAGTAACAACCTATAGTTGAAAAACATAAAAAACTAATAGCTTTAAAAACAAGGTCTATAGGCTGTTCTAATATTTTGTAAAAACAGAATAAAAGAATAAGGCTTGAAATAAGAATGCAAGTGTCATAATAAAACGTTAGCCAAAAATAAGTGCCAGTATTATGATAGAACGACAATACTCCTAAGGTAAATAGAATTAAGAATAATAAAGAGGCAGCAAAATAACCGTTAATTTTCTCTTTAGGAAAGAAAATAAAAAACGATAGGAAAATAATAAACATTAGAATAGCAAGACCAAGTGAGATATAATAACTATTGACATATTGTTGAAAAAAAGCTACACGTTTATTCTTTACCACATCAGTTGAATTGGCATTACGCAAAGACGATATATAAATTCTAATTAGTCCGTTATGATAGTAGATAGGGTATTTGTATTGCGCATTGACAAAACGTACAGCTAAAATTTGTTCCTTGCCTATCTCTAAAGGTAAATGAAGTACCTGGCTAAATGGGTTATGGTAGATAACTTCATCCTTATTAGAGCTTACACTGCCCAATTGGTGAATTAGTTTGCCATCTAAATAAATTTCTGAAGCTCCTTCTTGAAAGATATTTAAAACCAGTGCATCATTTAATGACTGGTCTGCCATAATACGTTTACGCAACCATACAATTTCGCCCCTATCTGCAATTACGTTTTTTCCGTCAATCAGATTTAAGTTATTACTAGAGAATTCATTCCAGGTAGAGTCATCAAATTCTGGATTAGCCCATAATATATTATCTCCTTTTTGAAAACGCCAATCCATTCCAAGAATCATCCAATTATCAGCAACAGTACTATCTGAAATGACTAACACTTTGTCCTCTTGACTAAAAATTGTCAACGAAAGCAGAAAACCAATAATGTATAATATATGTTTCATTATCATTTAAATTATGGGAAAAATGATTTTAAAAGTGGTTCCTTTACCTTGTTGTGTTGTCACCAGCAATTCACCACCATGCCCCTTAGTAATAATATCGTAGCTCATGCTTAACCCCAAGCCGGTACCTTGCCCAGTAGGTTTAGTGGTAAAAAAGGGTTGGAATATTTTCTCTTTTACTTTATCAGGAATACCGTTACCGTTATCGGAAATGGAAATTTGTACACTTTGAGACCCACCCCCAACCCCTCCAAGGTGGGGAGTTCGCTTTGATGTAATTTTTACGGTAGGTTTATAACCTTCAATGTCAGAATTAGCTTTTTCATTTACCGCATAAAAGGCATTGGTAATCAAATTAAGAATTACCCGCCCCATGTCTTGTGGTACAATATTTACTTTTCCAATGTTCTCGTCAAAATCGGTAATGAGTTCTGCATTAAATGATTTATCCTTTGCCCGCAGACCATGATAGGCTAAGCGCAAATACTCATCTGCAAGTGCATTTATATCCGTAGGTTCTTTTGTGCCACTGCTACTTCTAGAATGTTGTAACATACCTTTTACAATATTGTCCGCACGTTTGCCGTGATGGTTTATTTTTTCAAGGTTTTGCTTGATATCCAATGAAATAGCTTTCACTTCTTCAAGATCTCCTTTATCCAATTCCTCGTTCATTTCATCAACAAGTTCATTGCTTACTTCAGAGAAATTATTGACGAAGTTTAAGGGGTTTTGAATTTCATGGGCAATACCAGCAGTTAACTCTCCAAGGCTCGCCATTTTTTCAGATTGGATGAGTTGAGATTGGGTGGCTTTTAATTCTTCTAAAGATTGATTTAATGCTGATGTTCTTTCTTTTACTTTTAATTCTAACTTTTCATTTTGAGAAGTAATCAGCGAACTCTTTTCAGCTTCGACCTTTACAAGTTCCATTGCATTTTTACGCATATCCTCATTTTTCTCTCTCATGCGATAAGCGACAAATGCCAACATTCCAAAATAAAAAATTCCCTTACCGATTAAGTCACTATTTACAGAAACTAATCTTAAACTAAGATGATCACCAGAAGCGAGCCATCTATATATAAGTCCTAGATAAGAAGTAGTAAATGATAAAAATAAACTAAACATGACTACCCTGACAGATATTACTTTTTTTCTGGATTTTAATGCGAAAATGAGTAAAAATATGGCAATTCCTATTACCGTAATTAGGTAGGAATAAGAACTGAAATACATTGCTAAAGATGCTATTATACAGAATAGAATCAACCATTTTTTAAGGTTTCCATATAACATCCTATAGCCCAATAAAAGACATAATATTGGGAAGAAGAAAAATAAAATATTACTTACATAATCTAATGTAATCATGATGTTAGAAGGTAGAGTGAAAAATAAACTATCTCCACCAAAGAATGCCGATGCAATGGTTTCTAGTAACATTACAGTGCAAAAAAGAGCTATAATTAATAACTCCTTTTCATCTCTAATTAGAATATAGAGAAGCCAGAAAAGAATTGAGAATATAAAAGAGCTGATCAAGTCAAATAAAGCTTTAAAACTCAATAAACTCATATAGTCAAAATACGCGTTGGATACAATTCTGGTTGAACCCACTAGAGCTTTGGTTATGTTTCCATAAGTGCTATAGTCAACATAATGTATCGTTAATGTATGTACTGTATCAGGTTCTAAAAATATTGGGGTTCTTATTTCAAAATCTTGAATATGTTCTTTAAATGAGGCTCTATCGTTCCCTTTTTCGCCAAATTGGCGGAACAACTTTCCATTTAAATAAATATCCTCTGCAGCATGGTCTTCTTTATCTAAATAGAGAGGAAGCTTTGCTATAGCACTATCAATAGTAAACTGCAATCTGAACCATCCTTCAAATTTTCCAGAACTATCTACCATATCATTAGTTATCTCAGAAGGACTTAATCGTTCCCAGCCAGCTAAATCAATCTCTACAGGAGATAAATCTTTTTCATTGCCCGATTTAAAAATCCAACCTTCTCTATTTTTCAACGTTAAACCAAATAGTGGATCTACATCTGCTTTCGTAAAATGTATAATGGTATCGAGTGCCAATCCATTTTTATCTACCAGGTTTTCTTGCCCACTTGCCGTAAATAGCATACAGAAAAATAGCGTGATGAATAGCAGGGATTGTTTAATCATGTATTCTTAAGTTATTGGTTGAACCTGGTTCAAAAATGTTGGCAAAGAAATTGGAGGTTGAAGAAATAATTAAAAATACCTTTTTGACGGAAGTACCGTTAAAACAAGTGTCATCATTTAAAATGTAAGTATGGGTTGTTACGTAGACATTTAAATAATCATGTAGCCATTTGGTATAGATTTCAATGACTTGATTTTCCCTATTTACAACTAATTTCATGCACAATTGGTGGTTGGTTTAAAAAAATAGCACTGATTACAACTTCATCCTCGTATTTAATTTTTTGAATTAGACACAAGACAAATAAGACTACACATCAGGGGGCGATGAGCAACATATTGTGAATCAGAAAATAAAGGGGAATTTTACACCCTTAAAGTACGTAATAACTTTTACTTTAAGAGTGTTTTATTAAGAATTTAGATGCAAGAGATGAACTAGAATCCTTAATAAGGATATTAGTACGTAAAATATAGTTATAGATTGAAGTTATGAAATAACAGTACTCGGTATCAGTTCTTCCACAATTTCACCTTCATTTAAATAGACGTAGTACGAATGGTTTTCATCGTTCAATGAGACTGAAGTATGAACTTCACCATCAATAAAATGAATAGCGGAACGGTCGTCACAGGCATAACCATCGGATAGTTTGCCGGTCTTTATGTTTTCAAAGTATAAAGGTCTTCGTGAAGTTTCAGAATTGTAATGCGGGCAGTGGCTCTTGTCTATAAATGACATGCCGCCAACAATACTTAATTCTTTTGGTCTAGAATCTGTAGTACCGCCATTAAACCAGCATAAAGAACCAGCGCTGCCACCACCCATAACTACGCCGTTGTCATAAGCTTTTTTAAGGGCAACATCAATGCCTTGCGCTTTCCAAATGGCGAGCATGTTCAACGTATTTCCACCACCAACGATTATGGCATCCATCCGGGAGATGATCTCATCGAACGATTCTTTTTGATCATAAGAATTAATCCAAACCGAAAGTACATGTGGGGTAACATCTATCTGTGAGCACACCTCATAGAAAGAAGCAATATACTGAGCGTCTTCACCACTAGCTGTAGGAATAAAACACATATTCGATTTTTCCTTGCCGGTAGCTTTGGCAATGTAGTTTAAGAAAGGTACGGTATGGCGTCCACTGCCGTAAATTACCATTTGCTTTTTCATAAAGACGATAAAATGTTTATGCTAAAGATAAAATGAATTTCTAACAGAAGCTATTCGCTTCTGCTAGAATCTGTTCGTTTTTTAGGTCTGCTCGAATTCCTATTATTCTTACCTCTAAAGTTGTTACCACCAGGCCTGTTTCTGTTTTTGTTTTTATTACGGGAGTTGCCTTGTTTTCTTTGTTGTTGTGCCGGTTGACTGCCCGTATCTTGCGGAGTATCTTCATCTACGAATTGATGCTCTGGCATGCGAGGTACAGATTGTTTAATCAATTTCTCGATATCACGTAAGTAGGGTCTTTCTTCTTTGTCACAAAAAGAAAGTGCCGTACCACTTGCATTTGCCCTACCTGTTCTGCCTATACGGTGAACATACGTTTCGGATACGTTTGGTAAATCATAATTTACAACCAATGAAAGGTCTTCTACATCAATTCCCCTTGCGGCAATATCGGTTGCAACCAATACCTTAAGATCTCCTTCTTTAAAAGCGCTTAGTGCCTTTTGTCTTGCAGTTTGCGATTTATTACCGTGTATGGCTGCAGAACGTATACCTGCTTGGTCTAATTTCTTTACAATTTTATTGGCACCATGCTTAGTTCTGGAGAAAACAATAAGGGTACTCTCAGGGTTCTCTTTAATGATATGGATAAGCAGTTTTGGTTTGTTAGGCTTGCTAACAAAATATACCCCTTGTTCAACTTTCTCTGCTGTAGCTTGTTCTGGCTTAATGGTAACGCGTTCAAAATCGCCCAACATTTTTCTAGAAAGCTCAACAATGTCTTTTGGCATAGTTGCCGAAAAGAATAATGACTGTCGTTTAGGAGGCAATTTTGCTATGATTTTCTTGATATCATGAATAAAGCCCATGTCCAGCATTTGGTCAGCTTCATCAAGTACTACGTGTTCTAAATCTCTGAAAGAAATAAAACCTTGGTTCATTAGGTCTAATAAGCGACCGGGAGTAGCAATTAATATATCAACGCCACCTCTAAGGGCGTTTACTTGCTTACCCTGTTTTACTCCGCCAAAAATAACGGTATTACGTAGGCCTGTGTATTTTCCGTACGCCGTAAAACTTTCGGCTATTTGTATGGCAAGTTCCCGGGTAGGTGTTACTATCAGCGCCTTAATTTTTCTTTTGTTCTGGCTAAGACTTATACCTTCATATAATTGATGTAGGATAGGAATACCAAATGCGGCCGTTTTACCGGTTCCCGTTTGTGCAACGCCCAATAAATCTTTGCCTTTCAGTAATATGGGTATGGATTGTTCTTGAATTGGAGTAGGGTGAGTATATCCTTCAGCCTCTAATGCCTTGAGGATAGGTTCGGCTAAGCCGAGTTCTTTAAATGTCATAAAATTTTAATAAGCTGCAAAGGTACGCTTTAATGTGGAAGGAATTGTAATGTGGGGTTAAAGTGCAAAGTGTTGAGTACAAAGTAAGAAGTATTAGGTATTAAGTATTAGGTATTAAGTAAGAAGTATAAAGTATAAAGTAGTTGGAAGTAAAAAAATAGAATAAAGAGAATAGACCTTTTTTGATTAGTTTCTAATCAAATCTATTTAGCAAAGCTAAATTTTATAGTTTCTAACAACTAACAACTAACAACTAACAACTAACAACCAACAACCAACAACCAACAACTAATCCTGAACTTGATTTTTGAGATTGCGCTTGTATTTAAAACATCGATTGTCGATTAAAGACACTAAAAATCGGTAAGGTGAAAATAGGGGCAATGTCGTTAATCGACGAGATTTTACACTTAATCCGAATCTTTGTCAAGTAACGAGAATACGGTGTTTTTCAGCGATTCATCACCTAGTAAAACAAGGTCTACGGCGTTTTATAATTGTAACAAAACGCAAGTCATGAAAACATTAGCAACTATCATCTTCATCATCTTTTTAAGCTTTACTGCTCAAGCTCAAAACACAACTTCAGAGGTTAAAGTTGAAACTATTGAAATGAGCATTGTTACGGAAACTACAAATGAAGTTAAAACGGAATCTACTACTGAGGTTGCTCGTTTATACAAATTCAAAAATTCAAGAATTAAAAGAGATTTGAATTTTATCACTAAGGCTAACAAGCCTAAAATGGCGTAATTACAGTAGTTGGTATTAAGTATTAAGTACAAAGTATTAAGAAGTTAGAAAATAGAACAAAGAGAATAGACTTTTTTTGATTAGTTCCTGACCAATTTTATTTAGTAAAGCTAAATTTTATAGTTTCTAACAACTAACAACTAACAACTAACAACCAAAAACCAACAACTCATTTTGAACTTGAACTTGAACTTGAATTTTGCACTTGAACTTACAACCCTGCCATAGCAGCTTCGGCACATCTTTCGCCATCCATTGCTGCAGAAACGATACCACCGGCATAGCCACCACCTTCACCACAGGGGAAAAGTCCTTTAATCACTGGGTGTTCCAGTTTTTCGTTTCTAGGGATGCTCACAGGTGATGAGGTTCTGGATTCCACGCCCACAATATTTGCTTCGGCCGTGTAATAACCATGCATTTTATCACCAAAAGCTTTAAAGCCTTGTCGCAATCTACTACCAATCAGTTTAGGTAACAAAGAGTGTAGGGGAGCGGAGTTTAATCCGGGTTGGTAAGAGGTAGGATTAAGGTCTACGGATAAGTTTCCTTCTACAAAATCGGTCAATCGCTGAGCTGGGGCAGTTTGCGTTCTTCCGCCAGAAGTGAATGCCAGTCGCTCTAAATTCTTTTGATATTCCAATCCTTTCAAAGCCCCGAATTTCTCATATTTAGGAATATCCTTATCCACATTAATTTCCACTACGATACCGGAATTGGCATATAGGTTATTTCGTTTTGATGGTGACATGCCGTTTACAACCACCTCGCCAGGGGAAGTGGCAGCAGGCACTATGAATCCGCCAGGGCACATACAGAACGAATACACGCCACGTTCCTTCACTTGTTCCACTAAACTATAAGAAGCTGCAGGTAACAATTCGCTTCGGTCACCAGAGCAGTGGTATTGAATACTGTCTATAATATGTTGCGGATGCTCTACACGCACGCCCATGGCAAATGATTTTGCTTGTAGCGCAATATCTTTTTTATGTAATAAGTCAAAAATGTCACGAGCGGAATGTCCCGTAGCCAATATTACGCGATCCACGGCCATTTCATTATTGTCATTTAAAACAATGGCTTTTAACGTATTGTCCTTGATGACGAAATCGGTCACCTTGGTATTAAAATGAACTTCACCACCGTGCTGCTGTATAACTTCACGAATATTCTGTACAATTTTGGGGAGTTTATTGGTTCCGATATGCGGATGTGCATCTACCAATATTTGGTCTGTTGCACCATGAAAAACCAAACTTTCGAATATGCGACGTACATCTCCACGTTTAAGACTACGGGTGTATAGTTTCCCGTCAGAATACGTACCTGCGCCACCTTCACCAAAACAGTAATTACTTTCAGGGTTTACCTGATGGTCTTGATTAATGGCCTTCAAATCTCGTCTGCGTTCTTTTACATTGTTACCACGTTCCAAAACAATGGGTTTGTAACCCATTTCTAAACAACGTAGTGCCGCCCACATTCCTGCAGGTCCAAATCCTACAATATGTATGGGTTTGGCATTTGACACATCTTTATATTCAAAATGAAGGGCGTCGTTAGGCGCGGGCTCATTAATATATACCGCCAATTTGTAATTGAAAACAATTTTTGGTTTACGTGCATCAATAGATTTACGTAAGACTTTAAGGGTAAAAGACCCTTCTTCGAGTCCAAGATATTGCGCTGTACGAATTTGTAATCCGTTTGGGGTTGCTTCTTCCTTTAAAGTTAACCGTAGCTGTACATTTCTAACCATGGGGCAAAATTAAAGTAAAAAGATGATGTAAAGCTGTAGCGGCTTAAAAATGCATAAGGTCTGTAGCGGTAAAATTATTTTTCAACGATGGTTCTAAATGTTAGGTTTACTCTTGGCGTTTTACTTTTTGTAGTGGGTGGCAATCTATGTAACCAGTGGGTCTGTGTTGCATCTTTCATAATTAAAAGGCTACCGTGCTCTAAAACGAGTTCAACCTTTTCTTTCGTTTCTTTGTGTTTAAATGCAAATTTTCGCTCCGATCCAAAACTGACTGAAGCTATTGCGCCATTTTTTTTCAGGTCTTTTTCTCCATCACTATGCCACGCCATGCCCTCGCTGCCATCATGATAAAGGTTTAATAGGCAAGAGTTAAAGGTTTCGCCACTTTCTTGCTCTACTTTAGATTTTAATTCAAGCAACTCTGTAGTCCATGGTAGGGCTAGTTTAGTGGTTTTAGAGTAGGTATATTGAAAAGGTTTTTCGCCATACCACGCTACTTTTCGTTTGGTTATGATCTTTTTGCCAAAGATGATGGCTTCATCATTCTTCCATTTTATTTTGTTCAATAAGACATTTAGATAGTGTATAGCGTCTTCCTCATTTAATATTTTACCAAAGTAATGTACCGTTCCGTCACGTGGAAGTAGGTTTTTCTTGTGGTCAACCTCAATATCAAATAATTTCATAATGCTTGCTTTCTAACTCTACAGGGAACTAAAGTACTTGGTAATGATCTTAAAAGCAAAAGCGAATAGTTAACCTTTTTTATAAGATTTTTTATTCGCTTTTATAATTAAAAAGAACTTTGTTGATATATACTAATTGCTTTTGAGCAAGTTTTTAATCGCCTTGTTCCATTTTTCAATAGACTGAAATTCTCCGCTCAATTGATAGTTGACTTCAGCATCATAAAATTCAAAAACTATATCTGGTACATTGGTGTTTTTGGGGAAAAATTGCAGCAGCAATCGCTCTGTAATTTTCTCTTTTCTTGCAAAGGATTTACCAATGTTCGCAATTTCAGTAGTTTTAATAGTGGCTAAATCGGTATACTGTTGATGTAGTTCTTCGCCATTTTTTGAGACAAAGAATACAAATTTATTTTCAGTGTCCATACCTATGGCATAGTGACCAAAAATCTCATATTCCGTTAGTTTACAATGATGTGTAGTTGCGATGTCGTTTAAAGATGACATCATTTTTTTTTCTTTTATTTTTCTGTTTCTGTTCGTTAAAACAAAAGGCATTGCACATAGTGCAACAGATGCTAAACCAATAGCAGTTACTCCAAATTCCATGTTGTAAATTTTAATTTTTTAATACTGATTATTGTATGATGTAAAGTGATACATCATAAGACCTAGTTATCTAGCTATCAAATTGATAGCCTATATGAAGAGGTCTACCAGAAATTATGGAAAGGAAAAATAAGATCAGTTTTTCTAAACTTGATCAATAGTGTTTTGGCATAAAGAATATATTGCCTGTATCTAGAAATAGAGGCAAAATCAATACAGTTAAGGCTAGCGGTAAAGCCAGTAAACGGAAGCTTGTAATTAGGCGAAACAACTTCGGCAACATCTGAAACCGAAACTTCAGTTTGCTGGGCGTGTGGAGATAAAAGTTTGGTGGACGCTGAAAAATAGCTTTTTTGCTCGCTATTTTCGCTTAATGGTGTTTGGTTAAAGTTAGTTAAGGCATCTGCAGAATTAACTAGCCCGAAACAATAAATTGTAACGAGGAATAGAACTTTTACTATGTTGTTAAAACTTTGCATTTTACGCTATAACTACTTGGTCCAGTATTTCATTAACTTCTTTTAAGCTTTCTTCATTATCTAGAAGTAAAACCAAAATATCATTTGCTTCAATCACCGTAGCACCGCCCGGACGTACAAATTTACCATTTCTCTTTATCATGACAATGAAAGCCGACCTGGGAAAATGTAAATCGATAATTCGTTTTTCTACAGCAAAACTGTTGGGAGCAACCGTAACTTCTTCCATGGCGGATTTAGGTAGATTAAGTATGTACCTATCATTTTCTGCAATAGGTTTTACTTCCTCCGGTAAAGCAACATTAAGCCATTTGGCAAAAATAGATAAAGTAGTACCTTGGATTAAAACCGATGAAACCGATATAAAGAATACGATGCTAAATATAATATTAGCCTTGTCAATGCCTGCCAATAGGGGGTAAGTTGCAAATACGATAGGCACTGCACCACGTAAGCCCACCCATGAGATATAGAAACGTCGTCCTAATTTCATTTTAAAAAACATAAGGCTTATTAAAACACTTACAGGCCTTGCCACCAGAATTAAGAAAACTGATATAAGCAGACCAATACCTAAATAAGGTAGAATATGAGAAGGAAATACGAGTAGCCCTAGGGTCAAGAACAAGACGATTTGCATTAGCCACGCCATACCATCGAACATTTTTAAAATGGTAGACTTATGTATTAAATCTTGATTGCCTAAGTATACCGCACAAATGTAAATAGCCAAGAAGCCATTACCGCCAACAGCGTCTGTAGCGGAAAAGGTTATGAACATTAAAGCAATGACTAATACAGGGTACAAACCTTCAAAGCCTAATTTAATTTTGTTGATGATGATTTCACTGAGCTTTCCAAATACAAATCCGCCAATGCCGCCCAATATCATTTGTTGTAAAAACAAGGGAATAATGGAGAGAACGCTCAGGTCTTGATTAATGACCAAGGTTAAAAAAGCAAGAGTTAGCACATAAGCCATGGGGTCGTTACTACCACTTTCAAGCTCTAACGTGGGCCTAAGGTTACTTTTTAAGGCTAAATTTTTAGAACGTAAAATGGAGAAAACCGCTGCGGCATCTGTAGAAGATACAATAGAGCCCAGCAGCATACTTTCATATATAGTGAAATCGGTAATATAATACACAAATGTTCCAAGAGTTACCGCTGTGAGTAAAACCCCTAGGGTAGAAAGCACAAGTCCCTCTTTTAAAATAGGTTTTACAGCGCTCCAATTGGTATCTAAACCACCAGAAAACAATATAAAGTTAAGAGAGACAATACCAATGAATTGGGCAAGTTTAGGATCATCAAACTGAATACCGCCAATACCATCAGATCCGGCAAGCATACCTATGGCCAAGAAAAGGATCAATGTAGGTACCCCAAATTTATACGAAGTCTTACCAACTATTATACTGATAAACAGTAAAATAGAGCCTACAAGAAGTATGTTTTCTATGGTAAGGTTCATTGGTGGTTAGTTGCCTTAATTTTACGGCAACAAAGTTAGATCATTTATCAAAAAACCAATACAAATGTTAAGGTTTGGCACAATGTTAACATGTTGTATTATAACCCTGATTTATTAAAAAACTAATTAATTTTTCTAATGAAGGCAGTTATAATATTGATGGGGTATAGTAATTGTACACAGACTGCCGCAAGTGTAGATAAAGTCACGGTTAAATGAGAACCAAAATCTTGATTTGAATCTGATAAGAAAAATGGGATGAATAAAATTAAGCAGAAGCCAATAACGGTAATTATTAAATGAATCACGGTCAGCCAATTTACCAACCTTCTGTTAAGTTTAATTACGACCCAGTATCCAAAACCTATAATTGCAAATATAATAGAGATTAGTACCGCTAAATTGATCAACCCCAGTACATAATAGGTGTCATGAATATTAAAGTAGAAAGTTTTATCAGGTTTTAGAAATCCTGTGAGTAGTATTATGGGAATCAGAATCCAGAAAACAATATGGGGTGTTTTGGTAATTTTAGTCATCTGTTGGTTGTAGTATTATTCCTAAAGTCAAGTTAATCATTATTAAGAGAATCACAATAAAAGTTTAGTATCAATATTTATATATACATTTACATGTATCTATATAATATATCATCATGGAGCTAAAACAAGTGGAGAAAATATCTAAAGCATTAAGTGATGTTAATCGTTTAAAGATTCTGCAGTATATGCAGAAAAATCAAGGCAAGGTTGAATGCACCAAAGCGTGTAACCTGCTGGATTTAAGTCAGCCTTCCATCAGTCATCATATAAAAAGGTTGGTTGAGGCAGAACTCATCAATCAACATAAAATAGGACGTAACTATCACTATTCCTTAAATCATGAAGTTTGGGATAATTACATGTTACGATTACAGCAACTGTAGTTTTTTTGATAAAACATATAGATACTTTTAAATGTATTAATGAAATTATTTAAATGAAAAATATTAAATATTCTATATTGGATTTAGCCATTGTATCAGAGGGTACAACGTTAAAAGATACTTTTGACCACTCTTTGGCATTGGCACAAGCTGCGGAAGAAGTGGGGTACAACCGATTTTGGTTGGCAGAGCATCATAATTCTATAGCTATTGGTAGTAGCGCCACGTCTGTATTGATGGGTTATATTGCCGAAGGAACAAAAACTATACGAGTGGGATCAGGTGGTATTATGTTACCCAATCATTCCCCATTGATCATTGCAGAGCAATTTGGAACTTTAGGAATACTGTACCCAAATAGAATAGACCTAGGTTTGGGGCGTGCACCGGGAACCGACCAATTAACCGCCCAAGCCATACGGTCAGATTTTTTCCAGGCGGCACAGTCGTTTCCGTTAGAAGTGGAAAAAATACAACGCTATTTCTCTACTGAAAATGCAGATGCAAAAGTGCGTGTTACCTTGGCAGAAGGGGTAGAGGTACCGATATATATTTTGGGTTCAAGTACGGATAGTGCGCATTTAGCGGCTAAAAAAGGTTTACCCTATGCATTTGCGAGTCATTTCGCTACGAACCATTTAATGAACGCCTTGCAAATTTACCATCAGGAGTTTCAGCCTTCTAAGGTTTTGGAGAAACCGTATACTATGGCCGGCGTGAATATTATCATTGCGGATACAGATGAAGAAGCGGAACGCATTTCAACATCCCTTTATAAAATGATTATTGGTTTGTTGACAGGAAAAAGGGGCTATATGCAACCACCGGTACCCATGACTTCTGATTTACGTGAATTGAGTAAAAATCCGTCAGTACAGCAAATGTTGAAGTATTCCTTTATTGGTAGCAAAGAGACCGTTAAAAAACAAGTGCAACAGTTTATTGCTGATACCCAAGTAGACGAACTTATTGCGGTTACCAATATTTATGACGGTAAAGACCGCATAAAATCATACCGCATGTTTGCCGAGATTATGAAAGAATTGAATGGGGAGAAAGAATAATTCTCCCCCTTATTAATCCTTGATTTCTATGGTAGACTGTCTTTCTCTGTTAACGGAAAGTTTAGTGACATCTGGTCTAGCATAGTGCCCCACGGGATCAAAATTCTGACGTTCTTCTAAAACCCTGTTGAAATCTATAGTTGTTGTGATCAATCCCTCTTTATCAATGACTGGAGGTAAAATCCATTCCCCATCCGGTCCGGCAATACAAGAACCACCGTTTGCCAATGTTTCCGGGCAATTTTCAAGAATGGCGTTTAAATGTGGAGTATCATCTGGAAAATCCGTTTTGCTCATTAAGCTAGATACGGAAACTACAAAAGACCTGGATTCTCGTGCAATGAACCTTGTGATATCGGCGGTATTGTAATCCGATCCGGGCCAAACGGCAATATGTAAGTTTTCTCCCAACCCGTACAGGGTAGCTCTAGGCAAGGGCATCCAGTTCTCCCAACAGTTTAATCCGCCAACACTAAAGTTCTTAAGATCATGAACTTGTAATCCGTTGCCATCACCCGGTGCCCACGTCAACCGCTCTTCGTAGGTAGGCTGTAATTTTCTGTGAACCGATTTTATTTCGCCCTGGTTGTCAATATATGCAAGGGAGCAGTAAATACTATGACCGCCTCTGTCTTTTGCTCGTTCCATGAGACCTAAGTAGATGGCAATCTTATGTTGTTTTGCAAGCGCACAGATATCATCTAATTCTCCAGCCTCAATTTGAACCGAATTTTTAATGTAATGCGCATGAATCTCTTTCTGAACTTTAGAATCGAATTTTGCACCATTGGTCATGGAAACCCAAAAAGGATAACCCGGTAACAAGGCCTCACCAAAGACAACGAGCTCACAATTGTCTTTGGCCGCCTTTATAATATATTCCTTAATTCTATCAATAGTAGCAGATTTGTTGAGCCAAACCGGTGCTATTTGTGCCATGGCAATTTTAAGGTGGTTTTGCTCTGGTGTGTCTATAATTTTCATTGATAAAAGGTTTGGTGGTTTTATTTAAGAGATACTTTTTAAAGCTTCAACAATTTCGTCTGGCTCTGAACGTGTGCGGTAATCAACGTTAACGTAGCTCCATTGAATTGCACCGTCTGTGCCAACAATAAAGGTAGCAGGTATTGGCAATACCGTTCCATTTCCGTTGTTTATTTGTTTTAGATCAAGATTTCGGTCAACGCGCATATGGTCCAAAAGAAATTCTGGTACTTCCCAAGCTACGCCGTACTTAGACGCTACTTTTGCATCTTGGTCAGACAAAACTGTAAAATCCATCTCGCTAATTTCATTCTTGGTCATTGATGCATCTGGAACTTCTGGACTAATGGCGACCAGCGTAGCGCCAAGAGATTGAATTTCCGATAGCTTAGCTTGTAAAACACGTAATTGTAAGTTGCAGTACGGACACCAACTACCACGATAAAAAGTGACTACCACCGCACCGTTATCCAATAAACCGGATAATTTTATTTGATTGCCTAAAGCATCCGGTAACTCAAAATTTGGAGCTTGTTCTCCTACCTTTAGCGCATTCTTACCTTTTTCAAAAGCCTTTGCTTCTTCGATGATCTCATCGACGCCTTTCATGAATTCAGGATTTTTTTGTCTGCCAAAAGCTATTTTAGCATCGGTCTGTTCTCTTAGTTTTTGCATTATGTAAGTCTAAATTTTCTATGTATATAGCTACTAGATAGTCTAGCGTATTTTTTCGAAATATAGTGAAAACCCTTTGTGCTATTGGTCTGCATTAGGAATAATATAACATTGTTCTTTTGGGTAAAGCATGTGTTTACCGGTATGTTCAACGTAAGCGATATTGTATACCTAGTTGCATTAAACAATCAATTGTAACTGTTTGCAAATTCTGTTATCATGAGGTTAGAGAATCATTTTCAAACATCGATCTCAACAACTAATTGTTTGTTCAAAATGCCTATGCCGCCAGCCATTAAACCGCTTATTTCTTCCTTTTCAATTTGTAGTTTAACGGTAATTAAACTGGGCGAAGGCGGTACCATATATTTGCCTTGTTGAATATGAAAAGTACTTTTCTGTTGCTTTAGAATATCAAATAAATAGCTCCCCAGCGGACCGGCGGCCATACCTGTACCGGCTTCTTCCAAAATACCATAACGCGGACCGAACATTCTTGCGGTAGCATCATATGAAGTATCTGTGGTAAACGCATAGTAACCAATGAGATTCAACTCGTCGCTGATTTTATTGATCATGTCAAAATCGGGTACTATATTCTTTAATGTTTCGCTGTTTTTAACGGGAATAAGCAAAAATGAATTACCCGTATGTACGGATAGCATAGGGGCATTTGGTAAAACATCCGCTGTACGTAATCCAAGTGATTGTAAAACGGCATGTTTGTCGCTTATTTCAGTATATTTTGGGGGCAATTGCTCCATAAACGCTAAATCCCCTATGATTTCTATTTTTCGACTGCCATCGATCGTTTCTTTTGAAGAGCTATTTTTGGTTAAAATGCCCATTTGCTTTAAATAAGAGAATGTGGCAACAGTGGCGTGACCACAATGCGCAATTTGCTTGTTGGGCGTAAAAAAATCCAATTTAAAATCGTCGGTTGTAGACTTTGATACAAATGCCGTTTCAGATAAACCAACCTTTTTGGCAATTTCAAGTTTGTTTTTGTCAGTTAGGGCATCTGCGTTTAGCACAACTCCTGCAGGGTTGCCACCTTTACCATGTTCGGCAAAAGCATTTAAAATTTGTACGGTTATCTTTTGTTTTGACTTTTCCATTTGTAATAATTTATGTGTTATACAAGATGGACGCAGTGCACTGGAAAAAGACGTAGTAATTCTTACTTTTTTTCAAAATCTATTAATTTGCCAGTATCATCAGATGCTACATTTGGGCAATCTAGAATATTCTCCTTTAAAATTTCCTTGGCTTTTTGTACCCTGGATTTTGTACCGGAATAGGAGATGTTCAAATGTTGGGCAAGTTCTTTTTGCGAATAATTTTGAAAAGAAGTTAATATAATGGCTTCTTTATGGTGAGAGGATAGGTCTTCAATTTTCTGATTGATACAATTTGTTAGGTTGGCGTATTCAAAATTGTCACTATCCACCTCGGGGAAATCCATATCGTTTATTGAAATAGTTTTATTGGGAGATTTTCTGTAGTGGTCAATAATACTGTTCCGTGTAATTTGATACACCCACGAGGTAAGTTTAGAGGTGTGTTTAAGCTGATGTATTTTAGTTTGAACCTTTAAAAATACTTCTTGATGAATATCTTTAGCAATGTGTTCATCCTTAATTCTCCCTAAAATGAAGGCATACAGTTCTTCATTTAAATCTATCCAAATGGTATTAAGTTCGGTTTTCACAATGGTAAGTTTTAAAGGGTTTAGGTCATATATTAGAATTGATGCGTTTATGAATAAGAATTTTCGGCATTGTTAGTTTTGGTTTGATCCATGCCCTTATACACATTGGGGTTATGTTTTTCCATATATAATTGAGGATTAGGCAATGCAGTAAAGCCATATTTTTTATACAGCCATTCAGCGGTGTCGGTTAACAAAATCCAGCGTCTTAATCCTTGGAGGTTAGGGTGTTCCGTTATTTCTTTCATGAGCCATTTACTCAATCCTTTTCCTCTATATTCCTTTAAGATATAAACATCTCCTAAATAGGCAATGGTAGAGAAGTCACTAATTATTCTGGCAAAGCCAATTTGCTTGTTTTTGTAATACATCCCAAAATTTAGAGAATTTTCAATGGATGTTTTTAAAGTATGGATAGGAATTCCGTTTGCCCAATCGGTTTCGTTGGCAAGAAATTTATGAATGCTTTCCACATCTAACTTGTTCTTGTCCGTTGAAATGGTAAAATCATTTTTATGAACTTCCCTAATTTTCATTTTACTGTATTCATTTTATTTTGATTGATGCAAAGCTAAATTTGAACATATCCTTTACACGCAATTTTTAATTTAACTACCTTATAAATATACATAGTTCTTGGTGTTAAAACCCTAATTCCGTATTGTTTATAGGTTTTGTTGTCGCAGGTTTTATTATTGCGATTCAATGTCATCTTCTGTATTAAATTCTCCATCAGAACCAGCAGAGGTGATTAAAAACGTTTTTCCGTTTTCCGAAATCGTAAATTCATATTCTCGGTTCCAAGCGTCTTTTTTCCAACTTTGTCGTACAGGACTATTTCCAATTAACTCATTAAGGTTTGATGGGTATCGTCCAAACTTTTGGTTCCAATTTTCCATTCTGTCACTCATTTCAGAGATTTCTTTCACAGTTCTTTCAGGAAAAACAGATGTTCTTTGATAAGTAAAAAACAGAATAAAGATTAAACTCCCAATGACTAAAACAGAAATGAAAATTAATGCACTTGGTTGCAAAAAATATTTTTGAATAGGTCTTTTAGTACCATCTTCTTTTTCTTTTTTACTTATTCGTTTCCGATGTTTATAATCCTCTCGGATTAGTCCAAATTCTGCTAAAGTCGAAAGTATTAATTCAAGCATTTAGTTGGTTTTGGTAAATGAGCTACAACAGACTTATTTATAAAGCAAAGCGTACAAAAAGACACTAATATTTCAGATTAAAACAGAGCCGAATTTTTATATTTTGTTTTAATTTTTCTCTTTTAAAAAGCCAAATTAAAAATTTGGCGGTCTTACTAAATATACCAAACCTTTTCAATTAAGCACTTACTAGCTATGTTTTATACACGTTGTTGCCAACAGTATTTTTATTCCCATAACTCAAATTGTCCGTTTTTAAATTCAAATATTTTATCGGAAACTATATGGTCTCCGGTTTCATTTATTTCTCTAATAGATTTCTTAAGTCTATCAATATTTTCTTTATCATTTGTTCCCGTTACTAGAATAACGTCTCTAGCTGGAATTCCGATTATTAAATTTCCATTCACGGGAAAATTTTCTTTGTCCCAAATGTCAAATAGGATTAAACTTGATTCATAATCTCCGCCTGCCGTTAGCATAAAGTATCCATTTTCTCCATGTCTTTCCATTTTTGAAATGACAGAATTGAGATTTTCGATTGCTATTTCTCTTATCGATTCAATGTCAGAATTCAACCTTGAATATTCTTCTTTTGCGAAATATCCAATCGTATTTTCTTTATCCTCTGCATAAAAAATGTATAGTTCCGAATTGTATTTTTCATAAACGTGAGAGTTTTCAAAGTCTTCAATTATTTTGGAACTCTCAATTAAGTATCTTTTGTCTTTGATTACTGGTACTATTCTTTCCTTTTGTAAAGGTTCTTGAGGAAGAAAAAGGTCTTTTGCAGAAAACGTGTATTTTTCAAGTACGTTTTTCAAATCTTTTGGGTCATTTTTATATTCAGCGTATGAGTTGTCCAGATAATGATGGTAATTGTCAGAGTCTTTTAATTTCGTAGTGACTTCGAGTCCATTGATAGAAACTAATTCCAAACCGCTCACTTTCCTTTTTAATTCAGTGAAAAATTTTTCTGCAAATTCCGATTCTGTTAGGTTAGATTTTGATTTAAAAAATGAAAACATAATTGTTTACGATTCGATTTTATATTGTTGGC
>NZ_JAYLVV010000012.1:0-61104 GCF_048059195.1 Maribacter sp. HS
CATTATGCTGGAAAGGGTTGCCAACAATCCAACACCCCAAAATCAACATTATGGACCAATAAAAAATAAAATATTAACTTTAGAGAACTGGACTAGGGCTTTTCATAGGATACATTGTTGTAGCCAGTTTTTTTATTTTTTATTTTTCCCCAAGCCAAAACTTTTACTCCTTTCGAGTAATGAATTCTACTTGGTTTTCCGTTTATTAATTTTTCAAATCTTGGATAATTCAATTCCAATTTTTGTATGTCAATTTCGTTAATTGGCCATTCCAAATGATGGATTTCAAATTCGTTTATCGAATCGTCTGTATCTTGAAAAAGAGCATATCTTTCCGTTAACCATTTGTCCAATTCCGTTTTCTCGGTCAGTTCGTTTCCAATTTTAAACTCAATATTTAATTTGTCATTAAATTCTGAATTATGGGATTGATATTTTTTGTCAGTCCTTTTAATATTTGAAAACCTATATGGAAGTTCCGAAATACTTTTTGCGACTTTACATGATAAATTTTTCCCGCCTTCAATGCTCAAAAAATAAACTCCAGTTTTATTATTTGACTTTACATAAGTCCGAATATTTATTTCGTCAAAATCCGATATAGGCGAAAAATAAGGTAAGTTTTTCGGTCTTATTCTTTCCATTGTAAAAGCAACGACTGAAATCCAAGGTTTGCCTTCAAAAAGGTCAATTTCCAATTCATCTGGAACAAACTTTTTTAATTCAGTCAAGTCAACTTGATAATGAAGAAATATTGCATTATTCCACTCTTGATAGAATTTCCAATTATCAGTTGGAATTTCCCAAGGTCTATGTTTTGTGGTATTTAATATTTCTCGGATTGTCATTTCTCAAATTGGCTACAACAATGGTATATATAACATTAATGTTATATATACTTCCAATATAGGATATATATAACATATGTTAAATATATCTTTTATAAATTTCTAGGAGTCAAGAGGGTTTTTTATTTTTTTGAAAGTTGTTGTGGCAACATGTGTATAAATTTCTGTTGTCTTGCTAGAACTATGACCTAATAAAACCTGTATTTGTCTTAAATCTACACCTGCTTCTAATAAATGTGTTGCAAAACTATGTCTTAACATATGTGGAGTTACAGGAATCTTAATACCTGCTTTTATAGCAGCATTAAGTACAACTTTCCCAATGCTTTGACCTGAATATTGATTGCCGTGCAAACCTTCAACAATATATTTTTCTGGTTTATATTGTTGATAATATTTTCGTAGATCTTTTAACAATGAATGTGAAAGCAAGGTATACCGGTCTTTATTACCTTTTGCGGCTTCAATCCGGATCAACATCCTCTTACTATCTATATCGCTGATTTTTAAATTAACCAATTCATTTCTTCGTATTCCAGAGGAATATAGAAGACTAACAATACATTTGTGTTTTAAGTTATTGGTGTTTGCAATGATGCTGAGAACATCTTTTTTGGAAAGAACTTTAGGCAATTTCTTTTCTTTTCTAGGTCTTTCTATTTTATAAAATCTGTTGGGCATGCCTAGAACTGATTCATAATAAAATTTTATACTATTGATAGCTAAATTTATATAGGCAGTGGATTTGTCTTCTTGGATTAATTTCAAGATATAACCTCTAACATCACTTTCATTAATAGATATTAAATCTTTAGTGTTATAGTAATTTATGAATGTTTCAAAAGCAGTAACATATGATTTCACTGTGTTATTGGCATATTTCCTCAATTCTAATTTATCTAAATAACTTAAAGGGCAAACACGATATGTTGATGGAAGCTCCCTTTTTCTAAACCATGTAGTATCGATTGTCCCGTTATGTTCTTTGGCAATGTTTCGATCAAAAAAATGATTGCAATTAACCCATACAACGCCATTGAATATTTTAAATATTTTATCAAGATTTTGTTTGGTGTTCAAAATGTAAGCCATGTTATAGCTATTGCTCCATTTAACATCTGGTAACTGCTTAACAAGCGCATGAATAACTTTATCTGCGTTAAATTGCAAACCAATGTAGCGTCTTTCTTGAATTAAAAGATGCTTTAGAATAACGCTCCTACCTTTTTCCATAGTTTTTCGAGCAATCTAATTGATACAATTGATTTAATCGTACCTTATACGAATAGGATACGTATAGTATACTGTTAAATCTATTATTATGAGAATTTATAAGGAATGTATTCATTGTAGTAAAGAATTAAGAGGTAGGACGGATAAGAAATTTTGCGATCCTCAATGTAAAAGTGCCTACCAATACCAAATTGAAAAGCAAAATCCTGAACGCTTTTATAATAAGGTTGATAATCAATTAAAATTGAACCGTAAGTTACTTAAGGAGTATAATAAAGGAGGAAAGGTTACAATAAGAAGCAATGTTTTGCTAGAGTTAGGATTTAATCCAAATTTCTTTACACACTATTGGAAAAATCAAAATGGGCAAGTTTATTTTTTTATTTATGAGTATGGTTTTTTAATTAGGAAAGAAAATGGCAAAGAAAAATATGTTTTAATCTTATGGCAAGATTATATGGCTAAAAATACGAAATCTACTAACTGAAGTTTTAGGTTTTTTTGATGATTAAAGAATAACTATTTATTGAAGTTTATTTATAAAGTATACTACCTGTAATTATATCAAAATAGGCTTGTCTCCCATGAATATCCTTTCTCATATTATTTACTAAAAAATATCTAGATTTAAGAAAAGCTTTTAAATCTTCAATATCTTTTTTAGTAGCAGGTTTGTTTGCGTTTGGGGTCACAAAATTCTTAGCTAATTCTACAGCAGCAACTCCTACAGCAGCATTTCCAATTCCCGCTAGAGACATTTTTTCTTGTAGACTTGGCTTTTCTGCTATAACAGGTTTCTCATCTTTAGAATTTGCAACTGGCACTTTCAATTCTTTAATTGGTTGATTATTTTTCCAATTGAGACTTCTACAAGAGTTACTACAAAATTTTTGTGCTCCTCTTCTTTTTGGGATGTAGTCACCACCACAATAATTACAAATTTCAGTTTCAATCATAATTATACGTAAATTAAACGTTTAATTTACGTATAATTTATTTATGTATTTCTAAATCAATATTAAAAATTCGCTTTAATAAAATTGTTTCTGCTTCTGTATCCGAAATAATAGGTGGTTTTTTAATTTTCCTCTTTTGTTCTTTCTTATTAATAGGAGTGGGTAAGTTTTCATGCCTGTCTTCTTGTAAATTTGAAGCTTCAAGTATAATATTTTGCTTGTTATCAGTATTAAATAGTTTGGTGATTTGAGGTAAAGATGACTCTAACGATTTTCCGATATTAAAATTACCTTTTGGCAAAGATTGCATATCTGGATAAAACTGTTTTAGAATTGTTTCAAAATGTGACTTGTGGTAATTGTGCTGAAGTTTAAACAAACCTAGAATACTGTCTTCTTGAGGAAGTACTTGAGTTATATTTTTATTCAGCCAATTTGTTATAAAATATAAGCACTCAGTTTGCTCATAATATAGCTCTAAAATGTAACTAAATTCCTGTTCATCGAAATTTGCTTTTGCGTTTAATAATTGACGAGTACTTTTTTTTAATGAACTGTTTTTAAGTATTATCAAGTTATTATCTCTATCTGTTTTGTAGAGTGTAGGTCCCTTATAATAATCTATAACTATGATCTTATTGCGAAATTTTTCAAATTCTATTTCTTCATGATTTTCTAAGAATTCATTTGAAATTTCATTGTGAGGGATGAAAAATAATAGCTCTTCCCATAGCCTTGAAATCAGGTTCTTATATAATATTTCCAAAGGCGTATTATTCATGTACATTTTTTAACATTGTTGAATAATCTTCGGGTAGTTCTGCATCTATATCCCTTAAATACTTTTCTAAGGCGGTCATGGAAGAGTGGCCTGTTATCAACATTAACTTACTTTTAGCCTCAAAAGGGGAGGAGTCCTTCATTAAAGCCCTATAAACTTTAGTAATGTAAGTGTGCCTAAAACTATATAGCCCATAATTTATTCCTAATTTAAAATGCTCTTTAACGACTTTTCTAAAACGTTTGCTGAAATAGTCTCGCCTATTATCTACAAGGGTATCCCATTCGCCGCCAATTTTTTCCGGTGTAAATAAGACGGCTTCCTTATCCAATTTCGTGAGGTCTGGCAAATCGTTCCATAACAGCTCTGGTATAATTTTGGTTTTTAATGGGCTGTTCTTTGCTTTAAATTGTATTCGTCTATTTTTTATATCAATATCTTTTACCCTAAGTCGGCAGACTTCTATTGGTCGTAAAAAGTTATAAGAGATAAATTTAATGTAGAGTAATAGAATTGGGTCTTGAACTTCTAAATATTCAAAAATTTCCTCTTGAATATTCTGGGAATATGTTTTATTACGTTCTGGTGTAGATTTTAGTTTAGGTATTTTCTTTACGAAATTTTGTTCTATGATTTCATTATCTACAAGTACTTGTATAATACTACTTAGGTCGGTTTTGTAATTATTTCTTGTTCGTGCACTATTTCTGTCCAAAACATCATTTAAGAATTCTAAGATAAGTTTTTTATCTAGTTGAGATATGAACTTTATTTCAGCATGATTTACTGAAAGCCATTTTGAAAAATTCTTTATTTTACTTTCATAATCTCTTTTGGTACTAGGGCTAACCAATTTTTCTTTAAGCTTGATTCCAAATTTGAATCCCTCTTGAATCGTCATTTTAGGCTTTTCCAATATGGGTTCAGATTTCGGTAAAACTTTATCTGGTAAATTTAAATTATTGGCTACATTATTTTTAGATGTTAAATTTTGGTGTAGCTCTAGATTATCGGAATATGGATTATAGCCTTTATTAAGGAGTCTCAATAAAACTTTTCTATAGATGACCAAAACGGACATTCTATCTTCTTTGGTCTTATATTTATTTGCGTCCCCGTAGAAAGGAGTCTGGCGCTTTAAATTTCCACTTTTAGGATCCCGAAAAGAAAAATAGACATACCAGCGTTTTTGTAAATCGCCGTTGGCAGAATATATTTTAGGGATGGAAAAGTTTCTCTTTACAGACAAATCGTATGCACTTTCGTATTCATTTTCATATTCAAAGGTAACTAACTCCTTAAAATTAGGCATAAAAAAACGGTTTAGAGAAAACTAAACCGTTGTTTTTAAATACTTTAAACTTAGTAGCGGGGACTGGACTCGAACCAGCGACCTTCGGGTTATGAGCCCGACGAGCTACCTACTGCTCTACCCCGCGATATGGGTTCTTATCTCACTTGTTTTGCAACTTCAGGTCATTAAGCTGACGAGATAAAGGTGTGCTACTATTCGTAGCGGGGTGCAAATATACAATACATTTTCTCTATTTTCAAAACTTATTTAAAGAATATTTTTTGGGAGCATTATCTTTTAAAAAACTTTAAATCCATAACTTCGGTTTTTTACAATTTTATGGATACAATTAACGACTTTATAGCCAATGCCCTGCCGTATACGGAGTGGCCAATGTTTCTTTTGTTGATAGGCGGCGGACTCTTTTTGGTTTTTTATTCCAAATTAATGCCCTATCGTTTTTTCGGTCACGCTATAGCAATTACAGCAGGTAAATATGATAATTCAAATTCAAAAGGTGAGGTAAGTTCTTTTCAAGCGCTTTCGGCTGCAGTTGCTGCTACAGTTGGCTTGGGGAATATATCTGGGGTAGCTATTGCCATACATGATGGTGGACCTGGAGTGGTGTTTTGGATTTGGATGACAGCATTAATAGGTATGTGTATCAAATTTTACTCTTGTAGTTTGGCAATTATGTATCGTGGTACAGATTCAGACGGTAAATTACAGGGAGGCCCCATGTATTATATAACTAAAGGATTGGGTGAGAAGGCAAGACCTTTGGCTATTTTCTTTGCGGTATGTGGTCTCTTTGGCTTTTTGGGTGTGTTTACGGCCAATCAGTTCACGGAAACATTTATGAGTGTAGTTGAACCTGGTTCCAACATCATTGAAATGAGTGATGAAAATTGGAAATGGACCATTGGTTTAATACTGGCCATTATTACTTCGTTTGTCATATTTGGTGGATTGACAAAGATTGCTAAGGTTGCCTCAGCCATAGTACCATTTATGGTCGCGGTATATTTAATTGCCGTCATAGCGGTTATGGCGATGAATTCAAGTCAAATATTACCAGCTCTGAAAATGATATTTACGGAAGCTTGGAACTTTAAATCTTTAGCTACTGGCGGATTTTGGGGATTGGTAATTATTGGTGTCCGTAGGGCAATGTTTTCTAATGAGGCAGGTTTAGGTAGCGCGCCAATGTATCACGGTCAGTCAAAAAACGATGAGCCAATTCGTGAAGGCTTGGTGGCTATGTTAGGGCCGTTTATAGATACCATTTTGGTATGTACATTTACGGCAATCGTAATTATTCTCAGTGGAGCGTATTTAGAAGATTCTAGTGGAATTGTAATGACCTTATCAGCTTTTGAAAGAACCCTGTTCGGTTGGGGAGATATATTGTTAATGGTAATAGTTACGGCATTTGCACTATCCACTTTGTTTACCTATTCCTATTACGGAGTAAAATCTTTATCCTTTTTGACCAATGCTAAAATAGGTAAGTTGTATAACTGGTATTTTGTGATTATGATCGTTTTTGCGGCAGTGGCCTCTTTAGAGCTGGTAAAGAATTTAATTGATTTGTCCTATGCCTTAATGGTAATACCTAATATGATTGCCGTACTTTTGTTGGCTCCAAAGGTAAATGTGGAATTGAAGAAATACATAATAAAGTTGAAGGATGGCAGATCATAGAGCAGGCTTCGTAAATATAATAGGAAATCCAAATGTTGGTAAGTCGACATTGATGAATGCTTTTGTGGGTGAAAAATTATCCATAATAACATCAAAGGCGCAAACTACTAGGCATCGTATATTAGGTATTGTGAATGGAGACGATTTTCAGATGATTCTTTCTGATACTCCTGGAATTATAAAACCTGCCTACGAACTACAGAGTAGTATGATGGATTTTGTAAAATCTGCTTTTGAAGATGCCGATGTGTTGCTTTATATGGTAGAGATAGGGGAGAAGGCTTTAAAAGATGAAGCTTTTTTCGAGAAAATTAAAAACAGTAAAATTCCTGTTTTACTATTGTTAAATAAAGTAGATGCAGCTACCCAAGAATTATTGGAAGAGCAAGTTCAGTATTGGCAAGACTTATTGCCTACGGTAGAGTTGCATCCAATTTCAGCATTATCTAATTTTAATATAAAGGGAGTTTTTGAACGTATTGTTGAGCTACTTCCAAAATCGCCTGCTTATTATCCTAAAGATCAGTTAACTGACAAGCCAGAACGCTTTTTTGTGAATGAGACTATCCGGGAGAAAATCTTATTAAACTACAAAAAGGAAATTCCATACGCGGTAGAAATAGAAACCGAAGAGTTTTTTGAAGATGAGGATATCATTCGTATGCGTGCCGTAATTATGGTTGAGCGCGATTCTCAAAAAGGAATTATCATTGGTCACAAAGGGGCAGCTTTAAAGCGCGTTGGCGTAGAAGCTAGAAAAGATTTAGAGAAATTTTTTGGTAAGCAGGTTCACATTGAACTCTACGTGAAAGTGAACAAGAATTGGCGAAGCGATGCACGTCAATTAAAGCGTTTTGGCTACAATAAATAGGGGTAATTAAAAATTTTAGATAAAAATGAACTTTTTATCTAATCTATGGTGATATATGAACCCTTTAGTGTCAGGTATTTGCATCAGAAGTCTTCTGCTTATTGACTTTATCCGACTAATTTTTATCTTAAAGTACGCTTTAATTCTTCAAGTTGAAAAGAAAAGCCTATTTTTGAATTATCGATAAACTGTCATAAAACCCCGATGAAATGCATAACGTGATAATTTTTGGTGCCTCTGGGCACGGTAGTGTTGTTTTGGATTGTTTAGAGAAAGAGGGGGAGTATAATGTAATTGGTTTTGTAGATTCTTACAGGGTAAAAGGGACAATAGTTAATGGTTATCAAGTTTTAGGTAGTGAATATGACTTACCATTTTTAATAAACAGATTTAATGTTAGAGGTGGAGTTATTGCCATAGGCGATAACTGGACAAGAAAGCTTGTTGTGGATAAAATTTCAAAAATAGCACCTAATTTTAATTTTATAAATACCATTCATCCTAGTGCTAAAATTGGTAAAGATGTATTGATGGGCTGTGGGAATGTAATTATGCCTGGGGCAATAATTAATTCAAATTCACTTATTCATGATTTCTGTATACTTAATTCGAATTCTATTTTAGAGCATGATTCTGTAATGGAGAGCTATGCCAGTTTAGCTCCATCCTCATGTTGTGGAGGAAATGTTTTTCTTGGTAAGTTTTCTTCAATTTGCTTAGGAGCTTCATTGGTAAATGGTATTGAGATAGGTGAACATACCGTAATCGGAGCTGGGTCTTTAGTTGTTGATCATTTTGGGAATAACGTTATGGCTTATGGGTCACCAGCAAGAATTGTTCGTAAACGGTCAGTTGGTGAACCTTATCTATCTACTCCTAAAAAGCTGCAACTTTCTGAAATGGAATCTTTTGAAGTGATCCCGTCTAATCTCTCTGTTTAACTTATGGTGTAAATGCCAGTTTAAATATTACCTTTGCCCCAAATTTAAGCTATGGGTGCTATTGTTGCCATTGTAGGGAGACCTAATGTAGGAAAATCAACATTTTTTAATAGATTAATTCAAAGACGCGAGGCTATTGTAGATGCCGTTAGCGGTGTTACACGTGATCGGCATTATGGTAAAAGTGATTGGAACGGAAAAGAGTTTTCAATTATTGATACCGGCGGATACGTTGTGGGTAGTGATGATGTTTTTGAAAAGGAAATTGATAGGCAAGTTGAATTGGCGATCGAAGAAGCTGATGCCATTATTTTTATGGTAGACGTTGAAACTGGTGTTACCGGTATGGATGAAGATGTAGCCAAGTTACTTAGAAGAGTGAAAAAGCCTGTTTTTTTGGCGGTCAACAAGGTTGACAATGCCAAAAGAGCGGAGGATGCTGTTGAGTTTTATTCTTTAGGCCTTGGTGAGTATTATACCTTATCTAGTATAAATGGAGGTGGTTCTGGAGAATTGCTAGATGCCTTGGTAGAAAAGTTGCCAGATGTTGTAGAAGAGGAAAGTGACCTGCCAAGATTTGCCGTTGTTGGTAGGCCCAATGCGGGTAAGTCTTCTTTTATTAATGCATTGATAGGGGAGGATAGGTACATTGTTACTGATATTGCCGGTACTACAAGAGATAGTATCGATACTAAATACAACAGATTTGGGTTTGAATTCAACTTAGTAGATACGGCAGGTATTCGTCGTAAGGCAAAAGTGAAAGAAGATCTGGAGTTCTATTCCGTTATGCGTTCGGTTAGGGCCATAGAGCATTGCGATGTTTGTATTTTAATGCTCGATGCCACAAGAGGTTTTGACGGTCAGGTAGAAAATATTTTCTGGCTCGCGCAACGTAACCACAAGGGGATTGTAATTCTTGTGAATAAGTGGGATTTGGTAGAAGATAAAGAAACCAATACTATAAAGCACTATACCGATAAAATTAAAAAAGCTATTGAGCCATTTACAGATGTGCCTATACTTTTTGTTTCGGTGTTGACGAAACAACGTATTTTCAAGGCAATAGAAACAGCAGTTGAGGTATATAATAATCGTAATAAAAAGATTATTACCCGTAAGTTCAATGAAACAATGTTACCAATAATTGAGAATTATCCGCCGCCGGCGTATAAAGGTAAATTTGTTAAGATTAAATTCTGTACGCAATTACCAACTCCATATCCGCAGTTTGCTTTCTTCTGTAACCTGCCGCAATATGTACGTGAGCCTTACAAGCGTTATTTAGAAAATAAGATACGTGAGGAGTATGATTTTACTGGGGTGCCTATTACAGTGTTTATGAGGAAGAAGTAGGTTGTTTAGAAATTCAGGTGTTAGAGTTTAAGAATAAACTCTAAAATTAGATAAGGAAATAAGAAGTGGTCAAATATTCTGCGCAGCAGAATTATTTGACCATTTTTTTTGGAGTTTTAACCAACAACCCATCCCTAGCCCCTCCCGAGAGGGGAACGGTTCTAACTTGAATTAAGGATTTTGAATAAAACAGTCCATTTAGTTCTTATTGTGACAAAAATTCTTACTGTCAAGAAGCCTGCAACTAAATACGTATTGCTCTCCTCTTGGGAGGGGATAAAGGGGAAGGTAATATAATGTGTATGATTGCTGCATAATTATATACAATAGACCTAAGCCTAGTTGTTACTAGAAAGCGAATAGAGGTAAACAGACTTTAATCTCACTGCTGGATATTGAAAGTGAAATAATATGTTTAAAATAAACTACCAACCTCCAGAAGCACCGCCACCGCCAAAGCCGCCGCCGCCGAAACCTCCTCCGAATCCACCGCCACCAAAGCTTCCGCCTCCGCCGCTACCGAATCCGCCACTAGAACGTCCCATATTACTTAGAATAATCATATCCCAAGGACTAAGGCCCCTGCGTTTTCTACCGTTACTTCCTCCGTTATTGTCGTCGTTTTTGCGACTCCAAAGTATAAAGAGGATTACGAGAAAAATGATAAAGGGTAAAAATGAGGAGAAAGGGGATTTACTGTTATTTCCAAAGATTCTGTCTTCTTCAAATTCACCATTTAAAACTTGAAAAATAACATCTGACCCTTTATTTAGTCCACCATAATAATCCCCAGCTCTAAATTCTGGAAGGATTACTTTTTCAATAATGCGCTTTGATATAGCGTCTGTAAGTAGACCTTCTACACCATACCCGGTGTTAATAGCAACTTTTCTGTCATTTTCAGCTAAAATTATGAGAACACCATTGTCTTTGCCTTCTTGACCAATTCCCCATTTTTGCCCCCAGTTGGCACCCAAATAATTAATGTTTTCGCCATTAGTGCTCGCAATAATGGTAACTACAATTTGGGTAGAAGTGCTGTCTGAATAACGAACCAATTTTTGGCTAAGGGCTACTTTCTGCTGGTCGCTCAATAAATTGGTGTAATCATAAACACTGGTCTGTAATGCCGGTTTTTCAGGAATTTCAAACTGACTCCATGACGGAGTGCACCAAAGAAAAAGAATTACAAGGCTAACCTTTAGATATCTCATTGCTTAATTCGTTGGTGTCATCTGATTGCCAAGGAAAATGGCTTCTTAACTCTTCTCCGGCTTTTAAAACACCAGCTACTAAACCTTCTTTAAAAGCTCCTTTCTCAAAATGTGTTTGAATGCTATTTCTGGTAGTTTGCCAAAAGTCTTTAGGTACTACATTATCAATGCCCTTATCACCACAAATTACAAACTTCTTATCGTGTACGGCTACATAGATAAGTACTCCGTTTTCTTGTTTGGTGTTGTCCATTTTTAATAAATGAAAAACCTCTTTGGCTCTCTCGTAATGGTCTTTGTCTGTATGTGCTTCAATATGCACTCTAATTTCACCAGAAGTATTTTTTTCTGCTTCAAGAATAGCGTTCACTATATCTTGCTCTTCTTTGCCGGTTAAAAAATCTTCTACCTTGGACATAAAATATCAATCAAATTCAAAATTTACGTCTGGTGCATTTTCTGATCCTGCATCAGCTTTATAATACGCTAGCTCATCAAAGTTAAATATACCTGCCAAAATTGAATTAGGAAATTTTTTGATGTGAAGGTTATATGGTTCTACGGTTGCATTAAACCTATCACGTGCTACGTTTATTCTATTTTCGGTACCTTCTAATTGAGATTGCAGTTCCAGAAAATTTTGATTTGCCTTTAAGTCGGGGTAGCGTTCAACGGTAACCAATAATCTGCTTAGTGCACTGCTTAATCCGCTTTGCGCTTGATTGAACTGTGCTAATTGCTCTGGGGTTATATTAGCTGGGTCAATGCTTACCGAAGTTGCTTTGGATCTTGCCTCGATTACATCGGTCAAAGTACCTTTTTCAAAATCAGCGGCACCTTGTACTGTTTTTACTAGGTTGCCTATGAGGTCGTTTCTACGTTGATAGGCACTTTCAACATTTGCCCAGGTTTTTGTAGAAGTTTCTTTTAGCGCTATTGCTGTGTTATTGAAACCTACGCCCCACTGGTATAGTCCAAACGCTATTACAGCGATTACGATTAATGCGATTAGTCCTTTTTTCATAATGGTTGTGTTATAATTGGTCTTTAATTTTATTTAGTTCCGATTTTACGCGCTCCAATTTTTGAATAATGTCAAAATTGGAAAGTGTTTTTTGTTTCTCTTCTTTGAGGTGGATTTTGGCGCCATCAAGAGTAAAACCTCTTTCTTTTACCAAATGGTAGATAAGCTGAAGGTTTTTAATGTCCTGTGGCGTAAATTTTCTATTTCCTTTTGCGTTCTTTTTTGGTTGAAGTACATCGAACTCTTTTTCCCAAAAACGAATTAACGAGGCGTTTACACCGAAAGCACGGGCTACTTCACCAATACCATAATATCTTTTTTCTGGGAGGTCTATCTGCATTAATCTAATGATTGGTTTTCTTGATTAGCAAATTTAAGCATGTTTTCAAACTCTTCTGGAGATAAACTTCCGTAATAGAAATTAATAGGGTTTATACGATCTTTATCTTTCCAAACTTCATAATGTAAATGTGGAGCTTCAGATCTACCTGTACTGCCTACAAAGCCAATTAAATCGCCTCGTTTTACTTTTTGACCCTTCTTCACGTTATACTGGCTTAAATGCGCATAAAGGCTTAAATACCCGTAGCCATGCTCAATACGTATATGTTTACCGTAGCCGGATGAATTATTATCTGCTCTGGTTATTTTACCATCGCCAGAAGCATATACCGGTGTGCCTTTAGGTGCGGTGAAGTCCATGCCATAGTGCATTTTTCTTGCTTTCGTGAAAGGATCGGAACGCCAACCATAACCTGAAGCCATGCGGGTTAAATCTTCATTGTTGATGGGCTGTATAGCGGGAATGGACATTAATAATTTTTCTTTTTCTTCGGCAAGTTTTGTGATTTCATCTAAAGACTTGGACTGTATGGCCATTTGTTTTTTAATAATATCCAGCCTTTTGGTGGTAGATATTATCATCTCGGAATTGTTGAAGCCCTCTAAAGATTTATAACGGTTAATACCTCCAAACCCTGCTTTACGTTGCTCGTCGGGTATTGGATTTGCTTCAAAATATAAACGGTAGATATTGTTGTCCCTTTCTTCAATATTGCCCAGAACTTCTTCAATCTGTTCCATTTTTTTATTCAACAGTTCATATTGAAGCTCGTAGTTCTTCACTTCCCTTGACAAAGAAAGTTCTCTAGGCGTGTTTACGAGATTGGTGTTCAGTAATAGAATTAAACCTAACAGACCAAAAAGGCACGATCCCAAAATAAAGAAGGTTATATTTCTATAACGTTTAGATTTTTGGGGTTCTATTTTACGGTACGACAGCGTATCTGGGTCGTAATAGTATTTTACCTTAGACATGAATGTTATTTATCCTATTTTTGTTTTTTAATTATTAGGGAACAAACAAATATAAAAATAGTTTTATATAAACCGTTAAAATTTGTAAAAGCTTAGCATTTTAGATGAATTCCAAAGAAACAAGAACTCAATTTCTGAATTTTTTCAAAGGTAAAGAACACAAAATAGTGCCTTCTGCACCTATGGTCATAAAAGATGACCCAACCCTGCTTTTTACAAATGCGGGCATGAACCAGTTCAAAGAATATTTTTTAGGTATTAGTCAGCCTAAGAGCTCAAGAGTGGTAGATACTCAAAAATGTTTGCGTGTAAGTGGTAAACATAACGATTTGGAGGAAGTAGGTAAAGATACCTATCACCATACCATGTTCGAGATGTTGGGCAACTGGAGCTTTGGCGATTATTTTAAAGAAGAGGCTATTGCCTGGGCATGGGAATTGTTGACCGAAGTATTTAAAATAGATAAGGATAGTTTGTACGTATCAGTTTTTGAAGGTAGTGAAGATGCCGATCAATTGGATATGGATAAAGAAGCGTTTGGGTTATGGAAGAAAATTGTTCCGCAAGATAGAATTATCATGGGGAACAAGAAAGATAATTTTTGGGAAATGGGCGACCAAGGACCGTGTGGACCATGTTCCGAGATTCACGTGGATATTCGCTCAAAAGAAGAAAAGGCAAAAGTATCTGGTGCAAGTTTGGTAAATCAAGACCATCCGCAGGTAGTGGAAATTTGGAACCTGGTATTTATGCAATACAACCGCAAGGCAGATGGCTCGTTAGAGAGTTTGCCGGCTAAGCACGTAGATACAGGAATGGGGTTTGAACGTCTTTGTATGGTTTTACAAGGAGTGCAATCTAACTATGATACAGATATATTTACGCCGTTAATACGAGAAATAGAAACCATAACAAATTCCGATTATGGTAAAAATGAAGAAATTGATATAGCTATTCGTGTGATCAGTGATCACATTCGCGCGGTGGCATTTTCTATTGCAGACGGTCAATTGCCAAGCAATACAGGTGCCGGTTATGTGATAAGAAGAATATTAAGAAGAGCGGTACGCTACGGATTCACCTTTTTGAATACCAAAGAACCTTTTATGTTCCGTTTGGTAAATGTTTTAACGGATTCTTTGGGTGCAGCTTACCCGGAATTGAAAGAGCAAAAACAACTCATTGAAAATGTAATCAAAGAAGAAGAATACTCTTTCTTGAAAACCTTAGATCAGGGCTTGTTGCTTTTAGATACTATCATAAAGAATACAAAAGGAAAGGTCGTAGATGGCGGAAAAGTTTTTGAGCTATATGATACTTTCGGGTTTCCAATAGATTTAACTGCATTGATTCTTAGTGAAAAAGGATATGAGTTAGATGAGGCTGGCTTTGATGAGGCAATGCAGAAGCAGAAAAATAGGTCAAAATCAGCATCGTCCGTATCTAAAGAAGATTGGGAGGTTTTGCAAGAGGATAATGAGCAAGAGTTTGTTGGTTATGATATGCTTGATGTTGAGGTGAAGATTACCAAATACAGAAAAATAACGTCCAAAAAAGAAGGTACACAATATCAACTGGTATTTAATCTAACCCCTTTTTATGCCGAAGGGGGTGGTCAAGTTGGTGATAAAGGGTATTTAGAAGATGCACATGGCGATGTCATTTATATTACCGATACTAAGAAAGAGAATAACGAGATCATTCATTTTGCCAAGAACCTACCAAAGCATTTAAATGAAAGTTTTAAAGCGGTCGTAGATAAAAAGCAACGCAACAGAACGGAAGCTAACCATACGGCAACGCACTTGTTGCATCAGGCATTAAGAGAAGTTTTGGGTAAGCACGTGGAGCAAAAAGGGTCTTCGGTACACTCAAAATATTTACGATTCGATTTTTCTCATTTTTCTAAAATGACACCAGAAGAATTGCAGGAGGTTGAGAATTTTGTGAATGCTCGTATAGACGGACAATTACAGCTTCAGGAAGAAAGAAACGTACCAATGAAAACTGCGCTAGCAGAGGGCGCTATGGCGTTATTTGGTGAAAAATATGGAGATGCGGTAAGAACCATTCGTTTTGGTCAATCGATCGAATTATGTGGAGGAACACATGTAAAGAATACGGGAGATATCTGGCAATTTAAAATAAAGTCAGAAGGCGCCGTTGCAGCAGGTATTAGAAGAATAGAAGCAATTACCGGTGATGCCGTTAAAGATCTTCATACTGATAATGACAAATTGCTTTCAGAAATAAAACATGTTTTAGGCAATAGCCAAGATCCGTTAAAGTCGGTTTCAAGTTTACAGGAAGAGAATAGCAGCCTTAAAAAACAAGTAGCTGAATTACTTAAGGATAAGGCAAAAAATCTAAAAGGTGATTTACTTTCGGAACTTAAGGAAATCAACGGAGTGCAGTTTCTAGCTAAAAAAGTAGATTTAGATGCAGCTGGTATTAAAGACCTTAGTTTTGAAATGGGCGGCAATAAGGATAATTTGATTTTACTGTTCGGAACAGAGCAAAATGGTAAAGCTTTATTGTCCTGTTATATATCTAAAGAACTGGTTGCCTCCAAAGGATTAAATGCCGGGACAATTGTTCGCGAGCTTGGTAAGTATATTCAAGGTGGTGGTGGTGGTCAACCTTTCTTTGCCACTGCAGGCGGTAAAAACCCTGGTGGTATTGAAGAGGCTTTGGCAAAGGCAGAAGATTATTTGAAGTAGTTGTGCATTGTTTAAGAAATTCGTAAAACGATAAGGAATCAAAAAATGAATCTCTTAACTGAAATACCTTTATCTAAAGCTAATAATCCTATTGACTATTCTAGTCAGTTATTATTGTTGGGCTCTTGTTTTTCTGAAAATATAGGGGCTAAGCTATCTTATTACAAATTTCAGGGAATACAGAATCCGTTTGGGATATTGTTTCATCCTTTGGCAATTGAAAGGTTGATTGAAAAGTCTGTCAATCAAGAATTATTTACTGAAGAAGATGTGTTTAACGAGAATGAACAATGGCATAGTTTTGATGCGCATTCTAGCTTAAGTAATCCGTCCAAAGCACAAATTATTGCAGATTTAAATAATGCAATAGGTAGAACTTCAACGCAAGTAAATACAGCTAGTCATATCATTATCACTTTAGGTACCGCTTGGGTGTACCGCAAGAGTTCTAGCAATAAAGTAGTAGCAAATTGCCATAAAGTACCGCAGTCTAATTTTACTAAAGAGCTGTTAAGCGTTGAAGAGGCAGTTGAGAGTTTAAAACGAGTTATCACATTTGTGCAATCTGTAAATCCTACAGTACAATTTATTTTTACGGTATCACCTGTTAGGCACTTAAAGGACGGATTTCTGGAGAATCAAAGAAGTAAAGCGCATCTTATTGCCGCTATTCATCAGATTTTAAATGAGGATAGCGTATCTTATTTTCCTAGTTATGAATTAATGATGGATGAGTTACGTGATTATCGTTTTTATGCCAAAGATATGATTCACCCTAATGAGACGGCAATAGAGTATATCTGGGAGAAGTTTAGATTAGTTTGGATTAAAGATAGTATGGACGATCACATGAAAAAAGTTGATGAAATTCAACGTGGATTGCAACATCGACCTTTTAATCCCGATAGTGAAGCACACCAAAAATTTTTAACATCGTTACGTAGAAAGATTACGTATATACAGAAAGTGTATCCATTTATGGATTTCAAAATTTCAAAGGCATGAAAAAATTTATTGCAGGGGTTCTAATTACTTTAGCAATTGTATTGGTGGTTCGTTCCTGCAATGATGGTAAGGAGGATAAATCTATTCTTAAAGAAAACTCCATGCTCATTCAACAAGAAATTACCAACGTTTCCAAGTTGGTGGTAACTGAGGGTCATTTTGCAGAAGTGTACAACTATAAAGATTCAAAAGAACTTTTTGGTCCGTTATTGCGGGCGGAAAAAAAGGCATTGGTTGTGGTAAATGCAGATGTAACCGTGGCTTATGATTTAAGTAATATAGAATTTGAAGTGGATGAGGCAACCAAAACGGTAAAAATCAAAAGCATACCAGAAGCAGAAATTAATCTGAATCCAGATTTTGAATACTACGATGTTACCGCAGATTATTTGAACCAGTTTGATGCTACCGATTATAATAAAATAAAGAAAACGGTAAATGCCTCGTTAATGAAAAAAGTGCAAGCTTCTTCATTATTGGGCAATGCGGAGAATAGACTAATTAGTGAGCTGCAGAAATTTTATATTCTTACCAATTCTATGGGTTGGCGATTAACCTACCAAGAACAGACCATAGAATCCTTAGAGGCACTGCAAGAAATTAAGCCAGGGATTTTACCGTAGCTAATGCTAATCCGTCATCAATTAATTGCCCTAGTTTGGGTTGGTCAAGTTTAATATTTTCAAGGTGTCGCTCTATATTTTTTGCTAATTTGTCATCATTACTTTTTATGGCCAGTTCATAAATTTCCACGGGCAATAACCAATCTGTTGGGTATTTTTCCTGTATTTCCTGAAAAATTTTTGTTCTGGAAACAATGGTGTTTTTTCCCTCTCTAAAATCCCTGATTGTCTTATAATAAGATTCTAGTTCATTTAAACCTTCTTGATCTTTGCTAACACTACTAGGGCTTAAAGAATGGTCTAAAAGGTCAAAACTATGTAAATCTGCGGGACCATGATAAGCAGAAACTATGCCTTCACCAATTGCCATATTGTACAGTTCATCGTTAGATTCAAAAAGGGTGGTTTCATTGTGGGTTACCTTACAATTTTCAAAAGTAATTAAGATAATTCTACCTTGAAGATTACGTGTGCCAGTAACTATTTTACCGGTAACATTGATTCCGCCAATAAAATCTAACGAAACAATTTCACCTTCATAAATCTTATATGCTTTAAGGTCGCGCGGACTCATATCCTCAATGGGTATGTTAATGCCTTTAAGTCGTCCTATTGGTGATCCAAAACCGGTTTCATGCTGATTGATATCTTGCCCTACCAACTCTTTTTCTCGGTATGCTAAAGCAGATTTACCCTTCGTTTGAAAGTATATAGGTTTGCCTTCATGAGAAATCAATGATTCAAAATTACCGGATACTTGTAATCCAGTACTTAGTTCAATTGTCCCTAGTTCTTTTGAGTCTATAAGTTTCTGTAAACCTGAAAGTCCGCCCTTTCGTAAAGCCATTGTATTTGCAAAGTCTTCAAGAACCTGACTCAAAAAAGCAAAATCTGGAGTAACAAAAAGTTGTGGTTGAGGTTTGGTGATATCAAAAGAGGTTCTTGCCGCTTCAATGGAATAAGGCAGTTTTTTTACATTATCTGTCATGCACCACTGGCTTTCACCAATAGAGGATAAAAGTCCCGCTCCGTAAATCTTTGGGTCCTCTAAAGGGCCTATAAGTCCGTATTCCACGGTCCACCAATGCAAGTTTCTAATAAGCGCCATTTCGCTGGGTTCGCCCATATTGTCCTGAAGAAATTCAATATGCTTTTCAGACTTCTGAATTTCTTCCATTGGTGTGCCTTTAGCTTCTTTAATAATGGATAGATGGCGTACAGCTTCGTATAATTCAAAATCTTTAGCACTAGATATAGCTTTACAGCCAATTTCACCAAATCGCCTTAAATATGCAGCATATTCAGGGTTGGCAATAATAGGCGCATGGCCCGCTCCTTCATGAATAATATCTGGGGCAGGGGTATAGGCAATATTCTCTAATTGGCGAATATCAGAAGCTATAACTAGAACATTATAGGCTTGGAACTCCATAAAAGCGGCTGGTGGAATAAAGCCATCTACAGCAACGGCGGCCCAGCCTAAATCTTTTAAAATACGGTTCATGCCATACATGTTTGGAATGTTGTCTATGGAGATGCCTGTTTTACGTAAGCCTTCCGTATATGATTTATGGGCAACTTGGCTAAGGTAATCTACATTTTTGCGCATCACATATCTCCAAACAGCTTGGTTTATAGGGGTGTAATCCTCATAGTTTTGAGGTTTAATGTATTGCCTTAAATGTGATGGAAGTTTATCCAAAATAGGATTGCTTTCATATGTAGAAGAAAATTCACCCATAATTATACTTTTAAAGCTTATATTATTTCTATTAAATATAGGATTATAGGACTAATTAAATGTTAAATTTGATTTAATTAGGAAATAAGACTTTAAAGTTATAATTTAAATGTAATTATTACTTTGTAGGGTTCTCGAGGGACCGTTAATCAGGAAAATATTTTGATGGAAAAATTAGATTTTATAGATAGGGAGATATTAAAGATTTTGCAGAAAGATGCAAAAATTGGTGCCAAGGCAATTGCAGAGCAACTTGGAATGACAAAAACACCAGTATATGAACGTATTAAACGTCTTGAGCAAGATGGGTTTATAAAGAACTATGTAGCTATTTTGGATAAGGACAAAATTGAGGATAGCATAACGGTTTTTAGCTTTGTTTCTTTAGAGGCTCAAAAAGGCGCAATGATGGATGATTTTTTTGAGCAGGTAAAAAAGTATCCTGAAGTGGTAGAATGCTTTGTAGTTGGTGGCGAGTTTGATTTTCTCCTTAAAGTTGTAGTTGCCAACCTTGATGCCTATTATAATTTCGCAAAATTTAAGATAGCTTCTTTACCAAGTATTGGTGGTGTTAAGAGCGCTTTTGTTTTAAATGAGGTAAAGAATGATACGCATTTTCCATTATTATAAATAAAAAAGGCTCGCAGATGAATTCATCTGCAAGCCCTAATTTTATAAGTAGTGTTTATTATTTCATTGCAACCGCATTAGGTGGGTATTGCTCTAGAATTTGAGATACAAATTCTCTAATTCGTTCTTCTTTTTTGGCTATATTCTTGGTGTTTGATAGTGTTCCCACACCTTTACCTTGCCATACCAGTTCGTTTGTATTGTTATCTATTAGGTCAATATAAAGAGAACCCTGTGTGCTGGCACTTACGCTAGTACCGCCCCAGCCAAAACCAGGTCCCCAAGCCCATGGGTTGTAACCCCATCCCCAGGCACCGCCCCAACCGTAGTTGTTATTATAAACATCAACGCGTTCTTGCTCTTTGGTAAAAATACTGACCAAAAGATCTGGCTTTTCGGATTTTACGAAACCTCTAGAACTCATTTCGGTTTCAATAGCGCGTAGAATTCGTTTTTTGTCCAAGTCGGATATTTGTGCTTTGTCTATTCCTGTTTTATAAAATGCATATGTTTTATAACCATTGAAATCAGCTTTCTGGTCATAATCTGAAAGTACGCTTACAGATGAACAGGAAGTAATAAAAATTAAAAGAATTAGCGGTAAGCCAAGTAGTTTGATGTTTTTCATAACGTTATATATTTTAAGTACTTAATTTTCTCTAGTTGAAATAATCACAAATATCATGCCGAGCTATGTTAAAACTTATTGGGTATTTGTTTTTGGATCATAACCATAAGGACAATGTCTACAACCGCTTTCGCAACAATAGCCTCGCTTAAGATGATATTGTTTGGTAAAGACCCTATAACCGTTCTCAGACCAGTAAAAATCTCCCTCCTCGATCGGAATTATTTTCTTCATCGTAAAACATACTATTTAGGAATATAAAGTTACTTCTTTATGTTGATAACCTTGTTGTGTAATCTGTTCAAGTTATATACATAAGTACTTTAGCCCTATTTTAACCATTAATCGGTTTTGTTGGCAATAAAAACTGGTAATTTTTAGTTGAACTATTTTTGGCTTTATCTTTGTAATAGTATTACCAAAGTAATTCTATGATTCTGGTATTTAGACATTTCTTCTATAAAAATTATGTGGGTCTTTCACTTTGGCCTTTCATATTTCTAAAAAATGGAAGTTTAAAAAATGATGATGTACTTATAAATCACGAGAAAATTCATTTGCGTCAGCAGCAAGAATTATTGATCCTTCCTTTTTATATACTTTACCTTACAGAGTGGGCAATTAGAGCCGTTTGTTATTTGGATACCTATAAAGCTTATCAAAATCTCAGCTTTGAGAGAGAAGCTTACATGCATGAAAATGATATGGATTATTTGTCCAATCGCAAAACCTTTAGCTTTATTAAATATCTTTGGCGTTAAAAATCGCCCTTCTTGCATAGCTTCAATCAACTTGTTGAACTTCCCTTATTCGCTGAAAAGAATGTTACAGTAGTACTAAAGCGCGAAGATCTACTACATCCGTTTATATCTGGTAATAAATTTAGAAAGCTCAAATATAATATATTGGCTGCCCAAGCGGAAGGTAAGAACACGTTATTGACTTTTGGCGGTGCATTTTCCAATCATATTGCGGCAACAGCTTATGCCGCAAGAGAAAAGGGATTTAATGCTATTGGAATTATTCGTGGCCAAGAGCTGGAGCATACTTGGCAGTATAATGCAACTTTACATAAAGCCCATGAAGATGGCATGCAATTCAAATTTATCAGTAGAGAAGAATATAGGCAAAAGGAAGATATAAAGTTTATTGACCTATTAAGAAGTGAGTTTGGGGATTTTTATCTTGTGCCGGAAGGAGGTACGAATAGTTTGGCCATACAAGGGTGTGAAGAAATTTTAACCAAAGAAGATGAACTATTCAATTGTATTTGTACTAGTGTAGGTACTGGTGGTACTGTGTCTGGGTTGGTCAATGCTTCTTTTGCTAAGCAGCAAATCATTGGTTTTTCAGCATTAAAAGGAGCTTTTTTGAAGTCTGAAATAGAGAAGTTGGTACAGAAAGATAATTGGCAAATAAATAATGATTTTCATTTTGGCGGCTATGCCAAAATAACAGAAGAATTGGTAAAGTTCATTAATGAGTTTAAAGCAAAAACGCAAATTCCTTTAGATCCCGTTTATACCGGAAAAATGATGTTTGGGTTGTGTCAAATGATCCAGCATGATACTTTTGTGCCAGGATCAAAAATTTTGGCAATTCATACTGGTGGTCTGCAAGGTATTACTGGTATGAATAGTATACTGAAAAAGAAAAATTTACCTTTGTTGCATATATGAAAAAGATAATTTTATTGATTTTGTTGGTGGGCGTGGCGCTTACTTCATGTAAATCGAAAAAAAGATATTCGGATCAATTACGAACCAAGAATGTTCAAAATGAGCGAAGAAACTCTAAAGCGGATAGTCCTAATAAAGGGGAAAAGGCAGATTTGCCTGCTGAGCCTTCAAAATTTATTAGGTTTAAAATAGACTCACCAACCGAATACATAGAAACTTTTGCTGAAACTGCCCAACTAGAAATGATGGGGTATGGTATACCGGCAAGTATTACTTTGGCGCAGGGATTATTGGAGAGCGGTAATGGTAAAGGAGAATTGGCTATGAAAACCAACAATCATTTTGGTATTAAATGCCACAAAGGGTGGGAAGGTGATTACGATTTTCATGATGACGATGAAAAAGGGGAATGTTTTAGAAAATACAATCATCCTATGTATTCCTTTAGAGACCATAGTATATTTTTAACAACGAGGTCCAGGTATGCGTTCTTGTTCAATTTGAGACATACAGACTATAAAGGTTGGGCAAGGGGTTTGCGTAAAGCTGGTTATGCCACAGATCCAAAGTATCCGCAGAAATTAATTTATTTAATAGAGAAGTATGATTTGCATAAGTATGACAAGCAAATAAAAAAGGCTGGCTATACTGATAATACGGTGGTGGTTACTGGTGCGGACAATATTCATACGGTACAAAAAGGAGATACCCTGTACTCTTTGTCCAAAAAATATTATTTAAGTGTAGATGAGTTAATGCAGTTGAATAATCTGCGTAGCTCTGATCTGTCAATTGGACAGCCGCTTAAAGTCAAAAAGTAGTAAAAAATCAATAGAGCATATGATTTATCAAAGAAGTAGTGCCTTGTTTGCAGAGGCAAAGAAATATATACCAGGTGGCGTAAATTCACCGGTACGCGCATTTAAAGCAGTTGGTGGTGATCCAATATTCGTAAAAAAAGCGAAAGGAGCTTATTTGTATGATGAAGATGGTAATAAGCTTATAGACTACATAGCATCATGGGGTCCTTTAATATTGGGTCATGCCCATGAGCCTGTAATTAATGCAGTGGTTGAAAAGGCTAAGAACGGAACTTCGTTTGGTATGCCTACGGAAATTGAAACAGAGCTGGCGAAATTGGCTATATCAATGGTGCCCAATATGGATAAGATCAGGTTTGTTAATAGTGGAACAGAAGCCTGTATGAGTGCTGTACGTTTGGCAAGAGGCTTTACCGGTAGAGAAAAAATAATAAAATTTGCCGGATGTTACCACGGACATTCAGATTCGTTTTTGATTCAAGCGGGTAGTGGCGCGGTTACCTTTGGTAGTCCCAATAGTCCGGGTGTAACACAGGGTACGGCAAAGGATACGTTGTTGGCGGTTTATAATGATTTGAGCGGTGTAAAGGAGTTGGTAAAAGCCAATAAAGGAGAACTGGCAGCAATTATTATAGAGCCTATAGCAGGTAATATGGGGTGCATAATACCTACGGATGAATTTATTCAAGGACTTCGTGAAATCTGTACTCAAGAAGGAATTTTATTGATTTTTGATGAAGTTATGACAGGCTTTCGTCTAGCGAAAGGTGGGGCTCAAGAAGTACTTGGTATAAAAGCGGATATAGTCACTTACGGAAAAGTAATCGGTGGTGGATTACCTGTAGGGGCCTTTGCTGCAAGAACGGAGATAATGGATTATCTGGCTCCTGACGGACCCGTTTATCAAGCTGGTACTTTAAGTGGTAATCCTCTTGCTATGAGTGCCGGATTGGCAATGTTGACAGAATTGAACAATAACCCTGGGGTATTTAAAAGTCTTGCCGATAAAACCGAATACTTACATAAGGGCATTGCAGAGGTATTGAAAGAAAAGAATGTTGACCATCAAATTAACCGATATGGTAGTATGATTTCCGTTCATTTTACCAATGAGCCAGTAGTAGACTTTACTTCATCTGCCAAGGGCAATAATGAAACGTTTAAAAAGTATTTTCACGGTATGTTGAATAAGGGTATTTACTTGCCCCCAAGTGCTTTTGAAAGCTATTTTTTAAATGATGCTTTAAGTTACGAAGATTTAGATGCAACTATCAATGCGTTAAAAGAAATAGAATTATAAATAGAACAATTATATTGTAAATTTAAAGAAAGCCCTGTTTTCAGGGCTTTCTTTATTATTTGAAATTATACTGAATACCCAGCTGAACGGTGTTAGAGAAAAACCGGTCAATAGTAAAATACGAGTAATTTAAATGTACGGTTGTAAAATTCTTGATCCTGTAAGATAGTTTACCTTCGTAACGCTGAAAGCTATCTTCTTCCTGCTCGGCAAAAAGTGAAAAGTCGCTTTGCCAATTAAAATCTGAATCTTCGTTACCAATGGTGAATTGTAATCCTCCACCGGCATAAAGTCTATCTTCGGTAAGCCAGTAAGGAAAACCGTCTCTTCTCTCTTCAGAGCCAACACCGTAAGCACCTTCTATTAATGGACCAAATTTAAATTTGTCCAAATTCAGCAAATTATATTTTACTCTGGTGCCACCAATAGCGTAGTATTGACTATCAGTGTAGTAATCTGCTTTTACATAAAATTGGTGATCTAGGTTAGATGAGTATTCAAACTCCTGTGCTGCTTTTACCTGAATATCATAAATGTTTAATTCGTAACCCGGTCCTGTAGTAACGGGGTGTACTTTTAAAGCTAATGATGATGTACTATTGTCACCAATAAAATCTATACCGGTATTAAAATGAAAGAATACTTTATTAAAATTATCTAATTCTACTTTGGCGCCAACGGAAAAAGGTTTCTTCTCATTAGACTCTGTTTTATATTGATAGGCAACACCCAGTAAATCTCTATCAATATCATTAGGTACTATAGTGTCCTTAAGAACTGAATATGCGGTACCTTGGACAATTGAGAATTTATGAAAGTCGAGTTTTGTATTATAAAAACCAAAATGGAAGGCGTTGTTGAACAAGGTTGGGTTAAATTCATCTGCAATAGCAGATGAGGTAAGTCCTATGGAGTGCCCTTTCTTTTTTCTAGCTTCAATTTCAGATTTTTTTACAATAGCGTCATCCATTAAAACTTTGTACTTGCTTACATATAAAGATTGCTTTTCGTTAGTTTCAGATTTTACCTCATTGTTGAATGCAATTTTAAAATCGGGATCAATTTTGTTCTGTGGTATGCTCAAGGCTATTTTACCTGCACCATCTACATCACCCTTTAATAACAATAATTTCACCATATGGTTCATGGTATTATAATCTCTAGGATTTTTTTCTATATGTTTGGCATATACTTGTTTTAAATACCGACCATTGGCGTATTCAAGATTCCAATCTAAAATATATTTAATAGAAATGGTGTTGGTACACGTGCTCCAGTCTAAAGCTTTCTGGTATTGTGAGTATTGCGCAAATAAAAGAGCAATGTTCTTTGATAGTCTAATTAAATCGGGTCTGCAGGGCTCTATTTCTTGGGCTTCCTCTAAGGCTTTGTCTGGATCATTGACCAGTAGATATCTTAGATAGTACTCAAAGTCTGTAAATTTCTTACTTGCAATGGTCTTTGTTTTTTCTTTCCATTCCTTAACCACTTCTGGAGAAATATTTCCACATTTTTGCCAAAGTTCTGCCTTGTCAAAATTAAGTTTCTCTGCATATGCTTCACTAATTGAAGTGGCCAGATCTTTATTGGATATACTACAAGGTGCTATCTCATCTAGTTTCTGTAGCAAATCATCTTTATTGGATTTTACCAAAAAATCGTAGTATGTATGTTGGTTCTCATCAGTTGGTTCTAAAGAATATAGAACGCTAAGTACTTGTTCTATAATTTCGGTATTGTCTTCGGTATTAAAATTTTGATAATATTCTTTAAGAAGGGCGGGGTCATTTTGTCCCCATTCCATCTGTCTCTCTATCCACATTTTTTTAATGGTAGGTGTTGGGTAATTACTGACAATACTAATGTCCCTAGAAAAATCTGCATAAGAACTTGATGGGTTTTTTAAATATAGCTGGTCTAATTGTGACCAAAGCTCTTCGGTTTTGCCTTGAGCCTCCATACCTTCTGCATAAGTAACTATTTCTTGGCTGTTAATGAATTTATTATTGTCAAATAATTTTTCCATTAAGTTTGTTGCCTCTTTGGTTTTTTCTTCAACCACCAATCTGTTGATTTTTTTCTTTAAAGGCACCATGGTCTGCTTACTCCGGTTATAAGCTTTATAATCGTTATTTGTATTGGTGATTAAAGTTGAGGTTGTACCAATTAATGTTCTAATTTCTGGTCGTATATCTGGTACACTTAAATTTGGGGACTTTGTTTTAATGCTATATAGAAAACCATTTAAAAATGGGGTTGCGCTAAATTCTGTCTGGTCAAAGAATAATTTTTCATGTACTTTGACATTGTTATGTTCGCTAACGTACATTAACCAATAAGAGTCTTTATTGGCATCTGAGTTTAAGGAACTAGATACTTCATACTGACCTTCATAACTTAAATGACGAATACTTTGATAGCGCCAATCCATAACTGCCTCTGTAGATTTTTTAGCGGTTAAGAATTGCATTTGGGGGTGTCTTTTCTTGTAGTCTGCAATATGGTTTTTAAGTGAATTGATTGCATTGTCGGCATTTACCATTTCAACAGCATCTTCAGTACTTAAGGCGTGAGACCAAATTCCTGTATATAGATAGGTAGATTCTATAGCCCATAATTCTTTATCTGAAATGGTATAACCACTACTTAAACGTGGATAATCAAAAAATCTATTGTTCAATGGGTCTGGGTCAAACTCCCTGTTACCACCTTTATATAAATCTCCTAAGAAAGAGGTATGAACAAAGTTTAAACTAGGAAAACCTTTTTTTAATGATATTAGTCCTAAACTATCAATTTTATTATTTGGTGCCACATATGATGTGGGTAAGGACTTGGATATATTTTCTTCCCATTTTTTCTCAGACGCCTTTATATTTTCAAGAATTTGATCAGTGTCTTGCCATAATTCTTTAGACAATGAAAGATGGTTATAACCACGAAAACCTAATTCATGACCACGGTTGGTAAACTCGTTGATCATCCATTTATTGGTACCATCTTCATTTTTTCCATCCAATAGCCCAGTTTGGTCCCAACTTTTAAAGTTAGCCTCACCGGTGTTCTTGTCATCGGCATTAAAAGTTACATATGCAGAGAATTTTATATCTTCTTCTTGGGAAAACTTTTTCATTTTAGGCCACCAATCTTTTTTTAAGAACTCAGATTTTCCCTCTCCATTTTTTAAGGTTATGGCTTTGCCATTTTCGTCATAAACAGCTGATGGAAAATCATCAAGAAAAAGCGTTCCAATATTTGCAATTGGGTAGGGTATGCCTTCAAGTCCAAGCAAACTGGCTGAAAATAACAATCCCCTCATTTCTTTTTTAAGTACTTGGGATGAATTGTACAGGATGACCTTACCATTGCCAATTTGATTTTCAACTAAAACAGGGTAATTGTTATCATTATATGCAGATACCAGTACATTAACGTTACTGGAGAAATTGGAAGTATTGAAACCTAAATGGGTTGTTTCATTATCAAAGCCGCGACCTTGCATACCTGGAAACAAAGGTTTGTTAAAGAACAGGCCCGATGCTACTTTGTTCGTAGACCAATCAGCCCCAGGGGTCATGCCAAAAAAATAAGACATACGTTCATCTTTTGCTGCTTTGGTAATCAATAAGGTTCCACCTTTTGAAACGAACTTTAAGAGACTGTCAATGGCAATGGTACTTAAACCTGCAGTTTCATGAACGGTAACGACCCTTGTGGTTGGTGCAATATTCAACTTTTCGTTAAATTGATTTACCCATAACGTTTTGTGTGCAATTTTAGAATAGTCAAAAGCTTTTGCTAAGTTTTCAGTTTCTAAAATAGCGCTATAATTTGTTGGCTCTATTAAAAACTGAACCAAAGGCTCCTCTGTACTTTTTTCCGGAATATTAAATTTGTTATTAGACTTGTAAAGTTCTTGTTGGCAACCGGTTAAAAGAGTAAAGGCTATAAGTAGAGATAAATAACCTATTTTTTTTGCTATCATGGTTTGGTGTCTTAAAATCTAAATTGAGAGGCATGTTGCTGTCTTCAATTTGAAGATTCTAAGTACAAGCATAAAGGTGTTAGCTTAAAATTTATTGGTCAAATATGCAATTTCATCCATGAATGTATGGTTTAAGGGTTTAGCCTTGGTTTATAAGGTGTTTTGGAAAGTTTGAGATATCGATTAAATGCAAAAAAGACCTGCCGAAAGCAAGTCTTTTTTTTGGGTTTATATAAGCATCTATTGTCTGGCAGATCGTTTTCCTTTTCTACCTTCATTGTTTTTACCTCGCATTTTTTGTTTATGGTCCATTTTTTCCCATTTTTCATATTGCTCGTCATCAAGTATAGATTTCATTTGCTCTTTTCTGGCAATCTGATGGTCTAAGCGCTCATTTTGCATAGCGTACTTTTCTTCTGCGGTCAATACCTTTTTACCTTCCTCTTTTTGGGCTTTTCTCTCTTCCATTTTTGTTTTTCGAGCAGTGGCATCTTCAGTAAGTATTGCTTTGATTTTTCCTTGTTGAGATTCATTGAGATCTAAGGCCAAAGTCATTTTTTTGGTCTGAATAGTTGCTACTTGTTCAGGAGTCAAATCTTTCATGTCACCTCTTTTTCCTTTTCTTTGGTGATCTTGTGCCGTTGCGGTTATGCCTGCCATAATCAATATGGCCATTACTAATTTTTTCATGTTTATTTTTTTATGTATTTGTTACTTTGACATGAAATTTTCAATTAGGTTTAAGCGTAATTTAATTTTTAATAGTTTTTTAACGGAAAAAGATAAATTATGATAATTAAAAAGCGCGGCTTTTGGGTCGCGCTTTTAAGTAGGTATGTTCTTTGAATTTTTTAATTGGTCTGTGTTCGTCCTTCCATCGTTTTGTATGGATTAATAACGATGTCAGCCTCTTGTTCGTAGGTGTTTGTTACAATATCTTCTTTAACGGTATCATTTGTGTTCTGGTGATAAACAACAGAAGCACAGATAAAACAAGCTAGGTAGATAAGACTTTTTACTTTATTGGTCATGATTTGGGGGTTTTAAATTCTTTACTAATCTAAAAAAGATAAACGCATGAAAAAGCCCATTGTTGTGTAATGGGCTTTTTTTGATGTCTAGAATATTTAAAATGTGGTTAACACATTTCATTCATCGATGATATTGGTTTTTCATCGATAACGTTGAAATCTTGACCACAATTACATGCAATTATTTAGGGTCTAAAATATCGTTAATACGCTCAGAAACATCGTCGTAATGATATTTTGTCATCAAGTCAGAGGTTCTGTTACGTGCGTTTCTAATATCGCGCTTCAAAATATTCAATTCGGCTCTCGCAATGGTTCGAATATCAGATTGACTGGTGTTGACAACTGTTGATTTTCTGTAGCCACCAAAATCCGAAGCTTTGGCTTGATTTTCTGCAGTCAACAAATATGCTAAACGGTCAATATGGGCTTTTTGTAGGTTCCTTCTATAAGTATCTACCGTTTTGCCACTCCTTGTTTCAGACCATATACCTTTTCTTAATTCGCTCATCATTTGGGCAAGGGAATAAGCTTCGGACTTATCCATTGTTTCATTTTCTATCAACCTTGCCATTTTGCCTAAGCTTAATACATTATTTAATGTACGTACTTGCATAGCCCGCATTTGTTCTAAAAAGCCAGAGTACTCTGTACGCTCCAAAATATCTTGGTCTAGCATCCACATTGGAGTATTAAATAACTGTTCTTGAAGAAAAGCCATGGCTCTTTGCTGGCGTTCTTTAGGTACGGCGGTATACACGGCGCCATCTTGGTCATAGGTTTTGTGGTGCTCATATACGCCCCCAATATTATTGGAAACATGGCCCATATATCTATTGAACTGAGCGAATACTTGCCCATAAAGTTTATCAAGGTCTTCATAGTTCTTACCATCTTCTGCGGTCCACTCTATGAGTTTGGGAACAATTCTTTTTAAATTGGCAATACCGTATTCACTAGCTTTCATAGCATCATCTCCCAAATCTTCGGTCTGTGAACTTGGGTCAACTATATCACCTACTTGTTGGTGACCAAAACGGTAAAGAGGGTCACCTGCATGTTTTAAGATCCACTGGTCCAAAATAGCTTTCTCTTCTTCTGCGGTAGTGTTTAAAATTGGTTTGTATCCCCATTGAATGGCATATTTATCATATACCCCAATATCTGGCATTAAGGCAACACCTTCATCGCCAGGTTGCGCAATGTAGTTAAAACGGGCATAATCCATTATTGATGGTGCCGTACCATATTTTTTTGTGAACTTCTTAGAACGAAGGGAGTCTACAGGGTATGCAACACTACTGCCCATATTATGTGGAAGCCCAAGCGTGTGACCAACTTCATGTGATGATACAAATCTAATTAAGCGACCCATGACTTCATCATCAAAAGATACACCTCTGGCAGCAGGATTGATAGCTGCTGTTTGTACAAAGTACCAGTTTCTCAATAAGGTCATTACATTATGGTACCAATTAATATCAGATTCTAATATTTCACCACTGCGGGGATCGCTAACATGCGGACCATTGGCATTTGGTATAGGTGATGCTAAATAACGAACCACTGAATAACGCACATCTTCAGGAGACCATTCTGGATCTTCTTCAACTGTAGGTGGTTCTTTTGCAATTATGGCGTTCTTAAAACCTGCAGCTTCAAAAGCGGTTTGCCAATCTTCAATACCTTGCTTAATAAAAGGTACCCATTTTCTAGGTGTAGCCCTATCTACATAGTATACAATTTGCTTTTTTGGTTCAACTAGTTCGCCATTTTTGAATTTCTCTATATCCTCATCTTTAACCTCTAAGCGCCATCTATCTAAAAACTTGATCGTTTTGCTCTCTTGAGCATCTAGACCATAATCTACTTGTCCACGTGCAAACCAACCTACACGCTCATCAAAATATCTGCGTTTCATAGGTTCTTCAGGTAATAGTACCATAGAGTTATTGATTTCCACAGAAATTGAACCTAAGGTAGAATTACTTGGAGGGTTGCTCGCCAAATACGTTTTCACATGGCGTACTTCAACATTTAATGGGTAACTCTTAATAGATTCTATATACCCTCTGCCTTCATCTAAACGAGATACTTTATATCTTTTGCGATATCTATCTGGCATACCAAAAGCTTTGGTGTCCTTCGTAAAAATATCGTTTACTTCGATTACGGTTGTAGGGTTGAGCGAGTCTTTCTGAATAGCTTTAATATCGAAGGAGAATAAAACCGGTTCAAAGTTTGAATTTACAACGGCTTCATGTACCGGTAAAGAATCTGCGGCAACAACATCATGGGATACTACACGAAGTAATACTTTTTTATCTTTCTTTTCCCAGCGAAGTACTTGGGTGTTTATTTTTCCACCACCAAAACCAATGCCCGATGCAGTTTTGGAAATACGACTAACCATCAGCATTTCTTTATTGAATAGGGAATCTGGAATTTCAAAATAGTGATTTTCATCTACTACGTGGGTAGTAAATAAACCAGCATCACTTTTGGCATCTTTTGTTATAACCTTGTTATAAGGTTGAATTTTATCTTTAGAAGGCTTGTTAGCTTCTTGTTCCGTGTTTTTCTTTTTCTTTTTGAAAATTTGGGCGTCAGCATTCTGGTAGCCAAAAACACACAGTAATAGTAATAATTTTACAAGTAATTTTCTTTTCATTTGTGAGTTAGTTAGGTAATCTTCCAAAGATTGAAATAATATCTGTAACAAATAGTTAATAATTTCTTAAGCCTATTTGTAACAATCATGATCAATAGGCGTCTTTTAAATAGGAATAAACATTTTTTCATTCTGAATTAGTCGATTATAAAGCCTTTGCAATATGCAAGGGCTTTATTTTTTATAATAAATTCCTATTAAAATAAAAGAGGTAGAAAAAATTGAAATAAGAGGATCAGTAAGAGAACCGCTATAAGATTAAGAATTATTCCGGCGCGTGCCATTTCATGTACCTTAATATACCCGCTAGCGAAAACTATGGCATTTGGTGGCGTGGCCATTGGTAGCATGAAAGCACAGCTACTTGCAATAGTGATGGGAATAAGTAGATAAGTTATGGGCAGACCCAGCCCTATGGCTATTCCGGCAACAACAGGAGCTAATACTGCAACAAGAGCAACATTGCTCATTAATTCTGTCATAAATAGCATTAGAACGATCAGTAAAGAAGCCGTAAGCAATATACTTAGGTTGCTTTCTGCGATAACTTGGGCAACCAAATCTACAATACCCGAAACGGACATGCCATTTGCCAGTGATAGACCACCGCCAAATAGTATTAAAATTCCCCAAGCCAGTTTTTGGGTGTCTTTCCATTCTAAAATAAAATCTCCTTTTTTTAGATTATACGGCAGTGTAAATAACGCTATTGCGGCAAAAATACTGATAAGGGTATCCGATAGACCTAAATTGGGGAAAATGGAATTGATCAATGTTCTGAACACCCACAAAAATATTGTGACTCCAAAAATGGATAAGACCATTTTTTCCTTCCCGGAAGTAGGACCTAATTTATCCAGTTCCTCATGAATAATGGTTTTTGAAGCCTTAAATTTTAAACCCTGAGTAGGGAAAAAGACTTTTACGAGAATAAAATAACAAATGGAAATCATGATAAGGGAAAAGGGTAGCCCTATAGTCATCCATTTTAAAAATGATATTTCTATTTGATATTGGTTTTCAAGCAATCCTATTAAGACAGAATTTGGAGGGGTACCAATAACCGTTGCAATACCACCCGCATTGGCAGAAAAGGCAATGCCAAGCATTACACTTAAGGCAAAATTGCGATCTCTTGTAGTGAATCCGTCTTCATCTTCGATCAATAGATTGATGACCGACATGGCGATCGGTAACATAACTACCGTACTTGCAGTATTGCTGATCCACATGCTCAGTACGGCAGTAGCGATCATAAAACCTAATACCACCTTATTGGCAGAGGTACCGGTAAGTTTAATGATAGTGAGTGCTATTCTTTTATGCAGATTTACCTTCTCTAACGCCAGTGCCATTACAAAGCCACCAAAGAATAAAAAAACTATGGGGCTACCGTAGTTTGCTCCAACTTCGCCAACTGGCATAATTTTTAAAATTGGAAAAAGCAATAGGGGTAATAGAGCGGTTACGGAAATAGAAACCGCTTCTGTTACCCACCATATAACCATCCATAGTGCAACGGCAATGACGGCGTCCGCACTATCTGAAATCAATACACTTGGTAAAAAAATGATTATAAAAAATAGTATAGGACCTGTAAACAGACCTATTTTACTGCTTAAGTTCATTCTGGTTGGTTTTGCCAGCTTCTAAACTACTATTTTTTATTCTTACGGTAAATGGCTATTTTAATATTTCAACAAAAAGAACATCGTCTTCCTTATAGATTTTTGCCAGTTGCTGTTTTGTAATCCCTTTAATGCCTTTGTCCCATGCTTTGTTGCTTAGATCTGCTTTGTTTTTAAGCGTGTCTAATTGCATTTTCTTTTCTGATTTAAGGATATCAAAAATAACCTTTTCATTATCGGATAATTGAAGAGGTTTCTTTTCTGGTCTCATTTGCGGGAAGAATAATACTTCTTGTATAGATGCATTGTTGGTCATCAACATAACCAAACGATCAATACCTATACCAATACCAGAAGTAGGTGGCATACCGTATTCTAATGCCCTAAGAAAATCCTGGTCAATGAACATAGCTTCGTCATCACCTTTTTCGGACAACTTCAGTTGATCTTCAAAACGCTCTCTTTGGTCAATTGGGTCATTAAGCTCAGAATAAGCATTTGCCAACTCTTTACCGTTTACCATAAGCTCAAAACGTTCTGTCAAAGCAGGGTTGTCTCTATGCTCTTTGGTCAACGGGCTCATTTCCTTTGGGTAATCTGTAATAAATGTTGGTTGCACGTAATGGTGCTCACATTTTTCACCAAAAATCTCATCGATCAGTTTGCCCACACCCATAGTTTCATCGACCTCTAAACCTAATTTTTTAGCCGTTTCACGTAGTTCTTCTTCTGGCATACCGGCAACATCAATACCTGTGTGTATTTTTATAGCCTCTAAAATAGGTACTCTTGCGTACGGAGCTTTGAATTCAATTTCGTGTTTGCCTACGGTTACCTTAGTAGTCCCATTGGCATCCATCGCAATTTTCTCCAATAATTTTTCAGTGGTATCCATCATCCAATTGTAGTCTTTGTAGGCTACATACAGTTCCATTACCGTAAATTCCGGATTATGGGTACGATCCATACCTTCGTTTCTAAAATCCTTTGAAAATTCATAAACACCATCGAACCCACCAACGATCAATCTCTTTAGGTAAAGTTCATTGGCAATACGTAAATACAAAGGAATGTTCAGCGCATTATGGTGCGTTAAGAAAGGGCGTGCCGTAGCACCACCTGGTATTGGTTGTAAAATTGGTGTTTCAACCTCTAAATAACCTTTGTCGTTATAGAACTCACGAATACTATTGGTGATCTTGGTTCTTTTAATGAATGTTTCTTTGACCTTTGGGTTCACCACCAAATCTACATAACGTTGACGGTAGCGTAATTCTGGGTCATTGAACTCATCAAAGACCTTGCCTTCTGCATCTTTTTTTGGTAATGGTAAAGGTCTAAGCGATTTGCTCAACATGGTAAATTTCTTGACCATAATGGTTTTTTCGCCTACTTGGGTAGTAAATAGGTCACCCTCAATACCGATAATATCACCAATATCCAATAATTTTTTATAGACATCATTGTATAAAGACTTATCATCGCCTGTACAGATTTCATCTCTATTGAAATAAACTTGAATACGACCGGAACTATCTTGTAGCTCGGCAAAAGAAGCTTTACCTTGAATTCTACGAGACATGAGTCTACCGGCAACAACAACCTGTTTACCTTCCTCATAATTAGATTTAATGCTTGCCGATGTAGCATTTACAGGGTATAAAGCAGCTGGATAAGGATTGATACCCAATGCTCTTAGTTTTTCCAATTTTTCTCTTCTGATAAGCTCTTGCTCCGATAATTGCATGCCGTCGTTTATTTAGCTGGCAAATATAATCGATATGTCTTAATCTTTCAATCTAGAACGCACTAAAGGATAGAGTCTTTCAACAAATTTTTCATATGCAAGGGCAGAAGGGTGTAAACCATCATTTGCTACCAATTCAGGTTCGTTTAAACCTTTTCTGGTAATATCGGTAATATTTAGAAACGTAACTCCTTTGGATTTTGAGGTAGATTTGGCAAAATCATTATACCTGTCAAGTTCCCTTGAGATTTGGTCATCACCGTTACTTTGGCCATAAGGCGTATAAAGGTAATCTGGAATTGAAAGCACGACTACTTTGTTAGAATCATTACCCGCAAGACTAATGGCTTTATCAATTAATCTTACAAATTCTGTCTCATATTGAGAAAATGGTCTAGATTGAAATTGATTGTTTACACCAATAAGTAGCGTGACTAAATTATACTCGGCAGATGCTCTACCACCAATTGATGCCAATAATTGATCGGTTCTCCAGCCGGTTTGTGCAATTACGGTAGTATTGACCTTATAGTTTTTATTTTCTTCAATAGTGGAACTCAATTGTTTTGGGAAGCTGTCTTCAAACGCAACGCTTTCTCCAACGGTATAACTATCGCCAAGAGCCAAATAGTTTATGGTTTCTTGGTTGTTTAGATCTTCTGAATAGGTGCGGATCTAATATCTTCGGTTTGGCTGCAAGATGGTAATATAGTAAACAGAAGACCTATTAGCGGTATAAGGGATAACTTGTTCAAGTATTTCATAATTATCTAACGTAACAATAGTTGTAAAGGTTTTAGTTAATTATAAAATACTCGATTAATTATAAGCTAGATGATATCAATTGTTGTCAGTCAAAATGTAATGATGTCCCATAATTGGGTTGGTAGACTTGTTGGCTAACAATTTTTAAAATGTCGTCTTCTAAACTGGTGATGGGAGTTTCAATAATTCTATTTATTTCTCTGCCATTTTTATAAAAAATAAAAGTAGGAACTCTTCTAATGTTTAATCCCCACTCTTCACCTTGTGGACTTTTTTTATAGGCTTCTTTTCTTTTGTCAAGGGCAATGATTTTTAAGTTTTCATTAGGGTATTCAGCTTGCTCCAGAATTTTTAAAAATCGCGGAACCTCTCGTTTGCTATCACCACACCAAGTGCCCATAAATATTAATATTTTGTAAGCGTTTAAGTGTTCTTTAATGAGTTTTATTTTTTCGGTATCAGCTTTATAGTTGCTGAAATTAGGAAGATACCAAGTTTTATAGGTGTTTGCGGAAAGAGCTTCGGGTGTAATTTTGCCAAGTAGAAATGGTTGTTGATTCTCAATATGCACTTCTTGGTTGATTTTTTGAGAATTGATTGTAGTAGTGAAGCTTAAAATAAATGCAATAATTAATAAGGAAAATTTCATGATCTATGATTTTAGATTAGATCTGAAAATTCTAGAAATTATTAGGGAAAATTAGGTTTTAAAGGGTGGAAATGGGTACTAGACCCAGGGTGGAGATTTATAGGGTTATTGAAAACGTTGCTTTATTTCATCTCTTGTACTTACCCCCAATTTCTTGTAAACGTTGTTTATGTGTGTTTTTACGGTGCTAACGCTAATAAACATGTCATTGGCAATTTCTTTGTTGGTTTTGCTTTTAAGAATTTGGGATACTATATTTTGTTCCTGCTCTGTAAGTTTGGTCAAAGGTGAAATTTGTAGTTTTGTTTTATCTTTTTTTGATTTTAGAATTAAAAAGATATTGAACCCGATAGAAATAACCAGTAAAAACGGCAATACCCATTGCCATAGTTTGGCTGAAGGGTCTTTACGATCAGCAATTTGTTGGTCAATCGCTATTTCGTTATTATATAATGTAGTCAAGTTAATTTCTGGGTATTTAGAACGTAAACGATTACCTAGAGATGTATAATAATCCGTATTGTTGATATCATCTAAGTAATAGGAGTAAGTATCATTTTTTCTATCGGATAAAAAGCTATAAATATATAATTCTGCCAGTGGTTCATTTAGGTTAGCTCCATAATCTTGCAAAGAGGAAAACCATTTTTTTGAGTTTAATTTTTTATTTGCATTACTTCTAAATTCATTGAATTCATATGCCATTTGCTCTTTTAGAACATCAATATCCAAAAACATAGAAGATGAAGAATTAGTGGAAGAAATTTCACATAGCGTCTCATTGTCAAATGATGTCGGAAACATAATGGTGTCGGTGTTTTTGGCAATGAACAAGATACTTTTGCTGTATTCACAACTACCAAAAAAATGATCGGAATTAGTGCCAAGATCAGAACATTCATCCACGTGTATTCTATAAATCCTGTTTTGGTCCATTAAATTATCTCCGCTAAAATTAAAATAGCCCAAAGAATCTGTTGTAGTCTTCTTTAAAATCTGTTCCATTGAAATTTTGTCGAACTTTCTGTAATCTTCAATAATGGAAAGGTATATAGTTTTGCCAAACTGTTGTTCTGCAATTTGACCTTTAAAGCTGTATTGTGCGGCACAATAGGAAAAAGAAAATAGCAGGTAAATTAAAAATAACTTTTTAGGCATTGGTTAAATAATGATAGTTTTTAAGATCGGTTTTTGTAACAAAGTGGTTATACTTGCGACGTATAAGGTACATCAATCAATCAAAATAATAATCAAATGAGTTTAATTCGCGTATTGCTCGCCATTTTTTTTCCTCCTTTAGCGGTTTTGGGCAAAGGTTGTGGTTCTTTTCTAATTGTTTTACTTTTAACTTTTTGCGGCTGGGTGCCTGGCGTAATTGCCGCATTGGTCATTTTGAACAATCCTAATTAGAAAAATCTTTCATGAAACTTTTAAAAACCTTCACTGCTGTTTTTATAACAGTATTCTTTGTTGCCTGTAATTTTACAGAAGAAATTTATTTTAATGAAAATGGCTCAGGCAAAATGAGTATTTCTTTTGATGGGGGCGAAATGTTGCAAATGTTGCCAGAAACAGATTCTACAAAATTGGAAAAGGCTATAGACTCCACTTTGGTATTTAGAGATTTGTTGATAGAAAAGAAAGATAGCATAGCTAAATTACCTTTAGAGGAGCAAGAAAAATTAAAAAGATTAGAGCCGTTTAAACTTCATATGAACGTTGATCCGGATAAAGGAATAATGAATTTTGATATGTTTACTGAATTCAACAAAGTATCAGAAGTCAATGATGCATTTAATTCTTTTCAAAGTGCAAGTTCCATTGGTCCCATTGCTGGGGGTAATGCTATGCCGGGTGGTGCTCCAGAAGAAGCAACAAAGGTCAACTATACTTTTAAGAAGAACAAATTCAAACGAGAGACAGTAATTCTTGATCAAACATTATTTGAAAGGAGCATAGATAGTTTAGCAGGTGCAGAAATGTTTTTATCTAGCTCTACATATACATTTAAGTATCATTTTCCAAGACGTGTAAAATCTACCAACATAGAAGAAGCTACATTTTCCATGGATGGAAAAACTATGGTACATGAAGTTAATTTTCTAGAAATGATGAAAGACCCAGAATCTATAGTCATTGAAGTGGAATTAGAGAAATAGGCTATAGCTTTTCGTACCTTTGTAAAATGAACAAGAAGGTACAAGTACAAGATTTAGGTCTTAAAGATTATAAAGAAACTTGGGATTATCAGGAACAGCTATTTCAAGAGACGCTTGATCTTAAAATACGCAATAGGAGAGAAGAGCTGAACTTAGAAACTCCCAATCATTTTCTTTATGTTGAACATCCCCATGTGTATACTTTGGGAAAAAGCGGAGACATTTCCAATCTTTTGGTAGATGAAAAAGTTTTGGCGGATAAAGGAGCCACTTTCTATAAGATTAATAGAGGGGGGGATATCACCTATCATGGTCCAGGGCAAATAGTAGGTTACCCTATTTTAGATTTGGATAACTTCTTTACGGATATACATAAATACCTTCGTTTTTTGGAAGAAATGGTCATTTTGACTTTAAAGGAGTATGGATTGAAAGCGGAGCGCTCGCCTGGTGAAACAGGTGTGTGGTTAGATGTTGGTACTCCGTTTGCACGCAAAATTTGCGCCATGGGTGTAAGAGCATCGCGTTGGGTAACTATGCATGGTTTTGCGTTAAATGTCAATGCTGATTTAGGTTATTTTGATTTAATGATCCCGTGCGGAATAAAAGGTAAGGCGGTTACTTCTTTAAACGTGGAGTTAGGTAAGAAAGAAGTTAATTTGGAAGAAGTGAAGCAAAAATTACTAAAGCATTTTCAAATACTTTTTGAAGCTGAGGTAAATGAAAAAACCGAGGTGTAAGCCTCGGTTTTTTCTGTTATTTTTTAGGCTATTGCATTTTAATACTCCAATCCTAAATGATCCATTACCTCTTCGTAAGTCATTTTTGAAAAATCAACCTTTTGTTTTTTACCTGTAGTTGCTTGTGGAATTAATACATATCGGAACAGCGCAGAAGCTGAGATGGTATATGTTTCAGGTACAAATTCACCCTCTCGACGGTATCTTATTTTGATGGCGCCAATAGCCGCATATGCAGTATAAATATGTTCAGTAGTTCCACCACTAATTTGTAATGGCAACAGTGAAATATGATCAGAAGGCCATACTTCTTCGACATAATTATCAAATTTGGCGTACACTAGAAGAGTTCCCTTGTTATAAAAATCAGTATCTACTTCTGTAACTATTTTTTCAAATTCGGCATATTTTGTATAGCCATTACTTTCAAAGTATTGAGCGTCTGGACCAAACCAATCTGATGCAATTACATTAGCATTACCATCTTCTCCATCTTCTCCATCTTCTCCATCTTCTCCATCTTCACCGTTAGTTCCATCGGTACCATTAGTGCCATTCGTTCCATCTTCACCAGCGGGTCCTTGTTCTCCCTGTATTCCCTGTTCCCCTTGTGGACCAATAGGGCCAATATCTCCATCCTTAGAGCATGATGTAAATGAAATGGCGAATATTAAAATTGCGCATTTGATAAAATTTATTGTAATCTTCATTATTAAAATTTTAAGGTTATTTCCTTTTAATGAGGCTTTATTGTAAAGGTTAACATAACAGCATAAAAAAAACTGAGGTGAAAGCCTCTATTTTTTATGTTTTAAAATCAGATTAGTATGCTAATCCATAATAATCCATGACTGCATAATAGTCGTTGGTGTCTACACCAGCAGACTTTAAGTTCGATAATGTGTTTGCCTTACTTGATTTGCCAGAAGTTGTACTGTTAGATTCTATAACTATCAATTTTAACTCGTCTAACTGACCAGCAGTTACAGATTTTAAGTTCTCTGTTCCTACTTCATAAAAGAACATCCAATATCTGTTCAAGCTTATTTCTACGGCAATATCGCTATTGTCACCAAGTCCAAAAGCATAGATTGGTGCGGGAATGGGAGTGTAGGTGTTTCCATTTTTTAAAAGATATCCAAGAATTAAGTCATTGTCAATAACCTCTTGGGACAAAGCAGTTGCATTGACTGTTATCGTTGCTCCAGATTCTGAAGAAAGGTCGTAGGTGTATGTGGCTACATTGGCATTGCCATCCTCTCCGTCTACACCGTTTGTTCCATCGGTACCATTAGTTCCGTCTTCTCCAGCAGGTCCAGTTTCTCCTTGTTGACCTTGTTCACCTTGCGGACCGGGCACTCCTAGCGCTTCCCCGTCTTCACCGGCAGGTCCTTGTTCTCCTTGTTCACCCTGTATCCCCTGTTCCCCTTGTGGACCAATAGGGCCAATATCTCCATCCTTAGAGCATGATGTAAATGAAATGGCGAATATTAAAATTGCGCATTTGATAAAATTTGTTGTAGTCTTCATTATTAATATTTTAGGATTATTTCCCTTTAATGAAGTTTTAGAACATATGGTTAACATAGGTGCATAAAAAAACCGAGGTGTAGACCTCGGTTTTTTTATGTTTTGACATTAGTCTATTTGCTGTGTGCAGTAAGTAAGGTACTGCTCATAAGGTCTCCATTTTTCTTATAAGTTTCTTGTTTAACCATACCTACACCTTCTGCAAGCCATACTCTAGACGGGTATACTTGGTTTGCCATCATCATTTTTGATCGGTTTTCACTGTATAGTACGTAACAGTCATAAGTGCCGGCAGGAGTACTGATACTTTCTTTTTTCTCTACATTTCTATTGGTCATGTCAACGGTCATATTCATATTTATACCGCTCATACTAATTTTCATGGCAACATTGGCATCGTTAAGTTTTTGGCCAACGCTAAGATCATTTGGTATTTCTATATCATTACCCGATATTTCAATATCCATATCGCCATACTGTTCCATCATTTCAGAGGGTAGAAGAGATTCGTAATCTAGGGTTACCATGTTTCCGGTACACGTTAAATTGTACGTGGTACTATAAGCGTCCTTCCCTTTGTTATCTTTCAGGTCTATAGCCATGGTGGCATTAGTGACGTTTCCGTTATTTATGGCCTCTACGACTTTATATGAGCTTACGCCCTCTACTTTTCCTTTTTTATTGTAATTGGTATATTCCATAGAAACACCTTTGTTCATGGGGTAGAATTTACTACAATTATCTTGAGCGATAGAGGTGGTGATACAAGTTAAAAAGGCAAGTGTAAATAATAATTTAGTTTTCATTTTATAATAGTTAAGGTTCTGAATTATAACTATTTAAATTTATGAAAATCCTAAGAATTATGTTGATTAAATGTATGGTCGGTATATAAATGTTTGTAGACCTTAACTTTCGGTGTGTTATCGTATTTTATAAACCTTAATACTATTTTCTTGATCCTTGAATACAAGTTCGGGCTTTTTGTTTCTGTTCATATCTGCCATATCAATGACAGAATTACCAAAAATAGGAAAATTTGGTATGGCTTCGGCTTGACTGTCAAACATGTATATTTTCTGATTTTGAATATCCGTTACAGATACATAGATTTTATCATTGAGGTAGAAAATAACGGGCTTGGTATAAACCCCTAACTCAAGTTCAACCTTTTTGTCTCGTATTTGTAAGATATTGTCATTCATTATGGCTAAAGTTCTAGATGTGGCATCTATACCGTGATCTTTGGCTAGATTTAGATTGCTCGATGAAATTTTTCCTTGAGAGTCAATTTGGTATAAAATACCATCCATCGAAGTAAAAGTAAATTTGTTTTGGTATAACCTAATTTCATTATCGGAAAATGAAAACTTGTCTTTTATGTTTATCCTGGTTTTGCCAACTCTATTTAATATTTTTAGTTTGCCATTATCAAGTTTAAGAACAATGTAGTCTTTTTTTCCAATTCTAAAATGTTGGGGAGAATTTAGTATGTTGGCTTCGGCAGTATCATATGTAAATCCTTTTACTGTTTTACCTTCATTATTGTACATATGTACTTTTTTGTTTTGTGTGACTATGAATCTATAGTTTTTATTTCCTTCGTAGTCAAAAACCGCTAGTGGATTAAGGTTGCCGCCAGAATAGTTTATTTTAAAAGGTTTTACCTCTTTTCCATTTCTGTCTAAAATTAAAAACTCGTTGTTTGTAGTAAATGCCAATTGTAATTTACCATTTTTGAAAAGATCTACTTGGTGTACTTTTCCTTGAACTGTACCATCTAACTGTTTCTTCCAGAGAATTTTGCCGGTATTGGAAACTAAATAAAGTATATTCTCTTGATCCTGTACTATAATTTCTTTTCTGCCATTATTATGGTTGGTTACAAATTGGGGCAATGTAGCAAGGTCAGTATTAAATTGAATTTCAAATGCTTGTGAAACTGTGTTTTGAACATCTTCATTAGTAACCTTTTTAATTAAGAAGTTAGTGTGGTAGAAACCATTATCTGCGATAATCTGTGATGCAAAAACATAATCTTTTAAATGACTATTGCTGAACGAACTACCCAAGGTTTTAGAAACCGATTCGTTTAGGAAGGCAGCGTTGCCGTCAAAATTAGAAATTGAAAGCACACTCGATGATTGGGTAAGGTTGGTTTCAATGGTTTTATATATAGGTGTCTTGTCAAAGGTGTCACCAGTCTTTATTTTAGAAATGGCTGATTCTAGGATGGTTTTAGATGTTGAAAAAATAAATGTGTTTTCGGTAATACTGGCGAAGGTGAATGTGATATCACCAATTAAAGGTTGTAGTGTTGCAAAAATAGTATTGTCAGAATGTAGTTCCCATATTTCATTACCACTGAATTCTTCAGTACTTACTTTTTCGGTATTTAAATAGTCAAGTAAAGTAGCGGTACCATAAGTTTTTAAAAACAGCATTTTTTCTTGGTCAATTTCGGTAATACCAATTTCCTCAACAGTACTTAATAGTGAATCTAAAGGTTGGGTGGGGTAGTTGTTTAGCGTTTTATTTTCAATGAACTTATTGAATTCATCAAAACCAAATGAGGTTATGTATTTGCTATTACTAGGAGCCAAATTCCAAACTTTGTTCTCTATAGGTTTTATATTTTTGAATAATGACAAGTAATATTGATTAAGGTCATTTGGCTGTGCTATGCCGCTTAAAACTAATTCGTTACCATGCACAGTGGCATCAAGTGTTAACCAACTGCCAAAATTGGAGACTTTTTGGTCTTTGCCTAAAAGATTGTTAAGCATTGTGGTTCCTTTATCTATATCAAGCCAAATGTTAATGAGCTTTTCATGGTTGGATACTTCGTAAAGTTGTTTAAATGAACTGTTTTTTTGAGGTGAGTTTACAGAATTAATGTTTTCTTGAAGTAGGTGTTGAGAAGAGCACATAATCCAGAAATCATTAAGATATGTAGTGTAGAATATTGAATTATCAACTGTGTATTTTGTAACCGTGTAGTCGTTGAAAGTGAGGTCCTCTTTACTTTTACTGGTTAGTTCTGCCCAGTTATCTATGGAAAGACTATCTTTTGTTATAAAGGTGTAATCTATATTTAGGCTGTCAACGGAGAGCGCAACCAATCCGCTTTTTTGATTGGATAAAAGACCTAAGTCTTTAAGGGTGTTCTTTAATGTAGAAAATGGTTTATTCAATGTTAAACCGTTTAGAATTTCATTGGAAGAAAATTCATTTTTAACCGATTCAAAATCATTGATTTGAAATATTAAGCTAGCGTTTTCAGGTATTACCTTTAAAGGTGAACTATCGTTCTTTTTTTTAGAAGTACAGCTATAGCAAATAAAGGCAATAACTAGGTATGCTAGAAAAGGTCTCATGAATAGAAATTTATACAAAGTTATACTATTTGTAAAACTATATCAGTTGTTTGGCAAAAGCTTGAAACTTGTTCTGTGGTACTTGGTAATACCATATTTTTTAATTGCTTCTCTATGCTCTTTGGTAGGGTAACCTTTGTTCTTTTTCCAGTTGTACATAGGGTATTCTTCGTGCAATTTCAGCATATAGGCATCACGTGCTGTTTTTGCTAAGACAGAAGCTGCGGCAATACTCAAATATTTAGAATCACCTTTGACAATGCAGGTATGGGATATTTTTTTATAAGGTTTGAATTTATTGCCGTCAACAATGATATGGCTTGGGGTTTGCGATAATTTGGATATTGCATGGTGCATTCCTAGAATAGAAGCATTTAAAATATTGATGTCATCTATGATCTCTGGCTGTATATGGGCAATTCCAAAACAAATGCAATCTTCCTTTAATAATGGCTCTAAAAGTTGTCTTTTGTGTTCTGATAACAGCTTTGAATCTGTTAAAATTGAATTCTCGAATGATTCTGGCAGAATTATTGCTGCAGCGGTCACAGGTCCCGCTAAACAACCTCTTCCCGCCTCGTCAGTACCGGTTTCGTTAATGTTTTTGTAAAATTTAAGAAGCATTATGTTTTTTTTAACTTAAAATTTTGAATTTTAAATATTGATTTATTGTTAAATAATTGTTTTATTTTCAACAAAATCGATGAAATACAGAAAAAAAAATAATAATAAGTGTTTTTTTAACATATAACTTTTTTGGGTTAAGATAGCTTTTGGAATACTAAGCAAATTTTTGGACTTTTGGCGCAAGCTAATTCAAAAACAAATTTTATGAAACAGAAGTTGACGTGGATGTTGACGCCTTTATTGGTGTTCTTCATGACATTTTCCTTTGCACAGGAAAAAACAGTGACCGGTGTTGTAACCGATCAAAGCGGTTTGCCTTTACCGGGAGTGTCTGTTGTAGTTGTTGGTACAACGAACGGATCTCAAACAGATTTTGATGGTAACTATGCCATTAACGTAAATCAAGGCGAAAAATTAAGATTTTCTTATTTAGGTCAAAAAACAGTGACGATGAGTGTTGGAGCTTCCAATACCATTAATGTACAATTGGAAGAAGATGCTGAGGCATTGGAAGAAGTTGTTGTTGTAGGTTATGGTTCTAGGTCAAAAGAATTATCTACATCGGCGATCTCTACTGTATCTACTGAAAAGATAGAGGCTTTTGTTCCTTCTACTAGTATTGATAACATTTTACAAGGTCAAGCCGCAGGTGTGCAGGTTACAGCTGCTAACGGTAGACCAGGTAATACCGCATTCGTACAAATTAGAGGTGTAGGGTCGATCAACGCGCAAACTACTCCTTTATATGTAATTGATGGTGTGCCTATTCCGATTGACACAGAAAGAGATTTCAATCCAATTAGTAACTTGAATCCTAGTGATATTGAGACATTCTCAATTTTGAAAGATGCGGCTACCGTTTCTAAGTATGGTTCTCGTGGTGCTAATGGTGTTGTTTTGATTACCACTAAAAAAGGTAAAGCAGGTGACGCAAGAGTTAAGTTCTCTTCTTCTTATGGTTTTGGTGAAATGATCCCTAATAATTTTGATTTGATGAATGCATCTCAAAAATTAGAGTTGGAGCGTCAATACGCTGCTTTAGGGGTTAGTGCTGCATCTAGTATGCCTGGAGCTAATGCAACTCCTGAGGAGTTGGCAAGACTAACATCTTTGGATACAGACTGGCAAGAAGCATTGCTCAAGAATTCTGTTATCCAATCAAACAATCTTTCTGTTTCTGGTGGTGATGAAAAGTTAACTTATTATTTATCATTAGGATATGATAAGAACTCTGGTATCATTGAAAATATTGATGGTTTTGAAAGAGTATCTGCTCGTTTAAATACAAATTACCAAGCAAAAGATTGGTTGAATATTGGGGCTAACGTTTCGGTTTCTCGTAGTACTACAGATTTGCCAAGGGATAGAAACAACGTACAGAACCCTTTTAGAGCTATGTATGATTATAACCCATATGACCCATTATTTTTAACTAATGATGATGGTTCAATAGTTACTGATGCTCAAGGTGATAATGTTTATAACCCTACAAGGTCAGGTTTTCCAATTGCATTGGCATTGCAGACAGAGCCTGAAGATACAAGAAACTTATTGTTGATAGGTAACTTAAGCGCGGGCATGACGTTTGGAGAGAAATTCTCCAATAATTTTAGTGTTGGTTTAATTAGCAATAGATATAATAGAACATCTCGTTCTATAGCAGGTGGTGTCTTAAATTCAATTGTAGGTTCTGCTGCTTTTCCAGGAACTCAAACAGATAATTTAAATGTCGATTTCGAATATAATGTAAATAACGTATTTACCTATTCGGATACATTTAATGGTCTTCATAATCTTTCTGCTAGTTTCCTATTGGAATATAATGAGAATATTGCTACAAGTATGTTTGCTTCAGGTAGAGGTTTTCCTTCTCCAGATATTCCATATTTAAATGTGGCTGCAGAGGCAACTTCTGTAGGTTCAAATGAATCTAGAAGAATTTTATTTTCTCAAGGTTTGTTTGTGGATTATGATTATGATGGTAGATATATTGTTTCTGGTTCAGTAAGACGTGATGGTTCTTCTAGATTTGGTCCAGATAATAAATACGGTTATTTCTACAGTGGTAGTGCGGCTTGGAACATTGCAAATGAAAGCTTTATGGAAAACTCTATTTTCAATACGTTGAAATTAAGAGCATCTTACGGTACTTCTGGTAACCAAAACATTGGTGATTTCCAATACTTAAACTTGTTGGATTTTGCAAATACGTATAATGGTCAAACAACTGCTTTGCCGGTAGGTGTGGGTAACCCTCAAATTCAGTGGGAGTCTCAAGCTATTTTTGATGTAGGTGTTGAATTCGGTTTATTTAACAACAGATTAAATGGTGTAGTTGATTACTTTAAAAAGAACTCTCAAGATTTATTATTGGATCGTCCAATTTCTTATACTGTAGGTGATGAAAATAATTCTATTTTCTCAAATATTGGTGAGTTGCAAAACTCGGGTATTGAGGTTTCTCTAAGTGGAGATGTTATCAGAACTCAGAACTTTAAATGGACTTTAGGTGGTAACATAACCTTTATTGATAATGAGGTTATTGAATTGGTAGATGGTGAAGATATCATAACAGGTACATTTGGAGATAATATTTTACGTGTAGGAGAGGAAATCAATTCTTATTATGCAGTAGAGTACGCTGGTGTAAACCCAGCAAATGGTGCGCCTTTATACTATGATTTAGATGGGAATATTACTGAGGAATTTAGTGCCGGTTTTCAACAAATTCAGGAAGGAAAATCTCCTATAGCGGATTTTGAAGGTGGTTTCTACACTGCATTTTCTTATAAAGGATTTGGCCTTAGAGGTGATTTCGTTTATAAAGGTGGAAACTACATCTATAACTTCCAACGCTCAGAGGGTATTGCTATACAAAATATTGATGCTAACCAAAGAGTTGAGGCATTTAACTATTGGAAACAACCGGGAGATACTGATGTATTGCCTAGTCCTTTATATCAAAGTACTGCTGATCAAACTTCAACAAGATTCTTGGAAAAAGGAGATTACTTAAGATTACGTACAGTAACTCTTGATTACAACATGCCTAGAGATATGATTGACGGTATTGGTCTAAACTCTTTAAGATTTTTCGTGTCAGGACAGAATTTATTCACGATCACTGATTTTAATGGGGATCCAGAGGTAGGTTTAGGTTCTGCGGAATCAGGAGAGCCTGGAGATACTGGTTTCGTGCCAGGATCATTTAACCTATTTAGCTATCCAAACACAAGGTCTTATACTTTTGGTGTTGAAGTAGGATTTTAAAAACAAAAAAAAAGTTAGAAATGAAAAATAATATAAAAATATTAGTTCTTTTGTTTTCGTTCGGATTCTTTATGTCGTGCGATGACGAGTTGAATGATTTACAGCCTTTCGTAGAAGGTAATCCTGAAACATTCTTTAATAGTGTTTCAGCATTCCAAAATGGTGTAGACGGTGCTTATAGACAATTGTGGAATTATTATTCAAGTACTGGTTCGGGTTTACAAGGTATACCGGACATACTTTCTGATAATGTAATTATTGCACAAACAGGTAGACGTTCTAATCAAGATTATTACAATTATAGATATGTTGCAAGTACAGGTGGTGCAATAGATTTATATTGGAGTGAAGCTTATGAAGCTGTAAATGTTGCCAATTTGGTAATTGCTCAGATTGATAACCTTGGTGATGGTGCAGATAAGGATAACATTTTAGGTCAAGCTTTGGCTATAAGAGCATGGGCTCATTTTGATTTGGTTAGGGTTTATGGTAAAATACCAACACAATCTGCAGATGCTAACGCTTCTTTAGGTGTTGTTTACCTTAAAGTTGAAGATGGTGATACAGAGGATCCTTTTGCAGAGCCTGCTAGAGAAACTGTTGCGAGTAATTACGCTGAAATCATTGGTGATTTGGAAAGAGCTAGTCAATTAATTGGGGATGATAATGGAGAAGGTAAACTGAATAAAGAAGGTGTTTACGCGTTACTTTCTAGGGTTTATCTTTATAATGGCGAATACCAAAAGGTTATTGATGCAGCAAATGAAGTAAGTGTTCCACTTGCTACAGCTGAAGAATTAGAAGGGCTTTACACAGATGCTAATGAAGCAGGTATAGTGATCAAATTGGCTATTAATACTACTTCGGAGAGTAATGGAAATAATGTAGGGGTATTATATAGCCAAACTACATCTACTGCCGATGTTCTAGAGTATGCTTTTGATTTTGATTTTTATAATAGTATTGATGAAGATGATCAACGCTTGGGTGTAATTTCTTATATCGGGGAAAATGGTGGTAATCAATACAACGCTATTAATAAGTTTCTTGGCGAAACAGGTGAAGTTAATGGTCGTGTAGATGTAAAAGTTATTAGAGCTGCTGAAGTATTATTGAATAAAGCGGAAGCGCAATATGAATTAGGTCAAGATGCATTATCTACATTGAACGAACTTAGAGATTTAAGATACGTATCATATGATGGTGGTGAATCAGGTCAAGATTTAGAAGATGCCATTCAATTTGAAAGAAGAGTTGAATTGTCTTTTGAAGGTCATAGATTTTTTGATTTAAAGCGTCGCAGTGAGCCTGTTGTTCGTTCTACTATGGGAGATATAATTGATGGTTCTGGAACTCCTCCAGATTTTCCAACAATTGATGCTGACAATTTTAGATTTCAGTTGCCTATTCCAATAGCGGAAATCAATGCTAATCAAAACATGGTTCAGAATCCTGGATATTAAAAACTAGTATAATTATGAAAAAATATATTTTAATAATAGCGGTACTATTTGCTTTTGTTTCTTGTGAAGAAGAGAATATAGTATTTGATAGTGAAAATGGTCAAACCTTCGCCAACTTTTCAGAAGAATCTATTTTGGTGCCAACCCCTGCGGAAGGAGCATCAATAATGGTAGACGTATTTGTTACTACTAAAGCGGACAGTGATAGAACTATTTCCTTGGAGGTTGATCCGTCATCAACAGCAACATCAGATCAATATACAATTAGCGGTTTGACGATTCCGGCTGGTGCTTTCCAAACTACACTTACTATTACCAGTAATTTTGATGCTTTACCAGCCTTGGGAAGAGCAAATCTAGTACTTAATTTAGTAGATGTTTCTGATCCTAGTAATGATCTTGTGTTGACAGATACACCGTTAGAACTGGAGTTTTTTAGAGAATGTCCAATTACTCCTGGTGATTGGGTTATTAATATGACTGACTCTTTTGGAGACGGTTGGCAGACTAGTACGGGTAATGGAGGTGCTGGTCTAACAGTTACTTTAGATGACGGCACTGTATTCGAAGTTGGTCTTTGCTCTCCTTATGATGAAGAAGTTGGTACTTTTTTAACAGAGGGCGAGTGCACACCTAATAATGGATTAGAAGGAACAGCTACCATTACAATACCAGAGGGTACTACATCTGCAGAGTGGTTCTTTCCAGGAGACCAGTATGGTGAAATTGGATTTGAAATTATATCTCCAAGTGGCGAAGTTGCTGGAGGTTATGAAAGTGCAGATGCAGGTTTACTTACAATAGATTATTGTAAGTAAGATTTGAACTTTTGTTTAAATCCATAATGATATAAATACATCATTATAATATTTATGAAATCAGGCTGAAGCAATTTAGCCTGATTTTTTTTTACCTTATATTAAAGTTTAGACTAATAGTACGACAGAATATATAACCAATTATAACTTGTTATGAAACATAAATTATTTATTAGTGTATTAAGTTGCCTTTTGTTAAATAGTATTTCATGTTCTTCAGATGATGAAACTGTTAATAATATCGAAGAAATGGAAGAAGAAGTTGTAGAAGAGGAGTCAGAATCAGATGATCCTGTTCAAACGGTTTATCCTCTAGAAGGGGAAACAGGTAATGTGTTATTGTATGATAATTCTTTGTCCAAGGAAGGATATGTTTTATTTAATGAAGCTACTGACGATCGGGTGTATTTAATGGCAAAAGATTCTGCTCAAATTATTCATGAATGGCAATTGGAATTTGGATTGGGTAATGATGTGGAATTATTATCAGACGGTAGATTGTTAGCTTCATTGGGTGTAGAAAGTCCAGATTTTAGCTTTGGAGGTTTTGGGGGCATTATTCAGCTAATAAATCCTGATAGTTCAATTGATTGGGAGTATGTTTTGGCAAATGAAGAGCATATTATTCATCATGATGTGGAAATGTTGCCTAATGGAAATGTATTGGCCTTAGTGTGGGATTTAAGACTTCCCGATGAACTTAACGCCATAGGTTACCTTGGTGAAGAGGATAAAGTGTATACAGAATCTATTATAGAAATAAACCCAACTACAAATGAAATTGTTTGGAAGTGGGATTCTTGGGACCATATCATTCAGGATACAGATAGTTCTAAACCGTATTTTGGTATTGTAGCAGATAACCCTGAAAAAATCAATATCAACTTTATAGATGTTTTAAGAGAAGAAACAGGACCAGATGGAGATATAATGCATGCTAACGGATTAAGTTATGACAGTAATAAAGATTTAATTTATTTAAGTGTAAACTATTTTAGTGAGGTTTGGGTTATTGATCATAGCACAACAGCAGAGGAAGCCACAGTTGATTCTGGTGGTAATTATGGTAAAGGAGGTGATTTAGTTTATCGTTTTGGAAATCCTAGTGCTTATAATAATGAGAGTGGTGAACGATTGTTTTACAATAATCATTTTCCCAATATTTTACAAGATGGTTTACCGGGTGCTGGTAATATTTTAGTATATGCTAATGGAAATGGGGACACTAAACAATCTATAGTTTATGAATTTAGCTTACCTGCGGAATTGAATTTAATTCCTAATGAAAACAATGAACCGGAAACGGTATGGCAATACACTAGAGATAATCTATATTCAGCTAGAGTTTCAGGAGCCATTCGTTTAGATAATGGCAATACATTGATAACTTCTGGTTCTATGGGTGTTATTGAAGTAACTAATGAAAAAGAGGTAGTTTGGGAGTTTGAGGGTACTGGTTTCTATTGGAGATCTTATCACTATAATCTTGATAGCTCTGCTATTTCTTTTTTAAACAGTGATATGCCTTAGCCTGTAAAATTAGCAGTAGAATGGTCCTATATTAATTTGTTATAAAACTATATATTTTAAGTTTTTAATAACAGTTTATAAACACGGCAATTCATAATAAACAATTAAATTGTCCCAAAATCAATGCATAAAATGAATAAAATTTTAACGGTAATTTTCATTGCCACTTTTGTGATCAACAACGTAAATGGACAAAATGCTTATTCTCCTGTTCCTGAAGAAGGAATAGTTAATTTTGTTACTAGCAGTACGGAAATAGAGCCTAGTAAGGCGAAAGGAAGTCCGTATCTAAATGAAGAATTTGTACACGGTGAAGTAATCGTAAACGAAAAAGTCGAGGAAGTAGGTAAAATGAGATATAATGCCTACAGAAATGAAGTAGAAATTTTAGATAATTTATCTAAGGATTCCTATTACTCACTACTTAAAAGAGCATATATTAAAGTTGAGATAGACGGCAAGTTATATCGTATTTATACTTATGTAGATAATGATAAATCTATTAAAACTAGCTATTTCACAGAGTTGAATGAGGGACCTTTAAAATTGTTGTTTAAACCTGAAGCCTTATTAAAGCAGGCGCGTACTCCTAGTACCTCTTATGAGAAATATTCTCCACCAACATATGTATGGAATAGTTCTTATTATATATTAGACAACAGAAATAAGGATTCTGAAAATCACGCAGTTAAAGTACGCTTAACAAAAAATAATATTTTAGATTTTACAGGGAGTAAGAAAAATGAAATGAAGTTATATGTTAAAGAAAAGAAATTAAATCTTAGAAAAGAACAAGATGTAATAGCATTTCTGAATTACTTTAATTCTTTGTAAAAGCATTTCAAAAATTAAATAAAAAAGCCAAAGATAAACATCTTTGGCTTTTTTATTTATTCCACACGAAACTCAAATAATTCTGAGTTTGAAGTATTGTCAAATGAGTCTTTTGTAATTACTCTCCAATAGTAAGTATTGCCTGTTGAAATAGAAGCGTTTATCGTAGTGTTCGTGGTGCTCCCTAATGAGGTTGTAGGCTCATTAACAGTATCAAACAATATCTCATAGGAAACAATATCATCATCAACATCAGATGTAGACCATTCAAGTGTAACGGTTGAACTTGTATCGGTTATAGTGGCACCTCTTTGTGGGGTAATCGCAATTGCCGGAAATGGAGCATAATTTTCTATACCTTGTCCCTGGTTGTAAAATGACCAGGTATCGCTGGTTGCGGTGGAAGTTGTTCCACTGGCAAGTGAAATTACATACCATTCATACGGTGTTCCCCTATTGATCAACACATCAACTTGGTTTGTTGTAGATGTTGCCGTTGTAACACTTCCCGATTCTAGATTTTTAATTTTAACTTCGTATGAATCGGTATTTTCAGAGGCTGACCATTGAAAATTTACCGTGCTTCTAGTGTCATCGTTCGCATTTATGACTCCTTCATTACATTCTGTATTGTCTTCGGGAAATATAAGGGATGCCGCACTTGGGTCTACTACAACCGGTGCAACAGGTTCTATAGGCGTTTCGTTGTCCGAGCCACCACCACATGAAAGCAAAAGTGATCCGAACAAAAACATGAAAGTTATATATTTTAGTATTCTCATTTTCTTATAATTTTATAATTAGAAAGCGTATTGCCATTTGTAACATTTAACATATATACACCTGTGGCTAAATTGTTAACGCTTATTTTAATTTCGTTATTGATAGGTTTCATTTTTTTCGAAAATATACTTGACCCATTTAATTTATAAAGGGAAATAGTAGCTTCTGTTGTAGAATTTGCACCTAAATATATGGTTAAATCACCTCCTTCAATTGGGTTTGGGTAAATAAAGAATTCATCATTTAGAAGAATATTTTCAGTATAAACACCTTGACAATCTAGATCTGTTTTTACTAATAGTTCTGTGCTGTTAGTATCTAATGGTAAAGTTATCTCTTTAGCTGTAGTAGTGTACATCTTTTCATTTAAAAATATTGTATATAATTCACCACCTGCTAAGCTAAGTGTAACTTCATTACTCAATGAGTTGATTTTGGCTGACACCGACAACGACTCAGGTTCAGAAATAATTAGGTCATAGCAAATTTCATAATCAGTTTGTCCTTCTACGGTTACACATAATTGATAACTACCGGCAGATAAGTTGGAAAATGAACTTTCATCAGTAAAGCTTTCGCTTATTGAAGTATCGGTGCCGGTTAGTACAGCATTATATGTGTAGGTATTGTTGGCAGTGGTTATCACAATGCTACCATTGTTACTAGCGTTACATGAGCTACCTATAGTTTGAATTTGAAAATTTGTGTTCGGTAAAGAGAAAACCTCACAACCAGTAGTATTTACAACTGTTCCATTGGGTGTGTCATTGCATTGGTCAATATCATTAGGTACTCCATCATTATCACTATCATTATCGCATGGATTACCAATGCCGTCAAAGTCGTCATCTTCTTGATCTGGGTTTGCAATTAATGGGCAATTGTCATCAACATCTAAAATTCCATCGTTGTCGTCATCGGTGTCACAGACGTCACCAATACCATCATTATCGGTATCTAGTTGGTCTGCGTTTGCAATTAAAGGACAATTATCATTACTATCTAAAATTCCGTCATCATCGTCATCGTCATCGTCAGGTAAGCCATCAACAACTAAATCGTCTATAATCACACCTTCTTGGGTGACCGCTGGATCAGATTGAAAAACAATTCTAAAAACCACGTTACTTTCACCCGTAAGGTTGGTTTCGCCATTGGCTGCGTTTAAATTGAAATCATAGGCATATTCGGTCATTTCTGTATTTTCACCGGTCCATTGAGCTCCAGGACAGTTTTGACAATCATCGGCTTCTTCTGATAAAGCATTTGTTCTGTTGCTATTATACCAGTTAGGTTGACTGTCGATATTGCCTAAAATATCCCAGTTGATACCTCCGTCAATGGAATACTCAACATAGACTATGTCAAAATTTAATTCTAGGTCATAAGCCATATTAAATTTTAGGACAGGGGCTATTATAGAGGTCATGTCATAGCAATTGCTCAATAAAATAGCTTTTGTACTATTGGGGTGATCGCCACTTAAATTGGTGCCGTAAACATTTGTTCCAGACGTGGCGGTATTTAGTTTTGACCCTGCAGGTACTCCTCTCTGCCAAACCACTTCAGAATTTCCATCATTGTAAGTAATTAGGGATTCCTCTTCGATTTCAAACGTGTTAACTTCACCACCGGACCCTGGTACATTAAGAAAAAATCTATTCTCAAGAGTATTGTTGTCGCTGTAGCTGTCATTAGTAATGGTCGCTGTTATGGATATGTTGGAATTGCCAAAATTGGTCGAGGTTTCAATTGGTAAAGCAATAGTTTCAGTAGCGTTACTTAATAGATTTCCTGTCCAAGTAAATGTTTGTTCTGGATTATTGTTAATAGTATAGGTGATATCAATTTGGGTAATGGTATTAAGTCCTTGGTTTTCTACAGTTGCCGTTGGGGTAAAGGAGTCGCAAAGCACTTCGTTTGAGTTTGGGGTAATAGATACTAATCTTACTTCATTGTCGGGTATTTGAATTGGTATTGTAGATTCCCAGACACCTCTACCGTATGTTGAAGCAATAATTTTTTCTCCATCTAAATTGACTTCTAGATCACTTATAGCAACACTTGGCAAGTTGGTAAAGTATTCTTCCCATTCTGAAAGGGTGTCGTCTAATCTGTAAACACCTAAGCTTGTACCTACGTAAATTGGATTTTCGGTATGTCTGCCTTGGTGAGCTATTGAGAAAAATGCTTGATCGGTTGGAATATCGAAGGTGATGTTTTCTGAAATTGTTTCTGATTCGCCAATAGTAACCTTAAAAACTCCTCTTTCTGAAGGTTGTTCATTTTGGGCGATACCCACTCTGTCAGATGTAGTAAGATAAATAATATTACTATCATTTGAGTTAATGGCCATATCTGAGATTTCGGAATCCATTACTTTTATGAGGCTAAAAGTGGCACCGCCATTTCTACTTCTATATAGTATATTACTTTCAGCGGCAAATATTGTTTCAGGATTATTAGGGTCAACTTCAAGATCGTCAATATTGCCTGTGCCAATTGAAGATGATATTTTGCTCCATTGGTTGTTTTCTAATTTGTATAAAGCATCAAAACCGGCATAAACAGAACCATCTGAGGCAACAGCCAACGGAGTAATCCAATTTCCTTGTATAGTGTTGCCATTTGTATCTGTAGGTGCAGCGACTACCCCAACAGATTGCCCGGAATCTGAAGAGATGAATAGGCTTCCTCCAAACTGGACAAATCCATAAACTAAACTACTATTATTAGGGTCAATTTCATAATCCATTCCATCACCACCGGTGAAAACATGCCATTGTTCTTGGTTTCGTATAAAACCTGCATTGTCCTGTAGGCCTCCTGTTATTTTGCCTGCATCATTTTTTGCTACAGAAATTCTATAAAATTGACTAATACTGATGCCAGCGGTGTAATCGGTAAAAGAACTTCCTCCGTTTTCAGACATATAAATACCCCCATCACTACCAACATATAGTTTGTTGTTGAAAATTTTAATGGTATGTATATCAGCGTGGGTATATCCTTGATCGGTAACGTTCCATCTATTGATTCTAATGAAAGTATCGCCTCCATTGGTGCTTTTCCAAACATTTAGACAACCCGTATAAACTTCGTTGAAATTTGATGGTGACACCTCAATGGCAAGATCGAACCAAGCTTGGTTAGATTCAAAAATATCTTGTTCGCTAGCTGTCCTCGTAAAAGACTCTCCACTGTCAAGTGATTGGTACAATCCACCAAAGGCAAAGCTATTACCTCCTGTTAGTGCTCGTAAAACATATACTCCAGATGGGTTTGCTCCACTAACTCCTATTGCAAGTCTACCTGAACTTGAAGGAATGCCATTTGTGATCTCAACAAAATTCTCTCCCCCATCTGTAGATTTGAAAAAAGTATTTGAAGATACTGCATATATGGTGTTGGGGTCATTGGGTTTTAATTTGAAATCTTGAATGTTACCGCTTCTTTTTACGGACCAAGTTGCTCCTCCATCTGTTGATTTTTGAAGACCTGAACTGGTACTTACCCAAATAATATTCGAGTTAGTTGGGTCTATGGTAATTTCGCTCATTAATAAGTTAATATTAGAATTACTTGGGTTTAGTCCCGTTTCATTCCAACTATTCCCTCCATCAGTAGATTTAAAAACACCTACACTATATGAATCAGCAGCATCATCATCACCTGTAGCAATATAGATGATTTGAGAATTGTTTGGGTCTACTGCAATACCGGAGACTCCTATTTGAGGAAAATCATCAAATAAATTCACCCATGAAGAACCACCATCTATTGATTTCCAAATTCCGCCTGCGGGCGCACCTACGTACCAGATGTTTTCATTGTTAGGGTCTACGGTAATTGCGTTTACTCTACCTTGCCCATTTAATGCGCCAGAATAAGTATCATGTGTAAAGGGACCTATGGAATTCCAGCTGGCAATAGGGTTCGCTGCTTTGCCGGTACTTTCATGTTTGCGTTTCCATGACTCCCATAATTGTTTAGAAGTGGGAAGGTTGCCATTTTTGTCTATATAGTGGGTCCAATAATTTTCCCACCTTTTGTATGGTTTAAACCCGCTTCCCTTTTTTGTATAATCCTTATCGCTCCAATAGTTATTGAATGCATTCGAAATTTCGTACAATGAATTTGTTGGGGAAGAAGATTTGGATGTTTGCTGATTGGTTTTTAAATCTTTCATCCATGGCGCATTTTCATTGAATTGCGCACTAACATTTATAATAGCAAAAAGTACTATTATATTAAAAAGTAGAACTTTCATTAACATTTTTTTATAAAAATCAGAAAAATATTTCTTTTAATAATAGAGTGATCAGTTAAATTTTAATATTTATTTGTTTATCCTTTGTAGATAACGTAACAAACTCCCTTAAACTTTCACATTTACTTAGCAACAAAAAAATTAACTTTGCAAGGGTAACATTGCTTCATGAAATATATAATTTTAGTTTTATTGTGTTTTACAACGTCAATTGTTTTTGGACAAGATGTAATTGGAAAACCACAGAAAAAAGGCGATTCGCTTTCATTGGTAAAGAAAACAAAGCCAATAAATCCAAAAGACAAGCTTAAAAATGATTCTATAACTTTAACTATAGAAGATTATAAAATAATTTCTTTTGAAAGAGATACTACCTTTTTAGATACAACTTTGACTATTCAAAAGGAATATAAGTATAACTACTTGCGTGAAGATGACTTTGAGTTAATGTCTTTTTCCAACATTGGGCAAGCCTATAACGAACTTGGGGTTGATTTTGAAAGGGTAGGGAGCTATCCAAATCTTGGGGCACTAGCAAAAGACCGTAAATACCTAGAGAAAGAACAAATTAATTATTATAATGTAGCCACCCCAATGACCGAGTTGTTTTTTAAAACAACTTTGGAAGAAGGTCAATTACTAGACGCAAATTTGACTTTCAATACCTCTAGAAGATTAAATTTTTCTATTGGTTATATAGGCTTTCGTTCGCTTGGTAAGTATAATGATACTCAAATAGAATCAGGTAATTTCATAACTACTACAAATTATTTATCTAAAAACGGTAGATATTCGTTAAGAGCGCACATAGCTGCACAGAATATTTCGTCTGAAGAAAATGGAGGCTTGGCAGAAAAAGAAGAGCAATTTGAATCTGGCGATGAGGATTTTATAAATAGACCAAGGGTAGATGTTTTGTTAGATGATGCTGAAAATAAGATATTAGGTAAAAGATATTACTTAGACCATCAATATAAATTGGTGAGAAAACAGTTAGATTCTACCCGGTTTGAAAAAACGGCATTATCCATAGGACATAGTTTTGATTATGAGACCAAGTATTATCAGTTTATAGAAACATCGAATGATACATTATTTGGTGATGCAATTTTAAGTGCTATAGATGATAAGGCAATTTTGAAGACATTTTATAACGAAGTTAATATAGAATTTTACAACAAGACGTTGGGTAGGCTAACAGGCGGTGTTAATATGTATAATTACGATTATTATTTCAATAGTAGGCTTATTGAAGCAGATGGAACGGTAATACCCAATAGATTGAACGGAACTGAGTTTGGACTGGTGGGAAAGTATGAGAAACGAATAGGTGGTTTTGATTTTAATGCGGATTTAAAATATAATCTTTCAGGTGAGTTGGCGGGTAATGTATTCAATGCCTCCGCATCCTATAATATTAATGATAATAATAAGGTGAGGTTCGCCCTGCACAATTCTACTAGGTTGCCCAATTTTAACTACTTATTGTATCAAAGTGAATATTTTAATTATAACTGGGATAATAGTAATGTTTTTGAAAAGGAAAGAGCAAGTAGTTTAAAAGGTGAGTTGTTGTCCAAAACTTGGGGACACTTAATGGTGAAGTATAGTAATTTAGATAACTATACATATTTTGCCCCTGTATCAGAAGAGGTGATTGCCGATGGGTTGGATAATGCATTTATAAAACCGTTGCAAGAGGGTAATACGGTATCTCATCTAAAAGTGAAATATCAAAAAGAATTCAAAGTTGGAATGTTTGCGTTGAATAATACGGTCATGTATCAAGATGTGACTCAAGATTCTCAAGTACTCAATGTTCCGCAACTGGTAACTAGAAACACATTGTATTTTTCTTCTGATGTTTTTAAGAAAGCAATGTTTTTACAGACGGGTGTAACCTTTAAATACTTTACTGCTTATAATATGAATGGGTATAACCCTGTACTGGGTGAATTTTATGTTCAAAATAAAGAAGAGTTGGGTGGCTACCCTTTGTTAGATTTCTTTATTAATGCAAGAATACAACAGACTAGAATTTATTTAAAGGCAGAACATTTTAACGCTTCGTTTTCTGGATATGATTATTATGCTGCACCAAATTACCCTTATCGGGACTTTGTTATACGTTTTGGTTTGGTGTGGAATTTCTTTTCTTGATCAAAAAAGCTATGTAAAACATAAGGTCTTTAAATGTTATTTGAATTCAGATGATTAAAATTGAAGCAATGTGTTGCTTTCCTTGTTTTCTAACCCCCGTTGAATCAGGCGGGTATGGTGCGTTGTAAAAAACCTTGTATTTATTTTGCAAAAAAGTCTTGTTCATTAGAAAATAGGTTGTAGATTTGCACCCCGCTAGCGAGGAAGACGAGTTCTGAATCGGGAGTCGGAAAAGGTTCATTTATATGTTGGTTGGTCTGGGAAAAAAAGAAAGAATATTTTTTTTCGAAATAAGTTGCCAGGTTAAAAAACAGTTGTATATTTGCAGCCGCTTAGGGAGACACCTAAGGGAAACGAAGCCGGGAAGGTCGCAAGATCCAA
>NZ_JAYLVV010000013.1:0-19555 GCF_048059195.1 Maribacter sp. HS
CTTCCGATCGGTTCGTACCATCGGTGGAACTGTATACGATATCGTAACCGCCCACTACGTCCATAAAGGAACTAGAGTCTATGTCCACCGGAGACCCGTCGTCCGTCGTGGCCCCAAGCTCGGTATAGCCCGACCCAAGCTCTATGACCTGGGGGTTCGCCCCGTTCAACGTAATTACGGGTGCGGTCGTGTCCGGACCATGGTCGCCCGGAAGGTACTGTACCAGCGTCGCCTTCGTGGCGGTGGAACTGTCGTCCACATACCCCGAAACGCCACCACGGCCGCGCAAATGGATACTCACGAGATCCGTGCCGCCGTCACTGTACACCTGCACCCGGAGCGCATCCGCCTCGATAGGGTACTGAGCGCCACCGCCCCATTCATAGATGCCCGAGTCGATCCAGCCACCCTTGCCCTCTTCAAGAACCGTCCACGTACCGTTGCGAAGATAAGAGATGCGCCACATGGAGTTGGGCTGGGGCTGGTTGGGGTACGTCCCGCCGAAGGTGATATAGTTCACCAGCTTGGTACTCGACCAGTCCACCTGCCAACGGAAACCGTCCTCCGCGCCCGGACGGCCCAGGTTGTCCCTATAGGCCACTCCGTACTCGTTGAATCGCGTAGGCGTATAATAATTCTCCGTCACGGGGTCGTACAAGATCGCCTCCATGGTTCCCCGACCTCCGTCGACACTTCCTCCAAGGACGGCATCATCCAACAGTGCCAGGTTGATATCCGCATCAGGGGCATTGAACGCTTCAGTAACATCCACTACCTCAACACGCCTGATCACCTCTTCCGATTCATTTCCAGAACTGTCTTTAACATTATAAGTTACCACATAAGTACCTTCAACTTCAGTAGTAACTATATCACCGCCTATAATAACTAACTCGCTGATGTCACCATCAATATTATCAATTGCTAACACTCCCAATTCAACATACTCATCACCTATGTTCAATTCCAAATAAGACTCACCGTTTAAAGTAATCACAGGGTTTTGATTATCTATATCTTCATTAGACAATATTTCTATAGCTGATAATTTTGGTTGATTAATGCCATCGACTCCTTCTGCTTCTAATACTAAATTCAACATTCCATCAGATATAGTTACATCAAAAGTTTTAATTACTTCATTTTGAGCACCAACATCTGAATTAATATCATAATCATCAAGTATCGTATTGCCTTCTAATGTTACATCAAAAATACGTTTGTTTTCTCCATCTGGACCTCCACCATTTGCTCCCCAATAAATTTCAGCGAAATGAAGCATCACTTTATAATCTCCATTTCCTAATGGAATATCATACCCAAAAGCAGGAGGGTCAGCACTACGCTCTGTTTGATACAATGTCGAAACGGTAGCTTGAGTATTTTCATATATTTTACCTCCTACAAAATAATTATCAGATATAAATAATTCGCCATTGTGCATTAACTCTGAACCACCAGCGTTAATACGCAGGGCATAACTATAATGCAATTCTTCTGGTAATACGGTTAAAGAAACTTCATCAAAATCAACATTACCCATATTGTCAGTAACAGTCAATCTATATATATACATACCCTCAACTAAATTGCCTACGGATAATGTCGAAGAATTTACGCCATTTAATGATTCGCCATTTGGACCACTTTCCTTAGTCCAAACATATGAAGTAATCGTACCATCGGAATCTGTTCCCGAACCTACTAGCTCAATATTATTGGTTGGCAACGTAATACTCTTATCTTCACCAGCATCTGCAATAGGAAGCTCATTAGCAACTCCTAAACCAACTACTTCAATAGCCGATAACTTTGGCTGATTGATCCCGTCACCACCTGACGCATCGAAAACTAAGTTTAAAATACCATCCGACATCGTTACATCAAAAGTTTTAGTCACTGCTGTTTGAGAACCTACATCGGCATTAATATCATAATCATCTAGTATGGTATTCCCTTCCATAGTTACATCGAATACGCGTTTATCCTCTCCCGCAGCTCCACCTCCGTTGGCTCCCCAGTAAATCTCAGCAAAATGCAATATTACTTGATAATCACCATCAACCAATGGAATATCATAACCAAACGTTGGAGGTGAGGCACTACGCTCTGTTTGATACAAAGTAGCAACTGTGGCATTTGTGTTCTCATATACCTTACCGCCAACAAAATCACGATCCGCAGCAAAAACATCACCGTTATGAATTAACTCCGGTCCACCTGCATTAATACGTAACGCAAAGTCATTAACAACTTCGTCCTTAGCTTCTACGTCTATAGTAAATGAATCCATAAGGTTACCAGCATCTGTTACTTTCAAAGTAACTGAATAAATACCGGCAAACTCATAAGTGTGTTGGGTTATTTGATCCGTTAAAACTGGAGAACCATCTCCAAAATTCCATTCATATGTCAATCCACTTTCTGCATCATTTGAGGCACTACCATCAAAATTAAATTGAAGCGAATTCACCCCTCCTATTGGTGTAATAGAAGCAACAGCATTCGGAGCTGTATTTCCAACACCTGTAACCGTAATAGTTATATAATCAGTATGCGACAAACTTAGATTATCAGTAACAGTTAAACTAGCTTGATAAACACCCACTGTATTGTAGGTATAATTTGTAACAGCATCTGTTGATGTTCCACTTCCATCACCAAAATTCCATAGATATGACACGATATTGTCGTTATCGTCAGATGACCCACTTCCATCAAAATCAACGTAAAGTGCAGCGGGGCCTTCAATGGTATTTGTTGTAATTACGGCCACAGGTGCTTGATTCGCTTCATTAATGCTAATTGAAACGTTTGCAATTGCCTGTAGTCCTGTTTCATCTTCAACAGTATAACTAAACGAATCGGAACCTACATAATCTAAAGCTGGTGTATATAATACTTCTGTGCCCGCTTCATTTAACTCTGCTAATCCACTTAAAGGACTTTCAACTGACACAATGGTAATTAGATGATCATTTGGATCAGAATCATTATCCAACAATGCCAAGTTGATAGCAACATTTTGCTCTGTTACATAACTATCATCATTCGCAACTGGTGGTTCACTTATGCTAATTTCAAAACTAGTTAAAGCAGTAAGTCCGTTAGCATCTTCTGCAGTTAAAACTATAGAATAACTTCCCGTTGTTCCTACTGGTGGTGTTCCTTCGAAAAGACCTGTAGTAGAATCAAAATTTATCCAAGATGGTAGTACTTCACCATTTGCAGTAGCAGTTATTTCCAAAATATTTCCGGGATACCCTTTATCAAAATATTCATTAGTATCTAATGAAAACAATTCATTAATTGCAACTAATAAATCATCTATAGGTTGTGCTGTTGGCACCGCTTCAGGTCTAATATTAATAAAATAGAATGTATTATCATTCCAATCACAGTTAGCAGAACCTGCTCCACAACCTCCTTGTACAAAATCTTGCAAAACTATATATTCATTAGGAATCACATCGCCATTATGGTCTATAACTTTGTACACTCTTGCTCCTAATAAGTCCGGTCTATTGCCATTAATATTATTGCCTCCACTTGTTAAATAATTGGAAATTGCAATTCTAAATGGTCCGCTTATAGAAGTAGCAGTATCAAAATTAATTCCATCACCCTTTCTAGGTAGTAATGTTTGATAATAGGTACCATCATGACTAAAGTTAATTCCTCCAACAGTACCTGTTCCGTCAACCTCTACAAACTTTGCTCCATTTGAACTTGGACCACCATGTAATGCAGAAATCTGTATTCCAATAACCGGTTTACTTGGATCTGCCTGAACAAATGTTGAAGACAAAATTAAATCTCCCTCATATCCTGCATCAATGTTTTCAGCTATAGGATAATTTGAACTAGGTCTGTATGGTAATGCATTTGGAGGTGTTATTGTACCTTCATCATTTACTACACTTAACATACTGGATTCAAACCCAAATGCATCAAAAACTTCTTGTGCATTAATTTCATCACCACCTTCAGGTTGAGGCGAATATGCACCATGTAAAGTTGCTTTATTTTCTAAGGCATTATCTGCATTAGAAATAATCTCAATTGATTCTACAAAAATGCCATTACTAACAGTACTGGTTCCTCCAATAAAAGTTACATCTACATCGGCATAACTTCCAGTCTCAATAGTTAAAGGTAAAGTAGCTATTCCACCAGTACTATCTAATAATTCATAAGAATAATCATTAGCGTCAGAAATGTTTATTGCAGTCACTACTAATGTACCAGTACCTGAATTATTCAATCGCATTACATTTGAATCATGGACTTCGGCCTGTCCTGGATTGCCTAATCTATGAAAAGTATAATAATCATCTGCTGGAAAACCTCTATCCGTACCAGGAATTTTAGTCATATTTTCTAAGGCTAACAAAGCACCAGATGGAGTTTCAATGGTAAACTCAAATGTCTCTTCAGCGATGTTTCCATTTGCATCTTCTGCAGTAACTACTAAAACGTGATTACCGACGTCCACTACATTAATTGGCACACTATATCCTTCTAAGACATTGTCATCTAACATATATTCCAATCGAACAATGCTACCACTTTCACTTTCATCAATAGCACTTAATTCTATAGACACTGCTCCCCTATAAGTATTCTCATCACTACTATTGCCGTCGAAATCAGCTACAATTGTTGGTAATAATAAAGAAGTATCTATAGGTGCTAAACGAATATAATTAGGTTTAGCATTGGCTCCACCTGCACCTAATGACAATCGGAGCAGGCCATCCGTAACCTCAACCATGTTTGTTTGTTCAAAACTGCCATAATCATCAGGTGCCGTACTTTCTTGATTATAATTAATAATTGTAACACCGTTGACATCTAAAACATGATTACTATCTGAAAAATCTGGATCTCCAACACTAATATTTACGGAATAAGACCCATTAGGCACATTTACAACCCAGTCCCTTTGAGGGTAGTTGGTTGCATTGTTATGACCAATAATTGTAAACGTACTCAACAGTGCATCACCCTCTCTATTTCTACCATTAACTGCTGCATTTGCAGGGGTTAATGTACCAGGTTCTACCCAACCAAAACTTAAATCTCCTAAAGAAGTATCCTGAACACCATAAGGCACCCCTAAATCATCAATATATCCTTGTGGAGAAACCGCAATATCATCAGCATCTTGAAAATTAAATTGATATACATACACCAATTCATTTGTAACGGATAAATTAACATCTATAGTAGCGTCTTGATAATTAGATGCAGTAGCCGTAATTGTTGCTTGATAAGATCCTATTGACAGCCCTGTTATGTCAACACCAATTTCGAACGAAGAATTGATCTCAAAACTTGTTGGCAACACAACCCAATCTTCAGACGAAGTCAAACTAATTTCACTGGAAGTTACGCCTCCATTACCTGAAAGCATCAATTCTTGTGTTGGAATTTCTTCTTGATTTATAGGAGCTACATAACTTAGTTCATTCTTATTAAAATCTAAAACTAAAGTTCCATCTTCATAAGGAACAACATTATCTATAATGAACATATAATCTTGATAATCACCATTTGATGCATCTTCAAATGCTATCAAATAGCTATTTTCAATTGGATTTCCATCCCGATCTGCCATGGGGTAGATTCTAGTTCTATGCACAACACCTGAGGGTTGTATTGCGTTTAACCCATCTTCAGAATAATTTATTCTACCAAAGGAATTAGAATCAACATAAAATCCGAACACTGCACCCAATGGATCAAACACATTATCCCCAGAAACTATAGGGGGAAATAAGGTCTGCGCGTTTTCAATTTCACCTTCTAACACACCAACTTCATTAAGTGCAACTACGCCTTCTGTATTAGTATACCAACCGAACGGAAGTTCTTCTGCTGGCGAATAGCGACCAACCGGAGTAACATTTACAGGTGCGTCTGAAGCTTTTATCCATAATTCCACTTCTGATTCATCTCCACTTGGAGCCGGATTAGTCCCATTGGCTAATGAGGTCCATCCTACATTTACTCCAATTCCTAAAGCATCCACAACATCCTGTAAAGCTGGTTCTTCACCACCTTCAAATCCTGCCTTTTTCAAAGCGTGCAAACCAACTTCGAAACTTGGATTAACTTCATCATCACTAGTTAACACTAAACTTGCTTCTTGATATCCAAGATTAGAACCGTTTAAGTCAGGTGCATATGTAATAGAATAAACCTGAGATTCACTAGGTGCAAGAGAAATTGCACCTGTTGGAGTAACTGATTCGAACTGATCAGCATATTCTCCAGTAATAGTTGCACCAGAAATATTTAAAGCAGCAGTACCTTCATTAGTTACGGAAACAGTTTTTGTGTTTGAATTTTCACCTTCATTGTTAACTGTAATTTCAAAAATCAATTCATCTGGTGTAGCTGCAATTTCAGGACCTACTGTTGCAGGTACCGTTGCACGTAATAGTGTTAATTTAGGTGTACCATTATTATCTCTGTCGTATTCAGATATATAGATATTACCAGTTCTCGGATCTTCAATTACATCTAATGGATCATCAAATCCACCCAATCCAGGCACATCTCCATTAACATTTCCAATATCGCCATTAGACTTTGGCTGCATTACTAAGATATCATCTTGACCGCTAAAACGCACTACCATCAATAGTCCTTGAAGTTTGCCTCCAAAGGCATTACTTTGATATTCTATCGCTCCATTTGGAGATTTATTTTTACCAAAATCAAATGCTGGCTCCCTATAATTTGGATCTGGACCTAAATCATTAGGGTACTTTGCAACATCTGTATAAGATGCTTCTTCTTGACCTGGTAATCCGCTATATGGAGCTCCACCATGATTTAATACAAATTCACCTCTATATGGATTTGGATGACCATGATATGACCCCCCCTGAGTTTTAAACAGCCAATCTTTTTGGGTTTCACCGCCCGTTAATAAAGGCACATCAGGAATGGTAGTTAATCCATCTATTCTTCTTGCTAATGGATAGTCATCCGTAGAAGGAGAATTCGGAGAATTGTTATTGTTCCCAGCTGTACCATTTGTAGGAATGTACAACCAACCATTTGAGTGCCATACCAAATCATAAGCATTTCGTACTCCAGTTGCAAATATTGTTAAAGGCGCATTTGTTGCAAATGGATTATAAGAACCATCACTCATGGTTAAACTACCTGAAGTAGCACTATTTATAACACTAATATTATCAGTAGTATAGGCGCTTAATGGTAAATCTGATGGTAATTTATCCAATTCTACCTTTAATATTGCTCCGGCCAATAATCTTTCCGGTCTATTTACCCAATTTGGATCAGGATCACCACCAGCTGTATTACTTCCTTGACTAATAAACATATCACCTTGCAAGTCAAATTCTATACTATTGGTTAAATGATCTTTACCAGAACGTGGTAAATGAATGATTAAATCTTCAACCGTTGAAAGTGTTGGACCAGAAAGCTTACTTAAAATACCATCCCATTCTGGACCATTAGTAACTGAGGCAGTACTATGTGTTACATAGGCAATTAGATTTTCTGCAGTTGAAGCAGGATCAAATGCCAGTCCAATAATTAACCTGTCGTTATTAGCTCTAGCCCCATCCTCCGGATGCACTGCTCCTTGCAATTCTGGACTAAGTATTTCTAGATTTTCCAAAGTACCATCAATTGCCATATCCCAACGATAAATTTTACCATCAGAATTAAAGTTGCCAATAGTACTCGCGTAAAGTTTGCCATCTGGCCCGATTACCAAACTTGAAAAACGTTGATTTGATGTACCATCTCCTAATGCTATACCACCAGGTACTTTTGTAAATTCTACTCCAGTCAAATCTAATTCAGCAACCGTATCTTCATCACCGGTCGTGAATTGAGATTCAAACTCAGCAAATGCCAAACGATCCGAAGTATCACCTACTAGATTAGCTTCAATATCACTTGTAAGTCTAAAAACGTAATTGGTAAACGGTTTCAAAGGGCTTAATGGAGTTAATGTAATTGCATCTCCACCACCTGTGTCATTTGAATTTGAAGGTACAAGTACTTCACCACCTGTGGTAACTTCGTAAAGGTTTACATTTCCTGCGTAGGTAGTTTTATCAAGTTCATAGCCTACTGGAGTAACAACTTCTACATTTATTTGAAAGTCCGTTATTGCAACATTTACGGCATTATGACTTGGTGTTACATTTGTGAAAAACGGCTCCGAAATTTCACCTCCTTCTAATATTGTTAGGGAGTTAATTTTTGTATTATGACCTCCTGAGGCATCTATTGTTAATCTACCATCAGAAACTGTTACAGTTGTAGTACCGGAAGTAAACCTAGTGGCAGAACCTACAGTTCCTGTCGGGGTATATCCATCTATAATATTTATACCTTCTACATTAATTGTGTGATTTGGAATGTCATTAGAATTTGAATCCACACTTGGATCTCCTACCCCTACCGAAACAGTATAATTACCATTTGGAACAGCCATTTCCCAAATACCTTCCGTAAGTACTCCATTTGTTCCTGCTCCATTATTTACATCGCCATATTGCATATGTATTAATGTATTTTGAAGAACATCAACACTTCCAACTTCTCTATTTCTAGCGTTTTCAGATAAATCTAAAGCAGTTTGCCCATTTGTTGTTAACCATCCATATGAATAAGAATTACCTCTATCTGCAAAACCTAATCCTGAATCAACTAAATAACCTGTAGGAGGAACATCCTCTGGTAATGAAAAATTAATACTTACAGGTTGAAATGTTACTTGGTTTTCTGGTGTAATTGCAAAATCTTCAAAGACATATACAACATCCGCAACCAATTCTCTTCGTTTGGTAGCATATACACCGGCAAAACTCTGATTACTATAATCTGCATTACCGCTTAAATAAACAGAAGGTAATGGCAATGAACCAACAAGTATTTCTGTTCCATTGTTTAAGGTATAATAAGCCGTTAGCAAATTATTTTCGACATCAACAAATAGTCGTAAGTTAACATTACTTGAATGTAAACCTGTTACATTTGTAGCTCCAATTTTTGATGCATCCCCTGAAACTCCAGCGACTTCAGATCTTAATTCTACCTGTCCGCCATTAGAAACATTTAATTTAACAAAGTTGTCTTCATCCAAACCAAACCATAAACCGCCTTGTTCAGAATCGTTACTTCCATCTGAATACGGATTTATTAATGTGGTCTGAATACTAAAATCACCAATAGTGTTAGCGTTAAATGCTACGCCCAAAGTATTTATTTGAGAGTTAACATCTGTACTTGTTCCTGAACCAGTACCATTAATTATATATGCTATACCATTGCTTGCATTAATATTTAAGTTTCCACTTGTCACACTAATTTTTGATGGTTCATAACCGGGAACATTTGGATTAGAAATGCTTCCATCTGCTGCTATTCTTGCAGATGGATTATCTACCATTGTAAATCCAGTATTGCTCAGACCACCTTCTGTACCGTCAAAATCTAATGCAAATGGCAGAGATACTGCTAATTCACTACATTCCAACGTACTTATTGGAGCGCATGCCTCAACTGGCGTATCATCAAAAGGTTGAATATTTCTAGCAATTACAACAATATCTTGGTAATCATACCCAGAAACATGTTCTTCTGTAGCAATTATATAGGCATTTTCTTCACCTGGAAGCTCATAAATTCTAACATGGTGAGGAATTGCACCACTAAAAGTATTTAGGATATCTTCACTAAACAATTGTCTATTACTAAAGTATGGCCATCTACTAACAAATCCGAAACTTTCAATTCCTGGGTCAAAACTTAATGAGCCATTTACAATAGGGTTCAAGGTTTGACCATTATTCGTAGTCGTATTTTCTATATTAAATATTTCAGTAACACTATTTACATCTCCAGATTCATACCATCCAAATGCTACAATAGGATTATTCGCTTCCGGACCATATACACTTAATACCTCTAAGGTTACCGGTGCATCCGATGCTCTTTCAAATTTTTGAATAGCAACTTCATCTCCTAGAATGTCATTATAAGATGCCCCACTTTCTAAATCAATTAAATTAGTAGACGTATCAGTATCTCCAACGTTAACTACACCATCACCTAATTGTGTATTTAATATCCATTGCAATGATGGTTCACTAGCTCCACCTGTTCCTGCTTTGCCCAGACCACTTAATGAAATAATTACAGGCTCAGCATCGGTACCGGAAATTGTTAACTCAGCAAACTTAGGACCATTTGATGTAGGATCAAATATGATATCAAATGAACCTGAATTTTGAGCAGCTATACTTGAAGGCAACCCGGAAAAACTAAACTGATTTGCATCATCTCCAGTAATTTGAGCAGTTATATTGTTTAATGTTGCATTTCCTAAATTAGACAATGTAATCTCTTCGGAATAAGAATTGGTTCCACTGCTAACAGCATCACCAGAAAAATCATCATTACTAACAACTATTACCGCTTTTGGTGTTGATTGATTACTAGGTTTAAGTAAAATTATATTACTACTTCCATAATCAGAAACATAAATATTTCCTGTGTTAACATCTTCAATAAGATCTAAAGGATCGTTAAAGCCAGTAAAACCAGGAATTCCAACTTTAAATGTAGAAATATCGCCATTCGGTCCGTCGGGAACTAAAGCTATAATATCATTACCCCCACTATATCTAACCACTAAAATAGCTCCTTGTAGGTTTCCATTTTCTGCATTACTACGGTATTCTATAACTCCATTTGGAGATTTATTTAATTCGAAATCAAAAGCGTCACCCCTATAATTAACATCAGCTGAAACTCCATTATATACAGCATTATTTACATCGGCATCACCTCTGTTCAATACGAATTCTCCACGTAACGGATTCGGATGTCCGTAAAAGCCAATAGTACTATTAGGATCTATTCTGAAGAGCCAGTCACGCTGAACATTATTTCCATTTGAAGCTGGAATAATTGGATAAAGAGGATTTGAATGGTCGTAAAAAGAACCATCCGGTCTTCTGGTTCCATCAATTGATGCTGGAGCATTACTTCCTCCTGCTGTACCATTAGTAGGTACATATAATTGACCATTTGAATGCCAAACTAAATCATATGCATTTCGAATACCAGTTGCAAAAAGCGTTAAAGGAGCATTTATATAATATGGATTATAAGTGCCGTCATCTGCGTATGTTTGTCCGTCCTCAGTATATGTTGAAACTGTAGAAACTAAAGTTGGCGAACCTGTATTTACACTATTAATAGCCGCAGGATCCATTGTGGTTTTAGCATTTAAAGGCCATTGATTTTCAGGAAGCTTATCTAAATCTAGTCTTAAAGCAGAAGCTGACAATAACCTTTCTTTACGATTACCCCATGCATTATCTGGAGCCCCAGCAGCACTATTACTACCCTGGTTGAAATAAAGAACATTTGGTTCATCTGATTTAAAGGCAATACTATTTGTTAAATGATCCTTTTTAGATCTTGGTAAATTTGTAACTATTAAATCTTCATTCTCTAAATTAGCACCTGTAAGTCGTGAAATCTTACCATCCCAAGATGGAGCATTATTTAAGGCACCGGATTGATGCGTGATATAAACGATAAGATTGGTAGCTGTTGCATCGGGGTCAAAAGCAAAACCGATTGCAGCTCTAGACCCATAACTTGACTTCCAAGCATTTAAAACTTGTTCATTAGCTAGTGTACCGTCAGCATTTAAGCCCCAACGATGAATATCGCCATCTATTTCAAGACCATATAATTTACCATCAGGACCAATAGTTAATGTTGCGTATTTTGCTCCAGAAGCAACTATACCTACATTTTCAAAAGATACATTGTCCAAATCGGTTGTTGGACCACCTCCACCACCTCCGGTTGTAAAACTAGAAGTAAAAAATGCAAAAGGTTCGCCAGTAACATCAAGCACTCCATCTATTTCTACAACATAAGTTGTATTCGATTCTAATGGCTGTGATGGAACAATACTAATAGCATCTCCTCCTCCAGTGCCATTCGCCGTAGAGGCAATTGGTGTTGTATTACCTTCCTTATAAATTTTAACTGTTGAATTATTGATTGAATTATTATCTACACCTGTATTTCCAATTTCATCAAAATTTGGCAAAAACAGATTATTTGCAGAAACACTTGCATTTACCGAAACTCCTGTAGCACCATCTGATGGCGTAATACCTAAAACTAATGGTGTTTGTTTTTCACGAACTTCTAAATTTATAGTAATTTCCGCATTTTCGTATCCTAATTCAGGGTCATCAATTGCAAAAACTCTAGTACTATATGTGCCCGCAGGAACATTTTCTTTTATACTAAAAGTAACCTCACCAACAGTAGTCTCAGAGGGTAACACTAACCATTCAAATGCATCTGGATCATCTGAAAATATTACTGTTGGATTTCCAGAGGTAGAAGACAGTAGTGTTGATTGATAAGGTATTGTTGTACCTACATTACCAATAAAGTTAAGTTCAGAATCATCAAAAGCTAATTCTAAAGCAACTTCCTCTACTGCTATTTCAAAATCTTTAAATATCGCAGTTATTGATTGGTCTTCAGCAGCATTTCGGTGCGTAGTAAAAACACCTGCAAAATTTAATTCCTTTGCTGGGTTAGCAGAATCGAAAGTTGTTCCTTCAAAATAATTGGAAGGCACACTTAAAACATCACCCCCTGAATTTGAAACTAAAATTTCAGCTCCTCCATTAAAAGAATAGTAACCTTTAACCGTATTATTAATTGGATCTAACTCCATTCTAAGTGTAATTTCACCAGTATTGGATGCTATATTACCCGTATTAATTTCTAAAAATGCAGTTTCGGAAGTTGTTTCATCCATATTTTCAACCTGCAATTGTACTTTTCTTGATGTATTACCAGTTTTAAGAATAGCCAATTTTAAATAGTGATCCTCATCTAAACCAAACCAAATACCCGCTTGTTGCGAATTATTGGTAGCACTAACGGAAAAATCGGGATTTTCTAAAGTTGAGCTAACACTAAAAACACCAGAAGGAACAACTAATCCTGCACCAAGTGCATTCATTTGAGAATTTGTATTATTACTTCTTGGTGCACCTACTGGTTGGTTATAAAAGATACCTTTAGTACTTGTTATAGATAGACCGTTCGCATTTTGTGTAAGTAAACTTGGAGCATAGCCAGACACATCTGAATGAGCTATAACATCATCAGCAGCTAAACGAGCACTTGGCTCTAAAACCATTGTTAAGCCTGTATCAGACATATTTCCATTAGCAACGGTAAAATCAAGTGCTAATGGTAATCCTACTTCAATTTCATCACAATCCAATGTACTTATTGGTGTACAGGGTATTGACTCTTCAGTTACTGTCACAGTCCATGCTTCACTTGTAATTCCATCTTCAGCCGTTACTGTATATATAAATGGTGTACTAAAATCTTGTGAAGTATTAGACAGTGGACTAATTGTTGCACCAGTTGACAACTCAATTGTAGGTGTTAATGCTGTTAATGTAGTTCCACTTACTACTTGAATTGCAATTGTATTGTTTAAATCATCGATCGTTGCTATACCGGTTTCTTCAGTAAAACTAAATGCTGTTATTTCAGTTGCCGTACTAACGTTTGCAGAATGAACACTAAAATCATCAAAACTTGCAGTAAATTGAGCACCGGCTCTATGGGTTGCATAAATACCTGCGAAACTCATGTTGTCTTGTAACCCTGTTTCAATAATGTCTCTACCAGTAAAATAATCAGCTGGAATTTGAATAGACCCAAGAGAAACACTACTACCAGAACCTATCGTATAAATTGCTTCAGCAGTTAATGCAACAGGATTTACAATTAATTCTAAGGTTACATCATTTCCGGAAACACCGACGTTATTATCTTGTACTTGTTGTGATGCATTCGAAAGCCCTGCCGATTCAACTCGAATTTCTACGTTATCGTTATTTACATTTAACTTAACAAAGTTATCTTCATCATACCCAAACCATATTCCCGCTTGAGCTGAACTTCCACCTGTTACTATATTTAGAATTGTAGCTTTAATGGAAATCGATTCATTTAAACCATCAAATCCAACTCCTAAAGTATTTATTTGATTATTGTTGTTATTGCTAGCAGGTGGATTTAAATAAGCGATTCCTCCTTGTGATTGAATTTCTAACACTCCTGAATTCAATGATAAAAGTGATGCCTCATACCCATTTATATTCGGATTGGTTACCGAAATATCTCCATCTCTTCGCGCTTCTGAATTTTCTAGCACCATTGTAAAACCAGTACCCTGATTAGAATTTTCAAGTATTGAATTTTCTACGGATGAAGAAAAATCTAAATTAAGCGGCAACGAAACTTCAATTTCTTCACAATCTAATGTACTAATTGGAGAACAATATTCTATATCTATTACTTCAGTAATATTTATAGTAATATCTGCAGAAACAGTATTTTCTCCGTCGCTAACCTCAACAGCTAAAACATATTGAGGGTTACTATCAAAATCTAATTCAACTAGCGAAGTTATTTCGCCAGTAGAATTATTAACATCGAAGGCATTACCAATATTTCCAGCAGTAATTGTATAATTAAGATTTGCCGAATCAGAGTCTGTGGCTACTACTGTACCAATAATACTGTTTATTGCGAGATCTTCAACCGCAGTAAATGTTTGCTCATTTATAACTGGAGCATTGTTTATTTCTTCAGTTACAACCGCTGTATAATCTGTTGCAATACGAACTGGACCTAATTTCGCATTATTGGTATTTGAAGAACTAATAAACAATCGTCCTATTTCAGGTGTACCCTGCACTGTATGTGTACCCGCTGCTGTCCAAACTGTTTCATTAATATTCAATTTTGGTTGGGTTGTCCACGAATATGTAATTGTATCAACACCATCCCATTCACCTTGAACAACAAATTGGAATACCTCGTCAGAATCAACTACCAAGTTACCGTTATCTGAACCAGCACCGGCCAATCCAATTCTAGCAATTAATCCTCCAGAACCATCGTTAGCAACTTGTTCTCGAATCCATTGGTCACCTCCAATTTCATCATCAATTCGCAGTGCAGTTCGAACTCTTGCATTCGCACTTGTCACCTTAAAATAAGTACCAAAGTAAAAAGGCTCATTGGCAACTAAAGTTACCGATGAATTATCTAAAGGAATATAATCGTGTGTTTGACCACCTAAGGAGAAGTCAAGTGAATTCGTTGTATTTGGTGTTAAACCCTCAGCGATTACTGGAATTACGGCCCCTGTTCCATTTTCTCTTAACCAATCGGAAGGCGCCACTACATGTAGATTACCTACTCCATAAGAATCAAAATCCTCAATTATTGCAAAACCAGTAGTTTCAGAAATATCAGTAACAGTGATGGCAATATCTTGCACTGCAGTTAGTGCTCCCGAATCTGTAAGTGACACTTGTATATTATATACATTATCTGCTCCAGCATCTGTTGGATTTTCAAAATCAGGACTTGTTATAAAACCTATAACACCCGTTACTTGATCAATTTCAAAAAGTGAATCATCTACTAATCCAGTTAAAGAATATACGAGACCTGGACCTTCCACATCATTATCATCAGTAGCCTCAACATCAATTACAGCAGTTTGATTTTCTTTAACACTCACGGTGGCTAAACTTGTAATAGAAGGTGCCGTATTAGTTAATGTGGCCTCAGATACTGAAATCTGCCATACTTGAGTGGTTGTACCGTCTTCTGCGGTTACTGTATAGTCCACCGGATTTGTAAAATCTTGTACCAATCCACTTTCTGGGTTTATCGTTGCATTATCAGAAACTATTATTGTCGGTTCTAACCCAGTGAGTAACGTACCATTCAATACTTCAACTACTACTGTGTGCGCTACATTATCTATAATAGCAGCTTCAGATTGTTGATCTAGTGTAAAAGCCAGAATATCATTTGCATCACTAGGTGCCTCTGTTAAGGTTACCGTCCAAATCTGTTCTGACCCATTTTCAGCCGTAACGGTATAAATTATAGGGTTTGTAAAATCTTGTTCCAATCCGCTGTTCGGACTAATGGTTGCATTATCTGAAACCGTAATAGTCGGCACTAAATTGGTAAGTGAAGTGCCATGTGTTACCTCAATTGCGACTGTTTTTGCAGTGTCGTCAATGGTTGCAGCACCTGTTTCATTTTCTAAAGTTAAGGCGATAATATCATTTTCATCACTTAAAGAAATAGGAAGAATTTCGATAGCTTGTACAATTGCATTATTCGCTGAAGCTGCGAAATCTATATTCAATTCTCCATCGGCTACAAGCACATCATAACTTTGTAAGGCTAAAACTCCCTTACCATAAGATGTTGCAAGATCTAAATTGTTTATTAGCGTGTTTCCTTCAATTTTAACATCAAATACTCTTGCCCCCGTAGCATCATGAAAATTCTCAATCATATGAAGTGCCACTGTATATTCACCATTAGCAATAGGAAAATTATAACTGAAATCTGCTCCATATCTTCTTGGGTAATACAAATCCGTATCATTGTTTCCCACAAGCGTATATGAACTCGTAGATGCGGTAGTTGAAACTGTTTCTTCAAGAAAAACCGTATTTTCAACAACAAACAAATTACCATCCTTGGTATAATCTTGCCCTGCAACATTCATTCGATATGGAACTGAAACAGTTGGGACAACAATTGATTCCACTGTTATATCTGCATCTAATTCGGCAGGTTTAAAACCTTTTGCAGTTGCTATAATTTTATCATTTCTAGTATCGTTCTCCGCCAATGCAGAAGCATCAATAGTAAAATCAAATTGACCTAAAGTATTGGTTGTAGGTATTGCTAACCAATCATTTTCACCAGTAAGTGTTTTATCTACAACATTAATATTATCATTAATTACCAATCCGATATTTGTAGCTCCCGAACCGGAAAGTGCACTTGAAAAAGCTCCTGTTGCTCCATCTGCTATAATCTCACTTATTGTGTTTGGTGAGAAAGAAAGTATGCCATTAACTGGAGTTCCGGTACTTTCTACTATATCAATATGTGTGATTTTAGAATTAAAACCACCCACACCATTCATAGTAAGTAATCCATCATTAACTGCAACAATCATTGTCTCTATAACGGTTTGACCTGGTGTTGGAACAAAAGCAGGAATTATTGTGTACCCTTCCAAAGTAGCACTGTGACGACTATCAAGATTATTAGCATCTTTATCACCAAGACCTACCGTTACTTCATAAGTTCCATTTGGCACTTCGATTTCCCAAATTACTTCATTCCCTCTAGGTTGATTTAACCAAGATTGACTTCCTCCGCTATTAGAAATAATATTATCACCCTGAAAATGTATTAATGTTCCTTGTAATTTTTCTAGGTCCGAAACACTATTATAAGTACCAGTAATTCTATTTCTACCCGCTCCACCTGAAGCTCCAGAACCCCCATTATTTGAAACCTCATTTGAAATATCAATCGGTGTTAAACCGTCTGAAGCTAATTTCCAGCCAAATTGATAATTATTAGACCCAACTGATATGCTTGCGTTTCCAAAATTTTTGCCATAATCGGATACGTATCCTGTTGGAGGCGTGGTGAATGAAGGGTTATTTTGAAAATTTATGTGAGCTTCAAAAGGTGTAACTTCCTCATTAACAACAAAATTATCATAAGAAACCACTAAAGAGCCTCCAGTTGAACTTCTCGTGCTTGTCATTATTCCAGCAAAAGATATTGCATTCGTGGCTACATTATTATCGTGATCTACTCCAACAAAGAAAGACTCTGGCACGTTTAAAGAATTACCAGGACCAACTACTTGGACTTCAGAAGCACCGTCTAAAGTATAAAAACCAGTTACTGTATTTGTAACCGGGTCAATGGAAATCCTTAGGGTTATATTAGTAACCCCAATGGTGGGCACATTAACGGTATTTAGCTCCTCTATTGTCATGGTAGTACCAGAACCAGTTTCTCCCCCTACGTTTTGCTCTAATGCCAATTGAAACTTTTGAGCATTAGTGCCAGGCCTATCTACAGCAACTAATTTTATAAAATTATTTTCATTTAATCCAAACCAAATACCAGCTTGTTGTGACTTATTATCCGGAGTTGACGAATTAAAGTCTGGCTGCGCAAACGTTGCTTCTATATTTACCACATTGGTCCTAACAGTTAAACCAACACCTAAAGCATTCATTTGAGAATTTGTATTCCCACTACTAGAAGGTTGATTGTAATTTATTCCATTGGTAGCCATTACATTAAGTTGCCCCGATAACAACGACAAATTTCCACTTTTTAACCCAGGCACATTTGGATCTGCACCTATATCATCAGAAATTAATCTGGAAGAAGGAGCATCTACCATTGTAAAACCAGTACTTAAAATACCTCCTTGATTTCCATTAAATTCCAAATTTAATGGAAATTCAACTTCAACTTGACTACAGCCTAGTGTACTTATATTGGAACAAGGTGCTTGACCAAAAGAAATAGCCGTATAGAATAATAAAAATAAGAGTAGGGTAATTTTTTTCATAGAATTTGCTTTTCTGTTTCTTTAATGACTGGTTAGATTGTAATTATTGACAAAAAAAACTTGGGCATAGGAAAAAGCCCTATGTCCAAGTTTTATAATAGTCGACAAAAATTTGCAATAATTGATATATACGACATAGTCGTAAATTCATTGAAGCGGAATCTAAAAATCATTAGTATAGGTTTGGTTAATTAAAAACCAAAGCACTATTAGGTCAATTTATTAGCGTAAGTGGGGTACGTAATAAATACCTTTTTTGAAGGGGGAAATATTGACTTTAAAGTACAATATCTCAAAAAATATATCTTAAACAAGAATATATATTATACATTAAAATAGAGTCATTTAACGATTAAAGTATAATTTAATCGTTAAACGACTTATTATGAATAAGGTTTTTTAAAAGAAATGGTATTAATAATATTTTACATAATGATTGTTGTTGATCTAATTTCTATTTTAATAAATAAAAAAAGGAGACCTTGTCAGGTCTCCTTTTTTTATTTTTAGGTTAGTCGATAAATCCTATTGCCGTTGGATCAACATTTTCTGTTGGAACTCAACACCTGCGGTATCCGTTGTTTTTACAAAAAACACTCCCTCCGGCATATCCCTTACACTTATAGGTAAACCCCTATCGTCGATCGGCCCACCTTTGATGGTCTGAACCAACCTACCCGTTACATCGAATATCCGAATGGCACCTACAGTGGTCGGGAGATCGAAACTTACCGATGTTTCATCAACGGCAGGGTTCGGGTAAACGACCATACCGTTGCCAGGGCTCTCACTCGTTTTGGAGGACATGGACGATACCGGAAGGTACTGTACCAGTGTCGCCTTCGTGGCGGTGGAACTGTCGTCCACATACCCCGAAACGCCACCACGGCCGCGCAAATGGATACTCACGAGATCCGTGCCGCCGTCACTGTACACCTGCACCCGGAGCGCATCCGCCTCGATAGGGTACTGAGCGCCACCGCCCCATTCATA
>NZ_JAYLVV010000014.1:0-5658 GCF_048059195.1 Maribacter sp. HS
GGTATAAAAAAAGCCCCTTACATTACTGTAAGGGGCTTTCGAAAAAGGCGGCTACCTACTCTCCCACTTGGTATAGCAGTACCATCGGCGCAAACGGTCTTAACTTCCCTGTTCGGAATGGTAAGGGGTGGGCCCCGTCGCCATGGCCACCTAAGTTTTGGATCGGACATTGCCGACCGCGGCCTTCGCCGCAATATCGTTGACATGAATGGAACAGGATTCCTATAAAGGAAAGAAACATGTATATCGTCAAATATGTTTCAGAATCGAAAGAAAGAAGTAAAGATCGTCGTGCGCCCCTCCACAAGGAAGGGACGTACGTATGCGCAAGCCTGACGGGCAATTAGTACTACTCGGCTACGGACATTACTGCCCTTCCACCTATAGCCTATCAACGTGGTCATCTCCCACGGCCCTTTAAAGAAATCTCATCTTGTGGCCGGTTTCGCGCTTATATGCTTTCAGCGCTTATCCGATCCCGACATAGCTACCCAGCGATGCTCCTGGCGGAACAACTGGCGCACCAGCGGTCGGTCCAACTCGGTCCTCTCGTACTAGAGTCAGATCCACTCAAATTTCTAACGCCCGCAGTAGATAGAGACCGAACTGTCTCACGACGTTCTGAACCCAGCTCGCGTGCCACTTTAATGGGCGAACAGCCCAACCCTTGGGACCTTCTCCAGCCCCAGGATGTGACGAGCCGACATCGAGGTGCCAAACCCCCCCGTCGATATGAGCTCTTGGGGGAGATCAGCCTGTTATCCCCGGCGTACCTTTTATCCTTTGAGCGATGGCCCTTCCATGCGGAACCACCGGATCACTATGCTCTTGTTTCCAACCTGATCGACCTGTATGTCTCTCAGTCAAGCGCCCTTGTGCCATTGCACTCTACACACGATTGCCAACCGTATTGAGGGCACCTTTAGAAGCCTCCGTTACTCTTTTGGAGGCGACCACCCCAGTCAAACTACCCACCACGCACTGTTCTCTCAGAAGAGAGTTAGGCCCCGGACAAGCAAAGGCTGGTATTTCAACAATGACTCCACCACACCTGGCGATGCAGCTTCAAAGTCTCCCAGCTATCCTACACATTGCTTGACCAAGGTCAATACGAAGCTATAGTAAAGGTGCACGGGGTCTTTTCGTCCCACTGCGGGTAACCGGCATCTTCACCGATACTACAATTTCACCGAGCTCATGGCCGAGACAGTGTCCAGATCGTTGCACCATTCGTGCAGGTCGGAACTTACCCGACAAGGAATTTCGCTACCTTAGGACCGTTATAGTTACGGCCGCCGTTTACTGGGGCTTCAATTCAATGCTTCTCCCCGAAGGAATGACATCTCCTCTTAACCTTCCAGCACCGGGCAGGTGTCAGGCCCTATACGTCATCTTTCGATTTTGCAGAGCCCTGTGTTTTTGATAAACAGTCGCCTGGACCTCTTCACTGCGGCCCCCCATAAGGGGGCGACCCTTCTCCCGAAGTTACGGGTCTATTTTGCCTAGTTCCTTAGCCATGAATCTCTCGAGCGCCTTAGAATACTCATCCCAACCACCTGTGTCGGTTTACGGTACGGGCTGCTTCACTCGCTTTTCTTGGAAGTCGATATGCTGGATTATCACCTTGGCCGTGGCCTCGGTGTACTATCGGGGCGTTACCGCTCCCTTCAACGTACAATTCCGTCTGTACGCACCAACTTCTCGCCTCCGTCACTTTTAGCGTGAGCAGGTACAGAAATATTAATCTGTTGTCCATCCACTATCCCCTTCGGGTTCGCGTTAGGTCCCGACTGACCCCCAGCTGATTAGCATAGCTGGGGAAACCTTGGTCTTTCGGCGTGCGGGTTTCTCGCCCGCATTATCGTTACTTATGCCTACATTTTCGTTTGTAACCGCTCCAGCATCCCTCGCAGGTACGCCTTCGACGCAGTTACAATGCTCCCCTACCCCTTGTATAAATACAAAGTCACGGCTTCGGTGATATGCTTATGCCCGATTATTATCCATGCGGAACCGCTCGACCAGTGAGCTGTTACGCACTCTTTAAATGAATGGCTGCTTCCAAGCCAACATCCTGGCTGTCAATGCAGTTCCACCGCGTTATATCAACTTAGCATATACTTTGGGACCTTAGCCGGTGATCTGGGTTCTTTCCCTCTCGGACATGGACCTTAGCACCCATGCCCTCACTGCGCAGAAACATTTTATAGCATTCGGAGTTTGTCAGGAATTGGTAGGCGGTGAAGCCCCCGCATCCAATCAGTAGCTCTACCTCTATAAAACTATCTACACGCTGCACCTAAATGCATTTCGGGGAGTACGAGCTATTTCCGAGCTTGATTGGCCTTTCACCCCTACCCACAGGTCATCCCAAGACTTTTCAACGTCAACGGGTTCGGTCCTCCACTATGTGTTACCACAGCTTCAACCTGCCCATGGGTAGATCGCACGGTTTCGCGTCTACTACTACTGACTATGGCGCCCTATTAAGACTCGCTTTCGCTACGGCTCCGTTCCTGAAGAACTTAACCTTGCCAGTAAAAGTAACTCGTAGGCTCATTATGCAAAAGGCACGCCGTCACCCATATGGGCTCCGACCGCTTGTAAGCGTATGGTTTCAGGATCTATTTCACTCCGTTATTCACGGTTCTTTTCACCTTTCCCTCACGGTACTGGTTCACTATCGGTCTCTCAGGAGTATTTAGTCTTGGCGGATGGTCCCGCCGGATTCATACAGGGTTTCACGTGCCCCGCACTACTCAGGATACCACTATCTAAATGCTCTTTGCCTATACGGGACTATCACCCTCTATGGCCGCTATTTCCAAAGCGTTCTAGTTCATTACATCTCGAATGTCGTGGTCCTACAACCCCGCACATGCCGGAACATGTACGGTTTGGACTAATCCGATTTCGCTCGCCGCTACTATCGGAATCACTTTTGTTTTCTCCTCCTCCGGGTACTTAGATGTTTCAGTTCCCCGGGTTTGCCTCCTTGCGGATGTTATACCTTCAATATAACGGGTTGCCCCATTCGGATACCTGCGGATCATATCGTGTGTGCCGATCCCCGCAGCTTTTCGCAGCTTATCACGTCCTTCTTCGCCTCTGAGAGCCTAGGCATTCCCCATACGCCCTTTTCCAGCTTGTCGCCAGATCTTTAATCTATTCTATTCTTAATTCGTACTCTTTACTTAATAAAGATTCGTGTTTCTTTCTTTTTTAGTCGATAAAACATTAAAAATGTCTTACCTCCTGTTCCAATATGTCAATGAACGATCGCGAGTCGCGATAGACAATTAAATCATCTACGCCAATCACCGCAAGCACTGAAGATCTTATTTCATATCTACAGGCATTGCCTGGTGGAGAATATCGGAGTCGAACCGATGACCTCCTGCGTGCAAGGCAGGCGCTCTAGCCAGCTGAGCTAATCCCCCAATTCCATAAGTCGGCTGTTGCCAGTTTACAGTTGACAGGTAGCACAACTTCTAAAATTTCCTTCAATATTTCAATATATGAACGTAATGCCCGATAGGCACCCTTTCTTGTTTGTAGTCCCAGGCAGACTCGAACTGCCGACCTCTACATTATCAGTGTAGCGCTCTAACCAGCTGAGCTATGGGACTGTCCCTACTCTTCCTCTTCAGTATAAATACCTTCCCGGAAAAGCAATTACTTATATATCATGATTATGGAGATCTTTATTCTTATTCGAACACTTTATCTTAAAAACAATCGTATTAAACCAAAAGACCGGGACCGTTTTCCGATTCTTCGTTTCGCCAGGGACCGTCCTTAAAAGGACAATCTCTAGAAAGGAGGTGTTCCAGCCGCACCTTCCGGTACGGCTACCTTGTTACGACTTAGCCCTAGTTACCGATCTTGCCCTAGGCCGCTCCTTACGGTGACGGACTTCAGGCACTCCCGGCTTCCATGGCTTGACGGGCGGTGTGTACAAGGCCCGGGAACGTATTCACCGGATCATGGCTGATATCCGATTACTAGCGATTCCAGCTTCACGGGGTCGAGTTGCAGACCCCGATCCGAACTGTGACAGGTTTTATAGATTCGCTCCGCCTTGCGACGTGGCTGCTCTCTGTACCTGCCATTGTAGCACGTGTGTGGCCCAGGACGTAAGGGCCGTGATGATTTGACGTCATCCCCACCTTCCTCACGGTTTGCACCGGCAGTCCCGTTAGAGTCCCCATCATGACATGCTGGCAACTAACGGTAGGGGTTGCGCTCGTTATAGGACTTAACCTGACACCTCACGGCACGAGCTGACGACAACCATGCAGCACCTTGCAAATTGCCCGAAGGAAAAGTCATCTCTGACCCTGTCAATATGCATTTAAGCCCTGGTAAGGTTCCTCGCGTATCATCGAATTAAACCACATGCTCCACCGCTTGTGCGGGCCCCCGTCAATTCCTTTGAGTTTCATTCTTGCGAACGTACTCCCCAGGTGGGATACTTATCACTTTCGCTTGGCCGCCCAGAACTCAAGGCCCCGGACAGCTAGTATCCATCGTTTACGGCGTGGACTACCAGGGTATCTAATCCTGTTCGCTCCCCACGCTTTCGTCCATCAGCGTCAGTATATAGTTAGTCACCTGCCTTCGCAATCGGTGTTCTATGTAATATCTATGCATTTCACCGCTACACTACATATTCCGGCAACTTCACTATAACTCAAGACCGACAGTATCAAAGGCAGTTCTACCGTTGAGCGGCAGACTTTCACCCCTGACTTATCGGCCCGCCTACGGACCCTTTAAACCCAATAATTCCGGATAACGCTCGGACCCTCCGTATTACCGCGGCTGCTGGCACGGAGTTAGCCGGTCCTTATTCTTACGGTACCGTCAGTAAGCTACACGTAGCTCTTTTTCTTCCCGTATAAAAGCAGTTTACTACCCATAGGGCATTCTTCCTGCACGCGGCATGGCTGGATCAGAGTCTCCTCCATTGTCCAATATTCCTCACTGCTGCCTCCCGTAGGAGTCTGGTCCGTGTCTCAGTACCAGTGTGGGGGATCCCCCTCTCAGGGCCCCTACCCATCGTAGCCTTGGTAAGCCGTTACCTTACCAACAAGCTAATGGGACGCATGGCCATCTTGTACCGCCCGAAGGCTTTAACCGTATAACGATGCCGAAATACGGTACTACGGGGCATTAATCCAAGTTTCCCTGGGCTATTCCCCTGTACAAGGCAGGTTCCATACGCGGTGCGCACCCGTGCGCCGGTCGCCGGCGGAAAAGCAAGCTTTTCCCCGCTGCCCCTCGACTTGCATGTGTTAGGCCTGCCGCTAGCGTTCATCCTGAGCCAGGATCAAACTCTTCATCGTTGTTTTGTAAATATTCGTCCCAACGAAACCAAATCCATCCCGGCCCCGACTCTCGATTCAATATATCGATATATGCACTAGGCATATTCAATCTTATGTTTCTTAATTCGTGTTCCTCTCATCCAGGTCCTCACCTGAACTCGATTCTTAAATCTCCACAATATTTCAATGAACTTTTATCCACTCCGCCCTTGGATCTTGCGACCTTCCCGGCTTCGTTTCCCTTAGGTGTCTCCCTAAGCGGCTGCAAATATACAACTGTTTTTTAACCTGGCAACTTATTTCGAAAAAAAATATTCTTTCTTTTTTT
>NZ_JAYLVV010000015.1:0-2807 GCF_048059195.1 Maribacter sp. HS
AGTGTTCATATCTTTGATTTTTAGTTCATCTTAAAGATACTCGACTTACTGCTTTTACATAGATGCTAACCGCAATTACGGCGGATTCGACTACGTCCGAATCCACTCGGAATTGCTAACGTCTGTACTAAACCGAAAATAATCGCTAATTTAACCCGTAACTGACGGTTATACGAAACCGTTGTAAGCAATTTGAGAAAAATAGTTATCATATCAGTTATTCTACTATTAATTGTTTCCTGTAATCAAACAAGGGAAGAGATTATTATTAATAGGTTGGATAGTGAATTAAAACAGAGGGGTTTAGAAATTGATTCGAATTTTGGATTAAGGTTAACAATTGCTCCTATTAAAAACAAAAGAGAAGCCCTAACCATTAGTGCTTACTCATTTTTAGAAGTAGAAAATAAAGATTCGCTAAATCAAAAAATTATTAAAGAGGCTGTAAGATTAGAAAATTGGTTTACACTACCTGAATGGGACGAAGCTAATCAATCCATTTTTCCATTTCTTAATGAAGTAACTACCCGAAGGGATCCTACTTTAATTAAATATCCATTAAATGAAGGTTATGAGTATACCTTTCATCATTCAAATTATAATAACCACAAACAAACACAAATATCAAAAAGAGAACTTGAAATATGGAATGTCAAATTATTGGACATAGTAAATTCCGCTTTTGATAATTTAGAAAGAGAAATTAATTATGTAGTGTATATGGACACTTTGGAAAATAGAAATATTTATAAATTTAAGCCAAACAATGAAAGATATCATACCTCGCTATTGTTTACAAATAAGTTTAAGAAAGACTTAAACTCAAAACTAAACTATCCGTTCTATTCTGTTTTACGACCTTGGGAATATCCAACCTTTATATTTGGGCAAAATGATTTATTCTTTTTCAAAGATTATATTAGAACAAAAAATATAAATGAAGATGGAATTAACCCATATGAAATATCAATAATAAAATACACAGAGAATAATATTGAGATAATTACCTTAGAAAAATAAAAACTGCTTACAACAAAACCTAAACGTAATGCGGACTTTAGGGCAAAAACGAATGGTCTATGTATATTTATAATGTCGCTAAATCTTATGGATTTAGCTTAGGACAAGAAAAAATGAAACTAAACAATAAGCTTTAGCTTCGTGCTAAGACGGAAACGAAAGGTTTCCTTACTTCCGCACTACGCTTAGCTCAAGCGTTAACGGTAATAAGCTCTTAAAAAATTAGAGCAACTTCTACTCCACTCCTTTTTTCCTTTTACGTGCTAAAAAAACAAACAGTTCGCAAGTAGTAACGTTTATCAGAAAAGCAAAAAATCTTCAGTTTTGTATTTTAAGTCTGCCCAAATCTTTTGGTTTGTGTTAAAAAAAGAGCAGCTTTCGGGGTCTTCCCTTTTGCCGCTAGTACGCAATCTGTGCGCAATCGTTACGCAGTCGGACTTTTGGCTTGTCACTATTTGTTTAAGTTAAATAAGCCTTCTAAACTATGTTTATCTCAACAAGGTTTGTCGCTGGATGGAAAAAGCGGCAAAATCTACGGGTATTGTTCTTTTCGCTTGTCTTTATTGAGGTTGGGTCGGGTTGCTTAATACCGCTAACAATACCTAAAATTAATTGCTCCGGATTTTCCGATGGAAAATCTAGAGCTATTTTGTTATCTTAGTTCGCGATGGGAAATCCTGCCGGATTTCACAACGCAACTAATCTTAGCCGAAACGTTAGCAATAATTTTGAAAAAGAAAATTTACATATTGATTCTTGGCCCAATATTGACACTCTTATCGTGTGGACAAAATTCTTTTGAAAAAGAAATAAATGGAAAGTGGTATGGACTGGAAAATGATGGATTTACCAGAATGTACTTTCACCCAGATAGTCTAATATTTATGGAGGGCAATACTCAGATTGTAAAATGGACAGCGGACGAATCCAAAATTGAGTTTGATTATATTGAACAATGGCCCTATCAAACTTTTGAAAAAGATTCAACAAAAACAATGTTTATGGAATATTTTCTTTCTAAAAACAACAATACTCTTTCCTTTAATAAAATTAACGATTCAACAATAGATAGAAATTTCAACTTACTAAGAGCAGAAAACTATTTTGATTTCTTGAGTAAAAAAAGTGGAGTAAAATTTACATTACCCAATGACACCAAAGTTGAACGTATTGGTCTTTCTAGTGAATATGGTTTGAAAATTTTCATTGGAACCATTAATAATAAAAGTGCTATTGTCTCAGAATATGGTAATGGACTGGATTCGATTAAAAACGACATTATTAAATTCAAACAAAACCTCAATCCATTAGATGAATATCATCAACTAAAATTAGAATCTGATATTCATTTGAGAGTATTTGCGGATAAGTCAATTTCAGATGAAGAAATTCAAAAACTTATTCAAAGAATTACTCAAAGCGATTTAAAAAAAGTCTTCAGAATCTACGAGACTAATAATTATTATAATTTCGAAACCTTAGCTGGTAAGGAGATAAAAACTATTGCTAACAAAACCTAAACGTAATGCGGACTTTAGAGCTAAAACGAACGGTCTGTGTATATTTATAATGTCGCTAAATCTTATGGATTTAGCTTTGAACAATAAAAAATAAAACTAAACAATAAGCTTTAGCTACGTTGGCAGACGGAAACGAAAAGTTTCCTTGCCTCCGCACTACGCTTAGGTACTGTGTCAAAAAACAAGTTTTTTCTTTAATAATTTAGGAAACAGATTGATTTATCAAGTTGTTATCCCGCGCAGCAAGGGCTTCATGCTTTTGCTGCT
>NZ_JAYLVV010000016.1:0-1453 GCF_048059195.1 Maribacter sp. HS
AAAAACAAGTTTTTTCTTTAATAATTTAGGAAACAGATTGATTTATCAAGTTGTTATCCCGCGCAGCAAGGGCTTCATGCTTTTGCTGCTTTTTTATTTCAAATTCAGCATCATAGAACTGTTCGTTCTTCCACAAGGTGTACATCAATATCAATAATTTTCTCTGTACCGCTACAAGTGCCACCAAAGGCTTTGCTTTGTTTGGCTTTAGTCTGTTATAGAACTGTTTCAATGTAGGGTTACAGCGTACACAGGTCATCGAGGGCATATGTAGTACCGCCCTGATATGGCTGTTCCCTTTTTTACTGATCCTGGTCTTCCCTTTGTAGTTGCCGGACTCCCTCAATACTACATCGTAACCGGCGTAGCTGGCCAACTGCTTGGCGTTGACTATCGATTCAAAACCTAAGGTTTCCCCGATTACCGTAGCCGCAGATATGAACGATACACCAGGTATGCTTGTCAAATATTCAAGTTTCCTTTTCAATTCTTCGTTGTCCGCTATCAATGACCGCATCTCTTCTTCAACTGCCTCTATCTGTGTATTGAGAAGCTTTAACCTGATCTTGTGCCTTTTTAGTGCTCTTACATTGCTATGCACGCTCGATGCGATCGCTCCTTGCCGATTGATTTCCACCGTTCTGTCGTTCAACAATGAACTACGTTCCCTGCTCAGCCCTTTTAGCTCCTGCAACTCTTCACTGGGCGGGTGCCATAGACGAATGTTTCTTTCCAGGCCTAACATACTTAGCATCCTACTATCCAACGCATCCGTTTTTGAACGTTGGTCCAAACTCTGCGCATAGCGCTTTACACGGCCGGATTGCATGACACAAACGCTATGGCCATGTTCATATAGATAATGTGCTATACCTTGATGATACACGCCCGTCGCCTCCAAGACCACTAACAGTTCCACTTCGGGATCGACGGATGCCCCCAACCATTTCAAGAGTACCTTATAGCCCTTTATATCATTGGATACATCGGGACGGGACTTGAATTCCTTGACCAGCCTTTCATTTAGAAACCCTAGTGACAATGACAGGTTCAACTTTGAAACATCGATACCAAGACTCTGTTTTAAACGCTTTTCCATTTCTTCGGTTTTTAAGCTATAATTCCCTTTATCATCCTTGCTCGCATTTGATTCGATCTCTATCCAAAGGACCTAGGTACTGTCCGGATTCCAAGAAAATTATAGAAGGGCGGGATTTCTAAGAAACGATATCACCCTAAAGTGTATCTAGCCGAGACCTCTCTGTCCCTTCTACTTAAGCTTATTATTGATTATCTAAAATAATGCTTTAATAAATCAGTTCAGGAAGAGCGTAAACCTAAGCGACGATATCTTTCTCAAGTATCTAGCCGAACCTCGAAATCACTCTTCCCTTTAAACTAATTTATCATTCAAAATATAGTATCTTCAAACTAAGAACCAAACATACGAGCC
>NZ_JAYLVV010000017.1:0-1445 GCF_048059195.1 Maribacter sp. HS
TAGCATCTATGTAAAAGCAGTAAGTCGAGTATCTTTAAGATGAACTAAAAATCAAAGATATGAACACTCAAATTACTGCTACACCTAAGTTATTCATTGGTATCGACATACACAAACGCAGTTGGAAGGTACACTGTGCGACGGATCTGTCATCCGGAAAGACTTTTAGCATGCTGCCCGATGCCGAATTGCTCTATGAATATGTAGCCAAGCATTATACAGGTTATGAAGTGTCCACCGCTTATGAGGCGGGCTGTTGCGGATACCGTGCACACCGGTGCTTTACAGGTTATGGCTGGCGCAGCTTGGTGGTCAATCCGGCCGATATATTCAGGCGGGGCAAGGAGCGCCATACCAAGACGGATAGGATCGATGCCCAACTCATAGCACGGGAACTCAAGGACGGCAGGTTGAGCGGTATTTGTGTGCCGGACAAGTGCAGGGAGCAACTGCGGAGCCTTTTCCGTCGCAGGAACGATCTGGTCAAGGATATGCGCCAGATCAAGAGCTATATCAAGATGCAGTTGCTGTATTACGGTATAAGGATACCCCAAGAATTCGATAACGACCATTGGAGCCATAAGTTCAGGGATTGGCTCGATGAACTGGATTTCGGGTACGATACGGGCAATGAGGTCCTGCGTAGCCGTATGCGCAGTTTTCGGTTCATCGACCGGGAGTTCCGGGAAGTTTCCACCTTATTGCGCCGGTATACCAAGAAACACTTTAAGAAAGATTATATGCTTTTACGGAGCATTCCCGGTATAGGTCCCATAGTGGCCAGTGGTATTTTGAGCGAATTGGGCGACCTGCGCCGTTTCGGTAATATCAAACATTTGGCCGGATATGTAGGTCTGGCACCGGGCATTTACCAAAGTGGCGATACCATCCGACATACGGGGGTGAGCATGCGTGCCCACCGGTTGATACGCAGTTATTTCATCGAGGCCTCTTGGCAGGCCATTCGAACGGATCCCGTGATGCAGGGCTATTACCGCAAGCATCACGGAAAAAATGTGAAGAGTGTCATCGTAAAGGTGGCCAGGAAACTACTGAGCAGGACATTGGCGGTGATAAAGACGGAGACCCCTTATGAGATAGGGGTATTGGAATAGAATATAGAGAAAGTAAAACAATAGGATAACCGAGCTCACAATAGAAGTAGAAAAGTCCGGATCACAGAACAATGTAGGTGGTCCCGCCGCTGGCGGGAACCACATCGGTTAGCAAGTGACCGGGCTTATTATAACTTATGATCATACAGATGCCGGTGGCCATGCCCAAAGCACGGACCACATATAGGATGCGGAGCAAGTTATATATGGTGTTGAAGTATTGACAACCAAGCATTATGCTGGAAAGGGTTGCCAACAATCCAACACCCCAAAATCAACATTATGGACCAATAAAAAATAAAATATTAACTTTAGAGAACTGGACTAGGG
>NZ_JAYLVV010000018.1:0-1315 GCF_048059195.1 Maribacter sp. HS
AAAAGCAGCAAAAGCATGAAGCCCTTGCTGCGCGGGATAACAACTTGATAAATCAATCTGTTTCCTAAATTATTAAAGAAAAAACTTGTTTTTTGACACAGTACCTATGAGTAGTTGCGTGAGTTAGCACTTAACTTAACAAGTACGCACCAAACTGAAAATCCTTGAGGATTTTCAGAAGTAGGCAAAAACAAGCAATTACTTATAGCCAATGTTGAGCTTTCGTTATTTTTAGTTTTCTAATTCCTTCTCAATTTGTATTAGAATTTTTTCTACAAAATCTAAAATATTCTTCTGATAGACTAATCTGTTATGTGCCATATCAGATTTAGCTACTAAAATTCCTAAAAATGAATTATTGTTAAGATGTTCAGCTATGGCATTATTTCTTTTTTCGTCACTTATTGGTTTTTCTATACCGACTCGTTTTCTATACTTTTCAGGTTCAAGAAAAGCCGAATATGGACTGGATTTTTCTGTCAATAATGATGTTAACTCTAAACCAAATTCTTCGTCTTCAAAGCCGTATTTTATTTCTGCGGAATATTCTGCCAGTAAACTTTTTAAGTTTTGATTTTTTATTATGTCGGTTTTTCCAGAACCAATTAGCCCATCATAAGTTCCATTAACTGGTTCTATTCGCCAATAAGACAATGCACCTCGATATATATATTCTCCAATGGAATCAATACCCTTTTCTCCATTCATTATAATTTGTAGCTTATAGCAATAGTCCACTACTTCTTTTTGTAATTCGATGGTCTCTTTAGCTCTGTTTTTAGTTTCTAAAAAATCTGTTTTCATTGCTTTTAGTATTGCAATTTCTTCAATGCTTTGTTTCCGATTCTCATTCCAATTATTAATTGAAAGCGCAATCAAAATTCCAATAACTACAAGGACAATTTCCCCAATCGCATATTTTAAATACTTACCAGTATTATTCTTCTCCATAAGCTCGCGTCGTATTTTTCTAAAGAATTTAATCATTGGTTATTGGTTGGTCATTATGAAGCACAACGGTCTCGGCTATGATTAGTACGGGAATAAAAGTGCACTTTTGTTTCCGTTTAGGCAAATAGCCGAATCTTTTTGTTTGTTTTTATTTTTTCTATTTAAAAAGCCAATTCCAAAAGATTTGGCGGACATTATAAATATACCCATAAGTAAGCGTTAAACTTCAAAACCCGTATTAATTATAGCATCTATGTAAAAGCAGTAAGTCGAGTATCTTTAAGATGAACTAAAAATCAAAGATATGAACACTCAAATTACTGCTACACCTAAGTTATTCATTGGTATCGACATACACAAACGC
>NZ_JAYLVV010000019.1:0-974 GCF_048059195.1 Maribacter sp. HS
GAACAGGGAAGTTAAGACCGTTTGCGCCGATGGTACTGCTATACCAAGTGGGAGAGTAGGTAGCCGCCTTTTTCGAAAGCCCCTTACAGTAATGTAAGGGGCTTTTTTTATACCTTAAAGTGAAAGTGACCGGGGTGATATTGGGAGTGCATGGTCATTGGAAATCTTATGGTTAAACTATGGTATGTGTTAACTTCTGCTAACTCCTTTCTTAAGTATCCATAACTCTTCAGGTAATTTTTAGCATTTTGGATTATAGATTGTTTTTATAAGATGTTTAGGGAGCATTATTCTGTCAATAGCTACTTGGTGTAGGTTCATTCATTAAATACAAAAAAGGTTTATTGGTGATACTGTTGTAAAAGGTCTAGTAAAAAGATATACTCGATTCTTATATATGGTTTCCGTTTTCTATTCTATTAGCTAACAAGTTTTGGTTTAATACCTGCTCCATGGCTATTTGGTGTTTTATTTATCTATATCCAGGAGTTTCATGTTGTTGTATTTTTTGGTCAACCTAGTTTTGGTAGATAAAATTTATATAGCTAAAATAGCTTTGTTTTAATGTACATTTTGGTGAGGGTTATTCGTGTTGGTTAATTGGAGGGATTTAACGGTAATTTGTACTTTATAGATTTGGGGTTTGGTTATATTTCTGCTAATAAGAAATAAAATTCTTTACCATTTTAGAAATGTCATTGGCTGGATTATATGCCATATCGGAAGGATATATGATAATTTTATTTCCGGGAACTATGCGTTTTGTTATTTCCTTGTTTTCTAACCTCCGTTGAATCAGGTTGATATGGTCCGTTGCAAAAAACCTTGTATTTATTTTGCAAAAAAGTCTTGTTGATTAGAAAATAGGTTGTAGATTTGCACCCCGCTAGCGAGGAAGACGAGTTCTGAATCGGGAGTCGGAAAAGGTTCATTTATATGTTGGTTGGTCTGGGAAAAAAAGAAAGAATATTTTT
>NZ_JAYLVV010000020.1:0-671 GCF_048059195.1 Maribacter sp. HS
GTCGTTGCATTCTGCGCAAGACCTGCTCCCGCTACATCTGCGTTAATGGTCCCCGCGTTTACCGCATCCGCCGCGATATCCGAAGATTCCACTGCGCCCGCAGCTATTTTATCCGTGGTAATGGCATCGTCCGCTACATCCAAGGTCACGTCCTTGAATACTGAATCGTCACCTCCCGTAATATCTATGGTACTGTTCGTTGACGAGATCGTTCCGTCGGCGATTGCCGCTTCGTCGACTTCCAAAGCGCCTGTCGTTGCATTCTGCGCAAGTCCTGCTCCCGCTACATCTGCGTTAATGGTTGCTGCATCGACAGCATCATCGGCAATTGTTAGACTAACATCGTTCAAAGTTGCGTTCGCACCACCTACAACATCAAGATCACTTGATGTAATACTACCGTCACCAATGATATCCGTAGGATCTACCGTTACCGTATATTCCGTATTGTTTCCGGTAACCGATGATGTTATATCTATTCCCGTTCCTTCTACAACTGTAGTCGTGGTTTGATTTGCTTGTATTGCTGGAGTTAAATCCAACGCTGAAGAGGCTTCTCCGTTTACCGTACTTATCAAATCATTATTAGTATCTAAACCTAGTACGTTACTATTAACTATTGGAACCCCTGCTCCGGTAACACCATTAACCGTAGTCGATAAAGTGTTGCC